>JAJEIY010000062.1 GCA_022828085.1 Acidobacteriota bacterium | reverse complement strand
CGGCTGACCACGGTCACGGCGTGGGGCATGTTGATGGCGGGCGCCTCGATGGCGGTGCCGGTCACGGAGACCGTGACCTCCTCGAAGAGTCCGCCGAGCTGCAGTTCCGCGTCCACCGTGAGGGTGTCCCCCGCGGTCACTTCCACCTCGCGTTCGAGCTGTTCGAACCCGGCCAGACTGAAGGTGACGAGGTAGTCCCCGGGCGGCAATTCCGCGGCCGCGAACTCCCCGCGGCGGTCGGTCACGACCACCCGTGGACCGGTCAGGGCCGGACCGGACACCTCGACGGTGACGCCGGGCAGCGCGCCGCCGCCGAAGTCGGTCACCGTCCCCGAAATTCCGCCATCCTGGGCGGCGGCGAGCGAGGGGGCTGTCAGGAGCCCCACCACCAGAAATGTCGCTGTTGTCACGCTGCCACCTCCCCCGTAACGGCGCCCTCGTGCGAAGTATGTCCGAACTGGTGTTCGGGCCGG
Source organism: Acidobacteriota bacterium (assembly GCA_022828085.1). Taxonomy (GTDB): domain Bacteria; phylum Acidobacteriota; class Vicinamibacteria; order Marinacidobacterales; family Marinacidobacteraceae; genus Marinacidobacterium. The sequence continues at coordinate 22,609 of JAJEIY010000062.1, read as the reverse complement.
CGCGGGCCGCGCCGGATCCGGCACGGGAATCCGGCTGTTAGGGTAGGCCGGGCTCGGTCGCTGTGACGGACATCGGGGACGGGAACGAACTCTGGCGGTTTGCGACCGCCGCCGGAGGCGCGGTGTGCACAGCTGGCATCCTGCTGGCCGGACTGCCCCTCGGCGGCGGGCTGCTCGGTTTCGCGGTCTTCGGCGGGGTGGTCGCGTTCGCCGCGCGGGAGCCGGCGCCCACGCCGCTCGGTCTCGCGAACCGCCTGACCATCGTCCGGCTGGCGGTCCTGGCGGCGCTCGCCGGGGGCGGGCTCGCCGCGACGCTCGCGCCCGGAGCCGGGCGGGCGCTCGCCGGCTGGATGCCCTGCCTGGTCTATGCCGCGGCCGCGCTCGGCGACTACGCCGACGGCGCCATCGCCCGGCGAACCCGCACGACGAGCGCGTTCGGCGCCCGCCTCGACGCCGAAGCGGACGCGCTGGGTCTGGCCGCGGCCGGCGGCATCGCGGTCCTCGCCGCGGGAACGCTGCCCGCCTGGTACCTGCTCGCCGGTTTCGGGCGCTACCTCTTCGGCGCCGCGCTGTTCGTGGAAGAGCGTCTTGGCCGGGGTTTGGTCGACCTGCCGCCGAGCCCGTTCCGGCGCCGTCTCGCCGGCTTCCAGATGGGTCTGGTCGCCGTGTGCCTCGCGCCCTTCATCGAGCCGGAGTGGGCGCCGCCCGCGACGGCGGCGCTCGGGGCGCCGTTTCTGCTGGGTTTCGCCCGCGACTACCTGATCCGCACCGGCCGCCTGGACCCGGACAGCGCCGGATCGCGCCGCCTGACGCAGCTTCTCGGGCGCCTGCGCCGGCCGGTGAGCCGTGTGGCCGCCGTGACGGCCCTCGTTCTGGGCGTCCTGAAACTGGCAGGGTTCTCGACGGGATCATGGGGACTTGCGGCCTTTTTCTTCGGCTGGCTGGTTCGCCCGGGGAGATGAAATGCGATGTTAGGATCGGCGAAATCCCGGCCGGGATGACGCTGGCTCTTTGACGGAGGTGACAATGGGGTCCGGAGGCTCGACTGGCGCGGCAGCGCCCCGGACGGTTCTCGTGGAGCCGTCGCTCGGGAACGCGATCCCCTATTTCGCTCCGCTGCTGATCTTTCCGCTGGTGGCGCTGGCGGCGCTGAACGGCGGGTGGTGGTTCGCGGGCCCCTTCGTCTTCCTCGCGCTCGCCGACAAGTTCGACCAGATGTTCGGCATGCAGGAGCGGAACATGGACCCGGACAAGACACCGGAGAGCCGGCTGTTCGTCTACAAGCTGTCCGCCTGGTCGTGGGCCGTGGCGTGGCCGGTGGTCTTCGTGTTCGGGCTCTGGCAGATGCTGGTGGCCGGACACCTCGCCGCGTGGGAAGTCGCCGTGATGGCCGTCGTGCTGGTCCTGGTCGGGCAGACGGTCTTCGTCGTCGGCCACGAGCTGGTCCACCGGCGCTCCTCCTGGGAGCGCCGTTTCGGGGAGTTCGTGCTGGCTTCGGCGTCCTACCCGCACTACGCGACGGAGCACGTCTACATCCATCACCCGATGGTCTGCACTCCGGCGGACCCCGGATCGGCCCCGAAGGGCATGAGCTTCTGGCGGTATCTGCCGCGGGAGATCGCGAGCAACCTGACGGGGGCCTGGAAGTTCGAGAAGAAGCGCCTGGCGCGCAGCCGGCTGCCGGTCTGGCACTACTCGAATCCCTTCTGGCGGTACGTGCTGTTCGCCGGCGCCTGGTACGCGCTGATCTACGTGCTGGGGGGCGTCTGGGCGGTGCTCATCTACCTGGTGTTGTGCTCCAGCGTGGTCTTCTCCATGAAGGTCAGCAACTACGTCCAGCACTACGGGCTGCGGCGGGTCCGGCTCCCCAGCGGCCGCTTCGAACGCGTCCTGCCCCGCCACGCCTGGAGCGCGGACTACAAGTTCACCAACTGGCTCTACTACAACATGCAGCGGCACGCCGACCACCACGCGGCGTCCAACCGGCGCTACCCGCTGCTGCAGCACTACGGCAAGGACGAGTCGCCGCAGCTCCCGGACCGCTACTCCCAGATGAACAGTCTGGCGCTCTTCCCGAGCCGCTGGTTCAAGCTCATGGATCCGCTCCTCGACCGGCAGCGGGCCTTCTTCTATCCCGAGATCGAGGACTGGCGCGCCTACGACAGCGCGGCGTTCGCGGCCCGCCCGGAGGCGTTCGACGCCATCGCCGAGATCATCGCCACCGCCCCCCGGCTGGCCGCCTGGATGAACCGGGCGCCGGAACTGCTCGACAGCCTCGAGACCCGGGAGTTCACCGATCTGGACCTGCCCGACGGCTTCGGCGCGGACGCCGAGTTCGAGAGGATCGCGCGCCGCGGGCTGGTCCGGCTCTACTGGACCCACGAACTCGGCACCGACGAAATGAAGGAGCAGCTCGAGGCCACCCACACCCAGGACGCCGGCGAGGCGGTGGGGGTGGCCCGGGAGTGGTCCAACGGGAAGGTTTTCCAGATCGGGGTGCACACGACGCGCGGCAACCTGACGCCGGCGGAGGCGGGCACGGTGGCGTCCCGGGTGGCCGAAGCCTCGATCGCCGCGGTGCTGTCGGCGGTCTGCGAGGACTTCGCCGAACGAAGTTCCCCGGACCCCGGGAGCTCGGTCTGCGCGGTCGCTTTCGGCGAGCTCGCCAGCGGCGACCGGGTGCTGGGAGCGGAGCTCGACCTCCTGTTCCTCTACGACGGCGGGCCGCCCGAGTACTTCGACGCGCTCTACCACCGGTCCCGGAACGCGCTGCGGGCGCTTTCCCGCGACAATCTGTTGTTGGCGCCGATCCCTCGCGTGGCTCCGCTGCACCGCGTCCGCGCGTTCTCGGATTTTCGGGACTACCACCGCAACGTGGGCCCCGGGGAGGAACTCCTCCAGTTGACTCGCGCGCGCTCGGTCTTCGCGTCGGGCCGTTCCGGCCTCGCGGCGCGGTTCGAAGCCCTGCGGCGTGAAATCCTGGCCGAGAGCCCCGCGCGCCGGACGATGGTGTCCCACCTGTCCCAGGAGGCCTACGGCGCGGCCCGGCCCGGGCTGACGTCCCTCGACGACATGCAGGGCGGTTTCCGGGACGTCGAGCGCGCGGCCCGCTACCTGCAACTGAAGCACGCCGGACCGGAGACGGATCTCTTCGCCCTCGACGCCGGCTCGGTGCTCGAGGCCGCCGCCGATCACGGATTCGTGCCGGGCGCCGGCGGCGGACGCCTGGCCGCCGCCGCGAAGCAGTGGCGGAACCTGCGCGGCATCCTGCAACTGGTGCTGGAGGAGGGCTCGAGCCCCGGGGCAGCGCTGGACGAGGTCAAGGCCGCCATCGCGACCGCCGGGAAGGCGGACGACTTCGACGCGCTGATCGGCGGGATTCCCGAGACCGCGGCGCGCGCCGCGGCCGACATCGGAGCGATCGAGGGCATGACGCCGCCGCTACCGCTCGCCGCGGCCGGCGCCGACGCGGCCTCGTCCGAGACGCGTCACTGATCCCGTTCGCCGCGTCCGCCCGCGTCCGGGCTCGCGAAGAGATGCTCCGCGGCGGCCGCGCTCTCCGCCCAGGTGGGATGGCTCCGGTGACGTTCGGCGGCGCGGAGCCCCATCGCCGCGAGGCGGCCGCGATCGGCGGCGAGCGTTTCGAGGCGGGCCGCGATCCGGTCCGCGGCGCCCCCTGACTCCGCCTCGCGGATCAACCAGCCGGTTTCGCCGTCGCTCACGACCTCCGCGGCTCCTCCGGAGGCGGCGGCGAGCGCGGGGAGCCCGAAGGCGAACCCCTCCAGATAGACGATCCCGAACCCCTCGTGCGTGGAGGGAACGGCGAGCAGAGCGCTGTCCTCCAGCAGACCGGCGAGCGCCGCCGGTCCCAGGGCTCCGCGGAAGCGGACCCGGTCCGCGAGGTCCGGAGCGGCGACGCGCCGGCGCACCGCGGCGGCGTAGGCCGGGTCCGGGTCTTCGCGCCCCGCCACCGTCAAGGTCCAGGCGGGGACCGCGGCCAGCCCTTCGAGCAGTTCCAGGAGCCGCTTCCGGGGAATCACGTTGCCCACGTGGGCGAGCCGCAGCGGGCCGCGGGCGCGCGCCCGGATCTCCTCCGGGCCGGGAAGGGGAGGAAGCGCGGCGCCCGCGAGCCGGTCCCGGCCGGGCGGGACGACCGCGGCCGGAAGCTCTCGTCGGGCGAGCTTCCGGGCCGCTTCCACGCTGGCCCGGCTCGGAGACAGGACTCCGTCCACGCCGCGGAGGTAGGCGCGTTCCTCCCCGCGGAGCCGCGCCAGCGCCGCTTCTCCGCGTTCGGGTTCGGAGCTCTGGAGGTGGTGGACGAGCGCGACGGTGCGCGGCCGGCGCCCCTTCCAGGCGGCGTTTCGCCGCCGGAACTCCCGGTGCAGCAGTTCGTCCTGCACGATCACGTCGGCCCGGGTGCTGGCCGCGGGCGTCTCCGATCCGTCCCCCGCGAACTCGCGCACCGTCACCTCGTGGCCCCGGTCCCGCAGGGTCTCCACCAGGATCCGGTCATAGAGATTCCCGCCGGTGAGCGGGGCGAGCGGCGGTCCCCACAGCTCGATTCGGAGCGCCATGACGGTTCGGGAGTATTCCTGGTTTCCCATCCGCTCCGCCCCCATAATCCGTACGGAATCCTGACGGGAGCGATGCCCATGAGAACACACCGATCCGGCTCCGGAATCCGGAGCCTCCCGAGCGCCGCCCTGTCGCTCCTGGTGCCGGCGGGGTTTGCCTGCGTTCCCCAGCCGACGGTGCCGGACGCGGACCTCGCGATCGTCTCGGCCACGGTGCTGCCGATGGACAGCGAGCGGACGCTTCGGGGCCACACGGTGGTCGTGAAGGACGGCCGCATCGCGGCGGTGCTGCCCGCGGCGGACGTCACCCTCGGAGCGGATACGACCGTTGTCGACGGCGAGGGGCGCTTCCTGATTCCCGGACTCGCGGAGATGCACGGCCACCTGCCGGGCGCGAACAGCCCGCCGGCGCTCACCGAGGACGTGTTGATGATGTACGTGGCGAACGGCGTCACCACGGTGCGCGGGATGCAGGGGCACGCGAGCCAGCTCGCGCTCCGGGACCGGATCGACGCGGGCGAGCTGATCGGCCCCCGGCTCATCGTGGGCAGTCCCTCGATGAGCGGGCGGATCGAGAGCCCGGAGGAGGCGGTGCGGCTGGTCCGGGAGTACCACGAAGCCGGGTTCGATCTTCTGAAGGTCCACGAGGGGCTTTCGCCGGAGACCTACGCCGCCCTCGCCGCGGAAGCGCGGAGTCTGGGGATTCCTTTCGCCGGGCACGTGGCGGACGAGGTGGGGCTCTTCGCCGCGCTCGAGGGCGGCCATGACACGGTGGACCACCTCGACAACTTCGTGGAAGCGCTGATTCCCGAGGAAGCGCGGGAGGACATGGAGGCGCTCCGGGGCATCGCCGGACTCTCGGAGCTGGTGGACCTCGAACGCCTGCCCGGGGTCATCGAGGCGATCGAGGCGAGCGGGACGGGCGTCGTGCCCACCATGGTCCTCTGGGAGTCGGGCATCCTCCCGACCCGGCCGTCATCCGCCTTGAAGGCCGAGCGGCCCGAGATCCGCTACATGCCCGGGGAGACCGTCGCCCGCTGGACGGAGGCGGTGGATTCCGGGATCGAACGGCACGGGGTGGAGAACACCGAGCGGATCGCCGCCCTCCGGCGGCGGATCCTGGGAGCCCTGAACGACGCGGGCGCGAACATCCTGCTCGGCACCGACTCGCCCCAGATCTTCAGCGTCCCCGGCTTCTCGATCCACGGCGAGGCGGTGTCGTACGTCGAGGCCGGGATGACCCCCTACGAAGTGCTGGAGTCCGGCACCCGGATGGTGGCGGAACACGTCGCCCGCGGCGGCCGCCTCGCCGCGGACTTCGGCGTCATCGCCCCCGGAAACCGGGCCGACCTGGTCCTGCTCGACGCGAACCCGCTTGAAGACATCGCGGCGACGCGCGCGATTCGAGGCGTCTTTGCCGGCGGCCGCTACCTGAGCGCCGCCGGGATCGCCGAGGCGCTCGAGGCCATCGCGGCGCGGCGCGCCGCCGGGGAATAGCGAACGCGCGGCGCCGTCGATCCCTGGCGGGCCGGCCCGCTGCCGAACCGGAATCCGAACCCAAACCGCCAACGAGGGTTTACCATTCCTGAATCCTCCTGGTTCCTGCCAGGTCGGGACGGGTACGCAGGACCGTGTTCAACAATCCATTTGACTCCTTTCACAACACTGTCGCCGAAGCGAAGGAAGAACGCGAACAGCTCGACCGGCTGCTGACGGTCTCCACGCCGCGGGAGCGTCGCCTGGTCGCCGCCATCGCGCTGTTGCTGGTCGTCCTCGGCGCGTGGTTCCTGCTGGGCGACGTGGGCCGCAGCCTTGCGGTGGACGGCGTCCTGGTGGAGCCCGGCCGGAACCTGCCCGCGGGCCGCCGCTCGGTGCAGGCGCTCGTCCGGCTCGACCCCGGCGTGGCGCCGCACATCAAGGCCGGGATGGCGGCGGCGGTCGAGTTGCACCTCGCGGACGGGGAGGCCGAGACCCTCGACGGAGAACTCTCGACGATTGCCGCCGTGCCCCTGTCCGAAGGCCTCGCGGCGCTGCAGAGCGTGTCGCCGCTGTCCGTGTACCGCGTCGAAATCGCGCTCGACGAGAGCCTCGCGCTCGCCCCCCGAGCGGGTGGGGAATGCCGGATCTTCATCGAGCTCGGCAGGCAGTCCCCCATCTCGATCCTGCGGTTGGGGCGTTCCTAGGATGCCGTCCCCCGCTTCGGGGAAGGCTGGCGCCAGGACCGCGCCGGATTCCCCGAAGCAACGCGTAACGACTCCGATCTTCCTGCAGATGCATGCGTCGGAGTGCGGCGCCGCCTGCCTCGGGAGCGTGCTGGCCTTCTTCGGGCGCTGGGTGCCGCTCACCGAGCTCCGCGAACGATGCGAGGTGAGTCGCGACGGCAGCAGCGCCGCCAGCATCGCGCGCGCGGCCCGCCACTACGGCCTCGAATGCAACGGACTCAGCCTCCGCGCCGACCAGTTGCGGATTCTGCCGCTGCCCTTGATCCTCTTCTGGCAGTTCAGCCACTTCGTGGTGCTCGAAGGGTTCGACGGCCGCAACTTCTACCTGAACGACCCGGCTACCGGGCGGCGCCGGCTTTCGGCCGAAGAGTTCAGCAAGGGGTTCAGCGGGATTGCGCTCCGCTTCAAGCGCGGCGCGGACTTCAGTCCCGGCGGCGAGCGGCCCAGCCTGTTCGCGCAGTTGCGTACCGTGCTCACCGGCTCGTGGAGCGTGCTCACCGGGGTGCTCGCCTGCGCGTTCATGCTGGCGTTGCTGCCGCTCATCGTCCCCGTGTCGCTCGGCGTCTTCGTGGACGAGGTGCTGGCAAGGCACGGCCGCTGGGGCGGACTCGTGGCGGCCCTGCTGGGCGGCGGGATCCTGGTGTACGTCCTCTCCTTGCTGAAGCACCGCTTCCTGAAGCGGCTGGCGGTGCGGATTTCGGTGACCGGCTACGACCGGGGCCTGTCGCGGCTCCTGCGATTGCCGGTGGCGTTCTTCGAACACCGGCTGGTCGGCGATCTGACGGATCGGGTCTCGTCCATCGATCGCATCGCGAAGAATCTGACGGAGGAGTTCCTGGTGCTCCTCATCGACATGGCGATGAGCGCGGTGCTCGTCGTCGCCATGCTGGCCTACGACGTTCGGCTCACGCTGGTGGTGCTGCTGCTCGCCGTGCTGCACGGCCTGCTGGCTCACTTCCTGGGTGCGGTGCGGGCGGTTCGCAGCCAGGCGATGCGCCGTGAACAGGGGTTGCTGATCGGCGTCGGCATGCAGATGCTGAGTCACGCGGACAACCTGCGCATGACCGGCGCGGATGACCGGTTCTTTGCGCGCTGGAGCGGCCAACAGGCGCGCGAACTGCATGCCCGCCAGCTCTACTCCGAACTGGGCGCCGTCAGCTCCGCGCTGCCGGGCCTAATCGCCGCCCTCCGCGCCGCCGCGATTCTGGGAATCGGGGGGAGTCTGGTGATCGCCGGCGAGCTGACGCTCGGGTCACTGGTCGCGTTCTACATCCTGGCCGAGATGTTCCTGGCGCCCATCGGGCGTTTCCTGGAGTTCGCCGACAAGCGCCAGGCGCTGGAAACCGATCTGCAGCGTCTGGAGGATGTCTCCCGGACCGAGGAAGACTCCGTCTTCAGGCGCCGCAGCCCTGCCTCGGAGTCCATCCGCACGTTGGGCGGCCGTCTGCAGCTCACCGGCCGGCTCGAGTTGCGGAACGTCACCTTCGGCTACAACCGGAGCCGGCGGCCGCTGATCGAGGACTTCAGCCTCACCGTCGAGCCGGGGCAGCGCGTGGCCGTGGTCGGCCCCAGCGGTTCGGGCAAGTCCACGCTGGCGCGTCTGGTCTCGGGGATCTGTGAGCCCTGGTCCGGGGACATCCTGTTCGATGGCCACCGGCGGGACGAGGTTCCCGAGGAGGTGTTGCGGCGGTCCATTTCCATGGTGGATCAGGAGGCCGTGCTCTTTTCCGCGACGCTGCGCGACAACATCACGCTCTGGAACCCGGCGGTCCCGGATGAAGTCATCGGCGCCGCGACCCGGGACGCGTGCATCCATGACGAAATCCTGCTCCGGCCGCGCGGATATGCGACCCTGGTCGAGGAGGGCGGGGTGAACTTCAGCGGCGGCCAGCGCCAGCGGCTGGAAATCGCCCGCGCCCTGGTGGGCAACCCGACGGTGCTCGTCCTCGATGAGGCGACCAGCGCCCTCGACGCCGCGACCGAGGAAGCGGTCGATGACGCCCTGCGGCGCCGCGGCGTCACCTGCCTGATCGTGGCGCACCGGCTGAGCACGGTGCGCGATTGCGACGAGATCGTCGTGCTCGACCAGGGCGCGGAAGTGCAGCGCGGCGCGCACGACGACCTGATCGCGGACCGGGACGGCATGTACTACAAGCTCGTCAAGTCAGGCTGATGAAGGACACGCGGCCGGAAACCACGTCCATCGCGGCGCTCGCCGCCCGCGCGGGCACGCCCGTCCCCTGCGCCGGCAACCTGCCGGTGAAGCTGGACGATCCGGACAGCGTCTGGTTCATCGATCGGGGCGCCGTCAACCTGTTCCTGGTCGAACTCGAGGACGGCGTCGAGCGGGCGGCGCCGCAACACCTGCTGCGGCGCGAATCGGGATACCTGCTGCCGGCCGTCGTACCGGACGAGGGGGACGGTGACGAGGGAACCCGGCTCAGCGTCATCGCCAAGGGCTCGCCGGGCACGCTGCTGAAACGCCTGCCGGCGTCGCTGTTGTCGGAGGCCGATCCCGCGGAGCTGGCGGAACAGACGGATACCTGGCTGAGCGCCGTTACGGACACGCTCTCGCGTTTCGCGAGCCGTCTCCCGCGGGCGACCGCGCTCGCCGAACCGGGTGTGACAAGGAACCTGACCCCCTGCACGCTGTCGGTGCGCCGCTCGGTGGTCTGGGTGTCCCAGCCCCCGCCGGGCGCCAGCCTGTACATGGGTATCGTCGATCCGGCGGAGCTCGCGGAGAGCCGCGGCCGGCCCGCTGCTCCGATACCGCTGACCCGGACGAGCTGGCTGACCCTCTTCGGCGAGGCGACAGTGTCCGGCAAGTCGACCAGGACTCTGGCGGAGGAGGGAGCGCTGCTGTCCGCGCTCACCTCCTTCCACGCGTCCGCTTTCGCTCTCGAACGCCACAATCGCCGGCTGGCAACCGTGGATGTCGCGAATCTCGAGCGCGCGCAGACTGCCAGCCGGCGCGCGGCGGAACAGGCCGCCCGGCAGCGACTCTTCAACCTCTATGACCTGCCGCTCGACCGGGACGCCGGCGCCGGGGACGCGGCCCTCCCGGAGGCCCTGAAGATCATCGGACGCCGCGAGGGGATCCACTTCAAGGTCCCCGTCCGGTCGGGGCCGTCGGCCGACTCCCCGGTCAGTCTGGTGGACATCCTGGACGCGTCCGGGGTGCGCGCCCGGCGAGTGACGCTCAAGGTCGAGGACAACTGGTGGCGCCGCGACAGCAACGCGATGCTGGCCTTCCGCGCCGAGGACGGCCAGCCGGTGGCGCTGCTGCCGGGAATGTTCGGGCGCTACCGGGAAGTCGACCCGGTCAGCAAGCGCCGCGTCCGGCTCGGCGCGGATCGCGCCGGCGCCCTTCGGGAGGAGGCCTGGATCTTCTATCGGCCGCTGCCGTCCGAGGCGGTGAAGCCCGCGGACCTTCTCAGGGTCGCCCTCCGTGGATCGGCGCGAGACCTGGCGCGGCTCACGCTTGCCGGGCTGCCCGGCGGCCTGATCAAGCTGGTGCCCGCGCTCGCGCTCGGGTTCGTCGCGCATCACGTAGCGGCGGGGGGAGACGCCGGAGCGCTCTACGCCCTGGCCGCCACGGTGGCAGGGTTCGGCCTGCTCGGCGCCCTGCTGCACCTGTTCCAGAGCGCGGCGATGATGCGGCTCGAGGGACGCGGGGCTTCCCGGGTCGAAGCCGCCTTCTGGGACCGGCTCATGCGCCTCCCGCCGAGCGTTCTGCGCCGCCATCCATCCGGGGATGTGGCGATGTCCGGAATGACGTTCCAGAACCTTCGCGACGGCCTGCAGGGGGCCGTCGCGGACAGCCTGCTCTCGTGCATCTTCCTGCTTCCGGTGTTCGGCGTCATCTTCTTCTACGACGCCACTCTCGGGATGATCGCGCTCGGCTTCAGCCTGGCCGCGCTGCTGATCACCGTGATCCTGGGGCTCCGCCAGCTCGCGCCCTACGGGCGGATGATCCGCGCCACCCGCCGCGTCGCCGGCCGGCTGTTCCAGATCGTGGGCGGCATCGCCAAGCTTCGCGTGGAGAACGCGGAGGGGTCGGCGTTCGCCACCTGGGCGCGGGACTATCGCCGGCAGAAACGCGCGGAACTCGAACTCGGCGCCCTCGAGGGACACGCCCGCGCCCTCGGCGCCGCCCTCCCGCTGCTCGCCGGCGGCGTACTGCTGGTCGCCGTCATGGCGGTCGACCGAAATTTCCCGGCCGGGGACTTTCTCGTGGTGTACACCGTCTTCGTCACCTTTGCGTCGGCCGTTGCCCGGCTCGGCGAGTCGTTCGGGGTCATTGCGGCGACCCTGCCCGCGTTCAACCAGATGCGTCCGCTGCTCGCGGCGGTCCCCGAGGCCGATGTCGAAGGCGAGCCGGTCGAGACCCTGGGCGGCGACCTGCTGTTCGACCGTATCTCCTTCCGCTACGACCCCGACGGGCCGCTGATTCTCGATGACGTCACGATTCGCGCCCGTCCCGGCGAGTTCGTCGCCATCGCCGGCGAGTCCGGCGCCGGCAAGAGCACGCTGTTCCGCCTCGCGCTCGGCATCGACCGGCCGGTCGCCGGCGCGGTGTACTACGACGGGCGTGACCTGCGGCGCCTGAACCTGAAACAGGTCCGGCGGCGCATCGGCGCCGTGCCGCAATCCGTGCGCCTGCATCCCCTCGACCTGTGGGACAACCTGGTCAGCCACCACGATCAGGTGACGAGCGAGGCAGTATGGGACGCGGTCCGGACCGCCGAGGTCGAAACGCAGATCAAGGCCATGCCCATGGGCTTGATGACGATGGTCGGGACGAGCGGCGCCGTCCTGTCGGGCGGCGAGAGTCAGCGCGTCACGATCGCCCGATCGGTGATCGGCAGTCCCCGGATCATGCTCTTCGACGAGGCGACCAACTGGCTGGACAACGAGAGTCAGGCCATGGTCATGCGGAACCTCGCCGCACTGACTTCCACGCGGCTCGTCATCGCCCACCGCCTGTCCACGCTCGAACAGGCCGACCGGATCTACGTCCTGCAGGCCGGCAGGGTCGTCCAGAGCGGCTCCTTCAAGGAACTCATGGCGACCGACGGAGTCTTCCGCGAACTGGTCAGGAGGCAGGTCGCTTGACGTCGCGCCGGAAACCGATCGACGCCCTGGACTCCCTCGTATCGAAGGCCGGCGCGGACCGCGGTTTTCGCGAACGCCTGCTGCGGGCGCCCCGGGAAGCGATCGAAGCGGAGTTCGGCGTGCGGCTCGCCGGCGATCACGCGATCGAGGTGCACGAAGACAGCCACCACACGACGCACGTGGTGCTTCCGCCGCCCCCCAGACTCAGTGCGGCCGAACGCGACGCGGCGCGAGCCGGGGCGGCATCGCTGGAGTTCCTCAGGAAGACGCTTCATGACCCCGCGCCGCCGATGCGCCCCCCGGCGCCCCGGCGGGCGCGGGCCCGGCCGGGCATGACTTCCGAGGCCGTCGCGGCAGCGGCTCGAGCGAGCATCCGCCGGGGTCTCGGTTTCCTGGAATCCGCGATCGGCGAAGACGGGGCCTGGCACTGCATCCGGTTCAACGTCGCCAATCCGGACATTCCACGGCACTTCGAAAGGCCGCCCTTCGTTTCGGCCTATTGCGCGCTGGCCCTCGAACGCTCTGCGGAGCCGCGGGCGCGGGCCATCGGCGCCGCCACCCGGGCCTACCTGGCGCACACCATCGAACACCCCGGACTGTGGCGGTACTACCGCCATCTGCCCCAGGATCTCGACAGCACGACGCTGTGTTCGCTGCTCATCGGCGCGCACCCCTGGATCCTGCTCGGAAGGAACGTGCCGCCGATCCTGGCGAACCGCGACGAGGAAGGCCGTTTCCTGACCTGGGTGCTGGCGGCGGACCAGCCCGACGTCGTGGCGCCCTTCCGGATCGAAGCCGATCCCGTGGTCAACGCGAACGTCATCGCCTATCTTGGCGACCATCGGGAAACCAGGGATGCCCAGCGCTGGTTGGAAGCTCTCATTGCCGGAGGGAAGGTCGAGGGCGCGTCCAAGTGGTACCCCGACCGGGTCGCGACCTACTATGCGGCGTCGCGGGCGATGGTCCGGGCGCGGCCGGCCCTGGATCGGCTGCGGCCGAACCTCGCGGACCGCATCCTGGAAGTGGCGGACGACGACGGCGCCTTCGGCAACGTCCTGCAGGCCGCCCAGGCGGTCTCGGCGCTCGACAACGTCGGACGCCTCGACCGCATCGACGCGAAACGCCAGGTGGAGGAGTTCCTGGGTGCGCAGCACGAGGACGGCAGTTGGCCCGAGCTGCTCGCGTTTGGCGACCAGACGCTGAAGTGGGGCGCGATCGGGCAGATCGGGCATGGCTCGGAAGCCGTGACCTCCGCGTTCTGCATCGAAGCCCTGGAGCGGCTCGTCGAAGCCCTGAGGGCCTGACGCTTCCGGCGCCGATCGATTCGAGACGGAGATCCCCAGTGCCGCCGCCGTCCGCTACCGGTTCCCGCCAGGGGATCCTGACCAGGACGACTCCCGCGGACCGGGGTCTCGTCGAGCGTCCCGCGCTCGCTCCGCACCTGCGGTTCCACGTGGTCGGGGAACAGCAGACGCTCCTGGTCTCCGAGTCCTTCAACACCCTGCTGCACGGCGGGCTCTACGCCAGCCTGTTCCCGCTGCTCGACGGCCGGCGCCCGCCGGACGCGATCGCCGCGGCCCTCGACGGCGACCACGCCGCCGCCGACGTTCTGGCGGCCATCGCCGCGCTCTCCGCGAAGGGCTATGTCGTCTCCGCCGAGCATGGCCTGGACCGATCCCGGGCGGCCTACTGGTCGTCGCTCGGCGCCTCGCCGCGGTGGGTCGAAGCGCGGCTCCCGGAAGCGCGCGTCGCGGTCGCGGGTGACGGCGGCTGGCTGAGCCGGCGCCTCGAAGCGGGAGGTGTGACGGTTGGACCCGGAGCCCCGGCTCTCACCGTCGTGGCCTGCGACGACTATCTCGAAACGCGCCTCGCCGAAGTGAACCGGCGCCAGCTCGAAGCGGGAGCGCCGTGGACGCTCGTGCGGCCGCGAGGCATGGAGATCCTGTTCGGACCCATCTTTCACGCGGACCGGCGGGGTCCCTGCCGGGACTGCCTGGCGCACCGCCTGGGCGGCCACCGGGAAGTCCACGGTTCCCTGCGCAGCGTTGCCGGCGAGCAGGCTGCCTTCAAGCCGTTCGCGGCCGAGCCCGCGGCGCTGGAAGCGGTCCATGGGTTGATCGCGGCCGAGATCGTCAAATGGCTGGTGCTGGATGAAGCGGCCCCGATTCACGAAAACGCCATCACGCTGGACGTCGGGACGCTCGCGAGTTCGCGGCACCGGGTGAGGCGCCGGCCGCAGTGCGCTGCCTGCGGGGACGAAGCGCTCGCCCGTCCGGATCGGCCGGCGGCGCCACTGCGTCTGGAGCCGAGTCCCAAGGCCCATCGCTCGAGCGGCGGCGCGCGCACCGTGGCGCCGGAGGCCACCCTCGAGAAGTACCGCCACCTGGTGAGCCCGGTCAGCGGAGTCGTGGCGTGGCTGTCGCGCACGACCGACGAGAGCGATTCCTGGCTGCATGTCGACTGGGCCGGAAGCAATCCCGGCATCAGGAGCCGGAGCCTGAGTTCGCTCCGGCGCAGCCTGCGCAGCAAGAGCGCCGGGAAAGGCAGCACCCGGGCGCAATCCCGGGTCAGCGCGCTGTGCGAAGCGATCGAGCGGCATTCGGGCGCCCGTTCCGGTGACGAGATCCGGCGCCGCCGGCAGTTCGCCGGGTTCGCCGGGGAGGATGAGGCAATCCATCCCAACGACGTGCAACTGTTCAGCGACAGCCAACTCGACAACGCCGAGGACATCAACGCGAAGGGCCATCCGTACAACGTCGTTCCGCCGCGTCTCGACCCGGACGCCACAATCGACTGGACGCCGGTGTGGTCGCTCACCCAGCGGCGGCACCGCTATCTGCCGACGTCCATGCTCTATTCCATGCCGGCCGAAGCGCGGGGTCCCGCGGACCTGATCGCCGACTCCAACGGCTGCGCCGCGGGCAACACCCTCGAAGAGGCCATCCTGCAGGGTTTCTACGAACTGGCCGAACGCGATGCGTTCGCCGTCTGGTGGTACAACCGGCTCCGGGCGCCGGAGGTCGACCTGGCCAGCTTCGACGACGAGTACCTCGCCATGGCCCGGGACTACTACGCCCGTTACGAACGGGACCTGTGGGTGCTCGACGTCACCTCCGACCTCGGCATTCCGGCGTTCGTCGCGCTCTCGCGCCGGCCGGACGCCGCGACCGAGGACATCATCTACGGAGCCGGCGCCCATGCCGACCCGCGCATCGCGGCCCTGCGGGCGGTTTGCGAACTGAACCAGTGCCTCACCTGGCTGCCGCGCCCCGGGAGGAGCGGCGGCCGGCCCGCGATCGACGACCCGCTGGCGCTCTGGTGGTGGAGGACCGCGCGGCTTGAGGACTGTCCCTGGCTGGCGCCGGCGGCGGACCAGCCGCTCCGCGGGGCGTGCGACCATCCGGTGGCCCAAACGACGGACACGCGCGAGGACGTGGAGGATTGCCGCGCGCGGGTCGAAGCCGCGGGCATGGAGTTCCTCGTGCTGGATCAGACCAGACCCGACATCGGCATGCCCGTGGCGCGGGTCCTCGTGCCGGGCATGCGCCATTTCTGGGCGCGATTCGCGCCTGGCCGCCTCTACGACGTGCCGGTCAGCACGGGCCGCCGCGAACAGCCGCTGGCCGAAGCCGACCTGAACCCCGCACCCGTGATCGCATGAGGCGACGGCATGAATCTTGACGAGGCGGTCACCCTCACCGAGGAGCGTCTGGCGGCGGAGGGCGGCACCATGGGTGACCTGCTCGGGCATTTTCGGAACCGGGTCTCGCCGGTTCTCATCGGCGATCCGGAATGGGAGCTCGTGCTGGAGCGCGCCCGGAAACTCCCCATCACGATGGGGGCCCTTCCCTTCGGCTTCGAGTTGCCCCTGCATGCACGCCGGCCGCAGGCGGATTTCGGCGTCTCGCTGGCGAGCGGAACCCGATCGGCGGCCTTCTTCGAGGAGCGCGCCCGAGCGGATCAGGCGGATGAGACGGCCCGAGCGATCACGCGGCTGTTCGGCCGGATGGACACCGACGGATCACCCCTGCGCGCGATCGTCGGCCGCAAGCTGATGCTGGAATACGACATCGGCCCGGGGCGGGACCGCAAAGGCGCTCTCCCCGGGATGTTCCTCCGGCCCGGCGAGCGCCCGATCGTCGGCGCCGGCGGTCAGGCGCGGGATGTCAACCTGGTCGTGGACGCGCTGATGTCCTCGGTGGGCTGGGAGATGACCGAGTCCGAGCGGGCGAACCTCGAACGGGTCTACCTGGCGCAGCCGGGGAACACCCGCATGGATTCGTTCGGCGTGTTTCCGTCTCGCGAGCGGGCCATCCGGCTGGCTGTCATGGGTTTCGAGTCGCGGCAGGAAGTCTGTTCGTATCTGGAAGACACGGGTTGGCCGGGTCGGATCTCCGCCGTCGACTCAGTGATCGGGCGCTTCCGGGAGCGCGCGGACGTTGTCGGGAGCGGGGTGAACATCGACGTTCAGGAGGAGGGCATCGGTCCGGCACTCGGCCTGACGCTCATCGTCAAACAGCGATACACGAAGGGCTCACGCTACTGGCTGGACGGCCCCACCGACTGGGAACCGTTCCTGGGCGCCCTGAGCCATGAGGACATCGTGGTCCCGGAGAAGCTCGCGGCGCTCGCCGACTGGGTCTCGAGACCGACGACGCTCTTTGCGAAGTCCGGGCGCTATGTACTGCTCCGCGGCATTCACCACATCAAGCTGGTCCTGCTGGAGAACCGGCTTCGGCGGGCGAAGGCGTACGTGTTCATGGTGCTTTCCGGGGCCGTCCCGTCCTGAGTTCCGGTTTCCGGCCACGGCAGAACACGGGGCCCGACCGGCCGAACACCGGATCCGGCGGGTATCCGTCCGCGAAAGCGCCGGCAACCGCGGCGCGGCCCGGGAATACGCTCCGCGCGCAAGACGCACCAGCCCGCGATCGGGGCGGGAGTCCATGCAACGTACGCGGAGACAGCCGGCCCGGATGACTCCGCGAACCGGCTAATCGCCGGCTTCGGGTTCTACCAGCAGCAGCAGAGGCCGGCGGAGATCGCCTCGAGTTGCTCCTCGGTGATGTTCGGATCCGGGGGCAGCGCGAGATGCACTGTCTGCATGTCGCTCTCGTGCACCTGGATGCTCATCGAATCGGGAATCGTGATGCCCAATTCCGCACTGATCGTGCTCTTCGGATCCGCGAGCAGTTGACGCCGGAAATCCGCGTCCACAGCCGACTTCTCCACGATCTGCTGCAACATTTCGTCGCCGTTTCTCATGTCATGTCCTCCTTAGTCTTGTGTGACCAACACTTACTAACGTTGACGGTAGTGCAGACTGTAACACGCGTGTCGCCTGAGGTCAATTAAACGAGCGTGGAATCATGGGGTTGCGCGCCGGGCGCTCATGGTTGGCGGTGAGGCTTGCCGCACCGCGCGCTCCGCCCGGGAAGCGAACGGCGACGCCCGGTTTCGCCGTCGGCACCGGCTGAAACGGCCCCTCACGGGGAGGATCCATCTCCCCGGCTGGCTCTCGCTGTCACGCCGCGGTCGCTGGCGGCTGGTAGGATCGCGCCGACTTGTTGGGCACACGGCGCATGCAGGGACACCGGGCCAGGGGACGGGCGACCGGTCCCTGCCACAGTCGAGCAGCGTGATCCAACCGGGAAGCGAATCTCTGCGGAAGATCGCAGTCGTCGGGCGCGGAACCGCGGGGTCGTTGGCGGCCGCCGCCGTGTCGCGTCTTCATCCCGACCGCGACCACGAACTGCACCACATCTATGACTCGCGCATTCCCGTCATCGGGGTGGGCGAGGGCAGTTGGCCGAGCCTGGTTCCACACCTGCAGCAACTGACGGACCTGCCGGACGACACCGTCCAGCAGCGCCTGAAGGGAACGCGCAAGTACGGCGTGGCCTTCGAAGGATGGGGCCGGCGCGGTCGGGATTTCACGCACCACTTCATGCCGCGGCACGCCTCCTACGCCTACCACCTGTCCGCCGACCTCATGGCGGACCTGTTGCACGAAAACACCCGCGCGCGTCACATCGACGCGAAGGTGCTCCGCATCACCCGGGTCGAGGGCGGCGCCCGGGTGGAATTCGAGGGCCGGGCGCCGGAGCGCTACGACCTGGTCTTCGATGGCCGCGGGTTCCCCCGTGAAATCGATCCGGACCGGCACATCCACATCTCCTTCGTCCCCACCGACACGGCGGTCATCCGCCGCTGTCCGGCGGTCATCGCGGACGCGCCGGATGGCCCCGTGCTGCAGCACACGGTCACCCGGGCGGTGGCGCGCCCGCACGGCTGGATCTTCGTGATCCCGCTCGTGACGCACACGTCCTACGGGTACATCTTCAACCGCGCGGTATCCGGGCTCCCGGAGATCGAATCGGACTTCGACGCGTTCCTCGAAGCGGACGGCGTGGCCGAGTTCGACCAACGCGCCGTCATTCCGTTTCCCAATTTCGTGCACCGTCACATCTACGACGGAGCGGTCGCCCGTATCGGGAATGCCGCGGCCTTCATGGAGCCGCTCGAAGCGACGGCGATCGTATCCGCCCAGTTCCAGATCGGGATGGTGCTGCAGACCCGCCTGAACCGCCCGGTCGAGCACCTCGAGCGCGACGCGCCGGTGGTCAACCGCTTTCTCGTGAGCGAGATGCTCTGCTACGGCCTGTTCGTCGGCTGGCACTACTCCTGTGGCTCCCGCTACGACAGCGGGTTCTGGCGCTACGCGCGTGACGAGGCCTGGCCGAAGTACCGCAACGCCGCGGCTCCCGAGGCGGTGGGTTGCGCCGCGCTCCCCAAGTTCGAAGGAATGCTGGAACTGGTGAACCAGCCGGTCATCGACAAGGCGGACTGGAATCGGATGTGTGCGGTCCCTCTCACCAGCTACGCCCAGATGTCCCAGGGGCTTGGCTGCTAGCCGGCCCGGCAGGGAACGCCGGCCTTCACGTCGGCGCCGCCCGCCCCAGGCGGGCGCCACGCACGACGGTTCGCCCGAAAGCGGCGCTTACACGAACTCTACGGTGGCCCGGAGCAGCCGCAAAGCGGCTCAGCGCATCCAGAGTTCGCGTACGCCCACCGCGTGAAGGCGCGGATCGCCGAGCCGCCAGATTCCCTCCCCGGTACACACCACGATCCCGGCTCGGAAGTTCTCGCCGCACGAGGCGGCCAGCCGGGCCAACCCCCGGGTGTCGCGTGGCTCGGCCCCCGTAGCCGCCTTGACCTCCACGCCCCACGTTTCCCGGCCGCGGGTAATGACGAGATCCACTTCGTAGCCGTCGCGATCCCGGTAGTGCCAGAACCGGAGGTCCGGATCCGTCCAGGCGGCCTGGGCGATGAGCTGTTGAACGACGAACGACTCGAGCAGACCGCCCATGGCGGCCCGGTCGCCGAGCCAGTCGGCACTCGTCCGGCCGGCAAGTGTGGCGGCGAGTCCGCTGTCCGTGAGATGAAACTTGGGCGCTCGCACGAGACGCTTGCTGGCGGAACGGCCCCAGGAGGGCAGGCGCCGGACGAGGAACATGCGCTCCAGTGCTTCCAGGTAGTGCGACACGGTTGCCCGGCTGATGGCGAGAGCGTTCGCGAGGCCGTTCACGTTGAGGAGATTGGCCGTGAGCGCCGCCAGGAGCTGCAGCAGCCGAGCCAGGTCGCCGGCACGGCGAACCCGGCTCACTTCGCGGATGTCACGCGCGAGAAGCTGGTCCAGGTACTGACGGTGCCACTGCCGGGTGCGCTCCGGAGAGCGGGTGAGTGGTTCCGGATACCCGCCCTGGAGGAGGCGTTCCACGAGCGGAACGGAATCCGTGGACGCGGCCCGATGCCGGGCGCCAAGGTCGCCGGCGAGCAGCGTCGCCAGGAACCTTCCCGGCCGGCGCTCCTTCTCCGCCTCGGTCAGGGGGTGAAGGACCACGGTCTCCATGCGGCCGGCCAGCGATTCGCTGACGGTCGGGACGGTGAGCAGGTTGGCCGAGCCGGTAAGCAGGAAACGCCCGTACCGCCGGTTCCCGTCCACCGAGAGCTTGATCGCGCGCAACAGGTCGGGGACCCGCTGGATCTCGTCGATCGTGACGAACTCCGGCAGACCCGCCACGAAACCGTCCGGATCGAGTTGCGCGGTGTGGAGGTACCGCCCATCGTCCAGGGTGTAGAAGGGCCGTGCGGGCTCGAGTCCACGGACCAGAGTGGTCTTGCCACTCTGCCGCGCGCCGGCGATGCAAACGACCGGGGTATCGGCGAGCGCCGTCTGCACCGCCGCGGCAAGCGAGCGGGGAAACAATGGGAGGGTTTCGGCCATTTGTAAAGTAGACTAGCCGCAAATTGTCAAATAGACAATCCGCGGTTTGTCTATTTGCTGGACCGCGGATTGCCGGTTCGTTGATGTCTCGACAATGGCAGCGCAGAAATGCTGTATATTGTGCTGTATGTCCAGCACCCGAACCCAGGTGTACCTGACCGACGATCAGCGCCAGCGCATCGATACCTTGCGGCGGGCCGAGGGGATCACCTTGGCCGAAGTGGTCCGGCGAGCGCTCGACGACTACTTCAGCCGGCAGTCGTCCGACGTGGAGGCGGCACTCTCGGCCACGTTCGGAGCGGTGCCGGATGTCTCGGTACCCAGTCGCGACGAGTGGGATCGTGGGTGACGTTCTGGTGGACACGGACGTGTTCATTGATCACCTCCGTGGAGCCCGGTCGCTCCGGACGGGCGGTCATCGTCTTCACTACTCCGTGATCACGCGTGCGGAGTTGTTTGCCGGGACGCGCGGGCTTCCGGAGGCAGCGGCGTTGCTGGCTCCGCTGAATGAAGTCCCCGTGGATCGGCAGATCGCGGAGCGTGCGGGCCGGATTCGCCGAGAGACCGGACTCCGTCTTCCCGACGCATTGATCGCGGCGACCGCCATCACCCGGTCCATGATGCTCGCGACCCGCAACCGGAAGGACTTCGATCGCGTGCCGGGGCTCGAGCTGCACGCCCCCGAGGGAGGCTGAGCGGGCAAACGGGGTCAGGCGGCGGGCAAGACCCGGCGGTCAGACCGCCCGCGCCGGGAGGACGGAGTAGATCTCCTTCACGGTCTCGGCGCCGTACTTCCGTTCCAGCCGCCGCACGGTGAAATGACCGGTGGCCATGTCCTGGAAGTGGTTGATGAACACCACGTTGATCGCCGCGGCGCTGGCGGCGCTCACCACCGGCAGCGCCTGCGCGGCGGCCTTTTCGGTGACCTGGATCGAGAATCGCTGGGCGACCCGGGCGACGAGCCTGAGAACCACCGGCGCCTGTCGGCCGGCCAGGGTTGCCCCCTCCCGGGTGAGGAAGGCGACCGCGTCCCCGACGACCTTGGCCATCGCGCCCCGGACGGCGTAGTAGCCGGTCTCGGTCCCATCGTCCGCTTCGCTCCGGCCACCGAGGGCAAAGACCTCGAGGCACGCCATGCGCGTTGCGGGCGATCCCGTGTCCTCGCCGTGTTCGCGGGCGATCGTCGCGATCGCCCGCATCATGATCGTCGTCGAGACGGGCAACTCGACCGCAAGCCCCGGCATGCCGAAGAAACCGCCCACTCCGCCGGCCGCGGCGACGCCGATCTTGTTGGTGAGCCGCGAGGACTGCCACCCGGGCGCGTCGTTCACGGTGGAGAGCGCCACCTTCAGGGAGCCGAGCAGCGCCTTCCGCGTCACGGCCGAGATCTCGTCGCGAACCCGCGCCGGCAGGTATTTGAGCCCCTGCTCGATGGGTCTTCCCACGACGTTCACGAGACGCGCCGCAAGTCCCGGATTCTCGAGGAGCGCCTTCGCCTCCTGGAGAGCCCGACGGTCGGTGTTGTCCACGTTGCCGCCCCTCAACGATGCGGATGGGCTCCGGACGGCCGTGCGGCGCACCGGCCGCCGACAGGTGACAGGTTCTGGCAGATCACCCGGAGAAACTTAAGGGAAGGGCGATCAGCAGACAGTGTCGTTGCTCAGGAACCGTGCCCACGAGCCCACCAGCCCGGCCGGAATTGCTGACGCCTGGGACGGCTGCTCGTTGGCTGCGCTGGACGCGTCCATCGCTTGGGCCGGCAACTTGACTCGCTCGATGGCAGCGTCGAGGGGGCACTGTTGGGCACGAACTACCCCATTGGGTTATATTTCATGCAAGCCGTAGTGCGCGTTGCTGGTTTGTCCCAAGGCGGCGAAGACGGACCTGACTCCGGAAGACAAACGAGCGGTCCGGGCGCTTGTCGCGGAACTCAAGAGCGCGAGGCAAGAGCAACAATGAGCACATTCGGAGATGACCTGATTCGGTCCCTCGGGGAGGCGGTTGCCCATGCCAAGGGCGAGGGCCCCGCCATCGTCCATCCTCCGGTGACTCCCCGCGAGGTGCGCGAGCGGGCGCACCTGACCCAGGCTCAGATGGCGCCGCTCATGGGCATGAGTCTGTCCGGCTATCGAAAATGGGAACAGGGAACGCGTGGCATCAGCGGGCCTGCGGCGAACCTTCTCCGCGTCATCGAGAAGGAACCGGAGGCGGTCAAGCGGGCACTGGCGCCGGGCGGATAACGCGAGCGGCGCGTGGCGACACGGCAGCCGCGGGCCTCCGGCCCGCTGTGCCGACCCGAGGCCAGATGCTGTGAAGATGCAGTCCGGTGGGTCGGTCCGGCGGCGTGATGGTGCCGCCGGCTTGGAACGCCGGTCTCCGACCGGCACGCGCGGTGCTCCGCACCGCGCACGTCG
>JAJEIY010000047.1 GCA_022828085.1 Acidobacteriota bacterium | reverse complement strand
GCGCGGCGCTCCGCGCCGCGCACGTCGTAACGTCAAACCGCCCTCAACGCACGGACGGCTGGGAACGGCAGACCCCAACCCGTGACGCAAACCGCAGCCAGCGTTCCCAACAGTCCGTGCCGCCCGCGGCGGTTCCCCCGGTGGCTCAGGGACCGGCCGGATCCCGGGCGTTCGAGGCCGGAACCAGGTGCGTCTCGATCAGCGTTTCGACGCGCGTCATGCGCTCGGAGAGCTGACCCATCCGGTCGGAGAGCCTTCCGATCTCCTCGTGCATGTCCGCGCGCAGGCCGCCGATCTCTCGCTGCATGTCCAGGAGTTGGGTGCTGGTCTCTTTCTGCAGGGCACCGATCTGTTCCTGCATATCCAGGAATTGGCCGCTCAGGGTGGTGAACCCGAGCGCGCCCGCCGCGAGCATCGTTCCGAACGTGGTGACGAACACCGTGACGAGGAGTCTCTCGGATCGGGTGAGCGGGTCGTGGGAACGCCCGGCGGGTCGGGCGTTCCGTCCCGCTTCCGTGCTCGTCATCGCTCTGCCCTGTTCACCCGCTCCCGGAGTATAGGAGCGGCCCTGCTGCTCCGGCAACGGGACGGCGGTCGCCGCCGCATTGGTGGTTCGTTCGTGCATGGGGAAGTCCTCCACCATGTACAGACGCAAATCGACGCGGTTTTTTCCCACCCTGCGGCCAAATGTGGAAAAGTCAGAAGGTGCGCGCGCTGCCGGGCAGAGGTAACACGTCGGAGGAGGGGAAGCCCTACGTGTCTTCCGATGCGAATAGCAACGGAGTGGATGATGGAAGAGAGACCCAGGCCAACATCTACCGAGCCGTGCTCAACACCATGGAGGCCCATCCGGGGGTGGTCAACGGGCTGTTTTTTCTGGGACAACTGGATGGCAAGTGACGAACTATGGTCCGAGAGTTGGGCTGGCTATCGGAACTTCCACATTCGCGGCAAGCCGGCCGGGGAGGTCGTCCGCGCGGCGTACGAGTCGTATCAGCGATGACCATGGCTATTGCCCTTGCTCCGAGGAGCGAACCGACTGTCGGTAACGGCCCGCCCCTCCGGAATCGTTGTTCGGAGCAGGACTCTCTTGAACCGAACGAACGAAATGTTCTCCTGATCGCCCTCTGGGTAGTGGTGGTCTCGTTCGCCGTGGCCTACGACCCCGGCCCCTCCGGGAAGGCGAAGGCTTCGGACGTCCAAACATGGAAGGGCTCCCGCCTTCTCCGCCCCTTCGAGCTCCTGAGCCAGAGGGATGGACGACGAGCGCCCCCAGGACGCTGGGGTTCAGCGAAGAGGTCGAACCGGTCTTCCCGATGGACTTCCCGTACGACTCCCTCACGGCGATGATCGCGGTCGAGTGTCGGCGGGCGTGGGTTCACTTCTCCGATACGCCGAACTTCAACAGCGGGCTCGTCCGGGACGGCTATACGGACTACCGGGTAGGGGCGCGCACCGGCCCTGACTTCGCGGACTACCAGAGTTGGCGGGTCCGACATCGGTGGGGCGAAGACCTCGTCCGGATCATTGACGCGGCCGCCGAAGCGATCCCGTTGTTCATCTCGGCCCCCTCCGTCCGGATCGCCTTCGGCTGGTATCCTACTTCCAGGTAAGGGACTTACAGTGACTTGTGCCCATCAAGCGACCTCCACAGCGCGTGACGCGGCGTGTTCCACCAAGCCTGCGCCACGCAGCAGTTGAACGTCTTCCAAGCCTTCTTCAATGCCTCCGAGCGCTATCCCGGCATCGTGAAGGGGAGCTTTCTTCGCAACGGCGCCCCATGACGCCCCATCCTGCCAGTTTGGACGACCGTAATTTGTCCGCTCCGAGGGGCGCACTCCACACAGCAGTCCATATTGGTAGCCCCGCCAAGAGCCACGCGCGGCGTCAATCGATCAACCGACCAACACCTCTTGGTCGTGCCGAGAGCGATTATCCATATCCCCACCAACATAGGAGAGGTCGCCAATGAGCATCAGAAGTGTTCAGCTAAGCAGGAGTGGCGGGATACCTGAAGTCGAGTTCATCATCGGTGACGCACAACTCGGCGTCTACCGAACCTATTTGTGGGACGAGAACAACGCCTCCGAAGAAATCGGCCACGGTAACAACGTGGACAATGTTGTTGACCGTTACCCGCTACGTGCACCAGCGGATTTGGAGAACCAGACCATTAGCTGGGAGATACTGATCCAGGCTCCGTCGACTGCGCCGGGACAGACCTACAGTGTGAGCGTCATCATCCGCCAGGATGGCGCTGTGGCCACCGGAGGCGCAATCCAGGAAGCCGGACCCATGAGTGACCGTACGAAGGCCTTGGTCGGCTTTGCGAGGTTCCAGTTGGTGTGAAATGAAACCCTCTCCAGCCACTTGCATCCTGTCTTCCGCGCTCGCCGTCGGCCTGTGCGTTGGAGAGAGCTATGGCCAGCCGGATTCGAGCACAGCGACAAACACGCTGGATCTTGCAGTTCCAGGTTCCCCCGCGTTTGCAGCCCTGGGCATGGATCCGACCGATGTGGTCCACCCCTCAACGGTGCGGGAACTGGCCGGCGCGATTCTGAATGGCACGGACAAGAATGGGAACCTCCAGACTGGATTGGCGCTCGATGTCGCTCCGTACCTGCTCTTGGCAGGCAACAGAGTCACTCTGGCGGACTACCGGACCAAGGGTGCTGTTCGCTTCCTTTCCCGACTTCAGTTTTCGTTCGGGACAACGAAGGGCGTGTCTGTCGACGACCCCTCGGCCCGTGCTGCCGCCGGTTTCCGTTTCTCGGTCTTCGACCGGGCCGATCCCAGAATGGATACCGAACTCACCGACTGCCTTGTCCGGGGGGCCACACTGGCGTTTCAAACGATCTCGCCGTTACCCCCCCCTACCGGTGGGTCAGAAGCTGAGCGAACGAAGCTGGAGGCCACGCAGCAGCGACGCCTTGAAAGAGCAGCGGAAGAGGCCGCCGGCCCCTGCCGCGAGGAATTCGAAGAACGTCGCTGGAACAATTCCGGATGGATCGTTGGTGGTGCCGTACGAGGATTCAGCGAAGCCGGGAAGACCGAGAACCTGGCGTGGGACGGAAGTAGCTTCTGGACCTCGATCAGTTATGGCTTTGAAGGAGTGAACGGTCTCGAGGACTCGTCGCAACTCATATTCCTCTACAAGTACCTGGAGCAAGAACGGACACCGTTGGACGGGCAGGAAGGCCAGTTCTCAACGCAGGACGTGCACATGATCGGCGCCCGGGCTCGTTTCGGCACTAACCACTTCAGCGGCTCGTTCGAGGGTGTCTATGTCCGTCGCACTCCAGTCGGGGGCATCGTAGAGACGTCCTATCGGTGGTCGGTCGCAGCCGAGAAACGGATCTCGAACTCACTGTGGCTTGAAGCCGCGTATGGTGGCGACAGCAGCGCGATAGGCGGCGGTGGCAACTCAGTCACGACATCGCTGAAATGGGGGTTCTCACAGCGCGACGCACCGCGGCCGAACGGGTCTCCACAGCACTCGGCTTCTTAAGCGACGGCTCATTGCCGCCCGGCACAACCGATCAAGATCGGACAATGTCAACCATCCAAACCGCTCAGATCAGAGCGGATGCCCAGCGGAAGGCCCTGCGGTACCGTCGTCCGCGACCGGGGTGTCAATGGTAACCGGAAACTGCACGTTTGTGGCAACTGAAAACTGCACACCTCCGGCGGGGGCACATCGGGCTGAGCGGACGTTGTCGCGGTGACGTCCACGGGGCGTTTCGGGCAGGACGGAGGGAGCGGAGCGAGCGCAGTCCCGGCCGAAGCGCCCCGTGGAGCGGCGGTGCCGGCGGTCACGTGGCGGCTCCCTCACGCTGGTGTTCCGGACTCGCCCGCAACCAGTCCTGATGCTCCCGCATCCGGTAGCTGTTCCCGCGGATGTTCACGATGTGACAGTAGTGCTGCAGGCGGTCGATGAGCGCTGCCGCCATCACTTCGTCGCCGAGCACGTTGCCCATTCCTCAAAGCCTTTGTTCGAGGTCAGCACGGTGGACGCGCGCTCGTGCCGGGCGTTGATGAGGTGGAAGAAGAGCACGGCGCCGTCCTGGCTGGTCGGCAGGTAGCCGATCTCGTCTACCACCAGCAGCGCGGGGTGCGCCAGCACGCGGAGTCGTCGGGAGAGCTCTCCCGCGGCTCTGGCTTCCGTGAGTAATTCGATCAGGCCTGCCAACGTCCCGTAGTAGACGCGTCGACCGGCCTCGGCGGTGGTGACCGCCAGACTGATCGCCAGGTGTGTCTTCCCCACTCCCGATGGCCCCAGGCGGCGGTTGTTGCGCAGTGCGATCTGGGCGCTGAGCACCAGCTCGATCGCTTCGCACGCCGTCACCGCGCCACTGTCGCCTGTGCCAGCACGCCGTCGACCGCCTCCAGGGCGCCGGGCATCTTCAGATCCGCCAGCATCGCCCGCAGCCGGTCGCGCCGGTCCCCCACGGCCGCCTTCATCCCGTCGCCTCCGCATAGACCCGCAACGACCGGCGTCGCAACTCAACCGTCTCGGGTATCCGTTGGTGAGCCGTCTCGGCGGCGAGCGGAGCGCCGAGACGCCGGTAGGGGCGCTCTGCCAGGGGGCGCGGCGCTTGGCGCTCGTCCCGCTCGAAGCGGTCTACCGGGCACTCGCCCGTCGTACGGTGCTGGCGCATGTTGGCCGTGTTCCCAGCGCGAGGCCTGCTCGTTCAGGTCCTCGTCGTTCACAAACACACGTCCGTAGAAGAAGCCGTCTCGGATGTAGAGGATCGGCCGCTCCACCTTCCCCTTCGTCTGCGCCCGATACGGCCCGCACGCGGGTGGGTGGAAGCCCCAGTGGGCGGCGAAGCGCAAGAACTCCGTGTTCAACACCAATGCGCCGCCCCCGACCCGCGGGTCGGACACCACGACCGCACGCATCTGGTCGAACAAGAGCTCGTTCGGGACTCCGCCGAATCGGGTGAAAGCGCTCTCCAGTCCTTCGGTCAAGACCGCCATCGTCTGGCGGCGGTAAAACCACAACCACAGCTCCTCCCACCCCCTTCCCGCCAGCGCTCAACCCAACCCGGAAGAGACGGCGTCCTGAGCACCTGGAACCCTCAGGCAGCCGGTGTCGCGACCCTGTCGACCGGACGAGGCCACGGATCCGCGGGTGGACACGAGGCCACCACGGAACTGCGGTAGGGTTTTGCCGCCGGTATGTGCGGGAGTGGATCCGTATCTTTGCTCCGTGCCGCATACCCCCAATGGGTAGATGGCATGAAACCGCTGAGTCGTAGTCCTGTGTCGCTTCGTGACTCGGTCCTGCTGCTCGCACTGCTCCTCGGTGCCGGTGCCGCATTCCCGGGCTGCGGGGAGGACGAGGTCCCGGCTCCGACGACCCCGGAGCCACCATCGGTCCCGGCGCCACCAGCGCCCGAGCCGACGCTGACGACGCCGGAGAACCTCCGGGTCAGCAGCCGGGGTCCGGACTACATCGAATGGTCATGGAACTCCGTCGTGGGCGCTCCCGCTTACCAGGCACAGTTCAGCGCGGACGACACATTCACGCCCGCTGATGCAACCTACCTGATCGCCGCCCCGCAGACGTCCCACCGGGTCGAGAACCTGCCGGACAACACGGCCGGATACCTCCGGGTTCGATCCGCTGGCGAGGCCTCCTTGACGAACCGGCTGTTCAGCGACTGGAGCGAGGTGGTCGGGGGCTCAACCACCGATCCGGCAGTCGCGCTAGACACACCGCAGGAGCTCCGCACGACAGACCTGGGTGAGGACTCCATCAGCCTGCTCTGGGATCCGGTGAGCGGCGCCGGCTTCTACGAAGTGGAGCAGCGCGCACCGGATGGCGACAACGAGTGGGGAGGCGCCGGTTGCGAGGGCGCAGACCCGAGCCACCGGGTCGAAAGCGAGGAATGCGTCGCCCGTGGGCTTGACTCCGGCACGAACTACGATTTCCGTGTCCGGGCGGTCCCTTCCGACATGGACGGTTATCGCGAGAGCGCCTGGAGCGCCACGCGGGAAACCCGGACGGCGGGGGCGGGCACCCGGCCGACCGAGCCGACGACCGGTGCGATGGGGAATCTCAACGTGCGGTGGACGAGTGACGCGGACGGCATCATGTGGACCTGGGATCGCGTGGTCGGTGCGAGCTACGACTACGCCATCGTTACCGGCGGGAACCTCCCTCGCCGTGGTTCGTCCGACCCTTGCGCTGACGCGATCTACGAGCAGTTGGACGTGGCAAACACGTACGCGGAGGGCGGCGCCGGTCCGGTGGCGCTGCTCTGCGTCCGAACGAACAATCCGGACGACGACTCGGAGAACCTCTCGTTTGCCTGGGCCGCCACTCCTCCCTCCCCGCCAGCGGTCCCCGAGGCCAGCGGAGTTTCGCCGGCCGGAGATTCCGCGAAGGCGACCCGGGCGCTGACTTGGACGGGAATCGAAGTCGAGGCGGGTTTCGCGTACGAAATGAACGTGATCGCCGATCCGGAACGCCGGAACAACGTGACGCCGGACCGCCCGACCGGCGAGGCGTTACAGCGCGCCTGCAGTGCCGGACGGTTCCACGACAGCGGCGAAGCCGACGGGCCCCTGACCGAACTGGAGACGACCTTGACGCGCGTGGCGCCCTACACGGGATATCTACTGTGCCTGAGGCTGAAGAACGTCGCCGGCGTCACGGACTGGGTTACCCCCGACGGCAACGCGGAACATCAGACGGCCCCCGGTGCGCCGGCCCGGCCGGCGAGGAACAACGAGCGCTCGGAAGATGACCGGGATGCCGACAGCGAGAAGATCATCTGGGATATCGAGACCAGCGGAAACGTCCACGTACCGAGGGAGCCCGGTGACTTCATCCTTCGGGTGATTGAGCATCCTGACAAGATCGACGACGACGGCGACAACTTCCACGACGACCAGGTGCCGCGGCCAAGCGCCGAGGACTGTGACAGCAGCGACTTCCAGTCGGCCTACTACAGCAATCCCGAGGTGACCCCGGCGCTGACCGGCCTGGGGTTCAGCGCAACGCTCTCGATCCCGCGGCCCATCGGGGAACTCCCGGTGGCATCCGGAAGAGATGAGGTCATTCCCGTCATCGTCTCGCTATGCGTCCAGGCGAGGTACGAAACCGGCGGTGGCGAGCGCCTCGGGCCGTGGGCCATCAGCGCCGTGGAAACCGTCGAGCAGCAGCGGACACAGTCGCAATAGGCCCTTGAGAGGTAGGTCCTCGCTCCCGGAGAGCGGGGCAAGCACGCTTCGTGTCCGTCGCCCGGCCGCGCCGCGAGAGCAAGCCCGGAACTCCGATCGTTTCGCTCCAGCCGACCGCGCCCGACGCAGCCGTGGAACGACGCCCTCCCCGGTCCATTCCACCCCAAAGTGCGGGGTGTTTCGGCGCGTCTGGCGACCAGGACTCCCGGTGCGCTTCGCGCAATCCGTCCGTTACGCTCCTTATGTCGGAGCCATCACGCGCCAGCGAAAACGCGGCGACGCGGAGGGCCGTGAACGTGCCCTCCGCGTCTGTTCTCAGCGAGCGTGCGCGTGACTAACTCGGCGGCCGCTGCCGCTCAACGATCTCCGCACCGCTGACATGCCAAGGTCCGACGCGAGTTCCGTGCTTCGCCTGGATGCAGACGGAAACGATCCGCGAGAGGATTGTGTTCGTTGGATTGGTGTCCGTTCCACCGGTTCGAACTTCGGTAGTCGACCGGGGGACTGTGGCCGCTAACGTCAAGCCGTCGGGGCTGAGTGCCGCGGTGGGAGTGATGCTCGTGTCATAGGGGGTGGAGTCGAAAACGGTGTCTCCGCAGGTCGCCGCGGTCGGTCGGGCGACGCGGTCATCGTGGACACCGTCGGTATCCGAGTCAACCCTGTCAGGATGAACGATCATCTTCACGGTGTAGTGG
Source organism: Acidobacteriota bacterium (assembly GCA_022828085.1). GTDB lineage: Bacteria > Acidobacteriota > Vicinamibacteria > Marinacidobacterales > Marinacidobacteraceae > Marinacidobacterium. The sequence continues at coordinate 6,466 of JAJEIY010000047.1, read as the reverse complement.
TCCGTGAACGTCCCGTCGCCTCTCGGCACGTTCAGGTTTGCTCGCGTCGGGACGTTCCAAACGAACGTCTCGCTGGCCGTATCCCGATCATCCACTGAACGGGCGCTGTGCTTGGTGGGCCTGGGCGCCTGCCCGGGCGCCGTGTAGTGCTCCGCGTTCGAGGCGGGCACAACCCAATTGGTGGCCCCGAGATTGTTCTTCATACGCAGGCAGAGCAGATAGCCGGTGTAGGGCTGCACCCGCGTCAAGGTCACTTCCAACCCGGTCAGCATCACATCCGTCTCGTCGCTCTCGAGAAGTTCTCCGTTGCTGCAGGCGCGCTGCAACGCGCCACCGGCTGGAGCCGTGGCGGTGACGCGGTCGTCCCGTTGCCGGTCGACGATCACGTTCATTTCGTACGAGAAACCGCCTTCCACGTTGATCCCGCTCCAGGTGAGCGACCTAGTCGCCTTGCCGGAGTCCGCGAGCGGCGAAACGCCAGCGGCAGCCGGAGCCCCTATATCGGTTGCGGCCGGCGCAAACACTCCCCAGGCGTAGGACAGATTCTCCGAGCGGTCGTTCGGGTTCCGGGTCCGGACGCACAGCAACGCGGGGGACGCGGTGGTGTAGTCCGCGTTGGTGTCGGCAACATCCGAGCTGGCGTCGGGAAAGATGTCGCCGGCGCACGGAGTCGCCGAATCCATGCGAGGAGCGTCGGTTCCGCTCCGAATCACGTAGTCGTAGGTCTTGCCGGAGATGCGGTCCCAGGTCCAGGTGATGGTCGTGGCGGTGCTCGACCACTGGAGATTCAGACCACCGCCCGTCCCGCCGGTAACCGGCGTTGTGGGCTGCGCCGGAGCCGTCCCGTCGGTGCGGGCCACCGCGGTGGAACTCCAGCCACTCGTGGAGTACTGGACCGTGTCGGACGGAATTGCCCTGACTCGGAAGTCGTAGTCCGTACCGGCGGTCAGACCGCTCGCGACGCACTCCGTGTCATCCACCACGTTGCTCCCGCCATCACAACTGGCGGCTCCCCACTCGGCGTCCTCGCCCGGCCCGACCTGCTGGACCTCGTAGGTACCGGCGTTCGAAACCCTGTTCCAACTCAGACTTACAGTGTTCTCGGTGGCGTCCGATGCGTCCAGGCCGCTCGGAGCGGAGAGCGGAACGGCCGCCGGCGGATCGCCGGTCATCCCCGAAACCCCGGCACTCCAGTCGCTGTAAGTCAAGGCGGCGAGCGAGGTGCCCGTGCCGGACCGGACCCGGAAATACCCGGTCATGTTGCCCGACAGGTTCGAAACCGTTTGGGAGGTGTTGGGCGCGAGGACGATGAATGGCGGAGCGACGTTGGTGAAGGTGGAATCCGTGCTGAACTGGCCCTCGTAGCCAAGTGCGCCCTCAACGGCATCCCACGTCCAGGTAATGGAGTTGTGAGTGAAGGCGGTCACGCGGAGATTCGCAGGGGCCGCGGGACCGGTTGGCTCGGGTTCCGGCGCTGGCGCCGGCGGCGGCGCTGGCGCAGGCGTCGGAGTGGTCGGAGCCGGCACCTCTTCCTCCCCGCAGGCCGAGATCATCATGCCAGCGCCGAGCAGCAGCGTCAGCAACAGAGCCCACCCGCGAACGGCTGGGAAATTGCCAGTGAACGACTTCATACCACCTACCTCCCGGTTCAGTCCCTGGCCGTTCTCTCGTGTTCCCGAGAGTGCCATGGAATGCCTCCGATTACAAGCTATTTCAATGGCTTATGGTCCCTTCCGTTCTCTTTCGGGGCCTCTGGTTCCGGCCCGTTCTAGATCAATATCTGATATCCTTCCAATAGTAGAATGGCGCCAAGCACCCCGTGACCGACCGCCCCTACCGGCTCTCCGCCCGCTTCGTCGCAACCGTCCGTGAGCCGGGACGATATGGAGACGGACGCGGCTCCGGAGGGCTCTCCCTCCTCGTCAAGCGCACCGCCCGCGGCCACCTCGCCAAGTCCTGGGCGCAGCGCATCCAGGTCGACGGCCGCGCCCGCAATCTCGGCCTCGGCGTCTGGCCCCACGTCAGCCTCGCCGAGGCGCGGCAGAAGTGCGCCCTCAACCTCGTCGCCCGAGGCCGGGACGAACTGGCGGCCGGCCGCAAGCGCGCCGTCCCCACCTTCGCGCAGGCCGCCGAGGTGGTCATTGCCATTCATGCGACGGGCTGGAAGCACGGCAGCAGTTCCGAGGAGGACTGGCGTTTGACCCTCCGCAACTACGCGATGCCGAAGCTCGCGCCGAGGCCGGTGAACCGGATCAGCACCGCGGACGTGATGGACATCCTGCTCCCGATCTGGAACGCGAAGCGGGTCACCGCACGGAAGGTGCGGCAGCGCATCGGGGCGGTGATGCGCTGGGCGGTGGCCCAGGGCTACCGGGAGGACAACCCGGCCGGAGACGCCATCGGCGCAGCGCTGCCGAAGCAGGGAGTGCGGACGCGGCACTTCACGGCGCTCCCGTATGGGAAGGTCGCCGGGGCCATCGCTGCCGTACGCGGGTCCGGCGCTCCTGCGCTGACGATACTGGCCTTCGAGTTCCTGGTGCTTACCGCGTGCCGGAGCGCGGAGGTGCGCGGCGCCCGGTGGGAGGAAATGGACCTCGAGACGCGGGAGTGGCGCATTCCGGCGGTACGGATGAAGACCAACCGGGAGCACCGGGTTCCGCTGTCCACGCGGGCACTGGCGGTGCTCGGCGAGGCCAAGGGGTTGGACGACGGCTCGGGGTGGGTGTTTCCTTCAACGACGAGCCAGCCGCACTCCCGGGCTGCGCTCTCGAAGATGGTCCGTCAGCTGGGGATCCAGGCGGTGCCGCACGGGTTCCGATCGAGCTTCCGGGACTGGGCGGCGGAGTGCACGGAGGTGCCGCGGGAGGTCTGCGAGCTGGCGCTGGCGCACGTGAACACGAACAGCATCGAGGCCGCCTACCGGCGCACGGATTTGTTTGAGCGGCGGCGGGCGCTCATGGAGCAGTGGGCCGTCTTCCTGGACGAGCGCGGGAGCGAAGGCGCACCGGACGACGGGTAGCCGGCCGGAGGAGTTCGCGGCAAGAAACTCTTGAGGCGAGGATGGTGGGCTCGCGTCCCATCATGTCGCCATCACCGCTTCGCCTTCTTGCTTGCCTTCGACACGAATCGTAATCCTGAGGTCGGTGTCGAGCGAGGCGAGCATCTTCATCAGCCGGTCTACGGTAAACCGGCCGAGATCCGCGTTGCGAACGCGCGAGAAGTCCGCGGCCGCGAAGCCGGTCAACGCGGCAGCGTTTCGCACCGACAGCCCGCGCCCGTCCAACGCCGCGATGACGCGAGCGGCGAGAACTGCCTTGGCCTGCTTCAAGTCCGCTTCCGGATCGTCCAGGTCGCGAAATACATTGCCGGTTCCTTCGACCAGTTCTACATCGGACTCACTCATGACAATACCTCCAGTCTCAGTCGCGCCAATCGACTCGCGATCAGGTCAATCTCGGGCTTCGGCGTCTTGACCCCGGTCTTCGACTTCTTGCGGAATGCGTGGATCACCCAGAGCCCTCCGGCCACTTCCGTGACATAGACCACCCGCCAGGCGTCGGTCCGGTACCGAATGGCGATCTGAAAGACGCCCGCCCCAAGACCCTTCAGCGGTTTGGCGATGTCCGCCTTACCGCCTTCGGCCGCGATCGTCAGGGCGGTGTTCGCGCGGTCTCGCACCGCCGGGGGAAACGTCTCAAACACCTTGCGCGCCGCCTTGATCCAACCAATGGGCCTCGAGTTCCTGCCCAAATCAAATGTTGTCATATATGACTACGACATTCAAGACGTACGGCGCACCGACCAGCCGATCCTTTCGGGTGCTCCAGCGGCGGCCCCCATCGTGCGCTTCGCTTCAGAGTGGTCCGTAGATCGTATAGGAGACGAATGGCAGGACTCACCAGGCGGCAGCACGCCGAGGAGCGGCACCAGCACTCCGAGCAGGTCGAAGCCTTGCGGCAGCCCGTTGAGCGGCACGCCACGGAGAACGCGACCTTGCGGCGGCAGTTCGAGCGGCTCGACGGGCAAGTGACCGGCTTAGCCTAGGACTACGTGACGCTCGCCGAGACGTTGCGCGAGCTCTGGAGGTGATGCGCCGGCGCCGCCCGGAACGGGATCACGGTCCGAGCCGCTGAGAATCCGCAAGGCGGTTCTCGCCTTCAACCCGACGGGGCGTGTCCCCTACGCTGGCTGGAGGGGTTCAATCAGCCGGTCGTGAGTAATCCGGGTCGAGGCGCTGGAGTAGGGCTTCGATCCGAGCGAGACGCTCGTTCACCTCTCCGAATCGGCGCTCGATCGAGGCGTTCTGTTCGCCGAATCGGCGCTCCATCTCTAGCCGAATGGAGCCGATTTCCTGCCCCACATCGACGCGGAAGTCTGCTACCGCGACATGCAGTTGGATGGTCGCCCCGACGAGCACAACCATCAGCGCAACCATGAGCCCGGCCCAGAGGTTCCGCCAGCCGTTTCCGTTGCTCATGCTGTCCCTGCGGCCCTCAGGATAGCAAACCCGTCAGCGACGGTCTTCGCATTGTGGCGTTGGCCAACATTCGCGCTCAGGAGTTTCCCAGAAACGCCGCCCACTCCTCCATGAGTTCCCGCCGACGCTCGAAAAGGTCCGAGCGCCGGTAGGCGGCCTCCACCCGGTCCGAGTTCACATGCGCCAGGGCTAGCTCGCACACCTCACGCGGCGCGTCCGAGCACTCCGCCGCCCAGTCACGGAAGCTCGACCGGAAACCGTGCGGCACCGCTCCGATCCCGAGTTCGCGAACCATCTTCGAGATCGTCGCGTCGGAGAGGCGACGGCCCCGCACTGACGGGAACACCAACTCCGAGCCTTCCACGACGCTCCGCGCCTCCCGCAGCACCGACAGCGCCCCCGTGGACAACGGTACCCGGTGCTCCCGGTTCGCCTTCATCCGCTCCCCCGGGATCCGCCACTCCCGCGCCTCGAGGTCCATCTCCTCCCACCGCGCGCCACGAACCTCACCACTACGGCACGCCGTCAGCACCAGGAACTCGAACGCCAGCACCGTCGTGGGATAGGCCCTCGACGCCCGAACCCTCTCCATCGCTCCCCGGACCTCCGAATACGGCAGCGCCGGCTGATGCCGGGTCCGGACCCCCGTCTTCGGAAGCGCCGCCCCGATGGCGTCTCCGGCCGGGTTGTCCTCCCGGTACCCCTGCGCCACCGCCCAGCGCATCACCGCCGAGATCCGCTGCCGCACCCGCCGCGCCGTCTCCCGCTTCTCCCCCCAGATCGGCAACAGCACCGCCATCACGTCCGCCGTCCCGATCCGGTTCACCGGCAACTCCCCGAGCCTCCACATGGCGTAGTCCCGGAGGCTCGCCCGCCACTGCTTCTCCGACCTGCCGTCGTCCGTCCAACCCGCCGCGTGGATCGCGATCACCCGATCGAGCGCTTCACCGAAGGTGGGAACGGTCCGCTTGCGGCCGGGCAGGACCAGATCGCCGCGGCGGCGGGCCACCCGGTTCAGAACGCACTTCTCTCGGGCCTGGGCAAGACTGACGTGGGGCCAGGTTCCGAGCCCGAGGTTACGGGCTCGGCCGTCCACGATGATGCGCTGCGCCCAGGACTTGGACAGATCCCCGCCCGTGGTCCTCCTGAGCAGGAGCGACAGTCCGCCGGAGCCGCGGCCGTCGCCGTAGCGGCCCGGCTCCTTGACGGTGGTGACGAACCGGGCGGAGAGCCGGTAGGGTCGGCGCCTCATGGAGTACAGAGGGTAACACGGGCCATCTATGTATCACTTTAGGCCGGTGCATCCACGGGCCTGAGCAGGAACGCTCTGGCACTCCTGAGCACTCTAAAGTGTTGATAGTCATTCCACTCAGTGGATTCCAACACGCTCCCCAGGAACATCCGGTCACCGTAGTACGGCGGACGAGGGAGAACCGCAACTATACCCCGTTTTTAGGTGTCAAACGGGCTTTTTTGCCCCCTGAACGGGGGTTCGGACAGTTCTCCTTCTTGCCATGTTCCTGGGTGCCGGTCTCGTGCTCACAGGTTGTGGCGACGACGAGACGACGACGACGCCGGCACCGGCGCCGCCACCGCCGCCGCCAGCCCCGGAACCCGAACCTGAGCCGGAACCCGAGCCGGAGCCGGAACCCGAGCCGGAGCCGACTCCGTTCATGGTCATGTTCTCGGTCGGCGACGATGCGAAGGAGCCGTATCCGTTGGTTCCGGACGACGACGACGACGAGGAAACGGCCATGGCGCACGTCAACAACGAGATGACGGTTTCGGTGAACATGCCGGCCATCGTGTCGCCGATGTTCGTTGAAGGCGCCAGCCCGATCGGTCTGATCCCGGGCGACAACATGCCGTTCGCCTACGTGACGTGGGAAGCCATGCAGACCATGGTGGTCAGCACCGGCGTGACCTTCGCGGTCCAGCCGGTGGAGATCGGCGCGAACCAGGTTCCGCTGCCGATCGGAAACGCGACGC
>JAJEIY010000041.1 GCA_022828085.1 Acidobacteriota bacterium | reverse complement strand
GGTGAGCGAGCCGCCGTGGCCGGTGTTGAGCGCCTGGAGCAGGTCTGCGGCTTCGCCGCCCCGGACCTCGCCGACGACGATGTGGTCGGGCCTGTGGCGGAGCGCGTGGCGCACCAGGTCGCGGATCTCGACGGGCGTCTCGGAGAGGGTGGCCCCGGCCTCGAAGCGGAGGCAGTTGGGCCGGTCGATCCTGAGTTCGAGCGTGTCCTCGATGGCGACGATCCGCTCGTCTTCCGGCAGGAGTTCGATCAGCGCGTTCAAGAGCGTGGTCTTGCCCGACCCCGTGCCGCCGGAGACCAGGATGTTCTGGCGGGACGCAAGCGTGCTCCGAGCGGCTTCGAGGATGTCCTCGGGCAGCGAGCCCAGGCGCACCAGATCCTCGGCCGAGAACGCGCGGCCCCCGAACCGGCGGATGGTGATCGCGACCTCGGGGCTCGCGGGCGGAGTGCAGATCGCGACCCGAGATCCGTCTTCGAGCCGGGCGTCCAGGATCGGCCGTTGGGCGGGATCGAGTCCGAGCGGCCGGGCGATGTGGATGGCGGCGCGGTGGAGCCAGGCGGCCGTGAGTTCGGGCGCTTCGTGGGGCTCCAGCTTCCCCGTTCGCTCGACCCAGACGTTGGCGGGTCCGTTGATCATGATCTCCGAGACCTCCGGGTCTTCGAGCAGGGCTTCCAATCCAGGCAGGAACGGGGTGAGGTGGCCGACGCCGCTGGCGCGCTTCATATCCGGCCCTCCCTGCGGAGCCGCCAGTAGCCCTTGGTCCTCGGCAGGTAGTGGGGTTTCAGGTAGACGCGCCGGGCGGGGAGCGACTTCACGCCGTCGTAGGGGAGGCAGATGGCCTGGTAGTTGGCGAGCAGCGCGAACTCGCGCGGCGTGAACACCGGCTGCAAGCTCCGGCGGAACGACTTGCTCGCGCCCATGGTGCCGCGCCCGCCTCCCGCGCGGCCGGACAGGAGCGAGAACTCGGGCTTGCCCGTGGTCTCGCTGAACGTGTACGACGGCTCGGTCTTCATGACGCTGCCGCACATCTCGGACGCGATCCGGGCGGACGACTCGTCGGAGAGCGACAGGAAGATCCGGGTGCGGAGCGTCTGGACGAGCGTGCGCCACGCCTCGCCGGAGGGGAGCACGGAGCGGAGCGACGAGAGCGACTGGGTGGCGACGATGGGGATGCAGCGGCACTGCCGCGTGAGCGCGAACGCCTTCTCGTCGCCGGACGGATCGTCCTGCCCCACGGTGGCGAAGGCCTGGTATTCGTCACAAATGAACACCGCTGGCCGCATGTGCCGTCCGGGACGGCGCGCGGCCTCGGCTGGCCGCCGGAGCAACGCCTGCATCCATGCGTTCTTGAGCAGCACGCCGATGGCGCGGGCGAGCGCCGGGTTCGCGCCCGCAGGCATGTTGAGCGCCAGAACCTTGCCGCCCTCGATCAGGTCGCTGAGCGGCGGCAGGCGGCGGCGGAGCCCCGGCACGGGCTGCCCCGTGCCGCCGTCCTTCTCGGCGGGTTCGGCTTGGGATTCGGCGGGGGTCGGCGGCGGCGGGCAGAACACGCCTGCTACCTCGGGCTGGTCGAACAGCGACAGGAACACGCTGATGCCCTCGACGATCGAGGTGCGGAGCTTGGCGTCGAGCGCCGACCAGTCCTTGACGTACCACCGCGCGACGGCCTCGACCTTTTCGGCGAACTCCTCCCCGGCACCGCCCGGGGTCTCCGCCGCGTACCTGATCTTGAGCTTCTTGAGCCGGTTCCCGAGTTTCGGGTCGAGCTTGCAGGCCACCTTCCCGGTGCCGGGCATCCGCGTCCACGTCCACTTGCTCAACGCCTCGGGATGGCGGGCCAGATCTTCGTCGGAGATGACGGCGCGCACCGGGCAGAGTTCGTCCGCCAGCTTCTGGGCCTCGCGGATCCTGTCCCTGAGCAGGTCCGAGTCCACGGTGCAGCGGTACACGTCGCGCAACGTGACCCAGCCACCCGGCAGGAGCCGGTGCAGTTCGATGATCCACCGCACCAGGTTCGTGTACGCCTGTTGCCAAAACGGCTCGCGGGACTTGCCGAACAACTGGTTGATGAGGGATGCCACGCCGTAGGCGAGCGAGTAGGAGTCGAGGAGCGGATCGTCGAGCGGGTTCCACTGGAGCGACCCGCCGAGCCCGATTTCGAGGTAGTCGTCCGCGCGCCCGGCGTCTTCGAGGATGCTTCGGACCTGATAACAGAAGTCCCCTTTGACTTCGAGCACGAGCGCGCCCGCGCGGCGGCGGGCATCGTCTGCCCGCCAGTGAAGCAGTTGGCGCGCGAACGGATACATGCAGGCGGTGGTCTTGCCGGTCCCGACCGCGCCGACGACGAGCACGCCCGTGTAGAGCCCCTTCTCTGGGATGACGAGCCAGGACGGGCGCTCGCTCTCGCGCGGCACGGTCGGATGGTGCAGTTCCCCGACCACGAGCGAAGGCGCGTCGTCGCCGGGCGACATGGGCCACCCGGGCAGCCTGCCCCGGCGAACGATGCGGACGAGCGGCTGGAACCAGACCCGCCAGACCGAGAGCGCGACCGAGCCCGCGAGCACGACGGCGACGGCGGGCCAGCCGTAATACCAGGCGCGGATGGCGGCGTGCAGGCCCGGATCGTGCCAGGCGATCAGGTCGAGGTACGGGTTGTCGCCCACGGGCGGGAACGGCGCTTCGAGCGCCTGGGCGGCGCACGCGCCGATGGCGGCGCCGATGATGGCAAGCGTGCTCGTCTTCATCGGTTCAACCCCCTTCCTGGAAGGATTGCTGGCCCGGAGCGACCCCCGGGAAGGGTGGGATGGCCGCGCACATCCCAACCCTTCGAGATGCCACGGCAGGCATCGAAAAAAGGGGGTCGCTCCGGCCACGGCCTCCGGTTCCCGCGCGGCGCAGCCGCCCCGGAGGCCGTGGTGCAACCGCAAGCCGTGGAGCGACATCCGCGGTCGCGGCCGCGCACGTCCCATCCGCGATTTCGCGCACATGCACCCCCGTTTCACATGTGCGGCCCCGGCACGGCACGGGCACCCGCCGACGGGCGCTCAAAACCCGCCTCCGGGGAACCGGCTCGACCGCCATGCGGCGAACCCGCCGATCGTCCCCGCCGGAGATGCGGACCGGCGACGGTTCTTCAGTTCGACGATCCTCAACAGGCAGCCCTGAAGTCCGCCAAGCTCCTCGACCAGCGCGTCGTCCTCGCCCCGGATGGCCCGCTCGATGCGGGGGATCTCCTCGCGCGGTCGGGGACCGGACTCGCGCGGGCCGGAGCCCTCCGCCCAGCCGCGCATGACCCTGCGGGCACGCCGCGTCTCTCGGTGCCTGCACGCGACGGCGACGACCTCGACGGCGCGGCCCCGCTCGCCCAGCGCGCGCCAGAGCCGCCGGTGCGCCGCGCCCCACGAGCGGAGCGCGGTCGCCGTCCCGTGGCCGGGATCGGCGTAGACGAACACCGCGCGATCCGCGTCCAGCGCCACGGGCAGCTTGACCGGGAAATAGCGCCGCGTCTCGCGGCCGGCGCCCTGGTACACCCTGACCGGCAGCAGCGCGCGCTCGATCCCGAGCGCCTCGAACGCGGCCACCTTCTCGTCCTCGGTCGGGAGCCAGGGCAGGTCCGCGTGCTCGATCACGTAGTCGAGCGAGAGCAGGCGGCGCATCAGGACCTCCTCCGACGCCGTCTTGCGGTGGCGGACATGCTCCGCGCCGAGCGCCCGGTAGACGGGCCGGGCGAAGACCCGGCAGACCTTGCGGCGCGCGAACGTCTCCTCGGCCGCCACCCCCCGGTCCGTCAACTCGCGGACGAACCGGTACGCCTTCCAACGGTCGATTCCGAGCCGGGCGGAGAGTTGCGCGCGGGTGAACACGCCGCTGTGCAGGCACACCAGTGCGATCCACTCGGCCTTGGCCCCCGTCCAGCCGAATGCCTCCAGCGCCTGCTCGCGTCCTTTCAGATGGGCGGTCATCGGCCGTCGTCCGTCACCAGCGCCCGGTCGGCCTGGAAGTAGGTGATGAGGATGCCCATCGGGTTGTGGACGACCAGATCGGGCGGTATCGAGTCGAGGAACTCGAACCGGAGCGTGAGCGACCAGCGCTCGCGCCGGACCTCCCGGGCGCCGGTCAGGTGCACGAGATCGAAGTCCGCGGTCGCGCCGTGGGGGGGCTCGGGGGAGGGGTGGATGCGGAGCACGACGTTCTCGACCTGGGCTTCCGTCTCCGCCGTCCCGGCCGCCGTGGCGGCGATCTCGCCGCCGTCCCGCTGGAACGCGGCGTTCGCCAAGTCCGTGCTCAGGAACCGGAGGCTCCGGGTCCAGTGCTCCTCGACGGTCGCCCGTCGGCGCGAGTGGAAGTCGGCCACGAACCGGTTGAGGAAGTACTTCGTCGTCGGATCGAGCGGATCGGCCTGCGCAGTGGCGGCCTCGTAGGCGAGCGCCTCGGCGCGGCCGACCTCGTCGACCCGGATCACGATGGGCCGGGGCGGCTCCGCGCCTGCGATCCGCAGCAGAACCACGACGCCGAGCACGCAGCTTGCCGAGAGCAGCACCACGATCCTCCGCAGCTTCCGGTTCGCCTGCACCGCCTCTCCCCATATCTCGGCGTACTCGCGGCCTGCGCTCCTGTCTCTCTTCATCGGCTTCTCCTTGGGGGTCAGACGGGTGGCTTGGCACCGGCCGCGGGCGCGACCGCTCCCCCGGCGCCGCGCATGATGAGGGCCACGAACCCGGACCCGGCATTGCCGGAGCCGGACACGAGCATGGCGGCGAGTTCGCCCACCTTGAGGCTGGCCATGAGGCCGCAGACGACGAGCGGGAGCAGCACCACGGCCCAGAGCCACAGTTCGGCCGGGTCGGCGGTGCCGGTGCCCATCAGCGCCTCGGCGTAGGTCGTGATGTAGCCGAGCCCCACGCCCATGAAGACCCGGAGCACGGCACCCGCAACGACGCCGTAGAGCGTGTAGACCATCATCGTGCGGAACCATCCCCAGAACAGGAACGCGAGCGGCTCGAAGAGCAGGAACGCGATGAACACCGGACCGAGCAGGATCACGATGGCGATGGCGACCTGCGCCCAGATCACCTGCGCGTAGGTGATGCAGAAGAGCAGGAGCAGGCAGACTACGAGCGACGCGCCCAAACACAGCGTCACGAGCGACGAGAAGATCACGGTCACCCCGGCGGTCACGATGGACAGGAGATTGCCCGTGGACCACGCGGCGCTCAGGTGCGCGGAGTACGCCTGCACGAGCGCCGTCATCTCGGTGTAGCCCGCCGACACCACGTCGGAGAGGAACAGGTTCTGGAGCCAGATCCCTCCCGACGCGATCATGGCCGGGAACGTGAGCCCCACGCCGGGGATCGGGACGACGTAGTAGTGCAGCAGCGTGCGGGGAATCGCGATGCCGATCACGAGCTTGACGAGCGCCCACGGCTGGAACGTGCCGCTGTAGGCGATCTTGAGCCCGGTCCACGCGACCATGACGGCGGCGAGCCCGCCCCAGAGCTGAAGTCCGAGCGTGTGCACGTCGGGTGCCGCGCCGCCGATCACGGTGTCGAGCACCACGTCCAGAAAGCTCTTGAAGTCCTGGAGCTGGTCGCCGGGGATCTGCGTCGGGACGTTCGGGTCGATGGACTGCGGGGGGAGTTGCATGGCCGTCGCGCCCCTACCGGTAGAAGGACGGGATGCGGAACAGGAGTCCGTCCCGCAGCGCGGCGCGGTTCTGAAGCGCGGCGTCCTGCATCGTCCGGGCGAACGCGTTCGCGCGCATCCTGCTCTCTTGCCACTCGGCCAGCCGTTCCAGGCGCGCGAGTTCGGCCAGCCGCGCCCGGTTCGCCTGCTCGGCGGCCTGGTGGGCGAGCACCTGGGCCGTCGCCGCGTTGATCCGGCCCTGGCTCAGCGCGGCCGCGACACCGGCCTGTTGCAGTGCTGTATTGGACAAGTTGCCGTTCGCGGTCAGATCGGCGAACGAGCCCTGCGCGCTCTCGATGGTTCCGGTCAGCGCGGCCGCCGCGTCGAACGTGGCGTAGTCGAGCACGCGCTGCCGGTCGGCGGCCTCACGGGCGCGCCGATAGTCCTCCACGGCGCGCGTTGCCACTTCGGGGGAATGGTTCGCGTACAGCGCGAGGATGTCGGCCTCGGTCACCCGGTCGGCCGCGTTCCGCGCGGTGCGCCAGAGGCCGGTGAGGGAGTTGCCGGTTCCGAAGTCCCGCACCGCCCCGACCATCTCGCCGCCCGGCCCGGTGAAGTCGGAACGCCAGGCGAGTCCGTCGCGCACGAGCCCGAAGGGGTCGGCGGCGAGGTCCGAGAACGGCTGCAGAAGCGCTTCGATCTCGCCTCGGGCGGAACGCTCCAAGTGGTCGAGTTGGTCTTCCAGTTCGGAAAGCTGGCGGGCCATCGACCGAAGCTGGCGGACCTGGTTGGTGATCTGCGTGATCTGGTTCGCGATGATCTGGGCGCGCTGGAGCCAGCTGCCGAAGTCGAACTGGGCGCTGGCGGGAGCGGCCGTCGCGAACAGCAGGAGCGGGACGAGAAGGGCGGGGGCGAAGATGCGGTATCGCATGAGGGTGTTCTCCTTCTGGGTCAGTTGATAGGTGTGGTACCGGGTGTGGGAACGAGGACATCCGCGGTGAGCCAGATCCGGAGCCGGTGCCCGGCGCGGATCGTGACGGTGGGCATCCGGTTCAGGAACCGGTCGAGAAGCGTGGTCGCGCTGTTGCCGAGACCCTGGCCGACTCCGGCTTGGAGCCCGTAGGGCGAGGCCCCGGCCAGCGTGAGCCCGCTCAGTGCTCCGATGGCGCCCGCGGCGGCGAATGTCGAGAAGTAGTGCCGGTTCACCTCGTCCCTGAGCGCGGCCTCGCCCGCCTGGTTGAGGCCCGAGAACTCCAGGTCGATCCAGCCGCCGTCGGGCAGCAGCAGCCGGTGGAAGGAGACGGCGAGGCGGCTCTGGTCCCGGTGTTGGACCGCTTGTGCGGTCCCGACGACGCGCGCCCCGCGCGGAATCAGGACCCGATGGCGGTCGGCCGAATGGAACGGAACCGACACCATCGCGAGCACCGGGCCGGGGAAGTCGCCCGTGAGCTGCGTCAGCAGCACCGCTTCGAGGAACGAGCCCTCGCGGATGCGCTCCCAGCCCGGCGGGTCCTCCGGGCGGACGCTGCGCCCCGGCTCCCCGGTGCCGGGCCTGTGGGGAGAGGTTGGCGGTGCAACTCCGGGGGAAACCGGGAGGGGCTGTCCGGTCAACCCAACCGCCAACTCGCCTTCGAGCGCCGCGACGGATCGCTCGACGGAGGCCAGCGCCGCATCGAGCGCGACATCGGTCGGCCCGGGTGCCGCCGGAGAAGCTTCCGCGCCACCACGCACCCCACCCGGATCCCGGTACGACCGGGCGACCGGAAGCGAGCGGAGCGACCGGGTCCTCCGCTCGATCTCTTCGAGCCGCAGCGCCTCCCGAACCTCGGCCTCCGCCTGGCCCATGCCGGAGCCAGCGCCACCGGGAGGCGCATCCGGCGTCTCGGCCTGGACCGCGTCATCGGCGGCGCCCTGCCGCCTCTCCAAGTCGGTGCGGGCCTCGTTGGCCGCCGCCTGTTGGGCCTGGCGCTCGGCCTCCGCGCGCAGGCGCCCCTGAAGCGCACGGCCCACGCGGTCGTCCACAGCGCGCGGTTCCGGCGCGGCGGTAGCCATCGGGTCCGCTTCGGGACCGGTCAGGGACCACGAGAACAGCATCCCGGCGATCAGAACGGCGATCAGCGCAATGCCGGCCTTCGTGACGATCCCGCCCGGAAGCGCGCCCTTCGGCTGCTTGACCAGCTGCTTCCAGCGGCTCATCGGCCCTCCTCCCTCGGCTCGAACCGCCACCGCATCCGCCTGTCGCCGATCTGGAGCCACCCGTCATCCAACACATGGCGGGCGACGTAGAGCCCGTCCTGCGAGAGGTCGAACGCGACCAGGGCCGGCTCGCCGTCCCGAAGCTCGTAGAGCGCGGGCGCTTCTTGCGCGCGCGAGCGGATGTAGGTGAACCGTCCGTCGTGCCACATGGCGTCCACGAGGAACGGTCGCTTCCCCGCGTCCCCGTCCAGCCGGTACTCGAACCGGAGCCGTGCCGGATACTCGGCGCGGAACGCCTCGATGTCCGCTTCGGCCCGCTGCCGGGCCTCGACGGTCCCGGCCTCGGCCTCCTCTCGCGCCCTGCGCGCCACCTCGGCCGCCTCGGCGGCCATCCGGCGGTAGGCCACGACCTCGCTCCGGGCGACGAACCCGGGAGCGCCGGGGGCGGTGCCCGCCGACTCCGCGACCGGATCGACCCGGACGACAAGGTGTGGCGCCTTCTCGCCGTGCTCCGATACAAGGAACGAATAGATGCGCCCCGACTCGCATACGAGCGCGACGTTCGTCGCTCCGTCCTCGGCCAGGGGTTTCAGGTACGCGACGTTCGCCGCGCCGGTCAGGTGCCAGTACTCCGAGTCGCCGACCACGAAGTCGAGGATGCGCTCCCCGGCCGGAAGGACGATTAAAGTCGTGTGGCGCACGCGCGCGCGAACGCGCGGGATCAGTTCCTCGCCCTCGCCCGGCACCGGCACCCGCAGGTAGGCGGCGTCCCCGTTCGATTGCTGCGCGGCGGCGTCGGCGGGGACCGCCGCCAGTAGCAGCGCCGTTAGGACTACGATGATCCCGAGCAGGATCGCTATGGTCGCATTTCTCATGGTGTCACGTCCTTTCTTGTCGTGAGGTTGTGTGTGTCCGGCCCGCCAGCACTTCCAGCGCTCGGACCAGGCCGTGCCTCGCCACGGCCTCGGCCCGCCTCTCGGCGTCCAGTGGCGACGAGGTGTAGAGCCAGTAGCTCTCCGGATCGACTTCGAGACGCAGGACCGCCGCCTCGTCCGGGCGGCGCAGATACAGTTCGCGCTTCGGCGTGAGTTCCCGGATCCGCGCTACCTCCGACTCGTTCAGCCGAAACAGCGTCCCCACCTCCTCGGGCAACTCGGGATTGGCGAGGAACAGCTTGGTCGGGATCGATTCGAGGAGGGCGGACGCGCCCGCCGTCCCGGTCACATCCACCGCCGACTGGGTGGCGAGCACCAGCGCCGCGTTCTTCTTCCGCCACGTCTTCGCAGCCTCGGCCAGGTAGGCGAGCACCGCCGGATCGGCCAGGTAGCGCCACGCCTCGTCCACGACCATCAGCTTGAGCCGCGCGGCCTCGCCGGGGTCCTCGATCTCCAGCCGCATCCGCTCCAGCAGGTACGAGAGCGCGGCCTCGCAGAGATCCGCGTGCTCCGCCGCGCCCGCCAGGTCGATCACCTGCCAGTCCCGGAACTCCAGGTCGGCCGTCCCGCCCGGCGCGTTGTCGAAGTACCGTCCCCAGGCTCCGTCGCCGGTCCAGCGGCTCAGAGCGGGCCACATCGCCGACGGGAGCGAACCCGCCAGCACGCCGAGGGTCCTGCGCTCCCGGTCGAAGGCGTACAGGTCCTCGACCCGCGCCCGGATCTCGCTCGTGTCCGCCCCGCCCGGCTCGTATCCACCTAGTTTCAGCAGGCGCAGAACCCAGCCGGTCAGGAACTGGAAGGTGCGCGTGGTGGGCGGCAGCGCGAACGGCTGAAGCTTGAGCCCGGCCGCCGCCCCGTCCGGCGTGAGCTCCAGATACGAGCCCCCGAGGAGCCGGGTCAGCCAGCGGTAGGAGCCGCCCAGATCCAGGATCAGCACGCGGGGGCCGTACTTGAGCGCCTCGACCAGCAGGAAGTTGAGCGCGAA
>JAJEIY010000056.1 GCA_022828085.1 Acidobacteriota bacterium | reverse complement strand
TCTCCACAAGAAGCCGCAGGATGCGGTGCTGACAACCCGGGCGCCTCTCTCGGACTTGGTGCTCGCGAGCGCGGGACCGGGCGGTGTGTTCCCGTCGCGCCCGATCCTTGAGGACACCGCACCGGGTATGGCCTCCGACGGTACGGCCGGAGCCGATGTCGCGGACGAAGCCGGCGATCCCGGTCCGGCGCAGGTGGTCGCGAACACAGTTGAAATCGCGATCACCACCACACCGTACGATGCCGATGTCTTTTTTCCGGAAATCGAGATGAACTACCGGAAAGGTATGAAGTTGAATGAGGGAACCTATCGGATAAAGATAACGAGAAACGGATACCGGCCTCTCAGCGCTTCCATCAACGTGGAACCCACAAACCGGAAATTCGACTACTCCCTCGAACGCGACTGCTGGACCGTGCAGGTGCCGAAGAACGAGTGTAGAACCGTCACCCGCTATCGAGAGAAGACCAGGGAACGTCCGAGCCGCAGGCGAGTCAAGACGACATTCAAGATCGGACCGCATTTCGGATATCTGGATACGGCATGTCGCGAAGGAACGAGAAAGATAGAATTCCGCCTCGAAGACAAGTGCGACTATGACGAGGAACTCGTGGATATCCGCACGGAATGCATAACGTGTGACAACGTGTACTGCTATCTCGACGCTTCAGGAAAATGTGAAGGCACGGAGACGTATACCGAAGAAATCCCGTACACGGATCAGGAGTGTGAGGAGATTCGGACGGAACAACAGCAATGTGCTCCCCTGTAGAAACGCTTGACAGGTCTCGACAGGCGGCGGCCGGCATGTCGCGTTTCGGTAGTGCCAGCGCTGGAAACCGCCGGAAAGCGAAGCTCGGGTACGACCGGCTGCGCGGGGAGGAGGAAGTCCGCATCGAACTGTCGTCGAGGGACAAGGAACCGAGACGTGGTGAATCTCCTTCAATCATTGGCAACGCAGATGTCTTCGCCAAGCGCTTTGCGAGGCACGGAACGAGCGGCGCAGTCACTCGATGACGACGATTCCGCCCGGCTTTTTCTTCTCGTCTACGCCTTTGTCAGCCGGCGTGTCCGCCGGGAGATCTTCGCTCGAGGGGCGCGCGGGGTTATCTCCGCCGATGACGACCACCCCCGAATCCGACTGGTCGGGTGTCACCTCCGCTGGCGCGTCCTCCACCTCCTCCTTGGCTGGCGGCTCTTCCTCCCACAGCGGGTGGAAGGTGACGATCTCTACGCGGCGCTGGGCGGGCGCGGTGGGCGGGAGATCGGAGCGCGGCCGCTCCTCGCCGTAGCCGCGCACCTCGCGGAAGCGCGCCTCGGCGAGGGCGAAGTGTTCCCGCAGGTAGGTCGCGACCGCCTGCGCCCGCCGCTCGGAGAGCTCGCGGTTGAAATCGGCCGGGCCGCCCGTGTCGGTGTGGCCGTAGACGCCGACCGGCAGGTCGCGGAGCGCCTCGGAGGCGAGAGCGGCGCCGAGCTCCCGGAGCTGCGCCAGGGCGCCCTCGCCGATCTCGGCCGAGTTCTTCCGGAACTCGATCCGCAGGTCGACGGAGCGGCGCTCGAGCGGGTCCCCGGTGATCGGGATGAGCTTGCCGATGAGCTCGTCCTTGCCCACCACCGGCTCCTTCTCGGCCTCCCCGGCAGCTTGCGGCACCGACGACCCCGCAAACCCGATGAGACCCACCAGGGCGACGGTCGCGGCGGCCGCCCATCGCCCCCCGGAGCGAAGTAGGCGACGGGATCCCCACGCGTTGCTTGCCATGATCGCCCCTCCTTTACTTGAAGCGAAGATCGGATTGCGGCGCCTGGAACTGAAGCTCCTGGTCCCGCTCGATCGACACGACTTCGGGCATGGCGAGGATGAGCGCGATGAGCTCCCCGCCCGCGGTGAGCGCGATGGCCGGGAAGAGGTTGAACGTCCGGACGGCGGCAAACTCCTCGGCCGGCATCGCGGCCTCGAGGCGCTCCATGACCCGTGCGGTGACGGCGGCGACTGAGTCGTCATCGCCGGAGCCGCCCGCCGCCGCCGTTCCGTCATCGACCGCGAGGTTGACGATGATCGCGAGCTTCCCGGGCGCGCCGACACCCTCTGCCGACGGACCCGCCGCAGCCAGCTTCATGTCGCCGGCGGGCGCCTGGCAGGCGGCCAGCAGTCCGGAAAGAACCATGATCGAAAGAGCGCGCACCAAGCGACCAGGACCGCCGGCGCGGCGCCCCCCCGTGCCCAACCCGGGCCCTAGCTGGTGACCGGTTTCCATCCCTTTCCATCCTCTGTCGGCGCGTCGGGCTTGGGCTGCGGGGTGGGCGGAACCGGCTGCGGGAGCGGCTCCGACTCGACCGGCGTCGTGGCCGCGCAACCCACCAGCAGGCCCGCCAGCAGCACACAGGACGCCGAACGGCCCAGGACGCGATGAACTTCGCGGCGGCGGTTCTCGCTCCGCATCGCTTCTAACCGGTGATGGGTTTCCATTCTTTCTTCTCCTCGTCATCGGGCTTGGGTTCGTCGGCAGGTTCCGCATCAAGGTTCATCTGGGGGACGGGCGGCAGGGAGGACATTCCGGCGGAGGAGGACCCGAGCGAATCGATGGCCCGACCGACGTCGATGAGCTCGGCGTCGACGCCGCCGCGGCGCGGGTCCTCGACCTCGGTCCCCGTGCTCTTCAATGCCCGGAGCAGCTCGGCCACCGAGCTCCGCGGCGAGGCCTGCTTCAGCAGGGCGATGGCCGCGGCAACGTGCGGAGCGGCCATGGACGTTCCCGGCCAGCTATCGTATCCGCGCTCGAGCCGGCCGCCCCCGCCGCCCTTCACGATGGAAGAGCGGATGTCCACCCCGGGAGCCAGCAGGTCGAGGGCCGGCCCGCTGTTGGAGAAGGACGCGACCTCCTCCGACTTGGTGACCGCCCCGACGCTGATGAACCCCTCGATGCAGGCCGGGAATCCCACCGGGGACGCCCGGTGTTCCTTCGAGCCGTTCCCCGCTGCCACCACCACCGGAACGCCGACCTGCCGGAAAAGGCGCGAGGCGTAGTCCCAGATGCGCGAACGGCAGACGCCCGGGCGCTCCCGCTCCGCGCCGAGGCTCATGTTCACCGCCCCGATCACCCCCGGATACCGCTGGGCGAGGGTAAGCACCACGTCCAGCCCGGCGAGGATGTTGCGCCCGCTCATGCCGCGGCTCCTCCGGTTGGCGACGTTTATGATGATGAGCCGAAGGTCGGGACCGACCCCGGCGAGCTCTCCGTCCACCGCCCCGCCGAGGGCGATCCCGGCCACGTGGGTCCCGTGCGAGCCGGCCGGAAAGGCTGCTCCCCGGCCAAGCATCCTGCTGCGCCCGTTCGGGCAGATGTCCGAGAAGCAGCCCTCGAAGACGGTGCGCCTCGCGAGGAAGGGGTGGCGGGTGTCCACGCCGTCGTCGATGACGGCGATCGCGAGTCCCCGGCCGGCATAGCCGTTGCGCCACGCCTCGGGCGCCCCGACGATCTCCACGCTCTCTTCGAGGAACGGCTCGAGCACCGGATCGTCCCAGACCTCGACCCCGCTCCCGTGCTCCTTCGCGGCCCGGAGCGAGGCGGCGTCCATCTCCATCGCGAGCACCGGGAAGTTCCGGTACCGCCGGGTGACGGACGTGCCCGGCGAGGCCGCTTCGAGCTCCCGGACCAACTCGTCACCGGTGACGGCGACCGGGCCATCTCCGCCGCTCCCCTGGTTCAGCTCGTCGCCGGTGACGGCCTGCCATCCGGTAACGAGAACCGAGACCGTTCCTTCGGTCTCGGCGCTCGCAACCAAGCGTTCGAAATCGTCGGCGAGCGCCCGTTCGGCGGCCGGCAATTGACCGACCGCCGCGACCAAGGCGGCGAGCAGCATGCGCCGGAGGAACGTACTCCTGCGGCCGGACCGGACTTCGGGTGCTACCGGCGCTACCGGTGCTCCGGAAGCTCGTGCCGCTCCGACCGCTCCGATGGAGGCCCTCTTCGTCTCGATTCCGCGCGCGTACATCCGGCAACTCCCCTCTCCGCTTCGCCCTCTCGGTCCGACGTTCACCCGCCGGCGATTCACGGGTGGGTTAATGGAAGGTTCGGGCGGCCATTTTCGGAAGCTCCCCCGCGAGTCGCAAGCGGGCGACGGCCGCGGGCAGGACGCGGCACGGCGTAGCACGGGGCGGCACGGCCGGAGAGCCCGCTTCCGATACCCGGCGCCAACGGGGCGCATACCTCCCCTCCCCCTACGGCAACGACCGGACCACCCGGAACCCGAAACCCGGCGCCCGTGTCGAAGGGTCGCTCCGGGAGCGGTTCGCGGACCGGAGGTACCTCGGCTTGTCGTTCCAGGCGCCGCCCCGCAGGACCCGCTTCGGGCAGCTCGCGCGGGAGAACGCGGTTCCGTCCGACGGGGCCTTGGAATAGTCGGACTCATAGCAGTCCTCCACCCACTCCGCCACGTTCCCGTGCAGGTCGTGGACGCCGAAGGCATTCGCGGAGAACGAGCCGACGGGCGCGGTCCGCCGATCGTCCCAGCGACTGCCGCAGGACTCGCAGTTCGCCCGGCCCGAACCGACCGCGTCGCCCCAAGTGAACCTCGTCCGCGACGGCTTGTTCGCCCGCGCCACGTACTCCCATTCGGCCTCGGTCAGCAACCGGTAGTCGTTTTCCGTGGTCCGCGACAGCCACTCGACGTACGACCGCGCGTTTCTCCAGCTCACGAAGATGACCGGCCGGTCCCCGCGCCCCCAGCCGCGGTCCCGCGGGCGATACCCCTCGCAACCACCCTTCGCGACGCAGGCATCCCACTCGTCGAAGGTCACCTCGAAGACCCCCACCGCGAGTGGTTCCCGGATCTCCACCGGATCCTTGCGCCCTTCGTCGCGGTCGCGGCCCTCCTCGTCCGGCGGGGAGCCCATCCGGTACCTGCCGGAGGGAACCACGACCACCCGTGGACACACCGCGCAGTCCCGGAACGTCTCGCCGGGCTTCGGCCCGGCGATGAGACGCTCCGCCTCGGCGACGTGCCGGCCCCCCGGATAGGACCGAAGGTACTCCTCGAACGCCTCCACCGTGCCCTCGCCCTTCGCCCGTACGAACGCCGCGTCGTCCGCACCCCAGGGAAGCGCCCGCGCCACCCGGAACCCGATGTCGTTCACCCGGATCCCGGCCGGGTTCCTGCCGCGGTGCGCGGAGCGGAGGAACCGCGGGAGGCTGCTCCAGGACCCGCCCCGCAGGACGCGCCGCGTGCAGTCGCCCCGCTCCCTCGCCCGGCCGTCGCTCGATGCGCCGCCATGGCCGTCGTTCCAGCAGTCCCGCGTCCACTCCCACACGTTGCCGAGGACGTCGCGAAGGCCGAATCCGTTCGCCTCGTACCGCCCGACCGGCGCCGTCTCGAGGTACCCGTCCCGGCAGGACGCGGCCGGGGCAAAGCCCGCTCCCTGCCGGTTCGCGGTCTCGTCCGCGCCGTTCGCATACCGGCACTGCCGGGAAGCGTCGTCGCCAAAGTGGCGGGACGTCCGCGTCCCGCCCCGAGCCGCGTACTCCCACTCCGCCTCGCTGGGGAGCCGATAGACGGTGCCCGTCTTCCGCGTGAGCCAGTCGGCGTAGGCGGCCGCGTCGTTCCAGCTCACGCAGACCGCGGGATGGTCTCCGGTCTGCCCGTAGCCGGGGTCCCGCCAGGTCCGATCCGCGCGCTCCCCCCACTCGCCCTGCTCATGCACCCAGCATGAACCGCCCCCGGCGTGGCCCGACTCGCGCAGGAACGCCGCGTACTCTCGCCGAGTCACCTCGTGGACCCCGATTGCGAACGACTCGCCCAGCGTGACCTGCCGGCTCGGACCTTCGGCCGCGTGGCGCCCCGCCTCGCCCGGGGCCGATCCCAGCTCGAACGACCCCGCGGGAACGACCGCCATCTCGGGGCAGTCGACGCAGTCGCGAAACGCGCCGGCGGCGGCGAGGAGCCCGAACGCGCGTTCGCGCAGATTCCGAGCCCGCCCGGCGTGGCGGCCAGTCGGATACAGAGCAAGGTATTCGTCATACGACTCGACGGAGTTTCGCGTCGTCGCACGCGTGAAGACGCCGTCCTCCGCTGCCGCGACCGCCGCCGCAGGGGCGGAAGGGACGGCCGGGGCGAGGGGCAGCGCCCGGACGACCCGGAACCCGACGTTGGCGTTTCGCAGCCTCGTCCGGTTGAGGAGACGGTTCGCGGACCGAAGGGAGCTCGGTTCGCTGAACCAGGAACCTCCCCGAAGGACGCGCAGCGAACAGTTCCCTCGCACCCAGTCACGGCCGTCGCCGGGCGCCTCTTCATAGTCGGGATTCCCGCAGTCCGCCGTCCATTCCCACACGTTTCCGAGAACATCGAAGAGTCCGAACCCGTTCTTGCCGTACCGAGCCGCGGGAGAGCTATGTGCGTAGCCGTCGTCGCACGCGGCGAGATCCTCCGTCCGGTCGCCATGGCGGGCCTTGAAGGCCCCGTCCGCGCCGTTCGCATGGCGGCACTGTGCCCAGGGGCCCTGCCCCCAATGGCGCGACGTTTCCGTCCCCGCCCTGGCGGCGTACTCCCACTCCGCCTCGCTCGGCAACCGATAGTCCTCTCCGGTCTTCAGGGACAGCCACGCGACGTAGCGCTGCGCGTCGTCCCAGTTCACGCACACCACCGGATGACGGTCCGTCTGCTGATAGCCCGGATGGCGCCAATCGCGTCCGGAACGCTTCTTCCACTTGCGATCCTCGTAGGTACGGCACGAGTCGTCCTCGGCATGTCCCGTGTCCCGAACGAACCTCGCATACTCCCCGCGCGTCACCTCGGCCGTGCCGATTGCGAACGCCTCGGCAAGGACGACGCGGTGTCTGGGGCCCTCATCCTCGTCGCGGCCTTCCTCGCTCGGGGGAGAGCCCATGACGTAGGTGCCGGGCGGCACCACGACGAGCTCCGGGCAGTCGTCGCAGTCGCGGAAGACCTGCCCGATCTCCCTGATCCTCGATGCGGCGTCCCGGAGACGGCGCGCCTCGGCCACGTGACGACCTTGCGGATACGAGCGCAGGTACCCGTCGAAGGCGGCAACCGTGTCCTTGCGTTTCGCTTCGGCGAACGCCGCGTCGTCCTCCTTGCGCAGCGCGGCCGCGCGAAGGCTCCGGGCCTCGCTGGCATGGAGACCCTGCGGATGGGAAGCCGGGTACTCGTCGTAGGCCGCGACCGTGTCCAGGTCGTTCGCGCGGGAAAATGCCGCGGCGTCCGCCTCTCGGAACGCGGCGGCGGTGCGAAGGCGCCGCGCCTCCGCGGCGTGGCGGCCCTGCGGATAGGAAGCGAGGTATTCGTCGTAGGCCGCGACCGTGTCCAGGCGTTTCGCCTCGGCGTACGCCGTACGGTCATCCTCCCGCAACTGCGCGGCGGCGCGAAGGCGCCGCGCCTGCTCACGGAAGCTCCCCTCCGGGTAGGACGTCAGGTACCGGGCATAGGCGCTGACGGTGTCCCGCTGCGCCGCACGGGAGAACGCTGCGGCGTCTTCCCTTCGGAACGCCGCGGCGCGAAGCCTTCGCGCCTCCACGACATGACGGCCCCGGGAACGTGACTCGAGGTACCGGTCGTAGCCCGCAACCGTGTCCAGGTGCTTCGCTTCGGTGAAGGCCGCGCGGTCCTCGTCCCGGTCCCTCGCCCTCGCGAGTAGCGTCCGCGCCCCGCTCGCGTGCAGCCCCCCGGGGTACGAACTCAGGTACGCGCTGTAGCTCGCGACCGTGTCCAGGCGTTTCGCCTCGGCGTACGCCGCGTCGTCCTCGTCACGAAGCTTCGCCGCCGCCCGCCGTTCGCGAGCCTCGGCGGCATGAATGCCCTGCGGATACGCCGCCAGGTACTCCCGATAGGACGCCACGGTATCGTGACGCTCCGCCTCGGCAAACGCCGCATCGTCCTCCTCCCGAACTCTCGCCGCCGCTTGAAGCGCCCGCGCTTCGCTCGCGTGCAGCCCCCCGGAGTACGATCTCAGGTACACGGCGTAGCTCGCGACCGTGTCCAGGCGCTTCGCTTCGGCGTACGCCGCGTCGTCCTCGTCACGAAGCTTCGCCGCCGCCCGCCGTTCGCGCGCCTCCGCGGCATGCATGCCCTGCGGATACGCCGCCAAGTACTCTCGATAGGACGCCACGGTATCGTGACGCTTCGCCTCGGCAAACGCCGCATCGTCCAGGTGCCGGTCGAGCAATGCCTCGGCCTCGCGGCTGCCCGCCTCCGCGGCCACGTCGAGCGGCGTTCGGCCGTGCTCGTCCTTCGCGTCAATCTCCGCACCGCGAGCAAGCAGCAGCGAAGCGATGCCCGCGGCGTCGCCCCAGGCCGCAAGGTGAAGGGGGGTGCTGCCGTCCATCGCCCTCGACGTGACGCCGGCGCCACGCTCGACGAGAAGGCGCGCCGTCTTGCCCGCGTTCCGCCGCGCCGCCTCGTGCAACGGCGTTCGGCCGTGCTCGTTCCTCGCGTCGATGTTCGCGCCGCGGCCAAGCAGCAGCTCCGCCACCTCGAGCGCGCCGGCCGAAGCCGCGTTGTGCAACGGCGTGTCGCCGTCGTCCTCCCTGGCGTCGAGCTCCGCACCGCCCTCGACGAGGAGGCGGGCCGTCTCGCCGGCGCCGTACCACGCCGCATGATGGAGCGGTGTCTTTCCGTGCCGGCTCTTCGCGTCCGCGTCCGCCCCGCGGGCGAGCAGCAACTCGGCCACCGCGTTGGCATCGACGGACGCCGCCCGGTGGAGCGGCGCCATTCCGTCCCGGTCCTGCGCGTCGAGCTCGGCGCCACGGTCCAGCAGCAGCTTCGCGACCTCGTGCGCATCACGCAGCACCGCAAAGTGAAGGGGCGTGCTCCCGCGTTCGTTCCTCGCGTCGTGCTCGGCGCCCCGTTCCAGGAGCTCTTCGGCCGCCCTGGCTGCATTCGCGAGCGCCGCGACCATCAGCGGGGTCTCGCCGTCCGCGCTCCAGTGTTCGAACTCGTCGCCGTGCCCGAGGCCCCGCAGGGTGCGCTTCAGGGCTTCGCCGAACGGCGCGTCCTTCCCGAGCCGCACATCCGGTGCCATGCCTGCCTCGACGAGGGCGAGGACCACCCCGGATTTGTCCAGCAGCGCCGCATGGTGCAGGTCGGTCCAGCCGGCGCTCTCCTCTCTCGCACGCGCCGAATACGGACGTCCCAGCGCGTTCGCGAACTCCTCACCTTGCTTGACCAGGTCGCGCGCGAGCCGGTACGCGAACAATACCTCCCGTCGATCCGGATGCTCCTCCGTATCCGCGTCCAGCCACCGCTCGTGCGTCTCCATCTCCGACGAATGATCTCCGAGCAAGCGGTGAGCACGCGCCTTGATGCGCAGCAGTTCCGGCCAATCTCCCACGGACGCTTCGATTCGCTGAATGCGCGGGAGCTCCCGCTCTGCCTCGGCCTTCGTTCCGATTCTGAATTGGCCGACCAGTTCCGCAACCGCGCGGTCCCGGACACGTACAAGCGGCTCGAGCGGACCGTGCTTCTCGATATGCGCCTTCGCTTCCACGAGCACCCGCTCATACCTGCCCGACTCGAGACTCTCCTCGATTACCAGCGCCCAATCTCCCGGGCTGACAGACAAGCCGTCTGGAAGCTCGATTCGTACCTCCGGAAGGGAATCTGGATCATCCTCATCGCCTCCCGGAGTCCCCACGACCGGGCCCGGCGGGAGGGGTTTCCCCCCGCCCAGCGAGGAAGCCAGGACGACGCCCGTCGTCTCGTCGTCCAGTTCGACGCGGAGCCACTCGTTTCCGTCCCGGCCCCTGACCCGGGCGGTAATGTGGACCTCCTCGCCCGGGTTCAGCCTGCGAAGCGTCACATGGCTGCCGGGGCGTTCGCGAATCGTCAAGCGCCTTGTTGCCTTGCGGGTGTCGTCCACGAACGAGATATCGAGGGGACGGAGATTGGCCGGCAAGTACGCGACATCAAGAAACACCGCATCGCCTGAGATTGAGACGAGGCGTTTGTCCTCGACCGACCCCACGATTTCGCTCAGGTCAAGCACCAGCCGAATCCGGCTCTTGTCCGGATGCGTAACCTCGCCGTCCAGGCGGTGGCCTTGCCCGTAGCCCGGCGTGGCACCGGGGTTGCTCTGCTCTCCGGCCATCTCCATGGCCTTTTGCCGAACGAGTTGCTGAATGAAGTCCGTAAGGGCGGTGCTCCATCCATACCGTTTGTCGTGAATATTGACTGCGCGTACCTCTTCCACGTTCCGATTGCCAAGTACGCTTCGGGTCAATCGGGCGACGACGTACTCGAGGTACTCGTCCTCGTTCTTCCATCGATACCGAACTCTGCCCCCTCCAGGCAGCTCCTCGATCGGCTCCACACGCGAGGGTGCGCAGGAGAGCGTGATGCCGCGTGGGTCGTCCGTCATCCGTTCGCAGATGACCACGAATTCGGCCTTCGCCCGGTTCAGTATGGACTTCAGCTTCTCGTCGAGATTCGCGTCGAAAGACTCCACCAGGTATCGGTAGATTTCGGTACGGCGATGACCGGGGACCATCTTGATATCGCGCGCGAGGCCGGCATGGGTGAGCGCGTCCGAAAGAGAATCGTAGAAGCGCTTGTGAGCAGCTTCGGGAAGGCCGATGCGGCGGTTGAGCGGAAGCAGGGCAATCCTGGAGCCCCGATCGATGCTGTTCACCAGCGTGAACGCGAGCTGACGGATGCCGCCGTCGTCCTCCCCGCCCCGATCCTCCGCGTTCTGGGAGGCGGCCGGCCCGGACATGAGAATGCCGGCCAGGACAAGAAGCGAAAATGCCGCGAAACGCGCCGTTCCTCGGAAGCTCGGGACCCGGAACCCGAGGGCGCGCCTGCTGATTGCGCCGAACGACCAGGCAGCCATTTCCTGCGTCAACCCTGCTCCCGCAACCACTGCGGGGAGCGTACACCAGCTTCCGGTCTCGCGAGAACCTCGGTCGGATCCGGCGGACGGCAGGTCGTTGCCGCTTCGGTATTGTTGTCCCTGAGACACTCGGTTCGGTCGCTCACCTTGACCCTCTCGTTGATCCTTCGATGAGCCTCGCGAGGCGGCGGCGGCGCTCGCGTCGCCAGCGCCGTGCGGACGCCCGCCCCGTTACCGGTGCATGACGAGCATGAGGACGAGCCCTTCGCCGGTGCCGGACCAGGGCTCGAGCGCCTTTCCGAACACCATCCCCGCTGCCGCGCTTGGGTCGACCATCCGCATACCGACGCCGGCCACGCTTGACGGAACCAGGAGATCGCCGGGGACAATCTCGCCCGCCTCATCCGAGACACGCACGTAGATCAACCCGCTCATCGAAACCGGGAAGTCCTGGCTTTCATCGGACCTGGATCCGATCACCATGCCGGGGCGAAAACCTCCCGCTCCGCTGATCACCCCTACCACTTGCCGCGCATTCGCGGCCGAGGCTGGCACGATGCCCCGGGCACTCGCGTCGTACGCGACTACCGAGCCGGGCACCACCCCATCACGTGTCGCCAGTTCGAGAAGTTCCGCGTAGTCGTTCACGTTGGTTCCGTTTACCCGGACATAGCCATTGCCATCAGCAGATACGCCGAGTTGGACGCGTCGATTCCCAGTCGCGTCCGAAAAGTGGGCGCCTCCCGTCCGGATGTCACTCCACTCGCCAACGAATGCGACGGTCTCTCCGGACGCGTTTTCCACACTCAAGTGCGGAGCGGGCACATTCGCGGTGAGATTTATGCGTGAATCTCCCTCGGCGTCGTAGAGGTTGATGAAGCCGGCGCCGTCTTCGGTCACGTACAGAGAGATTCGCCCCGCGTCATTCCGGTTGTTGACCCGGATCGTGCCGCCGTCTCGGTCCACTCCCAATGCAAGAGCTCCATCCCCGATGGACAACCAATCGAGACCTTCGAGCGTCGCGTCGTCGCCCAAGGCTCCCTTCGGCCCACGCGGCCCCTCTGGCCCTCGCGGCCCGGTTCGTCCCTGCGCGCCCGCAAGTCCCCGGGGCCCTCGCGGCCCTGCCACGCCTTGCGGGCCGGCCGGTCCACGTGCCCCCTGCGGCCCCCGTGGACCCGCGGGCCCTTGAACCCCCGGCGGGCCCCGCTCTCCCGCACCGATGGTCTCGAGCTCGTGCAGCTTCTCGTCGATACGGCGGACCGTTTCGTGGATGTTCTCGGCGAATGCGGGCGGGGACGCTACCCCGATTGCGAACAACACCAGAATGAGGCGGCGCATCTTCGACTCTCCTCTATTCGCAGCCCTCGTAATTCGAGCCGGCTCGGGATTCACTGTCAACGGCGGACTCACGGATTCGAGGCGCCAAGTCCGAGCTCGCTCCGGACATCTCGAATCAGCGGATTGCCTTCCTCTTCGAAGCCGAAGTCGGGCACGATTGCGAGTCGCGTCGCCCGATTCGTCCTCAAATCGATCTCGAAGTCGTCGTACCTTCCCCACCCGCTGCAGTCCGTGCACAGCGACCCGAACAGCCTGTCCCCGCTCACGACCATGTCGCGCATCGGAAAGTTGAGGATCTTCGAACCTCCGGAGAGGACCTCGTAGAGCGCACGCCACTCGTTCCTCGCCCGGTCCACCACCAGTACCACGCCCGGCGCCTCGTAGAACCTCGTTCCGAGCACCTGAATCACGGTCCAGGATTCCCGGCTGGCGTCGTCGGCGTAGCGCGCTCCCTCGAAAGTCGCGATGGCGGGCTGCGCCGAGCCGAGGGCCAGCAGCCACCGGTGGACCTCCTCCTCTGGAACCGGCCGCGCGGGCAGCTCGACGCTCTCGTCCAACTGCAGGTCGAACCGCTCCTCGTCCGGGCCGTCCACACTGCCGCGGTCACCGGTACCGAGCGCGGTCATCGCCTCAAGAAGCAGTGCCTGCACCTCCCGCCGTTTCCGCGCCAAGCATTCGCCACCGGCCACCACCTCCCCGTACTGCTCCTCTTCGAGGCCCCAGACCGTCCAGGCTTCTTCGTACTCCAGGCGGGGCGCTCTCGTCACCGGATCGACCGACCAGAAGCCGAGATCGGCATACTGGCCGGCCGCCCGATAGAGCAGGGCCCAATCGCGTCCCGTAACCGGGTCGCGGCAAACACCCGCGAGCTCCACATATCCGGCCGACGGGAATGGCTCCGACATCGGGCCGCCATCGTGCCGGAGCCGACAGCCGCCTTCGTCCGGCTTGGTGTACAGGTGCAGCCGCGTCTTCCGTTCGGGGGTGACGAAGAACCCCCGAACCGTCTCCCCACCCGGCCCGTGGAAACAGAACGTGTCGGCGAATACAGGACCCGACCCGAACAGGATGAAGACGGCCACGAGGGATGCCGTGACGCTCCCCGGACCCCGGCACGAGAAGAAAGACACCAAGCACATCGGGCTCGGTCCAGGGTCCTGATGACAACGCCGGTCGGCCGGGGCGAAGAATCGCATCATCCCCGGCATCGTGCTCTCCTTCCGCCAGCGGCCGCCGCTTCGAAGCAGGCTGCAGGTTCCGTTCATCCGACGGATCCGACCAGCCTTGCACCCGGCACGGCGGCCGGATCAACGCCATGCGCGCCGGACGGGGCTTCGTCAGGCCCGCTCCGCCTCGAGGGTCGCCAAGTTGCGGGTGGCCTTGCTCATCTCCACCGCGATCAGCCACACCGGCCGGCCCGAGCCCCGGTACTTGTCCGCGTAGCCCCGGGCCTTCAGTTGCTCCATCGCCGCCCCCGCGGGCGCCGACTCCACCACCTTGACCTCCAACAGATAGACGCACCTCTCGAAGCGCACCGCCATGTCCACCCGGCCGAAGCTGGTGCTGTCCTCCACGGTGACGTCCAGCCCCGCCGCCGCGAAGTACGAGTAGAACACGCTCGCGTAGTAGCCCTCGTACCTCGCGACGTCGTTCCTCGTGTGCCATTCGTAGGGGATGCTCGCGAAGAACCCGCGGAACAGCGCTTCGAGCCCCGCGAAGTCGTCCGCCCCGAGCAGCTCGCGGAGCTTGAGCCCCGACACCAGGCGCCGCGACGCGGCCGGCGCCATGGCCCGCAGCAGCCGTTCGTTCAGGCTCTCGCGCACCTCCCGGTTCGGATAGCCCAGCCGGTACACCGGGCGCCCGTCCAAATCCGCGACGCCCGCGATGGTCAGGTACCCGGTCTGGAACAGCAGCGCCTCGGGCTCGATCTCGTCCACGTCGAACGCCGACAGCAGGCTCTCGGTGCCGCTCATGCCCTCGAGGTCCACCGAGCCGATCCCTCGCTTCGCCAGCGTCTCGACCAGAAACGACGGCGTGCCGGTCTCGAACCACCAAGCGTCGAACCGACGGTGGCGGAACAGCAGCAGCGCGTCGAAAGGGTTGTAAACCTTCTCCTCGCCCAGCCAAGCGTAGCCGTTGTACCACTCGCGGATCCGATCCCGGTCCAGGCCCGGCAGCTCCGGCCCGAACACCTCGTCCAGGTTCGCGTCGGTGTAGCCGCAGATGGCGGAGTAGCGCGGGTTCAGGGTGATGTCCTCGAGGTTGTTGAGGCCCGAGAACAGGCTCACCTTGGAGAACTTGCTCACCCCGGTGAGAAAGGTGAGTTTGATGTCCGCATCGTGGTCCTTGACAGTCGAGTACAGCCCGCGCAGGTAGCCGCGGTTGGCTCGCGCCACCTCCGGCGCCTCCAGCGCATCCAGGATCGGCTTGTCGTACTCGTCCACCAGAACCACCACCCGCTGGCCCGCACGCCTGTGCAACGTCCGGATCAGGTGGCCGAAGCGTTCCGGCCCGGTGTCGTAGCGGCCGGCGGTCCCGGCCGCTTCCTCGATGGCGTCGAACTGCGCCATCAGGTTCTTGTGCAGGTATCCCGGCTCCCGGTAGTCGCCGGCGCCGAAGCTCAGCCGCACCACGGGATGACGCACGGACCAGTCCCAGCAGCCGTGGATTTCGAGCCCCTCGAACAGCGGCTCGCTGCCCTCGAACAGCTCCTTCAGCGTGTCCACGA
The DNA here is from genome assembly GCA_022828085.1 of Acidobacteriota bacterium. GTDB lineage: Bacteria > Acidobacteriota > Vicinamibacteria > Marinacidobacterales > Marinacidobacteraceae > Marinacidobacterium. The sequence goes on along the minus strand of JAJEIY010000056.1, from coordinate 743 downwards.
GCAGGCTCTTGCCGAAGCGCCGCGGCCGGGAGAGGAAGTAGTGCTTGCCCTCGTCCACCAGCCGCCGCACGTAGGGCGTCTTGTCGACGTAGTAGTACCCCTCCTCGCGGATCTCGCGGAAGTTCTGGATACCGATGGGAAGCTTTCGTCGTTGCATTGGCGGGCCTCCCGAGGAGGGGACCGTTGCGGGACGGGAGCGACTGTACCAGCATGGCTCCGGCGGCGGCGTACCGCGGTCGCCGCTTCGTTCGTGCCGGGGAAGTCCGGTCCGGGGAGGCTTGTATCCGGCTATGAGGGACCGGAATTCGATTCTCCGAGGCCAAATGGCAACCTGCATGGTCACGAACGGCTCTCAACGCGGCCGCGGGCGGAGCTTCCGCCGGCGCGGAAACCGGTCCAGGGTCGGAATCGGCCAGCGCACGAGCGGGCACATCGCCTCCGGTGCCGGCCCGGTGCGACGCGCGGCGACACTCGACGGGGGTGTCATCGGCGAGGACGGGGGCCGCCGACTGCGGAGACCGCTCCCGGAACCGCAAGGCCGCGGCCAGACCCCCTGGGTGGTGGCAGGGAGGAGCTACGGCCCCCGGTGAACGCGCTCCCATGCCCCGCACGCAGCCCCGACTACCCCAACGTGAGCGCTCAGGCGCCAAGAAATCGGGGGGGGGGGGGGGGGGGGGGGGGGGGGGGGGGGGGGGGGCCGGGCCGGGCCGCACGAGAAACAGCCAAAAACCCACAAGAACACA
>JAJEIY010000092.1 GCA_022828085.1 Acidobacteriota bacterium | reverse complement strand
GGGGGGGGCGCCCCCCCGCGCGTGCCGGTCGGAGACCGGCGTTCCAGGCCGTCGCTTCTACTCGGCTGCCGTGCCGCCCGCGGCCTGGAAGGCCTCCACGATGCGGTTCTGGCGGAGGAGCGCCAGGCCGACCATCAGCGTCGCCAGGATCGCGAAGACGAACACGAGGTAGCCGGCGGCGGTGTGGATGACGGCCGGGAACGCCCGGGTGTGGGCGCCGCCCCCCAGGATGAAGGCGGCCATCGGCAGGATCATGCCGCCCATCGCCCACGGCATCGCGCTCGCCTTGAGCCGCCGGCTCCGTGCCAACAGCTCCGGGCCGCGCGGGTCGTCCACCAGGACCGGGGGACCGCTCTCGCCGGCGAGCGCCTTCCGCATCATGCTGGTCATGGCGACGAGGTAGAAGTAGCTCATGGTGTGGGCGAACACCACCAGCATCACCGCGATGAGGCCGGCTCCGATGTGGAAGGCCAGGGTTCCGTCGCCCACCCCGAAGCAGGTGTAGGCGAAGAAGGCGAGGCCGGCCAGGTGGACGGTCAGCAGACCGAGAGCCATGAGAGCGAGGCCGGACTATGCGAGGCGTGAGCCCCGGTCACGCATCGGCGGGCTCTTCGACGACCAGATCCGGGACCACGAACTCGCTGCGCCGCCGGATCAGGTCGATGAAGTCGTGGATGAACGACACCACCTCGTCGTGCGAGAGGCCGTGCGAGCGGGCCAGTTCCTCGAGGTCGTCGGCGTCGAGCTCGGCGCGGGCGGCGGCGACCGATCCGGGCCCGAACTTTTCGGAGAGCGCCTCGAGCAGCGGTTTGGCGAGCCCCTCGGGGACCGCCCCCATGATCGCCTTCGGCAGCGCACCCTGCCGCTGGTCCCCTTCCCCCGCCGGCGGGTCCGCCGCCGGGGCCGGGACCTCGACTACCCGCGCGGCGCGCGGCGCCGCCAGGTCCGCCGGCGCCGGCTCCGGGCCGACCGCGGCGCGCTTCAGGCGCAGTTGCGCCACGTCCCAGCGGGCGTAGTGACCCATGCAGTCGAAGACGTTCTTCGCGACGATCCGGTCGGCGAGGTCGAGATCGGCGATCACCAGCCCCTCCTCACCGAAGAGCGGCTCCGCCGTGTAGGTCCCGAACGGGGTGGCGATGGCGCTCCCGCCCATCGCCCACTTCCAGTTCGTCGTCTTCTTGTAGGGGAAGTCGTCCGGCACGTCGTCTTCGGTCAGGAAGAGCGACGCCGAGACCACGAACGTCTGGGTCTCGAACGCGTACTCGCGCACCGCGGCGTCCTGGTCCGAGTGGTGGAGCGGGTGGAGCCTCCCCGTCATGTCGCGGACGGTGTTCCCCGGCCCGCCGTAGGCCCAGTAGCCCGGCCAGCAGGCGGCGTGCACCTCCTCGCCCTTGACCGCCATGGCAGCCTTCAGCAGCGTCATGTGGTTCTCGAAGCAGATCAGCCCGCCGAGCCTCCCGAAGGACGTCTCGAACACCCGGAGGTCGCTCGCGTCGCCGCGCCCCCAGAAAATCCGCTCCTGGTGGGTCGGCATCAGCTTCCGGTGGCGGCCCATGACCTCCCCATCGGGGCCGATGAACAGCATCGTGTTGTAGAGGGTGCGCGAGCCCGGCCGGTCGTCCTGCTCGTTCAGGCCGATGACCGCGGTGAGCCCGGCGGCCTTGACCGCGCGTCCGAGTTCCTCCGTTTCCGGCCCCGGGATGCGGACCGCCTCGTCGTAGAAGCGGACCACGGTCTCCTTCCAGCGCCGCGCCGACTCGGGATCGGTGTAGCCGAAGTTGTTCCGCCAGTAGGGATAGACCGGGATACCGGTCTCCGGCGTCACGATGAGGTCCACGCCCTGCCGGCCGGCCTCGCGGATCGTCTCCGCGTACTTCTCGACGCTCCCCCTCTTGTCCATGAAGACCGGGCTGATCTGGGCGGCGCAGGCGCGCAGGCTTCGTTTCTTCGTCAAATCGTCACTGGCTCTGGCCATGGTGCCCGTGGTCGTGGTGATCGTGGGGCGGATGGTCCCCGGAGCGCCAGTCGTCGGGGCAGCTGCAGATCAGGTTCCGGTCGCCCCGCGTGTTGTCCACCCGGCCCACCGGCGGCCAGTACTTGTGGGCGTGGAGCCACGGCGCCGGGAAGGCGGCCGCTTCGCGGCTGTAGGGGCGGTCCCAGGCGTCCGAGACCACGTCGCGGGCGGTGTGCGGGGCGAGCCGCAGCGGGTTCCGCTCCGGGTCGGCCCGGCCCTCCTCGATGTCGCGGATCTCGGCGCGGATCCGGATCATCGCGTCGCAGAAGCGGTCCAGTTCCTCGCGCGACTCGCTTTCGGTGGGCTCGATCATCAGCGTGCCCGCCACCGGGAAGGACATCGTGGGCGCGTGGAAGCCGTAGTCCATCAGCCGCTTCGCGATGTCGTTCGCCTCGACCCCGGCGGTCTTCTTGAACGGCCGGCAGTCCAGGATGAACTCGTGCGCCACCCGGCCCTGCCTGCCCACGTAGAGCAGCGGATAGTGGGCCTTCAGCCGGTGCGCCATGTAGTTCGCCGACAGGATCGAGACCTCGCTGGCCTCCTTGAGGCCCGACGCCCCCATCATCCGGATGTAGGCCCACGAGATGGGCAGGATCGCCGGGCTGCCCCACGGCGCCGCCGAGATCGCGCCGACCCGCCGGGGGTCCTGCGGGCCGTAGGGGTGCCCCGGCAGGAACGGGGCCAGCTCCTCGGTCGCCGCCACCGGTCCCATTCCCGGCCCGCCTCCCCCGTGGGGAATGCAGAAGGTCTTGTGCAGGTTGATGTGGCAGACGTCGGCCCCGACCGCGGCGGGAGTCGTGAGCCCCACCTGGGCGTTCAGGTTGGCGCCGTCGAGATAGACGAGGCCGCCCGCCTCCCGGACCATGGAGCAGACCTCGCGGACCCGCTCCTCGAAGACCCCGTGGGTGGAGGGGTAGGTGATCATCAGCGCCGCGATCTGGTCCGGATAGGCCTCGATCTTCCAGCCGAGGTCCTCCACGTCGATGTCCCCGGCCTCGGTGGTCGTCACCGGCACCACCTGGAGCCCCGCCATGGCGGCGCTCGCCGGGTTCGTCCCGTGCGCCGAGAGCGGGATCAGGCAGACGTTCCGCTTCCCCTCGCCCCGGCTCTCGTGGTACGCCCGGATCATCAGCAGGCCGGTGAACTCGCCCTGCGAGCCGGCGTTCGGCTGCAGGCTGACGGCGTGGAAGCCGGTCATCTCGGCGAGCTGCGCCTCGAGGTCGGCGGCGATCCGGGCGAACCCCGCCTGCTGCTCCGGCGGCGCGAAGGGGTGGACGTCGGCGAACTCCGGCCAGGTCACCGGCAGCATCTCGGCGGTCGCGTTCAGCTTCATGGTGCACGAGCCGAGCGGGATCATCGAGGTGGTGAGCGAGAGGTCGCGCTCCTTCAGCTTGTGGAGATAGCGGAGCATCTCGTGCTCCGAGCGGTGGACGTGGAAGACCTCGTGATCGAGGAAGATGCTCCGCCGCTGGAGCTTCGGGGGCAGCCGCGTCTCGGTTCCCTCTTCGGGCAGCAGGCCGGCGGCGGCGGGCGCCTCGCGGTCGCCGGCGAAGGCGGCGAGGATGGCGTCCACGTCGTCGAGGGTCGCCGTCTCGTCGAGCGAGACCCCGACGCCTCCGCCCTCCTGCCGGCCCAGGTTGATGCCCCGGGCCTCGGCGGCCGCCAGGATCCGCGACGTCTCCTCGTCGTCGGTCTCCACCGTGAGGGTGTCGAAGACCGGCGCCCCGCCCGTGGAGTAGCGGAGGCGGGACAGGCCGTCGCGGAGCGCCAGGGTGAGCGCCCGCACCCGCCGGGCGATCCGGAGGAGCCCCTCCGGCCCGTGCCAGGCGGCGTACGCCGAGGCGACCAGCGCCGGGAGCACCTGCGCCGTGCAGATGTTGCTGGTGGCGCGATCCCGCCGGATGTGCTGCTCGCGGGTCTGGAGCGCGAGGCGGAAGCCCACCCTCCCGGAGGAGTCGTGGGAGACGCCCACCACCCGTCCGGGGGTCCGGCGGGCGTGCGCCGCGGTGGTGGCGAGGAACGCGGCGTGCGGTCCGCCGCCGCCCATGGGCATCCCGAAGCGCTGCGTGGACCCGACCGCGATGTCGGCGCCGAAGGCCCCCGGCGGCTCGAGCATGGTCAGCGCCAGCAGGTCGGTGGCGACCACCGTCCGCGCCCCCGCCGCCTGGACCCTTTCCACCAGCGGACGCCATTCGCGGACCCGGCCCCGGGTGTCCGGGTACTGGACGATGACCCCCGAGGCCTCCCGGGGGATCTGCACCTGGGGATCGCCGAGGTCCCGGACCTCGAGGCGGATGCCCGCCGCCCGGGCGCGGGTCTCCATCACCGCGAGCGTCTGCGGATGGAGCCAGCGGTCGGCGAGAAAGATCGTCCGGCCCTTTCCGGAGCGCTGGCACATCGCCATCGCCTCCGCCGCCGCCGTCGCCTCGTCGAGGAGCGAGGCGCCGGCGACCGGAAAGCCGGTCAGGTCCCCGACCATGGTCTGGAAGTTGAGCAGGATCTCCAGCCGGCCCTGCGAGATCTCCGACTGGTACGGGGTGTACTGGGTGTACCAGCCCGGGTCCTCGAGGATGTTCCGCAGGATGACGGGCGGCGTGATCGTGCCGTAGTAGCCCCGGCCGATGAAGTTCCGGCAGGTCCGGTTCCGCCGCGCGATCCCCCGCAGTTCCTCGAGGAGCTCGCCCTCGGCGAGGGGCGCCGGAAGGTCGAGTTCTTCCCGGATCCGGATGTCTTCGGGGATCGTCTGGGCGATCAGTTCATCCCGCGACGTGAGGCCGAGGTCGTGCAGCATCTCCACCTGCTGCGTGAGACTGGGCCCGACGTGGCGGCGGACGAACGGCGCGGCGCCGCGCGGCAGCGAGGGGGCCGCGGTGGCGGTCTGCGATTTCAGGGTGGCTGGGGATGCGGTCAAGGGAACTCGGGAGATGCGGGGGTCAACTCAGTGCCGGGACAGCGCCGGGAAACTCCGGCCGGTGGGGGCCGTCCCGCCCATTCGGCCTTCCAGCCGGACCCGCGATTTTAGCAGCCGGCGGCCCGACTCACGCGGCGTTCAACGGGCGGCGCATCCCCGCTGAACCGCGTGTCTGCGGGGCGCGCCGCGTTGCGTTCGCGCGGCCCCGGGAGGGGGCAGCACGGTTCCGGATACGGCCGGATTCGCGACAACCTGGACCGCAAGCCGAAGTCAATCGGACACTTGCGATTCCGAAACTCTCTTCATCACGCCATTCGGACGGACGGTTCCTCCATATGAGGGATATTCCGGTGTCTCCGTAGGGCCGGTGCGCGATACGATGCCGCACTCATCTCCGTGCCTTGCCCGGTCCCAACACCCTAGGATGACCCGGGCGAGGCGCCGCGCACGGCACTGTGGGACGCCGCTGGGGACGACCGGGGTCGGGCCGTCATGAACACGCTCGTCGTCCCCTACCGCTGCGAAGGCGGCGCGGATCGCGTCGGCTCGGCCCTCGGGCTCCAGAAGTCGGACTCCGAGTGGATCGGCGACTGTCCCGCGTGCGACGGCTCGGGAGCGCTGGCGGTGCGGCGATCCGGCGACGACCACCCCGCGCACGTGCTCTGCGTCTGCCGGGGAGCGTGCAAGGACGCGACGGCCCTCCGCGCGGTCCTTGCCGAACGCCTCGGTCCGGGGTCGCGCGCCGACCTGCAGAGGGGCGCCCGGACGGCTGCCGCCACCAAGGACTTCGGTGGGGCGCTTCCCCGCAAACGCGAGTAACGCTGAACCGCCCAGGAGCGCCGGTGTTCACACCGGCATCGCCCGCGCAGCGGGCGAAACTCCCTCAACGAATCCGCCCTATGGCGGAGCGCGAATGGGGATCGCTTGACGCCGCCCCGATGAAACCCGGGTGATCAGGGTGCATGGCGGCGTGAGTCTCGCTGCGCTGTCGCGCAGCGATGCCGCTCTGAAGAGCGGCGCTCCTGGCCGACCCGACGCCCCCTCCCGGTCCGCTCAGTCGGCCTCGCTGGCGACGTGCGTGTCGTAGTCGCCCGCGGAGAGCATCGTCCCCGCCACCGACCCCGGGTCCTCCAACCGAAGCCGGATCAGCCAGCCGTCGCCGTAGGGATCGGAGTTGACCACCTCGGGAGCGTCCTCGAGGGCGTCGTTGACCGCGGTCACCGTGCCCGCCACCGGAGAGAAGATCTCGGAGACGGCCTTCACGGACTCCACGCTGCCCATGACGTCGTCGGCCTCGAGCGCGCTGCCCGGGTCGGGGAGCTCGACGTACACGATGTCCCCGAGTTCCTGCTGGGCGTGGTCGGTGATGCCGATCGTCGCGGAGCCGTCCCCTTCGAGGCGCAGCCATTCGTGCTCTTTGCTGTAGTAGAGATCGTCGGGGGTCATCGGTTCTCCGGGAGGGTTCTCCTGGGTCAGACGGCAGCCGCCGCTGCGCGTTTCTTCTTCTTCTTCTTTTTCTTGCCGGGCCGGACGTAGAACGGCGTGGGCACCACTTCCGCGGGGACGGGGCGTCCGCGGATCACGACCTCGAAGGCCTGGCCCGGCTCGCAGGCGTCCGCCGGCAGGTAGGCGAGCCCGAGGCTCTTCTTCAGGAAGGGGGCGTGGCCGCCGCTCGTCACCTCGCCGAAGGGCTCGCCGTTCACCACGATGGGATAGCCGTGGCGCGGCACCCCCCGGTCCCGCAGCTCGAAGCCGACGAGCTTGCGGGTGACGCCGTGCTCGCGCTGCACCACCAGGACGTCGCGGCCGATGAAGTCGCCCTTGTCGGGCTTCACGATCCAGCCGAGGTCCGCCTCCTCGACGGAGTGGTCCTCGTCGATGTCGTTCCCGTGGAGGGCCATCTTGGCCTCGAGCCGCAGGGTGTCCCGGGCGCCGAGCCCGGTGGACACGAGCCCCTCCGGCGACCCGGCGTCGAGGAGTCGCCGCGCGAGCCCCTCGGCCCGGTCGGCCGGGACCATGATCTCGAAGCCGTCTTCCCCGGTGTATCCCATCCGGGCGACGGTCCCCGGGACTCCCGCGACCTCTCCCTCCGCGAACCGGTAGTAGCGGATAGTCGCGAGGTCCAGGTCGGTCAGCGTCTGCAGGATCGCCTGCGAACGCGGCCCCTGGAGCGCCAGCAATGCCGTCTCGTCGCTCAGGTCCTCCACGCACTCCGCGGCCGTCCCGCCCCGCTCCCGGATCCAGGCGAGGTCCCGGGCGGTGTTCGCGGCGTTCGTGACCACCAGGAAGGACTCCTCCCCGCGCCGGTACACGACGATGTCGTCCACGAAGCCGCCCGAATCGGTGGTGAGCGCCGAGTACTGCGCGCGGCCCGGAACCAGCCGGGACACGTCGTTCGGGGTCAGCCGTTGCAGGAGCGGCAGCGCGTCCGGCCCGGTGACCCGCAGCTCGCCCATGTGGCTCACGTCGAAGAGCCCGGCCTGCCGCCGCACCGCGAGGTGCTCCGAGACCACCCCGCCGAACTGCACCGGCATCTCCCAGCCGGCGAACGGGACGAGGCGTCCGCCGAGTTCCTTGTGCAGCGCGTGGAGCGGGGTGCGGCGGAGGGACATCCGGGCGATTATAGGAAGCGGAAGGGCGATGGGGACCGCCCTGAATTCCGGCTGGCGACGAGTGGGGGGACCACGACGCCGCAACGCTCCCCCGCGTCATGGGGGTGCGGCTGGGGTGCGCCGGTCTCCGACCGGCATCGCGGCCCACCTGGGCCGCGAAACCGCACGCCGCCATTCAGGCGCGTCACGCACCAGCCAGCAACGCCGCAACGTTGCCCCACGCCAAGCACGCGCAACAGCGGAACGCCGGTCAGTTGCTGTGAAAATGCAGTCCGGCGGGTCGGCCAGGCGACCAGATGGCGCCGCCGCGTTGGAACGCCGCTAAACTCATCCCCTCTCATGGCCGGGAAAATGCGAGCGTTCTTCGAGGGCGTCGGCAGCATCATGAACATGTTCCCCGGCCCGGAGCAGTTTGAAGACCTTCGACTGAAAGGCAGCCCAGAGGAGCGGCTCGCCGAACATTGGCGACGAGTGGGGGGATACCTCCGTAGCGCAATGGACGGGTACGGCGATGCCGAAATGGGCCACCGGAAGCAAGACCAGGAGCGGGAAGAGTCTCGGACGAGGCACTAGTCCTCCGCCCCAACCTCCCGAAGTCACCGGTTCCACCGCGATTCGGATTCGGGAATTCATCGGTCCGCTACCGCCCCCGCGCGACCTGCGAGATTACGAACAGGTGGTTGAGGGCGCCGCCGAACGAATCCTGCAGATGGCGGAACGGGAGCAGCGGGTCGGCCACGAGTTGGGGATCGCGGCGGCTACAACAACAGCGTTTGCAGTCCGGCGGGGGCAGATCGTCGGTCTGGTTTCCGTCGTGTCGGCGCTGGTAGCCGCAGTGTGGCTTGGACATCAGGGACACGGAGTGGCGGCCGGGGCTGTCGGAACAACGACCGTCGTTGGTTTGGCGACCGCGTTTGTGGCGACTCGCCGGCACTCGCCGGCGAAGCCACCGCGATAGGCGAGCGACTACTCGGATCGCGGTCCCGGGAGCGAACCCTCGGGCGCGGCCTCCGGCCACGGCGCCCGCCGCAGCTCCTCCGCCCACTCGCCGAGCACCTGGTCGGCGTCCTCCCGGATGACGCGCCCGTAGTCGGTCAGCGCAGTGCCCCGCTTCCCCGCGCCGTCCCGGGCGTTCCCGCGCCGGAAGAGCAGGATCGCCCGGACCTCGGGGTTCGGCCCGGCGGCCAGGCCGCGGCTGAACTCCGCCTCGGCCTCCTCCCAGCGCTCCGCGAACAGCAGCGCCTCCCCAAGCCGGGCCTCGGCGAGCCCCGGAAGCGCCAGCCGGTAGTTCCCGAAGTCCGCCTCGCGGCGCTCGAGCACGAGCTCGGCGAGCTCGCGGGCGGCCTCGAAATCGCCCAGCGCGGTGAGGATGCTGACCTCGTCGAGCACGAAGTCGGGGTTCTTGGGGAACTGCCGGTTCAACCGCTGGATCGCCGCGAGCGCCTCGTCCTCGCGCTCCTCGCGCTGCATCAGCAGCGCGTGGGTCCAAAGCCCGCCCCAGCGCGCCCGCCGGCCCTCGTCGGCGGTGATCCGCACCGCCTCGAGGCCGGCGTCCCGGTCCCCCCGCATCCCGAACAGGAAGGCGAGCCAGCGGAGCGGCCGCGGCAGGGTGGCGATCCCGTAGTCATAAGCGCCGGGGACCGCGTAGGCGTCCCGGAAGCCGGGATCGAGTTCCTGCACCCGCCGGTGGCGGCCCACGCCGCGCCGGATCTGGCGGGCGGCCCGGAACCAGGCCCGGTCCACGATCACCGACCAGCCCGACTCGAGCGCCTCGGTGGCCCCGAGGTAGTAGAGCGCTTCCACGTCGTCGGGATCGCGCTCCAGCAGCGCCCGGCCCCGCCGGTACGCCTCCTCCAGGTGCCCGCGGAAGGCGGCCTCCTCCTCCGGCGCCGCGTCCGGACGGCCCTGCTGCGAGAAGAAGCGGTCGTTGCGGAGGCTCGACCCGCGCATCCCATTGCTGCGCTGGGCGAGCCGCGTCCAGACCGTGGTGGCGAGGTTGTAGGGGCCGGTGGGGTGCTCCGGGTAGCGCTCGCTGACCCGGGCGTAGTGCTCCATCGCCTCGTCGAAGTCGTAGTCGAAGAGGAGCTGCGAACCGGCCGTCTCGAGCGCGGCGAGTTCTTCCGGCTGCCCGCCGGCGGACGGCGCGGCCAGGGCGGCGGCCAGCAGGAAAACGGCTCGGAAGACCACGGCGGCGGGAGTGTCGCACGGCACGCGTCCCGCGGGTTGGTCAACAGCCGTGGTGGCGCCAACGGCTTGGAACGCCGGTCTCCGACCGGCACGCGCGGCGCTCCGCGCCGCGCACGTCGTGACGCCGCTCACCCAAGGTGGCACGTTCGGCTTGGAGCGCTCACCTGCGGGATGGTTCTCTCTCGCGGTGCAACGGGGCGAAAGGGACGCTCCCGGACCTTTGTCGCCCAAGCCGAATAGCGGTACGTCGTCCGCGGGCCTCCGGCCCGCTGTGCCGGTCGGAGACCGGCGTTCCAAGCCGGACGCGCTACCGCGCCGGGTGGGAACCCGTAGGCGCCGCGTCGGGCCACGGGGCCTGCCGGAGGGCGTGCGCCCAGTCCCTCAGGACGTCGTCGGCGTCGATCCGGATAACCTCGCCGTAGTCGTAGAGCGCCTCCGGCCGCCGCCCGGCGCCGTCCCGGGCGTTCGCGCGGCGGAGAAGCAGGTTCGCCCGGACCTCGGGGCTCGGGTCGGCCGCGAGACCCCGGTTCAGGACGGCCTCGGCGTCCGCCCAGCGCTCCGCGAACAGGAGGGCCTCGCCGAGTCCCGCTTCGGCGAGCCCCGGGAGCATGAGGTGGTAGTTCCCGAACCCGGCGTCGCGGCGCTCGATGGCCTCCTCCCCGAGTCCGACAGCCGCTTCGAACTCCCCCGCCGCCGTCAGGACGGTGATCTCGTCGAGCGCGAAGTCGGGGTTCTTCGGGAACCGGCGCCCGAGCCGCCGGATCGCTTCGAGCGCCTCGTCCTCCCGCCCCTCGCGCTGCATCAGCAATTCATAGGTCCAGAGGCTGCCCCACCGCGCCCGCCGGCCCTCGTCGGCAGTGAGCCGGATCTCGCGCAGTCCGCCCTCGAGGTCGCCGCGCATCCCGAACAGGAAGGCGATCATCCGGAGCGCGCGCGGCAGCCGGGCGATCGAGTACACGTAGGTCCCGGGAATGACGTAGGCGTCCCGGAACCCGGGATCGAGTTCCCGGAGCCGCCGGTGGCGGCCCACCGCGCGCCGGATCAGCCGGGTGGCGCGGAACCAGGCGCGGTCCACGATCACGGCCCACCCGGCTTCGAGGCCTTCGCCGGCACCGAGGTGGTAGAGGCCCTCCGGGTGGTCCGGGTCGCGTTCGAGCAGGGCCTCGGACCGGCGGTAGGCCTCCTCCAGGTTCTCGCGGAAGGCCGTCTCCTCCTCGGGCGTGGGCTCCGGCCGCCCGTCCTGCGAGAAGAAACGGTCGTTCCGCAGGCTGGGCCCCCGGACCGCGTTGCTGCGCTGAGCGAGCCGGGTCCAGATGGTGACGGCCGCGTTGTAGGGCCCGCTCGGATGCTCCGGAAACCGCTCGCCCAGTTCCCGGTAGGTCCCGAGCGCGTCCTCGAAGTCGTAGTCGAAGAGGAACTGCGCGCCCCGGGCCTCCGCGGTAGCAATTGCGCGTGCCGAATCCGCAGGAGCCGACTGGGCGGCCGCAGTCCCGCCCGCGGCCAGGATAGAGAGGATTCCGCGAGCGACCCTAGGCAGGACGGAGCGGGAACGCATGGCCCCCGGAGTCTCGCACGAGTGGGCTGTCGGAACCCGCCCGCAACGGGAGGCGTGCCGGTGTCCAGACCGGCATTGACCGAGGGCCGCAAGATCGGCAAGTCATGCCCCGGGCGTCCCCCCGCAGACGGAGATGGCGCTCCTCTTGGGGGAGTCCCGGTCATTCGGGAACATCACATCGGGGGTTTCGCTTTCCTTCCGGATGTAATGACGGGCAGAAACCGGCGTTCCTTTGGGTCCCGCGACCCACGTGTGAGGTGGGGTTGAGCGGGTCGAAAACAGCAGCGTCCCGAGGGACTGGGCTTCGCTCAGCGGGGTGCCGGGCCAGCCGGGGATAGGGAGGCGTCGTCGAAGAGCCGGCGCAGCCAGGATGCGAAACGATCCGCTGACGCCGCCGTCACGTCCAGGTGTCCGGCACCGATAGCCGCTCCCATGCGGCCGGGCTGTTTCTTGTTCGCCAACCAGACGTGCACAGCCGCCTTCACTGGTTTCCTCTTGATGTATTCGCGCTCCGAGTCCGGGAGACTGTCGAGATACGCCTCGGCGAGAGGCCAGACAGCATCATCCCGGCGCACCATTTCGGCCACGAGATCCTCCAGTTCCCCGGGCTTAATGTTGTCGGGCATCATCCAGATTCCGACCTTGGGCGACCCCTCAATGATGGCGCCGTCAGGTTCGGGAATCTCCGGAACCGGGCGCACGCCCTCGAGGTTCTGAACCACCTCCTGCCACCGCGCGTGTGGATCGGAATTCGCATCGAATACGAAACCCACGACCCTTCTTCCAGGTACCTTGATTTCGGCTCCCATGCTCTTGATTAGCGCATCGACACTCCGCTTCGGACAGGCGGTGAATCGCACCTCGAACTCATTCGCCCGCAGGAGGGACTCCGCGACGGCTTGGTCGTCTGCCCCTTCCACGATGAGCACCTGGGAAGGATCGCGCGCCGGCCGCTTTCCCATGTTCTCATCGCACCTCGATGCCTTGTTCCGCCACTATCTGAATCTCATCCGGCGTGTACTCCACCGCCTCAATCCGGTGGTCGCCGCGTTGGATTCGGATCAGCGCCGCATCCTCCCCGCGTCCCTCCGCGGCGCTCGCGAACCCCTTCACCGCATCCCAACTGTGGGTCGTGGCGATGACTTGGACCCCGTGTTCTCGCGCAAAATCGAAGATCAGTGACCAGTAGTTTTGCTGCACCTGATGGTGGATGCCGTTCTCCACCTCGTCGATCAGGAGCATCCCCCCCTTCACCGTTGCCAGCACGAGCACTAGGCCGAAAAACCGGTTCGCCCCGTCACCCAGGCTCTTCAGCGGGACTCGCTCTTCCTGCGAGGCGAGCTTCACTACGAAACGCGCACCTTCACGATCCTCGGCTCCGAGCATTGCGACGCGCTTCGGCTGATCGGCGACCACATGACCGAGCGCTTCCACGACCAGGCTTTCCTGGGGCGTCAGTGCGACGCTATCCCAGCATCGCGCCAGGTCCCGGTTCTCGACGAGTTCCGGCCCGATACGCCGGCACGCGATCCCGGACGCCCGATTGAGGAACGCACGACGCCATCGTGGATGAACATCGAAGGTCGGCACCTCCCGTTCCTCCTGGCCTCGGAACCTGACGTACAGCGACAGCGGAAGGATCTCCTCCAGAGTCACTTCCTCCCTTCCGCGCCACAGACGGTCCAGCATCTCGTCGGAACTCCGGCGCAACCGAACCGTTAGCGATTCGGACTCAGACTTCGGCCCCACATTGAATACCGGCATCGCGTCATCCGAGTCGACTGGATTGAGCGGATCACCGTTCTCCGCGAGCCATTTCCGATGGCCGTGGAACAGCGAGAGCCAGTTGACCGGAAGCCGGAGTCCCGTTCGCGCCTCATCCTCGGAAGGGAGTTCCCCCCGGGCCTGGAGGATGCGGTAGAGGACGTCGTCACCTGCCGCGCAGGCGTACGTTTCGAGCGCTTCCAGAGCGGTGGTCTTGCCGACTCCATTTCTTCCCGTCAGGAGCGTGACTCGACCCAACCGTGAGATCTCCAGATCGGCAATCCCGCGGAAACCGCGAATCACCAAGTCGGACAAGTGAAGGCGGTTGCTCACGGTACTCACGTTCCGGTCCCTCGACGTGGCGCGCTGAGGATTCTGAAATCTATCAGGACTGTCGCCGCCCCTCCCGCAGACCACTCCCCCGTCAAAAACTCCAGCGCCAGCCGGCCAGCGCCGCCACCTGCGCCCCGAGGACCTCCCGGTGTCCCGGCCAGTGGCTCCAGACCGCCCCGAGCCGCAGCTCCCCGAGCGGGAGCGCCCGGTTCCACTGCGCCGCGAGATCGAGCTGCCGTTCCCCGGGCGCCAGATCGGCCCGGAACGACCGGTAGAGCACCTCGCCCTGCTTCGTCCGCGCCGACGGCGCCGTCAGCGCCGCCCAGCCGTTCTCCACCCGGAGCGGCTGCGACAGCGAGAAGCTGAGCGAGCCCGCCCGCGCGAACCCCCGGCTCGCGTGGAGCGCGAAGGTGCTCGTCGCGAGCGGCGTGATCTCCTGGATCAGCCCGCCCGTGGCCGCCGGGTTGACGACGCCGAACTCCCCGGCCGCCCCGAGGTTCCACCCCGCGAAGTCCATGCCCCCGTCGAAGCCGAAGAACGCCGTCCCCGCCGACAGGCCGCCGAACGCGCCGGTCCCCAGGCTCCCGAGCATGGTCTCCCGCTCCGAGATCCAGCCCGCGCGGAACCCCACCGGCAGCGACGCCGGCCGCCACGCCAGCGCCGCGCCGGTCGCCGGCATCGCGGGGCGCCACCGACCCGTCGTGAAGGCCGTGGCCGACAGTCCTCCCGCCTCGGTGGCGCCCACCTGCACCGCGCCCTCCACCAGCGCCAGGTGGCCGTTCCCGGCCGCCGTCGGCATCCGGACGATGCCCGCCGTCGTGCCCATGGCGGCGGGCATGCCGCCCGAACCGCCGCCCGCCGTCAGGCCGCCGGACCCCGGGCCCAGGAAGCTCCGGAGGCGCGCCGACAGCGCCGGCCCCTCCGTGGTCGCCGCGAAGTCCTCCATCTCGTACCAGAACGGCGCCCCGTAGTCGTCGAGCGCCATGATCTCGTCCCCGTCGAACGACACCGCCAGCCCGTCCCCGAAGGCGGCGCCGAGGCGCAGCCCCGTGGACCCGAGCGACGCGGACGCCGCGGTGGCCAGCCCGGCGCCGAGCGGCACGTCCAGCACCCCCACCGGCGAGGTGGCGGCCCCGAGGTCCATCCGGCCCTGGCCGTAGATCTCCCGGTCGGCGTAGATCCCCGCCTTGTCGGCCGTCGCGAAGAGCCGGCTCACCAGGTCCTCGTTCGAGAGCTGGTCCCGGAAGAGCTGCTTCATGATCGCGAGCCCCCCGGCGACCATCGGGGCGGCGAACGAGGTTCCGCCGCCGGTCCCGCTCCCCCGCACGACTTCCCCTTCGTGCGGTCCGAAATACGCGAAGCGGATGTCCAGGCCGGGCGCCGCGATGCAGAAGTCGGCGGCGATCCCGCAACGGTTCGAGAAGAACGTGAGCGCCCCGTCGTGGGGGTTGAGCGCCGCCACCGCGACTGAATGTCCCTGGAGTTCCTCGAAACGGGCGACCAGCCCCGAGAAAATCGAGGCCGAGGCGGCGTTGACCCGGCCGTTCACGCAACCCGCCACGCCCTCGGCGCAGCGGTCACCGTGGTAGTTCCCCGCGGCCCACACGAGGATCGTCTTCTCCGCCGCGTCCGCCTGCGCCAGGGTGGCGATCAGCCCCGAAGCGCTCGCCCGCAGGGCGTCCGCGCCGTAGTCCTCGATGCTTCCGTCGGTGCCGAAACTCAGGTTCAGGATGTCCAGCCGGTTCCCCGCGTCGCGCCAGGCGAACGCCGTCCTGAAGAGATGGGCGTACCCGGCGTCGAATTCGCTGAGTTCCTCCAGCGTGATCGGCTCGTAGGGACCGCCGCCCGACCCGAGCGGGATCGCCCACATGGCGAGGTCGGCGCCCCAGGCGACGCCGTGGGCGGCAGACTCGCCACCCGTCCTCCCGCCCGCGGCGACGCTCGCCACCGCGGTGCCGTGGGAGGCGCCCTCCTCCCCGGTCTCCGGTTCGGCGCCGAACAGGAAGTCCTGGTAGATGGTCCTGCCGGCGAAGGCCGGGTGTTCCGCGTCGATGCCGGTGTCGATGAACCCGATGGTGACCCCGGCGCCGGGCTCCGCGTCGGGCCCTTCGAGGAGGCGCAGGTTCGCGTAGGCGCGGTCGGCATTGATGGCCGCGAGGCCCCACTGGTTCTCGAAGTTGGGATGAACGGCGTACTCCTCGGCCATTTCCTCGGCCATGGCCTCGAACTCGGAGACCAGGACGCAGTCGCCCCCGTGGGTGGGCACGCACGGGGGCGGCGGCGGTGCGGGCGGGACCGCCCGGGTCGCGCCGGAACGCGAGGAACAGCCGCCGAGCGCAGCGGCGACGATCAGAAGTGACAGGACGTGACGCGACGACATCGCGGCCACGATAGCCCATCCGCCGGCATCGTCCGCGCAGCGGGCGAAACTCCCGGCTCCATTCCCCCGCATGGCGCGGGTCACCAAGAGAATGGCGTAGCGCCACCCCCGCTCAGGTCCAGTTCACCGGGCACATTGGGTCGGGGGAGTTTGCTGTGAAATGCAGTCCGGCGGGCCGGTCCAGCGCGGTGATGGCGCCGCCGGCTTGGAACGCCGGTCTCCGACCGGCACGCGCGGTGCTCCGCACCGCGCACGTCGTGACGCCGACCCGCGGCATGGCTCTCTCGTTCGGAGCCGACCGGAAGCGAGGGCACGTGCTTGTCCCGGCGTCCCATCGGGGCAAACAGCGACACGTCGCCTGCGGCCCTTCGGGCCGCAGTCTACCGGTTCCACAAGGTTCCGCAGAGTGCCCTGACGTTCCGCTATGACTACCGTTATTCAACGGCTTACGGTGCTATACTGTTCCTCATCGGAACACCGCAAACTCCCTCGTTCCCGCCCTCTTCGTGTCCCCCACACGGTCCCCGCAGGAACGAACATCCATGACCGAACGACCCTACCGACTCTCCGCGAGATTCGTCGAGACCATCCGGGAACCCGGATGCTACGGCGACGGCCGCGGTTCCGGCGGTCTCTCCCTCCGGGTGCGGCGGATCGCCCGCGGCCAGCTCTCGAAGTCTTGGCGCCAGCGCATCACCGTGGACGGGCGTCCCCGCAACCTCGGACTCGGGACCTGGCCCCACGTCAGCCTCGCCGAGGCGCGACAGAAGTGCGTGCTCAACCTCGTGGCGCGGCAGCACGGCGAGCTCGTGACCGGCCGCCGGCGGACGGTCCCCACCTTCGAGGAGGCCGTGGAGAAGGTGATCGCGGTGCACCGGGCCGGCTGGAAGG
>JAJEIY010000087.1 GCA_022828085.1 Acidobacteriota bacterium | reverse complement strand
CTCCAGGGCGCCGTTCGCGCCGCCCGCCACGAAGAACGGGACGCGCTTGTGGTTGTGGATGTTCGGATCGCCCATCGGGGACCCATACAGGATCATGGTCTTGTCGAGCAGCGTCCGGTCGTCCTCCTGGATGCTCCGCAGCTTCTCCATGAAGTACGGAATCAGGCTCACGTGGTACCGGTTGATCCGCCCCAGGATCTCGACCCGCTCCTCATCGTTCCCGTGGTGCGACGCCGGATGGAAGGCGGTGGACTCGCCGCTGTCCGGATACACCCGGCTGGAAGCGTCCCGGCCCAGCTTGAAGCTGAACACCCGGGTCATGTCCGACTGGAAGGCGAGCGCCTGCAGGTCGAACATGATCTTCACGTGCTCGTCGAACGAGTCCGGCACTCCCGACGGGGCGTCGGGAAGCTCGCGGAGCTCTCCGCTGGTGTTCCGTTCCACGATCTTCTCGATCCGCCGCTCCATCTCGCGGATATCGGTCAGGTAGCGATCCATCCGCCGCACGTCCTGAGGATCCAGGGCGCCCTGGAGATCCCGGACCTCCTCGCCGATGAAGTCCAGAACGCTCTGGCGCGCCCGCTGCCGGGCCGCCCGGCCCTCCGGAGTGCCGCCGGCGCCGAACAACTGGTCGAACACGATGCGCGGGTCCCGCGTCATCGGCAGCGGCTCGGTCGGCGACGCCCAGCTGATGGTGTCCGTGTAGACGCACGCGTAGCCGTAGGCGCAGCCGCCCGCCTGGTCCACCGTCTCGATGCAGAGCTGCATCGAGGGAATCGGCGTGTTCTGGCCGAAGCGCTGCGCGTAGAGCTGATCGAACGAGGTCCCGGCGAAGACGTCGGACCCTTCCGTCTGTCTCGGATGGGACGCGGTCAGGAACGTCGAACTCGAGCGGAAGTGGTCCCCGCCGATCTCCCGCGCGGTCTCCGCTTCGGCGGGCTCGTTGTCACAGTCGCTCACGATCGTGACGTAGTCCCGGACCGACTCGAGCGGACTGAGGGCGCCCTTCGAGAGATCGAAGTCCGTGCCCTCCTTCTCGGGAGACCACAGGAACTGCTCGCGGCCGTACTTGTTGCTCCCCGCCGCGCCGTGAACGATCTCCACGGCCACGAGCCGCGTCGGGTCCGCCTCGGTCGGCTTCGCGATGACGCTCGCCGGCACCATGGCGTCGAGGAACGGCAACGCGATCGTCGCGCCGGCCCCGCGCAGGAAGGTGCGCCGCGGCAGGCTTTTCCCGGTCAGGTAGTTCATCGTCTTCTCCTTCGGTTCCGATTGGCTGTCTTCTCTGGTGTTCTCTAGTGTTCGCCGGCGACGGTGGTCTCGGCCTCTTCGGCCGCGCCGCCCTTCATCTGGAACGCCGGACTCTTCGCCACCCCCAGGATGAACGAGGACATCCGGTAGTCCGAGGCCTCCGCGTCCCGGACGATCTCCCGGATCCGCGGCTGGTCGTAGTACTCCACCCGCCGGCCCAGCGCGTACGCCATCAGGTTCTCCGTGAACGTCCGCAGCAGCGGGGTCGGGCGCTTCAGCAGCGCGTTGCGCAGGTCTCCGATGTCCTGGATGGGCGTGCCGTCGTAGAACTCCCCGGACGCGTCGATGGCCTGTCCCGCGTCCTTGACCCGCAGCCGGCCCGTCACGTCGAACTGCTCGAGCGCGAGGCCGATCGGATCCATCATCCGGTGGCACGACCGGCAGGCCGGGTTGTCGCGGTGGATCTCGAGGGCCTCGCGCGCCGTGAGCTTGCGGACCGTTTCGCCGGACTCACCGGTGTCGAGGTCGGGAACGTTCGGCGGCGGAGGAGGCGGCGGGCTCCCGAGCAGCACTTCCATCACCCACTTCCCGCGCAGCACCGCCGAGGTCCGGTACGGATGCGAGGTCAGCGTCAGCATGCTTCCGTGGGCGAAGATCCCGCGCCGGTTCGGATCCTGGTACTTCACGAGGCGGTGCTCCGGGCCGACGACCCCCTGCATGCGGTAGTGCTTCGCGAGCGGCCCGTTCACGAACGTGTAGTCCGCGGTGAAGAGGTCGAAGACGCTCTTGTCCTCGGACACCAGGTAGTGGAAGAAGCGCTCCGTCTCCTCCACCATCGCCCACTTCAACTGCTGGTAGAAGTCCGGATAGAGCCGGACGTTCGGGTTGATCTTGTCCAGGTCCTGCAGTCGGAACCACTGGTGGGCGAACCGCTCCGCGAGGGCCTCCGAACGGGGGTCCGCGAGCATCCGGCGCACCTGCGCCTCGAATCCGGCGGGATCCGTCAACCGGCCCGCCTCGGCGGTGTCCAGCAGCTCCCCGTCCGGGATCGTCCCCCAGAGGAAGAAGGACAGCCGGGAGGCCAGATCGGTATCGGTCAGCCGGTAGCCGAACTCGGCCTCCCGCGGGTCGAGCGGCTCCTCGATCCGGAACACGAAGTTGGGACTCGCGAGCATCCCCTCGATGCCCATCCGGATCCCTTCCTCGAAACCGTCCGCCGCCGCGCCCGAGTCGTAGAGCGACATCAGCGCGTTCAGGTTGCGCTCGGTGAGATTCCGCCGGTACGCGAGACGCCCGAGACGGGACAGGATCTCCTCGGCGCAGGGACGCGCCTCCTCGGGTGCGAGCGGCCGGCAGGTGAAGATCGTCCGGCGGCTCGGGGTGTCCGACACCCCGGTGGCGTCGAAGGGCCCGGTGATGAAGAGATCCCGCAGGTGCGGCACGTTGTGGATGCCGTACGTCCTCGACGTCGCGGTGCTGGCGAGCGACCAGTCGTGCGGGGAGATCATGTCGAGGACCGGCCCCTCGTAGTGCTTCAGGAAGACGGCGGCCACCTTGCGCGGGCCCCCCCGCACGAAGATGGGCTCGGACCGCAGGTTGACGCCGTCGGGGTCGGAGACGTGCATCCAGCGGTCGACATCGAGGAGCGCCACGCGCTGCCCGTCGACCGAGATCTCGACCTGCTCCGGCTTGTCCAGGGTGTGGAGCGCACTCGAACCCGACCCCACGATCGCGCCCGTGGTCTCGTGGTGGAAGGCCACCCGGAACCGGTACTCGCCGTCCGCCGGGAACACGTGGTCCACCACGATGCCGCCCCGGGTCCCGTAGGGCGCGTCCTCGACCTGGCCGAGCTGGGCCGCCCAGCGCGACACGTGGTAGCCGGACTCGGCGGCGGTGGCGTCGGGATCACCGACCGCGAGCCGGCTGATGTCGCTGGCGGCGCGGAGGTAGGAGTCCATGAGGGTCGCCGACAGCAACTGGACGTCGGCGATGTTGTCGAAGTTGGCGCTGATGGTGTCCTGGGGGAGGTATTTGGAAGCGTCCAGCGGGAGATCCAGCAGGTCGCGGATCGCCGCGGTGTACTCCGCCCGGTTCAGGCGCTGGAAGGAACGGCGTCCGGGGTTCGGCTCTGCGGCGGCGCTGTCGTCGAGCTGGGTCTCGAGCGCCTGCGCGACCTCGGTCAGCGTCTCTTCCGGCGGACGCCGGGCGCCGGGCGGCGGCATCATCCCGAGCCGGAGCTTCGAGACCATCTTCTCCGCGAGGACCGGATTCGCCGGCGCGTCTCCCGCATCGAAACCGGCGAGCGACATGTTGCCGGTCTTCATCCGGTCGTTGTGGCAGACCATGCAGTAGGTCCGCAGCATCCCGTTGTGCGCAGCCGCGGTCTCGGGGGTGAACCCGGACGCCGGGAGGGTGCCCTCCGGGGTCCAGTTCCGGACGGACGCCACCGTCGGCGGAGCCGGCTCGGAACCGGGTTTCTCGCTGGCGTCCGCCAGCGTCGAAAGCGCGAACACGCCCACGCCGAGAGACCCTGCGGCGACGAGATTCAGAAGGCGCATGGGATGTTGTGGCCGGCTGCGGCGGGGTGGTTTTTCCGCCCCCAGATACGCTCCGGGCCAATTGATAAAGGATAGTGACGAGTCCCGGTAGTTGCAAGCAGCGGAACCCCCGGTTTCGGGCGCCAAAGGCGGCTTCCGCGCGACTCCGGAACGCGCCGGAGCACGCCCCGGATCCGGGGACTTGCACGCTGCCTGCCGGCGACTCGTTCCATCGCGGCGGAGAAGCGGACGGGAGCCGGGGTATGGTAGTATGGCATGAGTATGGTCAAGGTCACCTATTCGCTCGATGACGCGACGGTGCGCCGGATCCGCGCGGTGTCCGCCCGGCTGGGAATCCCCCAGAGCCAGATGGTGCGGGAAGCGGTCGCCGACTACGCGGCCCGGAAGGACCGGCTGAGCGAGGCGGAGCGGCTGCGGATGCTGGAGGTGCTGGAGCGGATCCGGCAGGCCCCACCGAGCCGTCCCCAGGAGGAGGTGGACGCGGAACTTCGGGAAATCCGCGAGGCCCGCAAGCTCGCCTGGCGTTCGAAGCAGTGATCGTCCATCTCGATACCTCGGCGCTCGTCGGCGCGCTTGCCGGCCGCCGGCTCTCGCTCCCGCGGCTCAGGGAGTTCGTCCGGGAGGGGCACCGCGTGAAGCTGTCCGCGCCGGTGCTCTACGAGTGGCTGCGCGGCCCGCGGACCGTCGGCGAACTGCGGGACCAGGAAACCCTCCTGCCCCGGCGTGCGGCCGTCCCGTTCGACACCGAAGCCGCCGCGGCCGCCGCCGATCTCTACGCGGAATTGGACCGGGTGCGCAGCCGCGAGATGGATCTCGCGATCGCTGCCTGTGCGCTCGTCGAGGACGCGGCGCTCTGGACCCTCGACACCGAGGATTTTCGGGACATCCCCGGCCTCAAGCTGGCGTGACTGCCGGGCCGGCGGCGGCCGCGACGCCCCCGGTCAGAGATCGAGGTCGCAGAGCACCGGCGCGTGATCGGAGGGGATGTCCTCCCCCTTCCGCTGGCGCCGCTCGTCCCGGTCCACCCGCACCGCGGCGATGCGGCCGGCGAGGGGAGCGGTCAGGTAGATGTGATCGATCCGCGCGCCGACGTTCTTCGCGAAGGCCAGGCGGGTGTAGTCCCACCAGGTATAGAGACCCTTTTCCGGTTCCTCCCCCTCCGCGTACACCTCCCGGTACGCGTCGGTGAGCCCCCACCCCACGACGCCCGCGAGCGCCGTCCGGGCGTCCGGGTGGCAGAGCACCCCTCCCGGATCGGCGGTCGCCGAGTCCCGGTCGCGGGGAGCCACGTTGAAGTCGCCGCAGAGAACGAGCGGCTCTTCCGGGTCCGCGCGCCCGGCCAGGTGCTCGCGAAGCGCCCCGAGCCATTCGAGCTTGTAGTTCCAGTCCTCGACGCGGGTCACCGCCTTCCCGTTCGGCACGTACGCGGTGATGACCCGCAGGCCCGCGACCCGGACGTCCAGCAGCCGCGCCTCGTCGCGCGCCCGGCAGGCGGGGAGGCCCCGCTCGAGGACCTCCGGGGACTCGCGGGCGAGCACGGCGACCCCGTTCCTGGCGGCCTGCGCGTGCACCACCGCGCGGTATCCGGCCGCCTGGACGTCCAGCCAGGGGAAGGTCTCCGCCGGAGCGCGAAGTTCCTGAAGACAGAGGACATCGGGCTCGTGCCGCGCGAGCAGGCGGAGCAGGCGCGCCCGGCGCGTCCGGATCGAATTCAGGTTCCAGGTGATGACGCGCAAGGGGACTGGCGGGCCGGATCATAAACGGCGGGAGCCCCTACACTTCGCCCCCGGCGGCCCCGCATGAATTCCTTCTTCCCCATGCCCTCGAGGGAGCGCGTCGCCCTCTTCATCCTGATCGCTTTCTCGGTGGTGGCCTTCCTGCCGGTGTTCGGCGAAATCTCGGTTATGGGGGTTGCCGTGTTCGGCTGGCTCATGGCGATCCTGCTGCTCGGATCGCCGGCGATCCTCCTCCTGCTGGTCCTCGGCGAATCGGGGAGCAGAGAGGACAGCGCCCGCGGCCCGGGGGACGCCCCAACGGATCCATGATCGAACGCTGGCTCGTCCTCGTCTACCTGCTCGTCTGCGTGGTGGTGGGGGCGCTGGCCACCCGCCGGGTACTCGGCTCGGCGGACGAGTACTGGGTGGCCGGCCGCCGCGTCGGGACCGGGGTCAACGCCCTGGCGATCATGGCCAGCCTGGCCAGCGGCGGATCGCTGGTCGGCGTGCTGGGTCTCGCCTACTCGGGCGGCATTCCGGCGACGCTGGCCCTCTTTGCCGGCGCGGTGGTGGGGTTCCCGCTCGCCACCATCCTGGTCGCGGCGCCGCTCCGGCGCCTTGCCAAGTTCACGATCACGGACTTCATGGTGTTCCGGTACCCCCACGGGCTGGTCCGGGCGCTGGTCCCGACGATCATCGTGATCTCGCTGACCGTCTACATGGTGGCGCAGATGAAGGCCGCCGGCATCACCGCCGAGGCGCTCCTCGGGGTGGACTACGGCACCGCAATCACGGTCGCGACCGTCGTGTTCGTCCTCTACGTGTCCTTCGGCGGCATGGTGGCGGTCACGGTCACCGACGTGATGCAGGGGGCGCTCCTGTTCCTGCTCATGGGAGTCACCGCCGTGGTGCTCGCCATGAACGCAGGGTCGCCGCTCGGTTCCCTCCAGGCGGCGACGGCGGCCTCGCCGGCCTTCGGGCAGCTCCCCGCCGGTGGTTCCGGCTACCTCGACTACTTCGTGATCTGGGCCTCCGCGATTCCGGTGATCCCCCACATCGTGATGCGGGTGGCCACCGCGCGGGACCCGAGGAGCGCCCGCCTCTCGCTGAATCTGGCGACCGTCATGTACGGCGTGATGATCCTCTCGGCGATCCTGCTGATCGCCCCGGTGGGGATCCTGGAGTTCCCCGGGCTGACCGATCCCGACGAAGTCTTCCTGCGCATCATCGGCGAGAACTTCCCTCCCCTGTTCCGCGGGCTCGCCGTGGCGGCGGTCCTGGCCGCGGTGATGTCCACCACCGACGCCTTCCTGCTGGCGGTGAGTTCGGCGGTCGCCCACGACCTGCTCGGCGGCTATCTGGGGCGGAAGAGCAAGCGCGCGCAGGCCTTCGCCCGACTGGGAGCCACCTGGCTGGTCGGCGCCGCCGCGCTCTACTGGGCGTGGTCGCCGCCGGCACTGCTCACCCAGTTCTACACCGCCGGGGTGGGGCTGCTCTCGGCGGGACTGTTCGTGCCGGTGGTCTTCGGCCTCTGGTGGCGGCGGGCGAACCTCCTGGGCGGGCTCGCGGCGCTGGTTGCCGGAGTCGCGACCTACTCGTTCGTCCTGCTGTTCGGCCCCCGGTTCGGGATCGGGCTCGGGCCCATTCTGGTGGCCCTCCCGGTGAGCCTCGCGGCGATGCTGGCGGGCGGGCTCTGGGGCCGCTCCGATCCTGCCGACCGGGCGCGGGCCGTGGAGCGGCTGCACCAGTCAGGCTGAGAAAGGGCCGTTGCCGGCGACTCTTTCCGCGGCGGTACTGCTGCTCTACACCGCCGTCCTCTTCGGGGTGGCCTGGATCGCCAGCCGGCGCATCCACGACTTCTCGGACTACCTGGTCGCCGGGCGGAACCTCCGCGTCCCGCTCGCCTCGCTGAGCCTGCTGGCCACCTGGTTCGGGGCCGGCACGCTGCTCGCCTCCGCGGAGGAGGTGCGCGCGGTGGGGTTCTCGGCGGCCGCGCTCGAACCCATCGGCCCCGGAATCTGTCTCCTGCTCGTGGGCCTGTTCTACGCGGTTCCGCTGCGCCGCGCAGGTCTCCTGACGCTCGGGGACTTCTTCGCGAGGCGCTTCGGCCGGCGCGCCGAGATCGCCTGCGCCGCGATCATGGTGCCGAGCTTCTTCGGCTGGATCGCCGCCCAGTTCTCGGTGCTGGCCGCGCTCCTCGGCGAGCTCTTCGGCATCCCCGCCGGGGCGGGTCTGGCGCTCGTGGCCGCGGTGGCGGTGGGCTACACGCTGATCGGGGGAATGTGGTCGGTGACGCTGACCGATGCCGTGCAGGGCGTGATCGTGGTCCTGGCGCTCCTCGCGGTCGGTATTTCTGCGGTGGCGGAGCTTGGCGGGGGCTCGCTCGCGGGGGGCCTCGCGCGGCTGGGGCGGGAGACGCCTCCGGATTTGCTCGCCGTGGTTCCCGGCGAGCTGACCGCCTTCCTCGCCTGGTCGGGGCTTCTCGTCGCCGGGGCGCTCGGCAACATCCCGGGCCAGGACGTCCTTCAGCGGGTGTTCTCCTCGCGGACGGAACGGGTGGCCCGCCGCGCCTGCCTGATCGCGGGCGGCCTCTACCTCGTGCTCGGCGCCATTCCGGTGGTGCTGGGGCTCGCCAGCCGCCTCCTGCTGCCCGGCCACGAAGGGGACATGCTGGCGACGCTGGGACGGATTCTCTTCAGTCCCCTCGCCGCTCTGGGACTCGTCCTGCTGGTGGTTTCGGCGGTCCTTTCCAGTGTGGACAGCGCGCTAATATCGGCCGCGTCCGTACTGGCGCAAAACCTGCTGCGCCACCCGTTGCCCCGGGTGGGACTCCTGCGGTTGAGCCGCCTGTCGGTTCTTCTGGTCGGTGCGGCGAGTCTCTTCTATGCGTTCCAAGGTTTCAGTGCGTACTCCCTGCTCGAGGACGCGTACGAACTCACCCTCGTGGGGCTCTTCGTGCCATTGACCGCGGGGTTGTTCTCGAAGCGGGGCGGCCGCACGGCGGCGCTCGCCGCCATGGGGTGCGGAGTTGTCTTATGGGCCGTGCACCTGACCCTGGGCTGGGACTGGTTCCTCGCGCCGGCGCTCGCTCCCGCGGGGGTGCTGATTCCAAACGCGATCGGGCTCACCGCGGCGAGCGCCGCCGGCTACCTGGCGGGGGCCGCGTTCGACGGACCGGAGCCGATGCAAGAGGGCCCCGTCCGATGAGCGTCCTGACGAGCACGTTCCGCGAGCGCGCCGAGGCGCTCCGGCGCCGCGCCGAGCCGCTCGAGCCGGACGCCGAGGGCCGCCGGGAACTCACCGAAGCGACGATCCGCCACGCCGAGGAGTTTCTCGAGGCGCTGAAGACAGGGCCGTCCTGGTACCCGCCGCGCGAGTCGTCGGAACTGAACGACCTGCCGATCGGACCGGAGGGTCAGCCGTTCCCGGAGATCCTCGACCTGATCCGGCGCGAGGTCGAACAGGAGGGGCTGAACCCCGCGTCGCCCCGCGACCTCGGCTACGTGCCCGGCGGCGGGATTTACTCGTCGGCGCTCGGCGACTACCTGGCGGCCGTCGGGAACGCCTTTTCCGGGTATTTCCCGGCCTCGCCGGGAGCGGCGCGCGTGGAAAACCGGCTCGTGGAGTGGATCGCCGAGATCGTCGGCTATCCGAAGGCGGCCGGCGGGACACTGACTTCCGGCGGGAGCGTCGCGGCGCTGACCGCGATCATCGCGGCCCGGGACGCGAAGGGGCTTCGCTCGGAGGACTTCCGCCGGGCGTCCGTCTACGTCACCAGCCAGGAGCACTATTCGGTCCGCAAGGCGGTCCACCTGGCGGGCGTCGGAGAGGCCCCCTGCCGGATCATCGCGGTGGACGAGGACTTCCGGCTGGCGCCGGAGTCCCTGGCCGCCCACATCCGGAAGGACCGCGCCGACGGGCTCATTCCCTGGCTCGTGGTGAGCACCGCCGGGACCACGAACACGGGAGCGGTGGACCCGCTGGACGCCGTGTCCGACATCGCGCGCGCCGAGGGTCTCTGGCACCACGTGGACGCCGCCTACGGCGGGTTCTACGTACTGGTTCCAGCGCGGCGGGAGGTCATGCGCGGCATCGAGCGATCCGACTCCGTGGTGCTCGACCCGCACAAGAGCCTCTTCCTTCCTTATGGCAGCGGCGCGGTGGTGGTCCGCGACGCGGCCCACCTCGAGACCTTCCGCTGGAAGGCGCCCTACCTGGTCGACGCTCCCCAAAAGGAGATCTCGCCCTCGGAACGGTCGATCGAACTCACCCGCCACTTCCGCGGCATGCGCCTGCTCGTGCCGCTGCTACTGCACGGCACCGAGCCGTTCGCGGCGGCGCTCGAGGAGAAGTGGGTGCTGGCCTGCTATCTCCAGGACGAGTTGAGGCGTTGGGAGGACATCGAGGTCGGACCCGAGCCCCAGCTCTCGACCATGTGCTTCCGCTACCGGCCCCCGGGACGAACCGAGGAGGAAGTAGACGACCTGAACCGCCGGCTCATCCGGGCGCTCCACGCCGACGGACGGATCTTCGTGTCCGCCACCTACCTGAACGAGCGGTTCTGGCTCCGCCCCTCACCCGGCATCTTCCGCACCCACGCCGAACACATCGACGAGTTCCTGGAGCTCCTCAAGGGCTTCCTCGCGAACCTGTAGCCGGAAGGACCGCCGGTCTTCAGACCGGCACCCGCTGCGCACCAGCGCAGCGGACCCGCGTAGGACAACGCGCCCCAAACGGCGCGTCCGGCTTGGAACGCCGACCTCCGGCCGGCATCGCGACCCTGCCGTTACGGGCTCTTGACCACCTCGCCGCCCTTCATCACGAACTTCACGTCCTCGAGCAGGGTGATGTCGTCGAGGGGGTTCCCCGCGACCGCGATGATGTCGGCGAGCTTGCCGTCCTCGATGGAGCCGAGGTCGGCCTCCCAGCCGAGCAGCTCCGCTCCGTTGATGGTGGCGGTCTGGATCGCCGCCATCGGCGAAATGTCCATCTCGTCCACCATGATGGCGAAGTCCTTGGCGTTCCGCCCGTGCGGGAACACCGCGGCGTCCGTCCCGTAGGCAAACTTCACGCCGGCGTGGAAGGCGGCGGCGAGCCGCTCGCGCTGCATGGCCGCCATCTCCTTCGCCTTGGCGATGGAGTGTTCGGGAACGCCGTTCTCGGCGCCCTCATCGATGATGAAGTCGAGGGTGTAGATGGTGGGAACGATGAAGGTGCCGTGCTCCTTGGCGAGGCGGATGCCCTCCTCGTCGATCAGCGTCCCGTGCTCGATGCTGGCCACGCCGGCGCGGATGGCGTCGTTCATGGCCGCCGGCGAGTGGGCGTGCGCGCCCACCGGGGTGTCGAGCATGTTCGCGGTGTCCACGATCGCCTTCAGTTCCTCGAAGGAGTACGCCTGGTCGTACACCGAGTCGCCATGCGACAGCACGCCCCCCGAGGCGGTCACCTTGATGACGTCGGCCCCGTACTTGACCTGGTAGCGCACCGCTTTGCGCAGCTCGTCCACCCCGTCCGCGATCATCGCGTAGCCGGGGGTCGGGATGTCCGCGTTCCAGCCGTTGATGTCCGCGTGGCCGCCCGTCGAGCCCACCCCCCAGGTGGCCGCCTGGATCCGCGGCCCCGGGACGATGCCCCGGTCCACCATGTCGCGGAGCGCGGCGTCGTGATAGTTCCCCGCTCCGATGTTCCGGACGCTGGTGAAGCCCTTCTCGAGCGTGATCTTCGCGTGCGCCACAGCGTAGATCGCCTCGTGGGCGACGGTCTCGCGCATCTTCTGGGTGTCCCCGCCGTCGCCCGGGATGCCGCCCAGATGGACGTGGCAGTCGAAGAGTCCCGGCAGGATGGTGTGGCCGGTCAGGTCGATCACGGTGGCGCCGCGCGGAATGGGGATGGCGCCCGTCGGGCCGACCGCGGTGATCCGCTCGCCTTCGATGACCACCTCCGGGTTCAGGACCGGGGGCGCGTCGGTGCCGATGATGAGGCGGTCCGCCCGGATCACGACGGGTGTTTCTCCGTCCTGGGCGGCAGCCGGGAGGGCCGGGAGAACGGCGAGAGCGAGCAGGGCGAGGCGGGACATGAAACGCATCGGGATTCCTCCGGAGGGGGCGCGGGATCGTACCCGGATTTGGGGGTGGGTGGAGCGGCTGTGGGGAGTTACGACGTGGGCGGGGCGGGGCCCCGCGCGGGCCGGGGTGGGGACCCGCGGTGCAAGCCCGCACCCCCCCCAACCCCCACCGATAATAGCGGGCGGT
>JAJEIY010000093.1 GCA_022828085.1 Acidobacteriota bacterium | reverse complement strand
CTAGCCCACATATCTCATAGTCAGTGGGGAGCTGGGCGACTTGTACTTTGGAAGTCACGGATCTACAGTGACTTGTGCCCCTCAAGCGACCTCCCCGGCGTGTGACGCGGTGTGTTCCGCCGCGGCTGCGCCAACCCGCCCCTGAAGGCCTGTCCCAGCGCTGGATCGAGACCGACTTCTCCGGTGGCGTGATCACCTCCGACGGCGGGGTCACGCTGCTCGGACGAGTTGACGAGCGGTTGGATCTGACCCGTCGGGTCGCGGGCTGCTTCACGGACTATCGGCGCCCCGAACTGGTGGTTCACGAGGTCGAGACTCTGGTCCTCCAGCGGCTCTACGGTCTCGCCCTGGCCTATGAGGACCTGAACGACCACGAAGACCTACGCTGGGATCCGGCACTCCAGGCGGTTGCGGGCCGGACGGCGCCGCGCCGGGGCGACTGCGCTCCCCTGGCAGGCAAGAGCACCCTGAACCGGCTGGAGTTGGCGGCGGCGGGGCGCTGTGACCAAAAGGCCCGCAAGATCGTGGTGAACACCCGGCGGTTGGATGAACTGCTGGTGGCGTTGTGCGTGGAGGGCTTCGCCTCCGAGCCGGAGGAGGTGGTGCTGGATCTGGACGCCACCGACATCCCGCTCCACGGAGACCAGGAAGAACGCTTCTTCCATGGCTACTACCGCAGGTATTGCTACATGCCGTTGCTGTTCGTCATCGGGCACAACCCGGTACTGGTGCGGCTGCGGAGCGCGGGGCGCGACGCGGCGGCGGGGGTGGAGGAAGACCTGGGCTGGCTGCTGGATCGCCTCCGAGAGGCGTGGCCTTCGACCCGGATCATCCTGCGGACCGACTCGGGCTTTTGCCGGGAGCCGATCCTGGCCGCCTGCGAGCGCCGCGAGAGGGTCGACTATGTGATCGGCGTGGCGAAGAACCGCCGGCTGGAGCGGGAGATCGCCACCGAGATGGCGGCCGCGGTGGCCGAAGCACACGAGCAGGGGCAGGCGGCGCGCCGCTTCGGGGAGTTCCGCTACGCCACCCGGAAGTCCTGGTCCCGCAAGCGTCGGGTGATCGGGAAAGCCGAGGCGCTCCAACCGACGGCAGCGGGTGGCGCCGCCAAGGAGAACCACCGGTTCATCGTGACCTCGCTGCCCGCCGAGACATACCCCGCCCGGGAACTCTACGAGCAGCTCTACTGCGCGCGGGGAGACGCCGAGAACCGGGTGAAGGAGCACAAGCTCCACCTGTTCTCGGCCCGCTGCTCCTCCAACCTGTTCGGGGCCAACACCCTGCGGTTCTACCTCTCCACCTTCGCCATGATCCTCTTCCGGGGGCTCCGGGAGGCCCTCCATGGCACCCGCCTGGCCGTCGCCACCGCCGACCGCATCCGGCTCCGACTGCTGAAGATCGGAGCCCTGGTCCGGATCTCCGTGCGACGTGTCCACCTCGCCATGTCCTCCGCCTGTCCCGATCAGGACCTGTTCCACATCGCCTGGGTCCGCCTGAACCCCACCTGACGCTCCCATGCACGGCCGACACCCTCGCCAACGGGAACGGTGCGTCCGGAACAACCTGGAACGCCGACCCCAGCCGGCTCCGGACAAGGATCAGACGCCGGATGCCCAAGCCCCGCCCTCTCCACACGTCGCCCACGCGCTCCACCCCCGCGCCCCGAGCCTCAGGGGCCTCAAAGAGGCCCGATCACGGGGCAGTATGAGAAGTCCGGGCTAGGAGCGTGAGAGACGACGAGTCAGCTCCAATGGGCGTGGATCCATCGAAAGTAGGCAGTTGTTCATGACGACATCTCCATCCCGTTACGGACGCACCATCTATCTCCCGCCGGGTGATGACACCCGGTCGCTCACCCTCCGCCGCCGGCGACTGACGGCGGGGTCAGGAGGCGCAGCGTACGACGAGGCATGGCTCCAGGATCTGCTGTTCCGCAATCCGGAGATTCTTCCTATCGGCGAGATTGACGACGCCTTCGGTCCCGCCACGCCCCTGTGTCGTGAATTGCCCACGGCGGCGGGGCCGATCGACATCGCCTATGCGAGCCAGACAGGGCGCCTCACGCTCGTCGAATGCAAGCTGTGGAAGAACCCGGAGGCAAGGCGCGAGGTCGTGGCTCAGATTCTCGATTACGCAAAGGAAATCACTCGCTTCTCCTACCAAGATCTAAACGACGCCGTCTGCCGCGCGCGGGGGGAACAACCTAACCGGAACCGACTGTTTGAGCTCGCGCGTGCCGAAAACGACGAACTCGACGAGGCAGACTTCGTGGACGACCTGAGTCGCCATTTGGCGGACGGACGTTTTCTCCTCTTGGTAGTAGGGGACGGCATCCGAGAAGGGGTGGAACGCATCGCGGAACATCTGCGGCGGTTCGCAGGCATTCAGTTCACCTTCGGACTCGTCGAACTGGCCATGTTCGAACTGCCTGTCGAAGACGGCCGGGTCGGTCTCATCGTCGAGCCGAGAGTCCTCGCCCGAACGGTCGAGATCGAGCGCGCCGTCGTTCGGCGTGCGGACCCCAGTGTGGCGGTGGAGGAACCTCCGGCTCGGTCCGCGGGGCGGCGCTCGGGGCGGCCTTTGACCGAAGACGAGTTCTACGAGAGGGTGCGGAAACTCGACGCAGACCTACCGGACCGCCTGCGGGACTTCTTTGGACGCGTAGAAGACCTGGGTCTCGTCGTCGAGGCCCATGCTGCATCCATGGTCCTTCGCTGGGACCGAGAGGACGGCAGAACCGTGTACTTCGGCATCTTGCGCGACGACGGACGACTCGAACCTCGGACCATTGTGCGGCGCGCGGGAGAATTCGGTGACGAACAGGTCGGCGTGGCCTACCTTGAGGCGCTGGCAGGTCTCATCCCGCTCTCGACGGTGGAGGCGACGGGCAAAACCAACAGATTCCGACTGGTAGTGCGCGGCCGACCGCCTGAGTTCGCCATCCTGCTCGACCGCACCAACGAGTGGCTGGATGCCATCCAGCGGACGATGGACGCCTTCAACCGTCTGGCGGCCGACTGACTCATCGCGGGGCTCCGCCCGGCGCGTGCCGGTCGGAGACCGGCGTTCCAAGCCGGAGGTGCCTTCAGGGCACCGTGGGAAGCGATATGTTCAGCCCGCTCATGGAGCAAGGTGGAGAACCATCATGACCCGATCCCCACACACCGCCCTGTCTCTCGCGGCCGCCCTGCTGGTGCCCGCACTCGCCGTTCCCCAGGACGCCGAGACCCCGGCCATCAACGAGGAGCTGCTGTCCGGGCTGAAGCTCCGTGGCATCGGGCCGGCGTCGCGTTCCGGCCGGATCGCCGACGTGACGATCGACCCGAACGACAGGTCCACCTGGTACATGGCGGTCGCGTCCGGCAACGCGTTCAAGACCACGAACCGGGGGACGACCTGGGAGCCGATCTTCGAGAA
Source organism: Acidobacteriota bacterium (assembly GCA_022828085.1). Taxonomy (GTDB): domain Bacteria; phylum Acidobacteriota; class Vicinamibacteria; order Marinacidobacterales; family Marinacidobacteraceae; genus Marinacidobacterium. The sequence continues at coordinate 3,206 of JAJEIY010000093.1, read as the reverse complement.
CTACCCCGTCTATTCGACGTCGTCGGTGGTCGTCGATCCCACCAACTCGAACGTCGTCTGGCTCGGGACCGGCGAGAACAACGGGCAGCGGTCGGTGCCCTACGGGAACGGCGTCTGGAAAAGCCGGGACGCCGGCGGCTCGTTCGAGCACATGGGGCTCGACGAATCGGAGCACATCGGCAAGATCGTGCTCGATCCACGCGACAGCGACACCGTGTACGTCGCCGCGCAGGGGCCGCTCTGGCGGTCCGGCGGGGACCGGGGCCTCTACAAGACCACCGACGGCGGGGCCACCTGGGAGCAGGTCCTCTACATCTCGGAGGACACCGGGGTCAGCGACGTGGTCGTGGACCCGAGGCACCCCGACACCGTCTACGCCACCTCGTGGCAGCGGCGCCGGCACACGGGCGTCCAGATCGCCGGCGGTCCCGAAGGGGGTATCCACAAGTCCGACGACGGGGGCGCCACCTGGCGGCAACTCACGAAGGGACTTCCGTCGGCGAGCCGCCACGACATTGGCCGTATCGGACTCGGGATCTCGCCGCACAACCCGGACGTGGTCTACGCCCAGATCGCCGCCACCGACGGCCAGCGCGGGTTCTACGCCTCCACCGACCGCGGCGAGAGCTGGGAGAAGCGCAGCGACTACTTCCCCACGGACCCGCAGTACTACATGGAGTTCTTCGTTGATCCGCACCGGCCGGGCCGGCTCTACTCCATGGACACCTACACCCACGTGTCCGAGGACGACGGCCGGACCTGGCGCCGGATCCAGATGGAGTGGATTCACGTGGACCACCACGACCTCGAGTTCGACCCCGACGATCCCGACTACCTGATGATGAGCACCGACGGCGGTCTCTACGAGAGCTGGGACCTGGGCCGGAACTGGAAGTACCACGCCAACCAGGCGATCACCCAGTTCTACCGGGTCGGCATCGACAACGCCTTCCCGTTCTACCGGGTCTACGGCGGCACCCAGGACAACGCCACCATGGCCGGCCCGGTGCGCACCGACAACGTGCACGGGATCCGGAACAGCGACTGGATCGACGTCCTGGGTGGCGACGGCTTCCAGGCCCGGGTGGACCCCGAGGACCCCAACATCGTCTACGCCCAGTACCAGTACGCCGGGATCGTCCGCTTCGATCACCGCACCGGGGAACGCGTGGAGATCCAGCCCCAGCCGGAACCCGACGACGAGCCGCTGAAGTGGAACTGGGACTCGCCCCTGATCATCTCCCCGCACGACAACAAGCGGATCTACTTCGGCGCGAACCGGCTCTACCGGAGCGACGACGGGGCGAACACCTGGACCCCGGTGAGCGAGGACCTGACGCGGGGCATCGACCGCAACACCCGGCCGGTCATGGGCCGGACCTGGAGCGTGGACGCGGTGTGGCGCAACCGCGCCACGTCCACCTACGGCAACATGGTGGCGCTCGACGAGTCGCGGCACGCCGAAGGCCTGCTCTACACCGGCATGGACGACGGGCGCATCCAGATCAGCGATGACGGCGGCGTGGAATGGCGGTCGGTGGACGTGATCCCCGGCGTGCCCGAGTTCACCTACGTCGCGGACCTCCACACCTCCCGCCACCGCGAAAACACGGTGTTCGCGGTCTTCAACAACCACAAGCAGGGCGACTTCAGGCCCTACGTGGTGCGGAGCGACGACCGCGGGGTGACCTGGGAGGACATCACCGGCGACCTTCCGGACGACCAGCTCGCCTGGACCATCGTGGAGGATCACGAACGGCAGGGACTGCTCTTCCTCGGCACCGAGTTCGGCCTCTACGTCAGTCTCGACGACGGCGAACACTGGGTGAGGCTCAAGGGCGGCCTGCCGACGATCGCCATCCGGGACCTCGAGATCCAGGAGCGGGAGAACGACCTGGTGCTGGCGTCCTTCGGGCGCAGCTTCTTCGTTCTCGACGACTACACGCCGCTCCGGCACCTGACGCCGGAGACGCTGGCCGCCGAGGGCGCGGTGTTCCCGGTCAAGGACCCCTGGATGTACATCGAGGCGAACCCCCTCGGCGGACGGGGGAAGTCACAGCGCGGCGCCGCGTTCTACACCGCGCCGAACCCGCCGTTCGGCGCCGTGGTGACCTATCACCTGAAGGAGAGCGCGCAGAGTCTCCGCGAGCAGCGGCGGGAGCGCGAACGGGCGCAGGCGGCCGCCGGCGAACCGCTGCCGTATCCGTCGTGGGACGAGCTGCGTGCCGAGGACCGCGCCGAGGATCCCGCGGTCTTCGTGGTGATCCGCGACGCGGACGGTACGGTGATCCGCCGGATCGAAGCCCCGAAGACCAAGGGGATCCACCGGGTGGCGTGGGACCTGAGATATCCCGACGCCGCCGGCGGCGACCGGGGCGGGCCGCTCGCGATGCCCGAGACCTACACCGCGGAACTGGTGCGGCGCGACGGGAACGGAACGACGCGCCTCGGCGAGCCGCAGTCCTTCACCCCGAAGGTGCTGGCGCGGGCCGGCGTTCCCGAGGAGGACACGGAGGCGCGCCATGCCTTCCAGCAGGAGGTCGCGACGCTCCAGCGGCAGGTGTTCGGCGCGGTGGACGCGCTGCAGGCGTCCATCGAGCGGGTGGAGACGCTCGCCGGAGCGATCGACGAATCCGGGGCGAGCGAAGAGCTCCGCTCCCAGGCGTCCGCGATCCGGGAAGGCCTTCTGGAGCTCCGGGTCCGCTTCCTGGGCGACGACACCGTCCGTTCCCGCTACGAAGCGGTGCTCCCGGGCATCCGCGGGCGCATCCAGCGGGTGGTCGGCGCCTTCTGGGCCATGGCCGATCCCACGAACACGCACCGGCGTCAGGTCGAGATCGTCCGGGAGGAGTTCGGCCCCGCGAACGCGGAACTCGTCAACCTGGTCGAGACCCAGCTCGCGGGTCTCGAGGCCCAGGCCGACGCGGCCGGCGTGCCCTGGACCCCGGGACGGCGGATTCCGCGATAGTCACGGCATCCGCCGACGGGCATCACGGCGCACCGGCCTGGAACGCCGGTCTCCGATCGGCACGCGGCCCGAAGGGCCGCAGGCGACGTGTCGCGGTTTGCCCCCGAGGGACGCCGGGACAAGCACGTCCCTCGGTTCCGGCCGGCTTCGATGGAGAGAAACATCTCTCAGATCGGCGTCACGACGTGGGGGGGGGGGGGGGCCCCGCGGGCCCGGCGGGGGCCCCCGGGCCAAACCG
>JAJEIY010000048.1 GCA_022828085.1 Acidobacteriota bacterium | reverse complement strand
CGCCGAGCGCACCTACGCGGGCGCCTACCAGGACGAATAGCGAAACGGCTTGGAACGCCGGTCTCCGACCGGCACGCGCGTTGCTCCGCACCGCGCACGTCGTGACGCCGGCCTGCGGGATGGTCCTCTTCTTCGGAGCCGACCGGAAGCGAGGGCACGTGCTTGTCCCGGCGTCCCATCGGGGCAAACAGCGACACGTCGCCTGCGGCCCTCCGGGCCGCGTGCCGGTCAGAGACCGGCGTTCCAAGCCGTTTCCGCCATTTTCATGCCCGGCGGGGTGCGCGGGAGGACGCGCGCCTGGGCGTTTCTCCCGGTGTAAACGGCCCCCGTCCCTACCGCTGCGTCTCGATCCAGCGGCGGATGACCGTGTCGAGCACCGGGAGCGTGACCGGCCCGTTCAGCAGCACCGCGTCGTGGAAGGCGCGGACATCGAACCGGTCGCCGAGTTCGGCCTCGGCGAGCGCGCGCAGTTCCCGGATCTTCAGTTCCCCCATCTTGTAGCCGAGCGCCTGCCCGGGCCAGGCGATGTAGCGGTCGGTCTCGGTGGTGATCTCGTGGATGGAGAGCGCGGTGTTGGCGGCCAGGTAATCGAGCGTCTGCTGGCGGGTCCAGCCGAGCGCGTGCATCCCGGTGTCCACCACCAGCCGGCAGGCGCGCCACATCTCGTAGGTCAGCCGTCCGAAGTTGTTGTAGGGGTCCTCGTAGAAGCCGACCTCGAGGCCGAGCCGCTCCGAGTAGAGCCCCCAGCCCTCGCCATAGGCGCCGATCCCGTAGTAGCGGCGGAACTCGGGCAGGTCGAGTTCCTTGGCGAGGGCGTTCTGCAGATGGTGGCCCGGCACGGCCTCGTGGAGCGAGAGCGACTCCAGCGTGTAGAGCGGCCGGCTGTCGAGCTGGTAGGTGTTCACCCAGTAGCGGCCCGGCTGGGTCGAGGTGAGCGCCGCCCCGACGTAGCGGCCGCCGGTGTACTTGGGGGCGATGGCGTCGGGGACCGGCTCCACGGTGTACGGCTGGCGCGGCAGCCGGCCGAAGAGCCGCGGCAGCGCGCCGTCCATGCGTTTCACGATCCACATCGCCTCGCGCAGCAGTTCCTCCGGGGTGTCCACGTAGAAGCGGGAGTCGGTGCGCAGGAACTCGAGGAACTCGGCGAAGGTCCCCTCGAAACCGGTGGCCCGCATCGCCTCGTCCATCTCGCTCCGGATGCGTTCCACCTCGCCGAGTCCGACCTGGTGGATCTCCTCGGCGGTCCGGTCGAGGGTGGTGAAGCGGCCGATGAGGAACGCGTAGTACTCGCGACCGTTCGGCAGGTCCGAAGCCCCGATGGTGGTCCGCGCCGCGGGCCGGTACTCGTTCTCGAAGAAGTCCAGAAAGGTCCGGTAGGCCGCCACCGCGCCGGCGAGGACCGCTTCCGCGCCGGCGGCGCGCAGCCGGGCTTGCTCGGCTTCGGGGATCCGCTCGGGAAAGGAGGCGAAGGGAGCGTAGAAGACGCTCGCCGCGGGGTCTTCGAGGACGTGGCTCGCGATCGTGACCTCGTAGCCCTCGAGCACCACGCGGGGCACCGTGATCCCGCGTTCCATGCCGCGCCGCATCAGGGCGATGTGCTCGTCGAAAAAGCGGGGGATGTCCCGGAGGAGCGCGATGTAGGCCTCGTAGTCCGCCACCGTCCGGAGCGGCAGCGAGTTCGGGAGGCGGGCCATCCCGATGTGGAACCCCGAATCGGCGTTGATGGGCAGGAAATGGCCGCCGAACCGCACGTCGCCGATCCGATCGCCGAGCATCGTCTCGAAGATGTCCCGGTGCACCAGGTCGTCGTCCGAGAGACGGTCCCGGGGGATGCCGAGCAGCCGGTCCCGGAAGCTGTCCGCCGCCGCCGCGCGCCGCTCGATGTCCGCCTCGGTCATGGACCCGAGGGTGGTCGGCGAAACGCCCGCGAGCGAGGCCGCGAAACGCGGCTCCTCCTGACGGCGGAAGTCCATGAACTCGTCGAAGAGCGCGTGGAGTTCGGCGTCCTGCGCCGCCGCCGGCGCGGGAGCGAGGGAGGCGGCGGCGAACGCGATGAGGATGGCGAGGGTCGGACGGAGGAGGATCGAGGTCACGGCGGCGATGCTACCGAAGCGCAACCCCACGCCCCGATACACTGGCGAATCGAGGTGGCGTGATGAATCGGACCAACCGCAGCGAACACGCACGGAGGAAGTTCCTCGCCTGTTTCTCGGGGGCGGGACTGGGGACCACGCTGTTCCCCGGCGTCCTTTGGGCCCGCATGCAGGAGACCGGGGCCGAGGGCCTGAACATCCGCATGATGAAGGAGGCCGCGGCGCTCGCCGGGCTCGAGTTCACCGACGAGGAATACGAACTGATGGTGGACGAGGTCGAGAAGAACTTCGGCCACTACCAGGAGATGCGGCAGCGGCGCGTCGACAACTCGGTGCCGTCTCCCCTGTATTTCAACCCCGCGGTCCCCGGGATGACGTTCGACCGCTTCGAGCGGGAGATGCGTCAGGGGGCGGCCCCCGAGGTATCGCGCCCCGCGGACCTGGAGGAGGCCGCGTTCTGGCCGATGACCCACCTGGCCCGACTCGTCGAGACCCGGCAGGCGAGCTCCGCCGAACTGACCGAGATGTACCTGTCGCGGCTCGAGCGGCTGAATCCGGTCCTCAACTGCGTCGTGAACCTGACCGCGGACCGGGCGCGCCAGCAGGCCCGGGAGGCGGACGAGGAGATCGCCGCCGGCAACTACCGCGGCCCGCTCCACGGGATCCCCTGGGGCGCCAAGGACATCATCGCGGTGCGCGGCACCCCGACCACCTGGGGCGCCGGCGTCTTCGAGAACCAGGTCATCGACACGGACGCGACCGTCGTGGAACGCCTCGACGCGGCGGGCGCGGTGCTGGTCGCCAAGCTCACGACCGGGGAACTGGCTTTCGGCCACAACTGGTTCGGCGGGCGCACCAACAACCCGTGGAATCCGGAGGAGGGCTCCAGCGGATCGTCCGCCGGCTCGGGATCGGCGGCCGGCGGCGGGCTCGTGGGGTTCGCGATCGGAACCGACACCGGCGGGTCCATCCTCTCGCCCTCGATCCGCTGCGGCGTCGTCGGCCTCCGTCCGACCTTCGGCAGGGTCCCGCGCACCGGGGTGATGGCCGCGGGGTTCTCGCTCGACAAGATCGGGCCCATGACGCGCGGCGTGGAGGACAACGCACTGATCCTGCACGCCATCGCCGGCCCCGACGGCCAGGACCTCGCCTGCGTCCAGGGGGTTCCCTTCAACTGGGACGGCGCGGCTTCCGCGAGCGGGCTGCGGCTCGGTTACTTCGAGTCCGCGTTCGAACAACTCGAGTCGGAAAACGACCCCGAGAACCTCGAGCACGCCCGCCGGACGCTCGACACCCTGCGCTCGCTCGGCTACGACCTGAAACCCGTCGAGATCCCGCGCGACCGGCTCATCTACTTCATCGAGTACGTGGAGCGCTCCACCGGTTTCGACGAGTTCAAGCGGAACCGGCAGGACGAGAACCTGGTGCGGCAGGGGCACCGCGGCGAGCTGCGCGCGTCGCACCTGGTGCCGGCGGTCGAGTGGCTGCAGGCCAACCGGATCCGCTACCTGTTCATGGAGGAACTGGCCGGCATCATGGAGGGGCTCGACGCCGTCGTGTCCCCCTGGCGCGCGATCAACGCGCTCACCAGCATGACCGGGAACCCGGTGGTGACGGTGCCGAACGGCTTCGACCCGGACGGGACCCCGACCGGCATCGCGCTCCTCGGACAGGTTTACGGCGAGGAACGGCTCCTGCTCGCGGCGAAGGCGCTGCAGGACGCGACGGACTACGACACCCGCCGTCCGAACCTGTAACGGGAGCGGATTCGTGTCCAGGATCCAGGCGGCCGCCGTCGCGGCCCTCCTGCTGCCCGCCGCCACCGAGGCGCAGGAGTTGCCGGTGGTCAAGCTCTTCACCACCGGCGGCACCATCCAGAGCCTCGGCAAGGATCGCCTGAAGCTCGCGGAGTACCGCGAGGGGCGCATCGACGGCGCAACGATCGTCGAAGCGGTGCCCGAGGCTTCGCGCCTCGCGCGCATCGAAGTGGAGGCCATCTCGGCGGTCAGCAGCACCCGGATGGGCGCCGAGCAGGGGCTGCCGCTCGCCCGCCAGCTCATGACCGAGCTGGAGCGGCCGGAGGTGGCCGGCGCGGTGGTCACCCACGGCACCACCACCCTGGAGGAAACGGCCTACTTCCTCCACCTCACCGTCAGGACCACGAAACCGGTCGTGGTCATCGGCTCGATGCGGCCCTGGACGGCGGTCAGCCGGGACGGGCCGCTCAACTTCCTGGGCGCGGTCCGCACCGTGCTCACCCCCGAGGCCGCCGGGAAGGGCGTCCTGGTGCTGCTCAACGACACGATCCACTCGGCGCGCTTCGTGACCAAGCGGCACACCTACCACATCGAGACGTTCGTTTCGCCCGACGTGGGCCCCCTCGGTTTCGCCGACGCCGACCGGGTGGTGCTCTACCGCTCGCCGGTCACCCGCCACACCGCAGACACCGAGTTCGACCTCGACGGGATCGAGGAACTCCCGCAGGTGGACGTCGTCTACGGGTACCAGGAGGCCTCCCGCGCCCCTATCGACGCGCTGGTGAAGGAGGGCGCGAAGGGGATCATCCTGGCCGATGGATCGCCGGCCTACCGGAACGCGGTGCTCGAGGCGCAGGCCGCCGGCGTGGTCGTGGTGCAAGGCAGCCGCAAGGGCTCCGGCCGTGTCGTGCTGAGCGATCGCACTGCGGCGCGGAGCGAGATCACCGCCGACAACCTCCATCCGCAGAAAGCGCGCATCCTGCTTCGTCTCGCCCTTACCCGGACGACCGACGCCCGGGAGCTGCAGCGGATCTTCAATGAGTACTGAGAGGGCGTTCGCAGCGGCAGGCGCGGCCCTCCTCGCCGCCGCCGCCTCGGCCGCGCAGGAGATCCCGCCGCTGCCGCCGCCCGGAATCGACCTGCCGCACGTCGTGCTGGTGTCCGTCGGCGGGGAGATCGCCACGGGCTGCGAAACGCCCCTCGAACTGGCGGGCTGCGAGTCCGCCAGGGAGACCTTCGCCCCGGAGACCTGGACGCGGGACCTGCCGGATCTCGGGCTCGTGGCCCGGGTCGCGACCGAGGATCTCCGGGCGTTTTCGCGCGCCGACGGAAGTGCGGCCCCGGAGCACTGGCACGGACTCGCCGAACGTCTGCGGCAACTCGCCGGGGATTCCGCAGTGGACGGCGTCGTCGTCACCCACGGGGCCGACGGACTCGCGGACACGGCCTTTTTCCTGAACCTCGTCCTGCCGACCCGGACACCGGTCGTCCTGGTCGCCGCCCAGCGTCCCTGGAGCGCGGTGAGTGGGGACGGCCCGCTCAACCTCTACGACGCGGTCCGGGTGGCCGCGGATCCCGCCGCCGCCGGCAAGGGAGTGGTGGTGGTCGCGAACCAGGAGGTCCACGCGGCCCGGGACGCGCGGCGGACGAGCGCCTACCGCATGGACGGTTTCGGAAGCGTCGACCTCGGGCTGATCGGGGTGGCGGATCCCGACATCGTGCGGTTCTTCACCGAGCCGACCCGGAGGCACACCCACCGCTCGGAGTTCGAGCTGGCGGCGCTTCCGGAAGCACTGCCCGCGGTCGAGATCGTAGCGGCGGTTCCGGACGCGCCGGGCCGGCTGATCGACGCGTCGGTGGCGGCGGGAGCGAAGGGGCTGGTGGTGGACGGGGCGGGCGGGTTGTCCGGCGGCCAGCTCGAGGCCGTGCGGCGCGCCCACGATCAGGGGATCGTGGTCGTCGCCACCTCCGCCACGCGCGGCGGGCGGGTGCCGGAGACGTCGGCGCTCAGCGAGTCCGGGATCATCCCCGGCGACAACCTGACGCCCGGGAAGGCGCGCACGCTGCTCCGGCTGGCGCTGACGAAGACCTCCGATCCCGTGGAGATCCGGCGGATCTTCGGGGAGTACTAGGGCTCGTCGCCGGCGCCTACCCAGTCACGAACTCCGGCCGCTCGGGAAGTTTCGGGATCTCGCCCACGGGAAACGCCTCGATCCGGGAATCGAGGGCGAACGCTTCCTCGCCCGGATAGACCACGAACAGGCGTTCGAGACGGAGGTCCGAGATCGCGACCCGCATCGAACGAGTCGTACGGGGCGCCTCGCTGAACTTGATCTCGAAGCCGTAGCGTTTGCCGTTCCGGGTCAACAGCAGATCGAGTTCGGCACCGGCGTGGGTCGCCCAGAAACACGGATCACGGACCGAAAGCGCGGTGCAGATCTGCTCGATGGCGAAGCCTTCGAACGACGCACCCACCTTGGGGTGTCCCGTGAGCGCAGCGTGCGACGGTATCCCGAGCAGGGCGTGCAACAGCCCGGTGTCCCGCACGTACACCTTCGGCGACCGGACTTGACGTTTCTTCAGATTCTCGAACCACGGCGGCAGTGCCCGGACCACGAAGGCACCGACCAGCAGGTCGAGATAGCGCTTCGCCAAGGTTTCGCCCCGCCCCAGCGCGCGGGCGAACTCCGCGGCGTTCCACATCTGTCCGTGATAGTGCGCCGTCATGGACCAGAAGCGACGGAGCGCCGCGGCCGGGACGTTCTCTCCGATCGCGGGGAGGTCGCGCTCCAGGAACGTCTGGATGAAGTTCTCCCGCCACTCCCAGGACGCCGGCGCGTCGGGCTGCAGGTAGCTTCGGGGGAATCCGCCCCGCTCCCAAAGGATCCGCCAATCCGCCTCCGGGCCAATCTCGCCGAGGTCGAAGCCGGCGAGATCCACGAGGCCGATCCGGCCGGCGAGCGACTCGGAGACCCCCTTGACGATCGCGGGAGACACGCTGCCGAGCAGCAGGAATCGGGTCCGGCCCGCCGCTCTGTCAATGATGGGCCGCAAGGCCCGGAACAATGGCGGAAGGTGCTGGGTCTCGTCCACGACGACGAGGCCGCCGAGCGAAGACAACGTCTGCTCCGGGTTCTCAAGGCGCCGGAGGTCGGGATCCCGCTCCAGATCGAAGAACGTGGAGACCGGTTCACGGGCGGCGACGAGGCGCGCCAGGGTCGTCTTGCCGCATTGGCGCGGACCGAGCAGCGCGACTGCGGGATGAACGCGAAACGACCGGGCGATGCGGCGGATCGCGCCCGGACGGGCAAGGATCACTGGCCCATATTACTTGAAAATCGTCGTGTCGAAAACGGATTTTCAAGAAAAATAGCGCCGAGCGCACCACGTGCGGCTGCCAGCGATGACTTCCAGACCCCCGCCGCGTCGATCAGCGCACGTCGGCCACGCTCGGGCGATCAGGAGGTTTTCGGAATGGCGTGACTTCCGGGATCACCCTGGCGCCTCTCCATGAGGCCTGAAACCGGGACCCTAGCGCCTCCCCGGCCGTGGGTTCGATCAACAGCGGGCTCGCAGGCGGTCCGCACGATCTCGGTGTTCACCGGCTCGAAGCCGGCCAGCGCCCGGGTGATCTCGCCGGGACGCGGCGTCGAACCGCTTCCGGCCAGCACCATCCGGAACCGGAGCGTGAGCCGGTCGGCGGAGCAGCCGAGGAGCGCCGCCTCGGAGCCGGCCGGGCCGAGGTGGACGTCGTCCACGAAGTCCCGGAGGTTGACGTCCACCGTGCGTTCGGCCGGCCCGGCGGGCGCCCGCGGACCGCGGCGCCGCGATTTCGCCTTCACGCGGCGGGTCAGCTCGACGGGCCAGGCATCGGCGTCCGAGAACGCCTCCAGCCGAGCCTCGACGCTGGCTGGCTCGAGGTCGGCCGCGAGGAGGACCGCGTAGCGGAGCGCCCCGATCCAGCGGGAGAGCCTGGGTTCGCCCGGATGGACGCGGGCCAGTTCCGTGAACCGCAGCCCTTCCTCGGAGGCTCCGCGGAGCGCCTCCAGCACCTGGGCCTCCGGTAGGTCCTCCGTCAACGCGAACTCGCAGAACTCTCCGAGCGACTGCACCCCGAGCGGCAGCGCGGGACCGAAACTGAGCTTCGGGCGGGGTGAGAAGCCCTCGCTGAAACGGATCGGGAGACCCGCGCGGCGGAGCACCCGCGGCAGGATGCGGATCAGTTCGCCATGGCCGCGGAGCGCCATGGGACCGAACTTGTCGAAACGCGCCCGGTAGACCACCGGCTCGCCCTGGAAGGCGCGGACGGGAGGCGCCGGACGGCGGGAGCCGGCCGGGGACGCGGGCGGCGCCGCGGCGGCGACCACCGGGAGCAGGACTTCCCCGGCGCCGCGCGGTTCCTCGGCGCCCAGGCTCTCGAGGAACTCGATCCGCTCGGTCCGCATGCCGTCGAGGTCACAGGCGACGCCGCAGTGGTAACAGACCAGCTTGCGCTCGTCGGCGCGGGCGTCGGCGGCGTTCGTGTGGTGGACCTGCATCGAAACCGGCTTCCCGCACGGCGGCGAGGCGCGGTCTTTCAGCGACCGCCGGTACTCGCGGAGCAGGAAGCCGTCCGCGAGTCCGACGTCCACGTGCTCCCAGGGAAGCCGGCCGTCCACCGGGATCGTGCCGAGGTAGTCCCCCCGAAGGGTGCCGGTCTCGGATTCCCAGCGGTCGAGGGCTTCTTCCCAGAGCTCCCAGCGGAGCTGCTCGTCCCAGCCGTCGAACCGGGCGCCGAGCCGGAAGGCGATCTCGACCAGCCGCGCGGTCCGGATGTCGCCGCGCGCCAGGATCCCCTCGAGGTGGCTCACCCGCCGGTCGTGGGTGCGGAGCCGGAAGCCGTCCTGCCGCGCCCGTTCGTGGAGGAGCTCCTGTTTCCGCTCGATCTCGGCCATCGAGTCCTGGGCGCACCACTGGAAGGGGGTGTGCGGCTTGGGGACGTGGCTCGAAACGGCAACCGTGATCCGGACGCGGCGTTTCGCCTCCCGGTCCCCGATGTGCCGCGCCTGCCGGCCCATGTCGGCGATTCCGACGACGTCCTCGTCCTCCTCGGTCGGCAGCCCGATCATGAAGTAGAGCTTCGCCCGGTCCCAGCCCCGCGAGAACACCCGCCGGCAGGTCTCGTAGATGTCCTGCTCGCTGACGTTCTTGTTGACGACGTCGCGCATCCGCTGCGAGCCGGCTTCGGGGGCGAAGGTGAGGCCGGTCGCCTTCACCTGCGAGATGTCGTCGAGGACCTCCTCCGGAAGCCCGTAGGCGCGGAGGCTCGAGATGCCGAGCGAGACCCGGCGCGGGACGAGTTCCTTCATGACCTCCTTGATGAGGGGCGCCACGCAGGAGTAGTCGGCGGTGGAGAGCGAGGTGAGCGACGCCTCGTCGTAGCCGCCCTTCTCCACCGCCGAGACCACCGTGTCCACGATCGCCTTCGGGTCCCGTTCCCGGACCGGGCGGTAGATCATGCCCGCCTGGCAGAAGCGGCAGCCCTCGGTGCAACCGCGGGCGATCTCCACCGCGGTGCGGTCGAAGATCGCCTCGGCGGCCGGGACCGGCGAGTCGTCCGGGAACGGGAAGCGGTTCACGTCATCGAGGAAGGCGCGTTCGGTGCGGAGCGGGACTTCCGGGCGCCGCGCCCGCGAGACGTAGGCCAGTCCGGACCGCGGACAGACGTCCCGGTCGTAGAGCGCCGGGCAGTAGAGCCCGCCACCGGCCTGTAGCCGCACGAGCATGTCCTCGCGGTCCTCGATCCCCTCCCCCCGGAGCCGCGCGTGCTCGCGCATGAGTTCCGGCAGCCGTTCTTCGGCGTCCCCGATGAGGAAGCCGTCGATGAAGGGGGCCATCGGCTCGGGTTGGGTCGCCACCGGCCCTCCCGCGATCACCAGCGGGTGCTCTGGTCCCCGATCGTGACCGCGGATCGGGATCCCGCCGAGCTCCAGCATGTTGAGAACGTTCGTGAAGGTGAGTTCGTACTGGAGCGAGAAGCCCACGATGTCGAACTCGGCGAGCGGTCGGCGCGTCTCGAGGCTGATGAGGGGCAACCCATGCTCGCGCAGCTTCGCCTCCATGTCCGGCCAGGGGCAGAAGACCCGCTCGAGCGCCAGGTCCGGCTGGTCGTTCACCACCTTGTAGAGGATCTTGGTGCCGAGATGGCTCATCCCGATGTCGTAGACGTCGGGGAAGGCGAACGCCATACGCGACGCGATCCCCTCGTCCGACTCCTTCACCACCTGGAAGCGCTCGCCGCCGCCATAGCGGGCCGGGCTCTCCACCTCGTGGAGGAAAGCGGCGTAGGGGTGGCGGGTTTCGGACATGGCGGGGCCGGGGCCGCACATTCTAGGAGCGAACGCCGGCCGAGAGGGCGCGCCGGCTTGGAACGCCGGTCTCCAGACCGGCACGCGCGGCGCTCCGCGCCGCGCACGTCGCAACGCCAACCCGCTGGGAGAGCGCCCGCTCGGCGGTAGATTCCCGTCCCGATGGCGCAGGACTCCACGGAGATCACGGTCCCGCCCCCACTCGGCCCGGACCCCATCCGGATCCACCACCCGGAAGGAGCCTTCGTTCCGACCCCCGCGAGCCGGGTCGCCCTCGAGGCGATCGCGGCACAGGCCACGCGCTTTCGGGGACGCGGGCTCGACTGGGGGAGCGGATCCGGACTGCTCGCCATCGCCGCCGCCCGGCTCGCCGGGGTGGCCGAGGTTCTCGGGCTGGAACTCGACCCCCGGGGGGTAGCGGCGGCCACGGAGAACGCACGCCGGAACGGAGCGGCGGACAAGGTGCGGTTCGTCGAATCGGACTCCTTCGATCCGCTTTCGGCGGCGGGCCGGCGGGCGCTCGCCGGCTTCCGGGGCTCGACCCACTTCATGATCGCGAACCCTCCGTCATCGAGCCCGGTCGGGGACGGCTTCGAGATGCGCCGCGTCGTGGTCCGGGGCGCGAGCCGCTACCTGAGGCCGGGTGGACTGCTCCTGCTCAGCGTGTCATCCCAGTACGGCGAGGGACGGATGGCCGGACTGCTGTGCGCGACCCCGGGGTTCCGGATCGAGGGGGTGGGGGCCACGACGGACCTGGTTCCCTTCGACATGGAGCGCCCGGACCTGCGGCGCGACGTCCGGACCTACGCCCGGGAGGAAGAGCGGGGCGGCCTCACCTACGCGTTCCGGGATCCCCGAAGTCCAGAGAGGTCGATGACCGCGATCGAGGCATGGAGCCACTTCCAGGCGACGGGAGAGAGCCCGCTGTCCCGCTGGCAGAGCCACCTGCTGGTGTGGGAGGGCCGGTAGCGCCGACGCCATCGGGCAGCCGACGGGGCTGCCTCGCCCCGCTCTGCGGGGCGGTGCCGACCGGAGATCCGTTGCTGTGAGGTCCGACGGGTCGGCCAAAGCGCCCTGGTGGCGCCGCCGGCTTGGAACGCCGACCTCCGGTCGGCACGCGCTGCG
>JAJEIY010000042.1 GCA_022828085.1 Acidobacteriota bacterium | reverse complement strand
GGCGCGTGAGGGAGGAATACCGGGTGTATTCCGACCGAAACGCAACGACGAGGGCCGCGGAGCGGCCCGGTTCAGCCGGGATGCATCGCTGTTCGAATGCCGCGTCCAGTTTCACTACAGGCTGTTCAAGGAGGAATACCGAGTGTATTCCGACCGAAACGCAACGATGAGGGTCGCGAAGCGGCCCGGTTCAGCCGGGATGCATCGCCCGTCGAACGCCGCGTGGGTTTTGCCACCGGCTGCCAAGCAGGCAAACGCGGCGCTCTCCCGTATCATCGGCCCAAACTCATCCGAAGGAGTCAGGCAATGCGTCTTTCCGCCGTCCGCGTCTTCCGGCTGCTGGCCGTCAGCGCCCTCGTCGCCGCCGGGGCCCCGGCCCAGGACGAAACCCGCCAAGTTTCCGGCCTCCACACCTCCGTCGAGGTCCTGACCGACCGCTGGGGACTCGACCACATCTACGCCGAGAACGAAGACGACCTGTTCTTTGTCCAGGGCTACCGCGCCGCCGAGAGCCGCCTGTTCCAGTTCGAGATGTGGCGGCGGCAGGCAACCGGGACCGTGGCGGCCATCCTGGGACCGTCGGAGCTGCAGCGGGACATCGGCACCCGTCTCCACATGTTCCGGAAGGACATGGGCGAGGAGATGCGGTGGTACCACCCGCGCGGGGACCAGATCATCCCGGCCTTCGTGCGCGGCATCAACGCCGCGGTGGAACGCGCCCGGCAGAACCCGGATTCCCTGCCCCTCGAGTTCCGCCTGCTCGGCATCCTCCCCGAGCCCTGGACCGAGGAGGTGGTGATCTCCCGCCATCAGGGACTCCTGTCGAACGTGAACCAGGAGCTCAACTACGGGATGGCGGTGGCCGCGGTGGGCGCCGAAACGCTCATGGAAATCGACTGGTTCCGGCCGGGCGTGCCCCAGCTCGAACTCGACCCGGCGATCGACGGCTCGCTGCTGAAGCCCGAGATCCTCGACATCTACCGCGCCTTCCGCGGTCCGGTGATCTTCAAGCCGGAACAGATCGCCGCCGAGTACCGGAACCCGGACGCCGAACGGCTGGCTCTCCTCCGGGAAATCCCCTCCGAACTGACCATGGTGGATCTCGGAGAACACATCGGCTCCAACAACTGGGTGGCGCACGGGGAGCGCACCTGGACCGGGCTGCCGCTCATCGTGAACGACCCCCACCGCACGATCGTGGCGCCCTCGCTCCGCTATTTCGTGCACCTGAAGGCGCCGGGCTGGGACGTCATCGGGGGCGGCGAGCCGGTCCTCCCCGGCCTCTCCATCGGACACAACGAGAAGGGCGGCTGGGGCCTGACCGTCTTCGGTCAGGACAACGAGGACCTGATGGTCTACGACACGAATCCCGACGACCCGAACCAGTACCGCTACCTCGGCGAGTGGGAGTCCATGACCGTGCGCACCGAGACGATCGAGGTCAAGGGAGCCGCCGACCACGAAGCGACGCTGAAGTACACCCGCCACGGCCCCGTGGTCTACGAGGACGCGGAGAACAACAAGGCCTACGCGCTCCGCGCCGCCTGGCTCGAGATCGGCAACTCCCCTTATCTCGCGAGCCTGCGGATGGACCAGGCCCAGACCTGGGAGGAGTTCGTCGAGGCCTGCAACTACAGCGGCATCCCCGCCGAGAACATGATCTGGGGAGACGTGGACGGCAACATCGGCTACC
This sequence comes from Acidobacteriota bacterium, assembly GCA_022828085.1. Classification (GTDB taxonomy): domain Bacteria; phylum Acidobacteriota; class Vicinamibacteria; order Marinacidobacterales; family Marinacidobacteraceae; genus Marinacidobacterium. Next base: position 23,353 of record JAJEIY010000042.1, on the reverse strand, counting down.
AGGCGGTGGGCGTCTCGCCCATCCGGAACGCCAACTGGAGCGGCCTCGTCCCCGTCCCCGGGGACGGGCGCTACGAGTGGCAGGGATACCTGCCCATCAAGGCGCTGCCCGCCGTCAAGAACCCCGAAAAGGGCTTCTGGGGCACCGCGAACAACCTGATGGCGCCCGCCGTGGCCTCCCACTACCCTCATCCCGAGGCCCTGCACTTCACCTGGGGTGACGAAATGCGCGGCCTGCGGGTGGACGAGCTGATGCGGAACGGCCAGCGCCATACCGTCCAGGACATGATGGCCTACCAGCACGACGAGCTCAGCGTGGTCGCCAGGAACCTGGTGCCGCTGCTGATGCAGGCCGAACCGCCGGAAAGCGCGGCGAAGGCCGCCCTGGCCGGCTGGGACTACGTCATGGACAAGGAGTCCGTGGCCGCGACCATCTACCTCCATTTCGAGCGGCGGGTCTCGGAGGCGATGCGCGAGCTCTTCATTCCCGAAGCCGCCCGCGGGCTGGTCCGGGGGGTGAACAAGAAGCGCATGCTCGACCACCTGATGGCGCCCCTCGGCCAATTCGGGGACGACCCGATCACGGCGCGGGACGCGCTGCTGGTGAAGGCGTTCGCCGACGGAGTGCAGGACGTCAACGACCGTCTCGGCGCCGACATGGCGAACTGGCACTACGGCCAGAACGACATGAAGCACGTCCACATCACCCACTACATGGCCCAGGCCGTGAACGAGGAGACGCGCCAGTTGCTCGAGGTCGGTCCCTACCCACGGGGCGGCTACGAGTCCACGGTGAACAACACCGGAGGCAGCGACAACCAGCGCTCGGGCGGCAGCTTCCGCGTCATCCTGGATCCGTCGAACTGGGACAACTCCATCGCGACGAGCGCCCCGGGGCAATCGGGCGACCCGATGAGCCCGCACTACCGCGACCTCTTCGAGCTCTGGGTCCGCCACCAGTACTTCCCGCTCGCTTACACGCGCGCCAAGGTCGAGTCGGTGACGGAACACCGCCTGCTGCTGAACCCGTAAGCGAACGCTGGACTCCGGGCCGGAGCTGAGCCGTCGAGCTGCGAATCGGCTCAGCCGGCCGGCGCCTGATCCTGGCCTTCGGCGCCGTACCCCTGGATCAGTCCCAGGCGTTCCATCCGCGCGAAATCGCTATCGAGAGACCACAAGAGCGTGCCGTGTTCCGCCGCAATAGCGGCGATCAGCAGGTCGCCGACCCCGAAGCGATGGCCCCGCGCCGAAGCGATTCGAACCCAGCGATCGATCCGCTCCCAGGTCGCCTCGGTCGGTAGCAACACGGGCAGACCGGACAGCGCCCGCCGCAAGCGGGACTCCTGCGCGCGGGACACCGCGCTCAAGAGCTCGACGCGCACCGGAATCGGCAGTGCGATCTGATCATCGTCCAGCAGCCTGTCCAGAAGCCGCCCCTCATCGGAGTTGCGGTCACGAAGCGCCTCGATCCACACCGAAGTGTCGGCGCAGATCATCAACGGGGGCGGCGCCGTGACTTCGCGACATCCACATCGAGGGTGACGGCTCCGAGCAGTGCCCTGAGGTCCTCGATTCGCTTCCGTCGAACGAGTTCGCGGAGGGATTGCACGACCGTGTCGGTTTTCGACTTGAAGCCGAGCAATCGCTGGGCCTCATTGAGCAGCTCCGCAGGGAGATCGAGCGTGGTGCGCATATTCTGAGTCTATCAAGATATGCGTGGGTACGCATAAGCGAAGACCAATTCATATGCGCGATGCGACCGCAACCGCAGACGCGACGCTTGGCTCCACCGGAGCAGGGCGAACACCACGCACGTCCGTCGAGACGGTTTGCTGCGCGGCTCCGGCTAGCCTTCGCGCCGCATGACCTCCGGCGGCAATCCACTTCCCGGGCCGCCGCGCGCGCGCCGGCGTCCCGTCTCCTACGAGAAGTTCGGGCGGCGCTGGAGCGATCCCTGGGCCTGGATCCGGGATCGCGACGACCCCGAGGTGCTCCGGCATCTGGAGGCGGAAAACGCGTGGACCGAGCAGTGTCTCGCCCCCTGGTCCGGCATTCGCGACGCGGTGCTCGGGGAGATGAAGTCCCGCATTGTCCCGGACACCGCCTCGCCGCCGGTCCGGCACGGCCCCTTCCTCTACTCCTCGCGCTACCGCCGCGGCGAGGAGTACCCGGTGTTCTGCCGCCGGCGGGCTGCGACGGGCCGCCGTCGCGCCGGGCGGGAAGAAGTCCTGCTGGACGGCAATCAACTGGCGCGCGAGGCGCATGGCGACGCCGCGGATGGCTATTTCTCGATGGGCGCCCTCGAGATCTCGCCGAACCACGCGATCCTGGCCTTCGCGACCGACACGGTGGGGCGGCGCCTCTACGAACTCCGTTTTCTCGACACCCGCTCCGGGGAAGTACTCGAAGACCGGATCCCGGGCGCCGCGCCGAACGTCGTCTGGGCGACCGCCGGAGATGCGGTGTTCTACACCCGGCCCGATCCCGAGACCCTCCGCTGGTCGAAGGTGATGCTGCACCGCCTCGGACAACCCGTCGAACAGGACGCTCTGGTGTACGAGGAGACGGACGAGACCTTCTGGGTGGCCGCCCACGAGAGCCGTTCGCGGGAGTTCGTGCTGCTGCACTGCGAGCAGACCGACCGCGCCGAGGCCTGGGCGATCCCGAGCGGCGATCCCGATGTCCCGCCCCGCCGGCTGATTCCGAGGGGTGGACCCCACGAGTTCGAACTCGACCACTTCCGGGGCCGGTTCCTGATCCGGACGAACCGCGGCGCTCCCGACTTCCGGCTGGTCGCCGCATCCGAGGAGGACCCCGCGGACGAAGCGACGTGGGCGGACCTCGTTCCGCCGCGAGAGGACGTCCAGCTCGAGGGATTCGAGCTCTTCGACACCCACCTGGCGCTCTTCGAGCGGCGCGCCGGACGCCAGGAACTTCGCCTGCTGGATTGGGACGGAGGCCCGGCCCGGCGGGTGCCGCTGCCGGGCCCGGTGCGGGCGCTCGACGAGGAGGACAACCCGGAACCCGGCGCCGGTGAGGTGCGGGTGGTGGTGAGCACCCCCAAGACGCCGCCGACCACCCTGGCGGTCTCCCTCGCAACGGGGAGGCGGCGCACGCTCAAGCGGGAAGAGGCGCCCGGATTCCGCTCCGCGGACTACCGGGTGCGCCGTCTCTCGGCGCGGGCGGCGGACGGGACCCGAATCCCGATTTCGCTGGTCCACCACCGGGACCATCCTCCGTCGCCGTCGACGCCCCTGCTGCTCTACGGCTATGGCGCCTACGGCATTTCCATCGATCCCGCCTTCTCCCGGGCGCGCCCCAGCCTGCTCGACCGGGGCTTCAGCTTCGCGGTCGCGCACATCCGCGGCGGCCAGGAACTCGGGCGCGCCTGGTACGAGGCGGGCCGGCAGCATCGGAAGACCAATACTTTCCGTGACTTCATCGCCTGCGCGCACCATCTCCGAAAGCGCCGGATGTGCGATCCGGACCGGATGTTCGCGATGGGGGGAAGCGCCGGAGGGCTCCTGATGGGAGCGGTCCTCAACGAGGAACCCGGACTCTTCGCCGCGATGGTGGCGATCGTCCCCTTCGTGGACGTGCTGAACACGATGCTCGACCCGGACATTCCCCTCACCACCGCGGAATACGACGAGTGGGGCGACCCGAACCGGAAGGCGTTCTTCGAACTCATGGCGAGCTACGCCCCCTACGAAAACGTCCCCGGCGGCCCCTTGCCCCACGTGCTGGTCACCAGCGGCCTCCACGATTCCCAGGTGCAGTTCTGGGAGCCCACCAAATGGGTGCAACGCCTGCGCGAACGGAACACCGATCCGGAGGCGCGGCTCCTCCTGCGCACGAACCTCGACGCCGGCCACGGAGGCCGCTCGGGCCGTTACCGCGGACTCGAGGAGACCGCGGAGATCTACGCGTTCCTCATCGGGCTGAGCGGGAAGTAGCCGCCGTCCCGCGGAAACCTCAAACCGACATGGTCTTCCAGCCGCCCCGGCGGAAGACCAGCGTGCTCACCACCGCCGAGAGGGAATAGGCCAGCGCCACCGCCCAGAACACCCCGTCCACGCCGAGGGCGGTGCGGGACAGCAACCAGGCCGCCGGGATCTCGAAGAGCCAGAAGCAGACGAGGTCGATCCAGGTCGGGGTGCGGGTGTCCCCCGCGCCGTTGAACGCCTGCCGGGTCACCATGCCCAGCGCGTAGAAGACGTAGCCGTAGCTGACCACGCGCAGGGCGGTGGCGGCGATCCCGAGCACCTCCGGGTCGTCGGTGAAGATCCGGGCGATGTCCGGCGCGAACACCACGAAGCCGCCCGTCACCAGGCCCATGAAGCCCATGTTCCAGGCGCTCGTGATCCAGACCGCGCGCTCGGCGCGGTCGGGCTTCCCGGCCCCCAGGTTCTGGCCAACGAGCGTCGAGGCGGCGTTCGAGAGGCCCCAGCACGGGAGGATCACGAAGAGCGCCACCCGGATGGCGATGACCCAGCCGGCCACCGCGATGGTGCCGAAGCTCGCGATGATGCGGATCAGGAGGATCCACGGCAGCATGTCGGCGAGCATCTGCGCGATCCCGCCGACCGACACGCGGCAGAGGTTCCGGAGCACCCCCCACTGGGTCCGGATGTCCTCGCGGCGGATCCGGAGCCGCGACCCGTGGGTGAGGATCCAGAACTGGTAGAGAACACCGGTTCCCCGGCCGATCGTCGTGGCCACGGCGGCTCCCGGCAGCCCGAGTTCCGGGAACGGCCCGAGCCCGAAGATCAGACAGGGATCCAGCACGATGTTGATCCCGTTCGAGAGCCACAGCGCCCGCATGGCCGCCTGCGCGTCCCCCGCCCCCCGCAGGATCGCGTTGTTCAGGAACAGCAGGATGATGGTGGCCATCCCGGCATACATGATCCGGGCGTGGGGGGTGCCGACGGCGACCGTCTCGGCGTCCGCCCCCATGAGGCCCAGCACCCGGGGCGCGAAGATCACCCCGAGCACTCCGAGCGCGACCGACACCACGAGCCCGAGTCCGATCGCCTGGACCCCCGCGCGCGCCGCTCCCCGCCGGTCCCCTTCCCCGACGCGGCGCGACACCACCGCGGTCACCGCGAAGGAAAAGCCGATGGCGATCGCGTACACCAGGTCGAGCGCGGTCTCCGTGATCCCCGCGGAGGCGAGCGACGCGGCTCCCAGACGCGCGATGAAGAACGCGTCCACCACCGCGAAGATGGACTCGCCCACCATTTCGAGCGCCATCGGCACCGCGAGCACGAATACCGCGGGGGTGAGCGGGCCGGACGTCAGATCGCGGTCGGAACCGCGCAGCGCTTCGACGACGAGCGCGAGCACGCGCCGCGTCCTCGAGCCAAGAGGCATGGCGACGTCGGGAGTCGGGCGGCCTGGCTACCTGCCCGTACAGGCGGCCATGTCGAAGAGGGGTCGCATTCCCGGATCCCGGATCAGGCTGGCGGAATCAGCGCGACGATCCGCACCGGGGCGCCGGTGCCGGCCTCGATCTTCATGGGCAGGGCGATCAGCAGGAATCCGGTCGCCGGCACGTCAGAGAGATCCCCGACGTTCTCCAGGTTGGGAATCCCGGCCGCGCCGCCGACCTGGTGCACGATGAAGTCGGTGGAAGGGCCATAGTCCACGCTCGCGGTGTCGATGCCCACGAGCCCCACGTCCCGCTCGACCAGGAGCCGCATCGCATCCTCCGCGAGTCCCGGAAAGTGCAGATCGGCGGCGCTCCCCGGTTCGTCGTCACCGAGATAGGCGAGCGCATCCGGCCAACGGGCAGCCCATCCGGTCCGGAAGAGGACCGCGGTGCCCGGCGCGATGGCGCCGTGTTCCGCCTCCCAGTTCCGGACGTCTTCCGCGGTCGCCCGGTAGTCCGCGTCCGCCTGCGCCTGCGCGCTCACGTCCACCACCGCCCCGGGAGCGATCAGCCGGCGGAGCGGAATCTCTCCCACGAGAGCGGCGCCCTCGTAGAAGTGGTACGGCGCGTCGAGGTGCGTCCCGCCGTGCTCGGCGGTCGCGAACTCCTTCATGGCGTAGAAGAAACCGGCCGGAGTCATTCCCTCCGCGAGCGTGTCGAGCTGAAACCCCTTCATGTCGGTGGGCCAGTAGAGCGTGTTCTCGCCGTATCCGTGGCTGAGATCCACCATCGTCCAGCCGGCCACGGTCTCGGGGCCGGGTGGCGGTGGCGGCTCCAGAGGAGCCTCGCAGGAGCTGGCGCCCAAGGCGGCGATGACAACGGCGACGGGGAAGAATCGGGCTACCATGAAAAACCTGCCTTGCAGGACGAAATGCTAGCCAAAGGGATCGGAGGCACATCCCGGGTCCTCGCGCCGGCGACGGTCGTAGCCGCCACCGTCGCCCTCCTCACCGCCGGCGCCTCCTCCGGTTTGCTCGTCGCCGCGGTGGTGGGCGGCGCCGTCCTCACGGCGTGGAGCGTCGGGATCGCGGGCCGCCCCGCGTCCAGCGCGCCGAAGCGGTGGAGCGGTCTCGCCAGCGCCGCGAGTGTCGGTTTCGCGCTGTCGCTGGTGTCCGGTGCGCTGCTGGCGGCGGGCGTCGCGGACGGCCCGGGCTTTTTCGGCCTGCCCCGGTCGCTCTGGGGACTCCTGCTCGGCGTCTGGCTGATTCCACTGGTCATGACGAGCCTCGGTTTCGCGGTCTCGTTCGCGCCCCCGACACCCGCGGAACTGGAACGGCTCCGCGCGCGATCGCGGGAAGGTCCTTGATCCCGGCGCTCCTGCTCCTCCTGACCCTGGCGATCGGGCTCGCCGCGGTCCGGAAGACGCGGGATTCGTCTGACTTCTTCGTCGCCGGGCGCCGATTGGGAGCGCTCCGCGCGGGACTCGCGGTCGCCGCCTCCGCCTTCAGCGGTTTCGTATTCCTCGGCGGGCCGGGGCTGACCGCCCAGGTCGGCTTCGGTTCGCTGTTCATCGTGGTTCCCGCCGGGTTCACGGCGGCGCTCCTCTGCCGCACGGTGGGCCGGCGGCTCGTGCTGATCGCCGAAGCGAGCGGCGCCCAGACCCTGCCGGAGTCCATCGCCTTCCGCTTCGGAGGCCGGGCGCCGGCCGCCCTGGCGGCGGCCGCCATCCTGGCCGGGAGCATCATCTACCTGGGAGTCCAGCTCGCGGCGCTCGCCCGGGCCGCCCGCTTCGCTTTCCCCGACCTGAGCCTGATGACCTGTCTCGCGCTCGGTCTGGCGGTGGTGCTTGCCTACTCGCTCGCCGGCGGCATGGTGGCCTCGGTGAACACCGACGTGCTGCAGGGGATCGTGATGGCGGTGGCGGCGGTTGCGGCCTTTTTCTGGGTCATGACCCAGGTCGGAGGTCCGGCTGGCATCGCCGCAAGCGCGGACGCCCGGGGACTTGACACCGGCGGATTCCTTGAACCGCTGGGGGTCCTGGACCCCGCCATGGGGTTCGGTTTCCTGCTGCTCTTCTCGATCGGCACCCTCGGGCAACCCCATATGCTCCACAAGTTCCTGATGCTGAAGAGCCCGGAGGCGCTCCGCTATCTGCCCGCGGTGATCGGCGGCGCCCAGGGACTCAGCATCCTCGTGTGGGTGGGCCTCGGGACCGGCGCCATGCTCCTGCTCGGCGGCGCTCCGGGGAACGCTTCCGCGCACCCCGACGAAGCAGCGCTCGCCGTCCTCAACCTGCCGGGTACTCCCGAACTCCTGGCCGGCCTCGTCGCCGCCGCGGTGCTCGCCGCCATCATGTCCACGAGCGACGCCTTCCTGAACCTGGGAGCGGCCGCCCTCTGCCGGGACCTGCCGCGGGCATTCCAACGGGCGCGGTTCTCGAGCCTGGCCGCTGCCCGGCTCGGGGCCCTGGTCGTGGGGCTCGCGGCGCTGGGGATCGCCGCCTGGCACCTCGCCGAAGGAAGCCTCATCGCGCTGCTCGGGACGCTCGGATTCGGCGCGTTCGCCGCGTCCCTCGCACCCACGCTGCTGCTCGGGCTCGCCTGGCAGCGGATCACGGCCCGGGCCGCGACCCTTTCGATGGCCGCGGGACTCGGTTCGCTGGCCGCGATCGAGAGCCTGCTGCCGGGACTGCCGGTTCCCTCGGCGCTGCCCGCCATGGCGGCGGGTTTTCTCGTGCTGCTCACCGCCGGTCTCTGCTCCCGGCAACAGCCGGTCCCCGAGCCGGTGCGGCTCGCGATGACGCTGTGAGCGGCGGACCGGACGGGCGCCTGCGCATCGCGCTGATCACCGGCGGCTCCACGCCGGAGCGCGACGTGGCGCTGGCCGGCGCGGGCGAGGTGCTTCGCGCCCTGCGGGTGGCGGGGCACGAGGTCACGGCGGTGGACACCGTGCACGGCGCCCTGGGGCCCGAGCAGGAAGGTCAGTTCCTCGCGCTCCGGGTGGGCCGCAAACCGCCGGCGGACCAGGAACTGGCGCTGGCGCGCGACCGCGAGGACGTCCCGGGACTCCTTCGCCTGAAGCCGGTCAGCGAGGCCGATCTGGCCTTCCTGGTGCTCCACGGCCTCGACGGCGAGGGCGGGCTCCTGCAGGCGGTCCTCGAACTCGGAGGCCTTCCCTATACCGGTAGCGGGGTGCTGGCGAGCGCCCTGGCCATGGAGAAGGCCTCGGCCAAGCGCGTCCTGCAAGGCGCGGGGATTCCCACCCCGCGCTTCGAGATGCTCGAGTTCCAGACCCCGGAGGACCGGCGGAGCGAGATCGAGGCGCTTGGCGCACCGGTGGTCGTCAAGCCTTCCCGGGTGGGCTCGTCGGTGGGGCTCCGGATCGCCCACGACTTCGACGACGTCCGCTCGGCCGTCGCCGAGGCCCGCTGGCACGATCGTTGCGTTTTGGTCGAGGAGATGCTCCCCGGTCGCGAATTCACCGTTGGCGTTGTCGGCGAATCCGACGGCGCCGGACTCGAACCGCTCGGCGTGGGCGAGATCGTGACCGGCTCCGGGCTCTTCGACTACCACGCCAAGTACACCCCGGGCGTGGCCGAGGAGATCTTCCCCGCGGACATCCCGGAGTCGCTGGCGCGGGAACTGCGCGATCTGACCGTCAAGACCCACCGGGCGCTCGGTCTGAGGGATTTTTCCCGGGTGGACTTTCGCCTGGACGCACACGGCGATCCGTTCGTGCTGGAGGCCAACACGCTGCCGGGGATGACGACCCGCAGCCTCCTGCCGCAGTCGGCGGCGGTGATGGGGATCAACTTTCCGGCGCTCTGCGACCGGATCGCGCGGCTCGCCGCGGCCAGGAGGAAGTGAGATGACGACCCTCGGTGTTTCCCGGCGCGCGGTCGCGGTTGCCGGCGCTGGTCTGCTGCTCGCCCTCGCGGCCTGCTCACAGGCCGTCCTGGTGCGGCCGGCCCCGTCCTACGAGGCGTTCGCGTTCGAGGCGGCGCTGCCGGCGGCCGCCGCGGTCTTCGTGGACGCCGACCAGCTCTTTCGGCAGGTCCGGATGACGCCCGACCCGGTGGACGGAGACTCCCTGTGCGACGAAGTCACCTATCCGGTGGACGCCCGCGAGGCGCTCGAGGTGTCGGTGATCGGCACCCTGGAGCGGCTCGTGCGGGATGTCGTGCCGACCGCGGCGCCGCTGGACCGGCAGGCGATGGAGGCGCGCGGCCTCGACGCCGTGCTCGTGGTCCGCGCCGACACCTTCAATGTGGGTCTGACGAGCGGGGCGTTCCTGAGCTTCGAGGCGGGCGCCGAACTCACGCTCTCGGTCTCGGCATTCACCGGCGACGGCCTGCAGCTACGCGACGTGGTGTTCGGCAACGCCGTCCAGACCGAGAGCGGCATCACCTGCGGCAACGGCTCGGAGGCGCTCGGAGCGGCGGTCGAGATCGCCATCGAGAACGCGATGACCGAGCTCGGGGAGCTGATCGCGAACTCGCCGGAGCTGCGCGCGTCCCTGGGTGATGCGGGCCCCTAGCAGCTCGCGGAGTCCGGCAGCCGTCGCGCTTCGTCCCACGACCCGTACCGCGCCGTGACCGGCCGCGCGGCGGACAAGGGCGGGAACGGCGCGCTTCCCGCGGCGCTCGTCGCCTGGTGCCTGGCGGCGGCGGCGTGCTCGCCCGCGGTCGCGGTGCGGCCGGCGCCCTCCCACCATGCCTTCGCGTTCGAAGCGCCGCTGCCGGCATCGGCAGCGGTCTTCGTGGACGCCGATCAACTGCTTCGGGAGGTCCACGTGGTGCCCCATCCGTCGGGGGACGGGGAGCACTGCATCGGCTCGCGATACCCGGTGGACGCCCGCGAAGCCCTCGAGGCGTCGGTACTGGGCACCGTGGAGCGGCTGGTGCGCCAGGTGGAGCGGGTCTCCACTCCACCGGACGGCGAAACGATGCGGGCTCGCGGACTCGATTCCGTCATCGTGGTCCGGGTGGACACGTTCCACGCCGGGCTCGCGAGCGGCGCTCTGTCGACGTTCCAGGCGGGCGTCGAACTGACCCTCTCGGTGTCGGCGTTCACGCGTGACGGCCTGAAACTGCGGGAGATGATCCTCGGCAACGGGACCCGGCACCGGAGCGGCGCCTTCTGCGATACGGGCGCCGAAGTTCTCGGCCAGACGGTCGAAGCCGCCATCGAAGACGCCATGACCGAACTCGGGGAACTCATCGCCAACTCCCCCGCATTGCGCGAATCGCTCGACCGCTCCGGCTGATCCGGCGCCGGCGGCCACGGCGGGAGCCGCGGCCGCGTCATACACTCCGGCAGGTCACGGGGTGGCCTGTTGTCGCGACCAGAAGAGGCCCGTTCGCAGAGGCTCGGAGCCGTAGCGGCCAACCGCCTGCGGGCGGGGATCGCTGCGTTTGTGTTGAGTCTCCTCCTCGCCTGCTCCCACTCGACCGTGGTGCGCCCGGCGCCTTCGTACGATGTCCTCGTCTTCGAAGCGCCGCTGCCGGCGGCGGCCGCCGTTTTCGTGGACGCGGAAGGGCTCCGGCGCGAAGTGCATCTCGGTCCCGCCGAGGCGGGTGGCTACGGGTGGTGCCAGGACTCGAGGTATCCCGTGGACGCCGGGGAAGCGCTCGAACTGTCGGTCATCGGAACTCTCGAGCGCGTGATGGATGAGGTACACCGCACCGCGACCCCCTTCGACCGCGAAACGATGGAAGCCAGGGGCTTCGACGCGGTGATCGTCGTCCGCACCGACACCTTCGACGCTGGAGTTGCCGGGGACCCGTTTCGGGACTTCAGGGGGAGCGCCGAGTTGACCCTTGCCGTTTCGGCCTTTACGAGCGACGGGCTGCTGCTCCGGGAGATCGTCTACGGCAGCGGAGTCCATGACGCCAGCGGGATGACGTGCAAGGGCGGAGCGGAAGCGGTGGGGCTCGCCGTCGAGATGGCGGTCGAGAACGCGATGACCGAACTCGGAGAAGTCATTGCCAATTCTCACGAACTGCGCGGCTCCCTCGCCGCGCGCGAATTCCGCTGATCCCGCCAGTTCGGGCGCCGTGGCGCCCGAGCGGCATCCAGAATAGGGCCATGACGAGTTCCCTTCCCGGTCGCGCGGTGCTCCCCGCCGTGGTGGCCGCCGTCGCCGCCGCCTGTACCGGTCCACCCGAACGAGAACCCGCGGACCTCGTCGTGCGCGGGGGCGTGATCCACACCGTGGACGCCCGGAACCCGATCGCGGAGGCTCTCGCGGTGCGGGATGGCCGGTTCGTCTTCGTGGGAGGCGCGCGCGAGGTGGAACGCTGGGTCGGCGAAGCCACGGACGTGGTCGAACTCGACGGGCGAGCGGTCATCCCGGGCCTCATCGACGGACACGTACACCTGGAATCCGGGCTCTCCCTCATCCGCGGGGTGGACCTGACCGGAATCGCGGACCGGGACGAATGGACGCGCCGGATCGCGGCCCGCGCGGCCGAGCTGGGTCCGGGAGCCTGGATCGTGGGCGGGCGCTGGGACCACACCCTGTCCGGCGGCGAGTTCCCCTCCCTCGAGGAGCTCGATCCCGTAACCCCCGAGAATCCCGTTGTGCTGTCCGACATCGACGGACACACCACCTGGGCCAACAGCCTCGCGCTCGAGATCGCCGGCGTGGACGGCGCCACCCCGGATCCTCCGGGTGGCCGCATCCTCCGCTACGCGTCGGGCGATCCGACCGGAATCCTCCTGGAGACCGCCGGCGGGCTCGTCGAAGAGCATGTCCCGCCGCTCAGCGGCGACGAGGAGCGCGAGATCATGCGCCAGACCTTCCGGGCCGCCGCCAGGCTCGGCCTCACCGGTGTCCACACCATGGCGGGACTGGAACGGATTCCGGCCTACGTCGGGTTCGCCGCCGCCGGCGAGTTGCCGCTCCGGGTCTGGTACGGCGCGTTCGGAGCCGAGGACCGGGTGGACGAGCTGTCCGCGGCGCGCGATGACGCGCGAGGCGCGTTGGCCACCGTGACCGCGGAGCGGGGGCCGACGTTCGAAGTCGGTTACGCGAAGCTGGTGGCGGACGGGGTGCTGTCGGCCAGGACGGCGGCCCTGCTCGCTCCGTACGCCGACGCCCCGGACGAATCCGGGTTCATGGTGACCGAATTGGACGATCTCGCGAGCGCGGCGGTCCGGATCCACGAGGCAGGCTTCCCGGTGGCGATCCACGCGATCGGCGACCGCGCGGTGCGCGCGTCCCTCGACGCCTTAGAGCACGCCGCCGGCCGGGGACCGCGTCCGCAGCTCGCCGACCGCATCGAACACGTCGAAGTGCTGGATCCGGAAGACGCCCCGCGATTCGAGGAACTCGGAGTGCTCGCCTCCTTCAATCCGCACCACTGCATCACCGGGATCGACGTCTACAACACCGACCGCCTGGGAGAGGCCCGGGCGGCCTGGTCTTTCGCCTGGGGGGCGGTGCGCGACGCGGGTGCGACCCTGGTGTTCGGGAGCGACTGGGCCACGGCGCCGCTCGACCCGCTACGCCAGCTCTACGCCGCAACGGTGCGGCAAAAGCCCGCCGGCGGACCGCCGGGCGGGTGGTACCCGGGGCAGCGGGTCTCCTGGCGGGAAGCCCTGACCGCCTACACGCTGGCGCCCGCCGCCGCCGCCGGCTGGGACGGCGCAATCGGCTCGATCGAGGTGGGGAAATGGGCCGATTTCGTCGTGCTGAGCGGCGCGATACCGGACCCGCCCGACCCCTCGATCCTGGATCTGCGGGTCGATTCCACCTGGCTGGGCGGAGCGCCCACCTATCGGGCGGAATCGGACCGCTGACGGGGGGCCGCCGGGCCGCGCGGCGGATCCTCCGCACCCGTCCCGGACGGTCACGGCTAGGCTTTTTCGGATGAACGGCGTCGCGCGATCCATCGTTTCGGCCACGTGGCTCCGCGAGCGGCTCGCGGCCCCGGACTCCGGACTCGTCCTCGTGGATGTCCGTTCCGACCTCAAGGACCCGGCCTGGGGGCGCGCCCGTTATCTCGACGGGCACCTGCCGGGAGCGGTGTTCGCCGATACCGACCGCGACCTCTCCGCGCCGAAGACCGGGACCAACGGGCGTCACCCGCTCCCCACGGTGGAGCGGATGGCGGAGGTGTTCGGGCGCCTCGGCATCGGGCCGGACAGCGTGGTCGTCGCCTACGACCACGTCTCGGGACTGTTCGCGGCCCGGCTCTGGTGGATGCTCCGCTATCTCGGACACGGCCAGGTCGCCGTGCTGGACGGCGGAATGGACGCCTGGAAGCAGGCCGGAGGGTCCCTGGTCCCGGGGGAGGAGACGCGGACGCCCCGGCATTTCATCGCGAAGCCGCAGGCGGGGATGGCGCTCGGGGTAGCCGAGGTCGAGGCCGGTCTCGCCGGCGGCGCGCACCTGCTCGTGGACGCCAGGGAACCGATCCGCTGGCGCGGCGAGCACGAACCCATCGACCCGGTCGCGGGACGGATCCCGGGGGCCCGCAACCATCTCTGGAAGGCCAACCTCGGCCCGGGCGGCCGCTTCCGATCGCCGGAAGACCTGCGCGAGATTCTCGGCGCTCTCACCGGGGACCGGGCGGGACGCCGCATCGTGTGCTACTGCGGCTCCGGCCTGAGCGCCGCGCACGACGCGCTGGCGCTGGAGCTCGCCGGCATCGAGGACGTGGCGGTGTACTCGGGATCCTGGTCCGAGTGGTGCGCTGACCCGGGCCGTCCGGTCGAACGGGGAACGCCGTAGCGGCTCCCGCCGGGGTTCGCCGTCCGGAAAGGCGAAAGACCGATCCGCCGTACGGATCGAGCGTCTCGAAGACTAGGCCGTCCGGGCGTCGACTCCGGATTCCGCCGTCTCGCTCGGGGCCGGGCGCGGAATCCCGGCAGGCCACTCCGCCGGGTCCGGCCAGTTCTCCGAGAGGAAACGAAACGCACGCTCTGCCCGGCGGGTCGTGATCGTCTTGCCGCGGCAAAGCCGGGCGACGGTTTCCCCGCTCCCGGTCGCGTATCGCGAAACGGTGGACACGCTCCGGCCCGTGTGTTCGGCGAAGAGGCCGCAGAGCTTTACGAGCTGTCGTGCCGTGTCATCCATGGCACGCAAGCATGCCACAGAGGGCACAACCGCGGCAAGTGGACCCGCTGGCCGGACGCATCCTCCACTTGGTGTAATGTGACGGACGTGACACTCAACGGAATAGAGAGATTAAGGAACGCATTTCGCGAGTTGGTGGAAGCGGAGGGACTTCGGCCCCTCGCCGCGCGAACGGGGATCCCGGTGGGTCAGATCCGGAGCCTGCTCGACGGACGGGCCGTCCGCGTCACGACCATCGAGTCCATGACGGAGGTGCTCGGGGTGCGGCTGCTGATCGGACCCGGAACGGGCGACCTGGCATCGGGGCCGCCCTACCGGGAGAGCGCGGCGGCTACCGTCCCGGCACTGGAGCGCGTGTCGGCGCCAGCGGTGTTTCCGGAGAGCTACGGCGGGGCCATCGCGACGCCGCTGCGCGATGGAGTCGCCATCGTGAAGGAAATGGCCGATCGGGTGGCGACGGCGGCCCAGTCGCTGCTGCAGGTGGCCGCGGGTTGGGAGCCTCCGCCGGGCGCCGCGGCCGCCGGGACCACGGAGACCGGGCCGGCCGAGGATCGCCTGGTGATGATCCCCTTCGCCTCTGGAGTCCGCGTCGGCGATCCCCGTGGGGAGCCCGGGTTCCGTGAATCGCCGGAGCTGGCGGTGGGAGTGGCGCGGGAGGCGCTGCCGCCCTGGGCGCAGCCGGACCGCCTGGTCTGCATGCGCGCCGCTGACGACTTCATGGACGTCACGGTTCGGGAGGGAGATGTCGTCGCTTTCGACCCGGGACACACCGGGCCCGTCGATCAGGCCCTCTTCGCCCTCGCCACCGATGCCGGTCCGGTGGTCCGGCGTCTTTCCCACCGGGATCGCTGGATCGTGGGTGCGGACAATCCGAACCACCCCGTCCGTCCCCTGTCGGGAGACGACCGTATCCTCGGACGCGTGGCGTGGCGCTGGCCGCGCGATCGGGACGACACCACCGGCGGCTAGCCGCCGCGTTCACGACTCCGGATCAGCCGGAGCATGAGCCGGTTCCAGGGGGTGTCGATCCCCCGCTTCGCGCCTTTGGCGACGACGACCCCGTTCATCGCCTCCACCTCCGTCGGAACTCCGCGCTCCAGATCCTGAAGCATGCTCGTCTTGTTTCCGGCGGTTCGCGCCACGATTCTCCGGATCATCTCCCAGACCTCGGCTTCCGAGGTAGCGACGCCCTCGGCGCCGGCGACGGCAACCGCTTCCCGGACCAGCATTCGGACCAGGCGTTCGGTGCCGGGATCCCGGAGCAACCGTCCGGTGCGGATGCCGAGCAGCGCGGTAACCGGATTGACCGCGGCATTCAGGATGGTCTTGTCCCACAGCGGCTTCCCGATGTCGGGAACGCACTGCACCGGAAAACCGGCGTCGGACAGGCAGCGGGCGAGACCCTCCACCCGATCGCCGGACGCGTACTGGAACCCGCTGAGAATGACTTCGCCGAGCCCGGCATGGAACACGCGTCCGGAATCGAGCAGGGTCGCCCCGTTGTTGGACACGGCGCCGATCACCGGAAAACCACCTGCCGCGAGCGCCTCTTCGTTCCCGAGCCCGTTCTGCAGCGAGACGCGCACCGGCCGGCGGCCGAGCGGTTCGAGCAGGGGCGCCGCAGCGCGGGTCGAGTGCGCCTTGACGGTGACCAGCACGTAGTCGGGCCGAAAGTCGGCGAACTCCCGGGCCAGGGGCGCGGCGGGCGGACGGATGACCGCGTCGGTCGCTCCCTCCACGCGGATACCGTCACGCACGATCTGGCCGAGCCGCTCGCCGCGGGCCACGACGGCCACCGGATGGCGCGCGGCAAGACGGGCGGCGAAGACGCTGCCGATCGCTCCCGCGCCGAAGACGAGGAAACGGACAGGCTCTTTACGCGTCATCGGACCGGGTTCATGACAGAGTAGCGGCCCTCCGGCGCCCCGCGCACCGGCGGCGCCCGCCCCGAGGAGGACCCCATGCGAAGCGACGAAGTCAAGAGCGGTCCGGCCCGCGCCGGCGCCCGCGCCATGTGGAAGGCGATCGGCCTGACGGACGAGGCGATCTCTCGGCCGCTCATCGGGATCGCGAACACCTGGACCGAGATCACCCCCTGCAACTGGCACCTGCGCGCGCTGTCGGAGCAGGTGAAGATCGGAGTGCGGGAGGCGGGCGGGACCCCGCTCGAGTTCAACACCATCGTGGTGACCGACGGGATCGCGATGGGGACCTCGGGGATGCGGGCCTCGCTCGTCTCCCGCGAGGTGGTGGCGGACTCCATCGAACTCGTGGCGCGGGGCCACCTGCTCGACGGAGTCGTGGCGATCTCGGGATGCGACAAGACCATCCCCGGGACCGTCATGGCGCTGGCCCGATTGGACCTGCCCTCGCTCATGCTCTACGGCGGCTCCATCGCGGCGGGAAGCTATCGGGGCGAGGCGATCACGCTGCAGGAGGTCTACGAGGCGGTGGGCGCCCACGCCGCCGGGAACATCACCGACGAAGAACTCCGGGAGATCGAGGACGCCGCCTGTCCCGGCGCGGGCGCCTGCGGCGGGCAGTTCACGGCCAACACCATGTCGGTGGCCACCGCTTTTCTCGGGATCTCGCCCATGGTGGGCAACGAGGTCCCCGCGATGGACCCGCGGAAGCCCGCCGCGGCGCGGCAGGCGGGCGAGCGGGTGATGGAGCTGCTGCGGGAAGGCAGGACCGCTCGGGACTTCCTTTCCCGGGAGGCGCTCCGCAACGCCTACGCCTCTGTCTCCGCGACCGCCGGCTCGACGAACGCGGTGCTCCACCTGCTCGCGATCGCCCACGAGGCGGGGAGCGAACTGACCCTCGAGGACCTGGACGAGATCGGGGCCGGGACGCCGGTCCTCACGGACCTCAAGCCCGGGGGCCGATTCACCGCACCCGACATGGAGGCCGCGGGGGGAATGCGCCTGCTGGCGTCACGCCTCCGTGAACGCGGGCTGCTCACCGACACCCCGACGGTCTCGGGCAGCACCCTGTTCGAACTCGCGGAGGAGGCCGCGGAAGCGCCCGGCCAGGAGGTGATCCGGCCGGCGGCCCGGCCGGTCAAGGCCCGGGGAGGCCTCGCCGTTCTCACCGGCAGCCTCGCTCCCGAAGGCTGCGTCCTGAAGCTGGCCGGGCACAGCAAGACGCGGCACGAGGGTCCGGCGCGGGTCTTCGACTCGGAAGAGGCCGCCTTTGCCGCGGTCCAGGAAGGCCGCATCCAACCCGGGGACGTCGTGGTGATCCGCTACGAGGGTCCGCAGGGAGGACCCGGCATGCGCGAGATGCTCGGCGTCACCGCCGCGATCATCGGGCGCGGACTGGGAGACAGCGTCGCGCTCATCACCGACGGCCGCTTCAGCGGCGCCACCTACGGCTTCATGATCTGCCACGTGGCCCCCGAGGCAGCGGCGGGAGGCCCGATCGGCCTCGTCCGCGACGGCGACCGGATCACCATCGACCTGGACTCACGGAGGCTGGACGTGGAAATGGCGGACGCCGAATCGCGCGCGGCGACCCTGCCGGAGTCCGAGTTCCGGGTCGGCGCGCTCGCCAAGTACGCCCGCACGGTCTCCTCCGCGAGCCGCGGCGCGGTGACCACGGCCTGAGGGAGAGCGCCGTGAAGACCATCGCACTTGCGCTGCTGACACTCGTTCCGGTGGCCGGGTGCTCCGGCAGGCTCGACCCGGACGACCCGGCGGAGCAGGTCTTTCCCGACTGCGCCTCGCTGCTCGAGTACTGGCCCTACGGTGTGCGTTCGCGTTACGCCACGATGGGTGATCGCGCCGGCATGCCCGGAGGCGCGGGAGCGGGAGGCTATGGAGGCGACACGACCGGCGCCATCTCCGCAGGCAAGGTTTCCGGCGTCACCCGCTCCGAGGGACGCGTCTATCGGGCCAACGAGCACCTCGATACGAACGAGGACGGACTCGCCTGCGGCATGGGGGACGAGCCCGTCGAGGGTTGACCGGAACGATGCGGCGGCGGGCCCGACACCCGCGCGCCGGCCGGCAGCCGTGATGGCGCCGCCGGCCTGGAACGCCGGTCTCTGACCGGCACGCGCGGTGCTACCCCCCCCCCACCTCCCAACCCCACCAGGCAAAGGTGACACCCGCCTCGGCGCGGACCCCACGACAGCGAAGGTGACCCCCACGGCAAGCCGTTTCGCCACCACAAATAGAATCGGCGGGCTCGAAAGCCGTCGGAGGTAGTGCCCGTGCGATTTCGCCTGTTGTCCTTGCTGTTTGTCCTTGCGGGCCTCCTTCCGCTGGCGCCGGCCGGCGCCGCCCTGCAGGACGATGCGGACGCCGAGGAGAAGGACGAGGGCCTGCCGCTGGCCGCCACCGACACCCTGTCCTTCACCGTCACCGAAGGCACCTGGATGTCCCTCGACGTCTCGCCGGACGGACAGACGATCGTCTTCGAGCTGCTCGGCGACCTCTACACGCTGCCGATCACGGGGGGCGCGGCGACCCGGATCATGGGAGGCATTTCGTTCGAGAGCCAGCCGGTCTTCTCCCCCGACGGGAGCGAGATCGCGTTCGTGAGCGACCGGAACGGGGTCGAGAACCTCTGGATCGCGAACGCCGACGGCAGCGAACCGCGGGCCGTCACCAGGGACGGCCCCACCCGGGACCGGCCGCAGCTCATGGTCTCGCCGAGCTGGACCGCGGATGGGAACTACCTCCTCGTGTCCAAGTCGCGTCCGCCCGAGCGGACCGCCGCCGTCTTCCTGATCCACCGCGACGGGGGGACCGGGGTCCGGCTGGGCGACAAACCTCCCGAGCCGACCCCCGGCGTTCCCGGCTCGCAGCCGCCGAACCGTCTCGGCGCCGTCGCCTCGGCGGACGGCCGCCACGTCTATCTCTCCGAGCGGCGGGGGACCTTCAACTACAACGCGCAGTTCCCCATCTGGCAGGTGGTCCGCTTCGACCGGGAGACCGGCGAGGAGACGACGATCACCAGCGCCCCGGGAAGCGCGATGCGCCCGCTGCTGCACCCGGACGGCCGGCACCTGGTGTACGCCACCCGCCACCGCACCCGGACGGCGCTCCGGGTGCGCGATCTGGAGACCGGCGAGGAGCGCTGGCTGGCGAACGGGGTCACCCGCGACGACCAGGAATCCCGGGCCAGCCGCGACACGATGCCCGGCTACGCCTTCACCCCGGACGGCTCGGCGCTGATCGCCACCGTGGACGGCGGTTTCCGGCGAATCGACTTCGAGACCGGCGCCATGACCGCCATTCCGTTCGAGGCGCAGGTGGAGGCCGAGGTGGCGCCCCGCCTGTACTTCCCCCGCCGCGTGGACGACGGGCCGGCGGTCACCGCCCGGATCATCCGCTGGCCGCGCGTCGCGCCGGACGGGAGCGCGGTGGTCTTCTCGGCGTTCAGCCGCCTTTACCGAATGGACCTGCCGGGCGGAACGCCGGCCCGGCTGACCGATTCCGACGAGGACGAGTTCATGCCCGCCTGGTCGCCGGACGGGAACGCGATCGCCTACGTCACCTGGTCGAGCACCGGCGGGCACCTCAAGACGGTGGCGGCAACCGGCGGCTCGGGCACGGCGCTGACCACCGACCCGGCGTTCTACGCCGAACCCGCCTGGCACCCCGCCGGCGACGCCATCGTGATCCGCCGGGCGCCGGTCAAGGAGCATCTCTACTCCTTCCTCCGCGAAGGCTCGGGGAAGACCGATCTCTACGCCGATGAGGACGAAATCGGGGGCATGCGGCCCGCGGAACTCAGCGAACTGTTGCTCGTGCCGGCGACGGGCGGCGACCTGACCGTGATCGGTCCGGCCGAGGGCGGCCGCTTCCCGCACTTCACGAACGACCCGGACCGGGTCTATCTGACCGGGTCGAGTGCAGGGCTCTACTCGCTGCAGCTCGACGGCAGCGACCGGAGGACGCACCTCAAGGTCAACGGCCGCGGCGCCGGGGCGAACCCGCCTCCCGCGAGCCAGATCATGCTCTCGCCGGCGGGCGACCGCGCCTTCTTCGAACTCCAGAACCGCCACTACCTGGTCGAGGTCCCGAGCTTCGGGAAGAACACCCTCGAGATCAAGGTCGGGGGCGGGGAGACCCCGGTGCCGGTGCGGGAAGTGGCCCCCGAGGGCGGGGACCACCTGGCCTGGTCGGCCTCCGGCGACGCGGTGGTCTGGTCGCTCGGGAACCGCATCTACCGGCAGGCCGCAGCCGCCATCGGCGGCGAGGACGACCTCGCGCCGGACACCTTCGACGCGGTGGTGACCGAGCCGCGGGCGCGCCCGAGCGGCCAAATCCTGCTGAAGGACGCGGCGCAGGTGCTCACCATGAACGGCGAGGAGATCATCCGCGGCGGCGACGTGCTCGTCGAGGACAACCGGATCGCCGCCGTCGGCGCGGACCTCGATGCCCCCGAGGGCGCCCGGGTCTTCGACGTCTCCGGGAGGACGGTGATGCCGGGCTACGTGGACGCCCACGCCCACATGTGGGCGCCGCGCGGCGTCCACCAGCGCCAGGTGTTCCAGCACCTCGCGAACCTGGCCTACGGGGTCACGACGACGCGCGATCCGCAGACCTCCACCGCGGACGTCTTCGCCTACCGGGACCTCCAGGAGATCGGGCGGATCCTGGCCCCGCGGATCTACGCCACCGGCCCCGGGATCTTCTCCCGCTCCGGGGTGTACGACGCGGAGGCCGCCGACGACTTCCTGAAGCGTTACGCCGAGGCCTACGACGCGGTCACCATCAAGCAGTACATCGTCGGGGACCGCATCGTCCGGCAGTGGGTCGCGATGGCCTCCATGAAGCACAAGCTCATCCCGACCACCGAGGGCGCCCTCGATCTCAAGCTCAACCTGACCCAGATGGCGGACGGGTTCTCCGGCCACGAGCACAGCCTGCCGATCGTCCCGATCTACGACGACGTGGCGCAGTACGTGGCGCGGACCGACACCTACTACACGCCGACGATCCTGGTCGCCTACGGCGGGCCCTGGAGCGAGAACTACTACTTCCAGAACACCGACGTGGTGGGAGACGAGAAGCTGGCCCGCTTCATTCCGGCCGCCATCCTCGACAACATGGTGCGCCGGCGCGGCCAGTGGTTCCTCCCCGAGGAATACGTCCACGAAGGGATCTCCGAGGGCTGCACGAAGGTGATGCGCGCCGGAGGGCGCTGCGCGCTGGGAAGCCACGGCCAGCTCCAGGGCCTCGGCGCCCACTGGGAGATCTGGGCCATGCAGTCGGGCGGGCTCACCGAGCACGAGACCCTGATCGCCGCCACCTTCTTCGGGGCGGAGGCGATCGGATTCCCCGAGGACCTCGGGACGCTCGAGGCCGGGAAGCTGGCGGATATCCAGATCCTCGACGCCGATCCCCTCGCGGACATCCGGAACACGAACTCGGTCCGCTTCGTGATGATCAATGGCGAACTCTTCGACGCGAACACCATGGCCCAGTTGTGGCCCGTGGAGCGCCCGGCCCCCGACCGCTTCTGGGTGGACGACACGCCACCGTCGCGATAGCGCCCCTCGGCGCGCGAGCCGCCGGCTGCCTCAAAGGCAGCGCCGGCTTGGACCGCCGACCTCTGGTCGGCATCGCGCGGGAGCGCGAAACCCGTGTTCATGGCGGGACGCCCCATGAATCTGGGGGCTGCGCCGGACCGCTCCGATCGAGGGGTCGCGTCGTAGTGCGTCAAATGGTCATGGCCTACCGCATAAACGCGGTAGGCCATACCCAATCGGCGCAACAACCCCGCCGCGAGTCCAACGGCGGTTCAGGAGACGCGCGGAGGGGCCTCCCAGGGATTCCAGACTTCGATGCCGAGTCCGGCGAAGTCGCGGACGTTCCTGGTGGCGAGGGGAAGCGACTCGGCGCGAGCGGTGCCCGCGATCAGGGCGTCGGCGAGCCGGAGGATCCGTCCCTCGCGCTCGGCCTCCGCGCGAATGCGCGCAGCCTCCCTGGCCCGCACCGGGTCCAGATCCAGGATTCGGCCCTGAAACGAGGCGGTGATCTCCCCTACGAATCCGGCCAGTTCGTCGCGCTTTCGGCCGGGCGGCAACCGGAGCACCCCATAGTCGACTTCATGCAGGACGACGACCGGCAACAGGGCACGCCGCGCCTCGCGGAGAAAGGCGATGACCCCGGGATGAGGGACCGGCCGGAACAGTTCGGACACGACGTTGGTGTCCAACAGGACCCGCACCGTGGACAGCGGCGTCATTCATCGAACTCCAGATCCGCGAAGGGAATCTCCCGGTCGGCGTCGTCGCGGCTCGGCAACTCGATCTCGCAACCGCGAGGGGCGTTCTCGACCAGCCATGCGCCGAAATTGGGCTCCGGCTCGGTGCGGGCGCGCCACTGATCGAGCGGCACCACAACATGGGGCCGCTGCAGGCCGATCTGTTGCGGCCCCTCCTCGCTGGCTCGCCGCAGTACCTCGGACAATCGCGACTTCGCTTCGGCGACGGTCCAGACCTCTTCCAGAGCGGTGAAGTCATAGGAATGGGGTGCCTTACCCCGTTTGGGTTCGTCGCTGGTCACTTGGACTAGTCTAGCCCATAACCTACTGGAATCCCCTCGGAGCTGAGACGAGCGTCCTGTGGCGGCGGCCTGAGGGGGACGGAGACACGACGAGCGCGGTTCACGCTCTACCGCACCCCGCTCCGCCGGTTAGGCTTGCCCGCCGGGAAAACGGGAGAGCGCCATGATCGATTCCGCACGCCATCACCTCAGGACCTGTTTCCGGGCGGGCCACCGGGCCCTGCCGGCGGTCTTCCTGCTCCCTGCCCTCGCATGCGGGCCCGCTTACGACTATCCGGAAACCCGCAAGGACGACGTCTCCGAAGAACTCCACGGCGTCACCGTCGAGGACCCCTATCGCTGGCTCGAGGACGACCAGGCCCCCGAGGTCCTCGAATGGG
>JAJEIY010000063.1 GCA_022828085.1 Acidobacteriota bacterium | reverse complement strand
CGGAGCACCGCGCGTGCCGGTCGGAGACCGGCGTTCCAAGCCGGCGGCGCCATCACGGCGCTTGACCGACCCGCCGGACTGCTTATTCACAGCAAGCTCCCCCAACCAAGCGCGCCGATGGACTGGATCAGAACGGGGGCGGGGTGGCGCCGTTCCCGTGGTGCGGCGCGCCATGTCGCGGCATGGTGTTGGGAGTCTCGCCCGCTGTGCGGGCGATGCCGGCGTGAACGCCGGCGCTCCTGGCGATCGGCGCTCCTGGTCCTTCCCATACGCTACCCGGCTCCATCCGTCCGGAGAATCCCCATGAATCACCGTGCCTTTCTTGTACTGGCCCTCGCGCTGTCCGTGGCAGTGCCGGCTGCCGCCCAAAACGCCGGGGAAACCACTCCCGTCATGGACGACCTGCCGCTCCGCTCCATCGGGCCCGCGGTGATGGCCGGGCGGGTCTCGGATCTCGCGGTCGTGCCCGGGCGGCCCTGGGAGTTCTACGCGGCCACCGCCTCGGGAGGCCTGTTCCGGACCCGGAACAACGGCGCCACCTGGGACTCCATCTTCGACCACTTCACGACCACCTCCATCGGCGCGATCGCGCTCTCTCCGTCCGATCCGGCGACTGTCTGGGTGGGTACCGGCGAGCCGGCGAACCGGCAGAGTTCCTCCTTCGGCGACGGGGTGTACGTGTCCTTCGACGGCGGGGACACCTTCCGCCACGCCGGCCTCGAGGAGAGCGAGCACATCGGGCGCATCGTGGCCGATCCCGACCGGCCGCGGCGCGCCTTCGTGGCCGCGGTGGGGCCGCTCTGGCGTTCCGGCGGCCAGCGCGGCGTTTTCCGGACCGACGATGGCGGCATGACCTGGGAGCACGTACTCGACATCTCCGCCGACTCCGGGGTGGTGGACCTCGAGATGGACCCCCGCAATCCGGCCATCCTCTACGCCGGCGCCTACACCCGCCGCCGGACTCCGTGGGGCTTCAATGGCGGCGGTCCCGAGGGCGGCATCTTCCGGACGACCGACGGCGGGGACACCTGGGAGCGCCTCGAGGAAGGGCTTCCCGAGGGTCCGCTCGGCCGGATCGGTCTGGAGATCGCCGGCTCGGATCCGCTGAGCGTCTTCGCGCTCGTCGAGCACCGGACGGCCTCGGGTCTCTATCGCTCCCGCGACCGCGGCGCCTCCTGGGAGCGGATCTCGGACCTCAACCCGCGCCCCATGTATTACTCCCACGTCGAGGTGGACCCCACGGATATCCGGCGGGTCTACGTGCTGGGCTCGCAGTTCCACATGTCCGAAGACGAAGGGCGAACCTTCTCGACCAACCGGGACATGACCCCGACCTACGACATCGGCGTCCACGGCGACCACCACGCGCTCTGGATCGACCCGGAGGCCCCCGAGCACCTGCTCCTGGGCAACGACGGCGGAATCTATGAATCCTGGGACCGGGCCGTGACCTGGAGGAAGATCAACAACATTCCGCTCACCCAGTTCTACGCGATCTCGCTGGACATGGAGACGCCCTACAACATCTACGGCGGGGCGCAGGACACCCACTCGTGGGTAGGCCCCTCCGCCACCCGCAATCAGGCGGGGATCCTGAACAGCGACTGGAGGCAGACCAACTTCGGCGACGGCATGGATCAGGAAGCGATTCCCCGGGAGCGCGGGATCGCCCTAGCGTCCTCGCAGAACGGCAATCCCGTGCGGATCGACACCGCCACGGGGAACCGGACCACCGTCCGGCCCTTCCCCGACGAGGACGAGGACCGCTACCGCTTCCATTGGCTCTCACCGGTGGCCTCCTCTCCTCACACGCCCGGGCGCCTCTACTTCGGCGGCAACCGGCTGTTCCTGTCCGACGATCTCGGCAGCGACTGGCGCGCTACCGAGGACCTGACGCTGCGCGAGGACCGCAGCGAACTCCCCATCCTGGGAGTGCTCCCCGCCGAGGGGATGCTCTCCATGCACGACGGGGTGAGCGACTGGGGCACCCTCACCACGCTCGCGGAATCGCCGCTGGTTCCCGGCCTGATCTACGTCGGCTCCGACGACGGGCGGGTGGCCCGCTCCGACGACGACGGCGACACCTGGGAGTTCCTGGAGGCCAACCTGCCGCTCGAGGCGCTCCGCGCCACGATCAGCCGCGTCACCCCGTCCGCCCACGAGGAAGACCGCGTCTACGTGGCCGTGGACCGCCACCACCTCGGCGACTTCGACCCGTACATCTTCGTGTCCGAGGACCGGGGCGCCAGTTTCGCCCCGATCGGCGCGGGGCTGCCGCGGGGATGGGTCAACGACGTCGTCGAGCATCCCCAGGGCGGGAACCTGCTGGTGGCCGGCACCGAGGTCGGCGCGTTCGTGTCTTTCGACCGGGGCGGTTCCTGGGTACGGGTGGGCGGAGGACTTCCCCACGTCCCGGTGGACGACATCGAGATCCATCCGCGCGAGCGGGACCTCGTGTTCGGCACCCACGGGCGCTCCATCTACATCCTGGACGACAGCTCCCCCCTCGCCCGGCACGATCCGGAAACCACCACGGCCGAACTCTTCGAGCCCCGCCCGGCGTCCGTCTTCCTGCCCTGGAAGCACGAAAGCTACGAGGGGCAGGCGCGCTACGCGGGGGAGAACCCTCCGGCCGGCGCGCTGCTCACCGTGTTCCTCCCCGGTGGCGACGGTCCGGCGGAGCGGACGCTCGAGATCCGGGATTCCTCGGGCGAAGTCGTCGCGCGTCCCGCGGTCGAGGCGCGGTCCGGTTTCCAGCGGATCGTCTGGGACCTCCGGGCGGGCGCCGCGCCGGAGGACGCGCGGGGCGCCTGCGGCTCACCTCCACCCCGGGTCCCGGCCGGAACCTACGAGGTCCGCCTGACCGGCGCCGGGGACACCCCGCCGGTTCCGCTCGAAGTCCGGCTCGACCCGTCGGTCACGGTGAGCGAGGCCGCGTACGGCCAGCGCGCCGCCTTCCTGGCGGAGATTCACGGCGCAATTCGCGAATCGTGCCGGGCGGCCACGGCTGCCGGAGATCCGGAGAGTCTCTCCGACGCCGCCCGTGAAGCCCTGCGCCAGCTCCGGCCCGGCGGTGGCTTCCGGAATCCGTCCACGCTGGCCCGTCTCGGCCGCCTGTACGGCGAGTTCACCGGCGACGACGTCCGGCAGGGGACGCTGGATGCCCCCACGATCGTCCATCGCCGCCGGTTCGAGGCTCTGCGCACCCGGCTGAACGAGGCCATGGAGACGGTCCGCCGATAGGCGGTCAGAAACCGGCGCCGGCGAGCACCGCCGCCGTGCGGCGGAGGCGTGCTGCCGTGTCCAGCGTCCGGATGGAGGCCGCGAGGCGGGGCAGGTCTTCGGGCCGATCCACGTCCCAATGGCCGGCCAGTTCGCCGAACCCGAGGCCGGAGCGCCGGGCAGCTTCGGAGGTGGCCTTCCGGACGGCTTCGGTGCCCCACGGAATGCTGGCGAACAGCGATTCGATCGCCGTGGGCGGCGCCCGTTCGAGCGCGAGGCCGATCAGGACGTAGCCGCCGTCCTCGGCGGGGGCGAGGAGCGCGTCCCGGTCCGCCAGGCCGGAGAACGCCGCCTCCACCAGCGGCAGCGGGAGCAGGGGAGCGTCGGAGCCGATGATGACGAGGCGTCCGATTCCGTCCCGCCGCGCTTCCCGGGCGGCGCGCGCGAGCCGCTCGCCCAGGTCCCCGGGGCCCTGGCTGGTGACGGCCCAACCCTTCGGCACCTTCAGGGCTCCGGACGAGAACTGTCCGTCGTAACGGACTTCCAGCGAGCGTGACGGGACTGGCTGGGCCGCGGCCCCCAAGGTCCGATCCAGCCGCTCCAGCAGGTCCTCCGTCATGGCGCGCTGGAGCGCCGCCGCCTGGTCCGCGGTGAGCGGGGGGATCAACCGGGTCTTGGCGGCGCCGGGTTCGGGGATCCGGGTGAACACGGAGAGGCGGGACGGAGCACCGGCAGTGGCCGGGGCGCCGGGAGTGCCGGTCACGGCTGGCCGCGTGCCCAAGCCGTGCACCCTTTGACGGCGATGGCGCTACGCCGTGCGCGGCGCGGAGCGCCGCGCGTGCCGGTCTGGAGACCGGCGTTCCAGGCCGGCCGCGCCACCGTGGCTAACTCCCGACCCGGGCCTCCGCCGCACCCGCGTTCCCCATGTCGTCCTCCACCTTCACGACGATGGCCCCGGCCCCCGCCGGGAAATCGTCCAGGCGCGCGTCGTACTCCTCGCTCGGGGAGTCGGCGATCCCGTCCACGGGCCGGACCACCCGCGCGGGGCCGCCGTCCACGGAGACGGAGGCGCGCCGGATCGGGCTTCCGGCGTCGCTGGCGCGGAAGCGGATGCCGCCGTCCGCCGTGACCGTGAGGTCCGAGATCACGGGCGGCGTGTTGTCCACCGTGAAGGGCCGGCTGGTCCGGCTTCCGGTGAGCGTCTCGCCGGGGGGATTGTCGGGAGAGTCCTCGGCCTCGACCCGGAGTTCGTAGCGGCCGTCGGGCATCGTGGAGGTGTCCCAGGCGACGATGGTCTCCGACAGTCCGGACCGCAGGGGTTGCCAAGGCACATCACCCTGGCGGCGAACCGAAATCCGGTAGCGCAGCCGGTCGCCATTGGGGTCGTCCGCCCGGAACGTGGCGGTGCGCACTCCGTGGAGATAGAGCTGGCGCCCACTCCCCGCGGGGAGCCCCGAACCCGATTGCCCCCGGCGGGCGGCGTCGGTCAGCTCCGGCCGGCCCTCCATCCCCTGAAGGCGGGGCGCCGAAGTGTTCAACATTTCCTCGAAAGCGAGTCCGGGAGGGTGGAGGGTGATCCGGGTCACGCGGGGAGCCAGGTTCACGGGGAGATACGCCGCTTCGAGCGACTCCAGCTCCGGAGAGGAACTGCCGTCCGAGCGCAGGGTTGCCCGCCACTGCAGAAAGCGCGCGGCGGGGCTCGCGATGGCGGCGTCCGCCGCGGCGGTCACCCAGTCGCTCCAGGTGTCGTCCGGCTCCGCCGAGTTCCCGGTTCTGGTTTCGACGCTCACCGCGGAACCGGGAGGCGTCCGGACCTCCCAGGAGATGCGGCCGAAGCTCGCCGCGCCGCCGGCGTCCAGAACGCGCGAGCGATAGGCGCCCTCGGTGCGGGGGGAAGCGGAGAGTTCGAGCACCCTCCCCGGATTCGACGCGCCGAGCAGGGTGACCCCTCCCTCCGCGACCGCCGCGGTGACCTGTTCCGAGTCCACGCGGAACAGGAGCGTGACCTCGCCGCCGCGCGTGACGCGATACACCCGCCCGCGGTCGCCGGTACCGAGGAGGAGACGTTCGTCGCGGAGCATCGCGAGGGACAGGGGCCGGTCGCGGGTCGACTCCCAGATGGTCTGGGCCGCCCCGCTCGGCGCGATGCGGTAGAGCGCGCCCATCACTCCGTTCGCCGGCGTGGCCGCCGGTCCCGGCGAAGAGACCGGACCCGCGGCCGCAAGCACCCGGAAGGATGTCGTGGCAACCACGCCCGCACTCCCCGGAGGGGCCTCCGGCGTCGCCGGGACCGCCCCGGTGCCCGCCGCCGCGCCGCCCGGGGATGCCGCGACCGCCGCGGCGAAGACCTCACCGGCGGCGTTCAGCGCGAGGGCGCGGATCTCCGCGAGGGGACTGTCGTAAAGCGCCATCGACCCCGATTCGCCGTCGATCCGGAAGACGATGCCGGAAGGTTCCGTCCCGAGGTAGATCGTTCCGTCCGGCGCGCGATGGAGCGCCGTCACGTTTTCCTCGCTCGTGGTGAAGATGGTCTCCGCGCTTCCCGACGGTTGCACGCGGATCACGGAGCCGGGCATTCCCGTAGCCACCAGCAGGCTGCCTCCCGGTTCGGGGGCGATCGCCCAGATGTAGCGGGCCTCCGGCTGGTGGAAGACCCCGCGCTCGCCCCCGGGCAGGATGCGCTGCACGCTCCCTCCCGGCGCGGTCGCGAAATAGACGGCGCCGTCGGCGCCCACCGCCACCGCGTGGATTCCGACTTCTCCGGTTTCGGCCAGTACCTCGGAGGCGCCCTGCCGGACGCGGATCAGGGCGCCCTGCGCTCCCCCGCCGGCGATGACTCCCCCGGAACCGTCGGGAGCCACCGACCAGACGAAGGGCTGTTCGGACTCGTGCAGGCTCCTGAGGGCCGGCGCCAGCCGGACCTGGCCCTCCGGGCCGATGCTCACGCCCTCGCTCTCTCCGGTGAGGAAGTCTCCCGAGGTCTCGAAGCGCCAGAAATCCCGACTCCCGGCGAAGGCCCATCCCGCCGCCGATGCCAGGAGCAGGGCTGCCAGGGCGCGGCGCCGCCCTGTTCCGCGGCGCCGGGACCGGGCGCGAACCATCACCGGGCTTCCACCTGCAGGGTCAGTTGCCGCGATCCGCTCACCGTGGCGTCGAAGTCCAGGTGGCCTTCCCAGAGCACTGACGCCGGCAGCTCCCGGGTCATCCCGCCGGAGGAATCCCGCGAGATCACCGAGCGCACGCTCGGCGGCAGCGACGGGAGGTACTCGCCGCCCACCACCGCGGCGCTGCGGCCCGATCCCACGAGCCGCACGTAGAGACGGCTCTGCCGGCGGTGGCGGCTGATGGCCCGATAGATCTGCTCCACCCGGGCCGGCGTCCCCGTGACGCCCTGGCGCTGGTCGGCGAGGGCCACCGAGAGGGCGTCCGCCACCAGCAGCGTCAGGCGGCTCCCGGCGGCGCTCCGGGGGATCGGCACCTCCAGTTCCCGGGTGGCTTCCGCCCCCCGGAAGTCCCTCAGGGCGACCCGGAGCGTGGCCGTGCCTCCCGGGCGGACCCGCGAGGACCGGAGCCAGGCGCGGCTGAGGGTGGCCGCCTGCGCCTCCTCGCTGGCGGAGATGTCCACCTCGATGTCCCGCACCGGGATCCGTTCCACGGGGTTGCCGAGCAGCAGGGCCACCGGCGCCGCCACGAGCGCCGCGGCGCCGGTCAGGATCCCGCTGCTGCCGGAGGCGAAGACGTCCTCGACCGCGAGCGTTCGTCCGTCCCCGACGCCGATACGGGCGCCGAGCCGGATCGTCTGCGTTCCCGCGGGCCGCTCTTCCTGGGAAAGGACGGCCACCAGGGCGGAGAAGGCGAGCGCGGGACTGTAGAGGTCGTGGTCCACGATCTCCAGGTCGTAGTCGCGGCGGCCGCCGCGGCTTCCCTCGACCCGGATCCGCAGCGGGATGGTCCGGGCGCGGGCGCCCAGGCGCCCGCGAACTCCGGTGGCCCGGTCCTGCTGCCATACCCCGATCGGAGTCCCGGCGCTCGTGATCCGGAAGGAGTTGGAGAGCGAAGCCACGTTGGCTTCCACCCGCGCTGCCTGCATCGGGATGGAGATGGTGCCGAGACCGGTGAAGGGATGGCCGAAGGCGAACACCTCGCCGGTGGCCTCGTCCACGTGGGTGACCGTGCCGCTCGCC
The DNA here is from genome assembly GCA_022828085.1 of Acidobacteriota bacterium. GTDB lineage: Bacteria > Acidobacteriota > Vicinamibacteria > Marinacidobacterales > Marinacidobacteraceae > Marinacidobacterium. The sequence goes on along the minus strand of JAJEIY010000063.1, from coordinate 34,950 downwards.
ATCAGCACCAGGTCGCCCCCGATGAGGGTGGCGCCCACCGGGCTGCCGGGTTGCAGCGGCGAATCCCCCGTCTGCGCGGCGCCACTGGACAGGGTTGCTCCGGTGAAGCCCCCGGGAGACAGCTCCATCCCGAGCTGGCGGAAGAGAGGGGCCAGAATCCGGTGCGCGGCGGGGCTCAGGCCGCTGGCCGCTACCGGCGTCCGGATGGGAAGCAACTGCCGGCCGTCCCGCTCGATGCCGACTTCCGGGACGGGCGCCGGGTCGAAGGACGGCTCTCCGGCGGGCGAGAACCGGAGTGCCGGCGCCGCCGCGACGCCCGGCGCGGCTCCCGTGCCGAGCGGCATTTCGGTGAACCGGACCATCTCCTCGAACGGAGTGATGCCGCAGATGGGATCCTTGGCGAACGGGAAGGCATACGCCACGGCGCCGAGGAGCCGTCCGTCCACGTAGACCGGGCTGCCGCTCATCCCCTGCATGACGCCGGTGTGGGCCAGGGGGCCGCCGGAGAGGTTGGCAAGCACGATGCTGCGGCCCGGCATCGCGCCGTCCAGCACCCCGACGATCTCCACCCCGAAGCTCTCGACCTCTTCGCCGGCGAAGACGGTGCGGCCCTCACCGACCATCCCCGGCCTCACGTCCTCGAGCGGCAGGATCGCGGTCTGGGCGGCGGCCTGGAGTGCGCCACCCGCCAATGCGGCGAGCACGCACCCCATCGCAAGATGGGTTCTCAAGACGAGATCTCGGAAGGGCGGAATGCTACCGCCGCATCCGGTCCTGATTGCGCGGCGGAGCGGGGACGCCCCGCGGAAGGACCCGGGGAATCGACCCTAGTCCGCTTCCCCGGCGACCGACAGCGGCCGCACGACCCGGTAGCAGCGATCCATCCACTCGTCGTACCGGGCGCTCATTCCCGCGCCGTCAAGCGCATTCTCGTATCCGCGCTCGGGGTTGAGCAGGAAGCTGAACGCCCGGTAGTGCTCGTCACAGGTGTCGGCCAGGTACTGGGATTCGGCCCCGGCAAGCCGGCCGCGGACGCGGTCCACGCCGTCCTGGGTGGTGTCGCCGTCCACCATGGCCACCGAAACCAGGACCACCAGGACCTGCATGCACTCCTGGTAGGCGATCAGTTCGACCGACTGGCGGAGCTGGTCCCGATACTGGATGGGGATCTGCTGCCCCGCGGTGTCGGCGAGCACCGTGCAGGCGGCGCGCAGCGGGACTTCGCCGCCGGGAAGGTCCGTCGGATGAGGGACGTTGTCGTCCGGAAGCATCGTCTGAATGGTCGCGCAGCCGAACCCGGCCAGCAGGAACAGGGCGAAGGTGAGTCTCAGAATCCGTCCCTCCAGTAGCCTGTGGATAAAGTGACGTGAGCACCGAGAACGGGGAGGCGCCCGTCTGACAAGGCGCGTGAGGGAGGAATACCGAGTGTATTCCGACCGAAACGCAACGATGAGGGCCGCAGCGCGGCCCGGTTCAGACGGGATGCATCGTCCCGTTCGCTTCCGGAGCGGGGCGCGAGCACCGCGGAGACCCCTTGAGCACGAGGGACGGAAGTGGGCGCAGCCGACTTCCATTCCTCGTAGCTCGGGAATGCCGCGTGACTTTGTCCACAGGCTACTCGCGTCTCGGCGAAGCTCAAGCATTCGACGTGCCAGCGGATGCCTCGCGTGCCGCGGCGGTCCCGAGTCCTACACTTTCCGCTGTCCCGCACCATGTCCGACCGCTACTCCCGCCAGACCCTCTTCGCCGGCATCGGCCCGGAGGGGCAGGAGCGCCTGGCGCGGGGGCGCGTGCTCGTGGTCGGGGCGGGGGCGCTCGGTTCCGCCGCGCTGGACATGCTGGTCCGGGCCGGCGTCGGGACCGTGCGGTTCGTGGATCGGGACACGGTGGAGACTTCCAACCTGCAGCGGCAGTCACTGTACGACGAAGCGGACGCCCGCGACGGAATCCCGAAAGCGGAGGGAGCGCGCCGGAGACTGGCCGCCGTGAACCCCGAGGTGGCGCTCGAACCGCTGGCGCTCGATCTCCACGCCGGGAACGTCCGCGAGGTGATGGCGGGGACCGACCTGGTTCTCGACGCCACCGACAACTTCGAGACGCGATACCTCATCAACGACGCCGCGGTCTCCACCGGAACGCCCTGGATCTACGCCGCCTGCGTCGGCAGCTACGGGATGACGCTCACCGTGCTTCCGGGGCGCACCGGATGCCTGCGGTGCGTCGTTCCCGACGTCCCGCCACCCGGCGCGTCTCCGACCTGCGACACCGCCGGGGTGATCGCGCCGGCGGTGCAGGCGGTGGCGTCCTACGCGGTCACCGAAGCGCTGAAGCTGCTGGCCGGGCGCGACGAGGATCTCGCGACCGGCATCTGGCACCTCGACGTCTGGGAACGGACGGCCTACCGCATGGACATCGGAGAGCCGGACCCCGACTGCCCTGCCTGCGGCCGGCGCGAGTTTCCCTTCCTCGAAGGAGACGCGAGCGGAGCGCTGCTGACGCTCTGCGGGCGGAACGCGGTGCAGGTGCGTCCGGCCGCCTCGCCGGTCCCGAACGGCGCCGGCCCGGACTTCCTCGAGCAGTTGGGCGGCCGCCTCGCCGAACTGCCGGAGGTGCGCGAATCGCTGCGGTTCACGAGCCATCTCCTGCAGTTCGAAGTCGCCGGCCGCCGCCTCGTCGTCTTCCCGGACGGGAGGACGATCGTGCACGGCAGCGGCGATCCGGCCGAAGCCCGGACCCTCGTGTCCCGGTACATTGGAAGTTAACCCGCGGAAAGAGTGCCCCGCATGAATGGTGCGACGAAAGTGATGCGGAGCCTCGACAACTCTTCGCATGCGGGGCACTCTTCCCACGGGTTGGCGTCGCGACTCGCTTTGCGCGTCACCCCACCATTCTTCGCGGGGTGGGGACACCCCTCCCCGCACCCCTCCCCCGCGGCGCTGACGCGCCGCGAAGCCCACCCTTCCTTCTGTCATCACCAGTTGCTGGAGAGACGATGAAATCCACCGATTCTCTGCTTCGCGCCCCTTCGGGCGCCCTCACCCACGTGGGGGACGCGGCGCGCCGCCGCCGGCGGGTCGAAGAGACCGCCGCGGGGGTGTTTCGCGGGTGGAGATACGAGGAAGTCCTGCTGCCGCTCTTCGACCACGCGGAGGTCTTCGCCCGCGGCGGGGGACGCTGGTCGGAGCGGTCCAGTTACCGGTTCACCGAGGGCGGGGATCTCCTCGCCCTGCGCGCCGACTTCACCGCGCTCGCGGCGCGGGCCGCCGTCACGCGCCTGCCCCGGGAGGCGGAGCGGCTCTTCTACCGCGGCGAGGTCGTACGCCGGCCGGGCCGGGGACTCGGCCCGTCGGCGTTCCGGGAGGTGGGCGTGGAGCACTTCGCGGCGGGGACGGGAGCCGATCTGGAGATCCTGCTGGTGGCCCTCGAGGTTCTCGAACGCCTGGGGGTGGACGGGTTCGTGTTCACCCTCGGCCACGCCGGTTTCCCGCTCGGGCTGCTCGACGAGGCGCTTCCCGAGGGTTCCGGCCGGAGCGAACGGCGCGCGGAGGCGCTCCGGGGCCTCTGGCGGCGCGATCCGGCCCGGGTCCGGGCCGCGCTCGGCGAGCGGGCGGGTCCGCTCGTCGAGGCGCTCGAGTTCTTCGGCGGGCCGGAAGTCCTGGAGGAGGCGCGGAAACGCCCGCTTCCCCGCGGGGCCGGCGAGGCGGTGGAGCGGCTGGGCGCGATCGTCGGCGTGCTGAAGGACCTGGAACTCGCCGGCCGGTTCCGTTTCGACCTGGCCGAACTCCGGGGCTTCGACTACTACACGGGACTCATCTTCGAAGTGCACGCTCCCGGCGCCGGGCAGGAGATCGGGGGCGGGGGCCGTTACAACGATCTGCTCGCCAACTTCGGCGATCCGCGCCCCGCCGTGGGGTTCTCGCTCTCGGTGGACCGGATCGCCGGAGTTCTTCCGGAGTCGTCGGATGGCGACGACGGCGCGACCGAATCGGTCCCCCGAGGTCCCGACACCAGGAGCGGGCTGGCGGAGCGCTTCCGGGCCGCCCGGACCGCCCGCGCCGGTGGCTCCGCCATCCGCTTCGAACCGCCGTCCTGACGGGCGGAGGCCGCGCCCCCGGAGCCGCGAGCACGACTCGCCCGGTCCCGGCGCACCACCCTAGAATCCCCGCTCGCTCATGGCACCGCCGCTCGTCGCCGCCCTGCCCACCGGGCGGCTGCTGCGGGCGGTGACCGGGCTGCTCGGGCGCGCCGGCGTTCCGTTGCCCGAGGGGAGCGCCGACCGCCGACTGCGCCTCAGGGCGAGCGGGATGGAGGTGCTGTTCGCCAAGGACGGCGACGTCCCCATCTACGTGGAGCACGGGGTGGCTGACTTTGGGGTGGTTGGCCGGGACATCCTGGAAGAGCAGCCCGCGCACATCTACGAGCCGCTCGACCTCGGGGTGGGCCGCTGCCGGATGGTGGTCGCCCGTCCCGCGGCCCGCCCGCTTCCCGAGCCGCCGCTGAGGGTGGCGACGAAGTATCCGTCGGTGACGGCCCGCCACTTTGGCGCGCGCGGCGTGCCCATCGAGCTGATCCGGCTCTCCGGCGCGATCGAACTGGCGCCCGCGATGGATCTCGCTGACGCCGTGGTGGACCTGGTCGAGACGGGCGCGACGCTCCGCGACAACGGCCTGGTGGAGGAGGAGACGCTCTTCGAGAGCACCGCGCGCGTGGTGGTGAACCGCGCCTCCTTCCGGCTTCGCGGATCGGCGCTCCAGGGATGGCTCCAGCGTCTCGAAACCGCCACGGAGGAAGGATGAGCGGCGGGGACCCCGGCCCCCCCTTCGCGGTCCCGCTCTTCGAGGGCGCCGCCGCCTGGCGGGCCGACCCCCGCCGGGCCGGATCGTCGGGCAACGGCCCCGGCGAGGAAGTCCGCGCGGCGACCGCGGCCATCCTGGAGCGCGTGCGGCGGGAAGGCGACGATGCCCTCGTCGATCTGGCGCGGCGGTTCGACGCGCCGGATTTCGATCCATCCCGGATCCGGGTGTCCCGGGAGGAACTCGAAGAGCGGGCGAGCGGCGTCGGACCGGACGAGCAGGCGCTTCTCCAGCGAACGCGCGCACGGATCGCCGCCTACCACGAGCGCCAGCGGGAAACCTCGTTCCGGATGGACATCGGAAACGGTTCGCGCCTCGAGTGGAGATCGCTCCCGATCGCGGCCGCCGGGGTGTATGTCCCCGGCGGGGCCGCGGTCTATCCGTCCACCGTCCTGATGAACACGGTGCCGGCCGCCGTCGCCGGGGTTCCGCGGATTGCGCTCGCCACGCCTCCCGGTGCTCTCGAACGGAGTCCGGTCCTCGCGGCCGCGGTCCTCGCGGCCGGCGTCCACGAGGTGTACCGCGTCGGCGGCGCGCAGGCCATTGCCGCCTTCGCGTTCGGAACGGCTTCCGTCCGTCGGGTGAACAAGGTCGTGGGTCCGGGGAACGCCTACGTCGCGGAAGCCAAGCGCCAGCTGGGCCAGCTCATTGGAACGGATGCGTTTGCGGGACCCTCCGAGGTCGTGGTGCTCGCCGACGAGAGCGCCCGGGCCGACTGGGTGGCCGCGGATCTCCTCGCCCAGGCCGAGCACGGTTCCGGCGAGGAGCGGGCCATCCTCATCACGACCTCGCGGGAACTCGCCGAAGCGGCGATCTCCGAGCTTGTCCGCCAGGCCGAAGGGCAACCGAACGCCGCGACGATCGCCCGCGCGCTCGCCCGTCACGGAGCGGCGGTGGTCGTCGAGGATCTGGAGGAGGCCGTCGAGGTCGCGGAGGAGATCGCGCCGGAGCATCTCGAAGTGATGACGCGGGACCCCGAGGCGCTTGCCGGTCGCTTTCCGAGCGCCGGAGCGGTCCTCCTGGGCGGCCACTCGCCCGTTGCCGCCGGCGACTACGGGGCGGGCCCCAATCACGTGCTGCCGACCGGCGCCGCCGCCCGCTTCGCCTCTCCGCTCTCGGTCGGCGACTTCCTCAAGCGGCAGAGCGTGCTCCGTTACGGGGAACGCACCCTTGCGGCGCTCCGGGAGGACTTCGAGCGCTTCGCCCGCATCGAGGGATTCGAGGCCCACGCCCGGTCCGTCGCCATCCGCTTCGAGGCGGAGGACCCCCGGGGAGCCGCCGCCGGCAGCGCTTCGGAACTCTCCACCGAAGAGCGCTAGGGACCCGTTTGGTTAGATTGCGCGCATGAAACCCGTTCCGCTGGACGCGATCCGTCCCGAGGTGCTCGAACTCGCCCCCGACATCGGGTCCCGTCCGGATGTCCCGATCTATCTCGACTGGAACGAGAGCCGCTGGCCGCTGCCCGAAGGCGTCCTCGGCGGGATGGCGGAGGCGGTCGCCGGCACCGACGCCCGGCCGTACCCGGACCGGGGCTATCCGGCCGTCCGCGAGGCCATCGCCCGTCTCGCCGGCTGGACCCCCGACGGCGTGGTCTTCGGCAACGGCGGGGACGACATGCTCGCGTTGACCGGGCTCGCCACGACGGGCGCCGGGCGGCGGGCGCTCTATCCGTCCCCCGGGTTTTCCATGTATCCCTGGGCGGTCCGCCTCGCGGGCGGCGACCCGTTTCCGGTGTCCCTCCGCGACGACCTCTCCTACGACGTCCCGGAGTTCCTGCGGCGGATCGAGGCCGAGCGGCCGTCGCTCGTCTTCATCACGAATCCGCACAACCCGACCGGACAACTGCTGCCGCTCGGCGCGCTCCGCGAACTGGCCGCGGCGGCGCCCGGCTTCCTGTTGGTGGACGAGGCGTACCACGAGTTCAGCGGACAGACCGCCCGGCCGCTCCTCGACGAGTTCGGAAACGTCATCCTGCTCCGGACCTTCTCGAAGGCGATGGCGATGGCGGGGGCCCGCCTTGGCTACCTGCTCGGCGCCCCGGAGGCGATCTCGGGCTTCCGCCGGGCCCAGCCGCCGTTTCCCGTCGGGGTCTATACCTGCCGGGCGGCCGCCGCGGTCATGCGGCAACGGGAGGCGCTGCTCGAAATGACCGCCAGGATCACCGCGGAGCGGGAGTCGCTGGCGGCCCGGCTCGCGGCGGTGCCGGACGTATCGGTGTGGCCGTCGCACACGAACTTCCTGCTCTTCAGGACCCCGATGGAGAGCACGGTGCTGGCGCGCCGGCTCCTCGACCGGGGCGTCGCGCTGCGCGACTTCTCCCGCCATCCGCTGCTCCAGGGCACGCTCCGCGTGACCGTGGGGACTCCCGAGGAGAACGCGATCTTCCTCGACGCGCTCGCCGATTCCCTGTCTTCCGCGGTCGAGGATGCGGAACTCCGGGTCGCGGGAGTGGCGGAGTCTCCGGTCGCATGAGCGTCTCTGCCCCGGCGGGCGTCCCCGCGCGGCGCCGGCAGGCCTCCCGTCTCCGGGAGACGCGCGAGACCCGGGTTCGGATCGCCGTCGACCTCGATCCGGCGGAGCCGTCCGTGGAGATCTCCACGGGCATCGGCTTCTTCGATCACATGCTCGAGGCGTTCGCGCGTCATTCCGGGATCTCCCTGACCGTGGAGGCCGAGGGCGACCTGCACGTGGACGCCCATCACACCATGGAGGACGTGGGTCTGACCCTCGGCGAGTGCCTCGCGGACGCGCTCGGCGACCTCAAGGGGGTCCGCCGCTTCGGCGCCGCCCACGTTCCCCTGGACGAGGCGCTGTCGCGGGTGGTGGTGGATCTCTGCGGACGGCCCTTCCTGGGCTGGCGGGTGGCGTTCCTCGCCGAACGCGTCGGAGAGACGCCCACCGAGCTCTTCGAGGACTTCTTCCGCGCCCTCACCGACCGGGGCCGGCTCACCGTGCACGTGGACGGGCTCACCGGCCGGAACGCCCATCACGTGGCCGAAACGGTCTTCAAGGCCTTCGCCCGGGCTTTCGCCGACGCGAAGGAAGTGGTGGGCGGCGCCGTTCCCTCGACGAAGGGCACCCTCTCCGACTAGCCGCCCGTGGGCGCCGAAGCGGTCGTGGTGGACCACGGCGCCGGGAACCTGGGGAGTGTGGTGCGCGCCCTCGCGCGGCAGGGGGCCGAGGTGGAACTCACCTCCGATCCCGGGCGCGTTGCCGCCGCGAAACGGCTGGTTCTGCCGGGGGACGGACACTTCGGCGAGGCGATGCGGGCTCTCCGGGAGCGCGGGCTGGAAACGCCCCTCCGGAGCGCCCTCGATTCGGGAGCCCGGCTGCTCGGAATCTGCGTCGGCCTGCAGATGCTCTTCGACGGCAGCGATGAGGCGCCCGGTGTCCGCGGGCTCGGCCTGCTGCCGGGACGCGTCCGCCGTTTCGGCGGTGAGCTCCGCGTGCCGCACATCGGCTGGAACCAACTGGAGGAGTTCGGCGAAGCTTCTCTCTTTCGCGGCATTCCCGAGGGCGGCTACGCCTATTTCCTCCACTCGTTCTACGCGGATCCCGCGGAGGGGCGCCACTGGCTGGCCGCCACCGAGTACGGCGCCCGGTTCGCGTCCGCGGCGGGGAACGGCCGGGTCTTCGGGATCCAGTTCCACCCCGAAAAGAGCGGGCGCCTCGGCGCCCGGGTGCTCTCCAATTTTCTTGGACTCGACCGGGAGGAGGACTGAGGCGTGTCCTCCGGGGCGCTCGAACCCATTCCCGCGGTGGACCTCTCCGGCGGGCGGGTCGTGCGCCTTCTCCGGGGAGCGCGGGAGCGCGAGACGGTGTACGGCGACGACCCGCTCCGGACCGCGAGCGAGTTCGCCGCCGCCGGGGCGCGCTGGCTGCACGTGGTGGATCTCGACGCGGCCTTCGGGGACGGTGGGAACCGGGAGGCGATCCTGCGGCTCCTGGGCGAGTCGCCGCTCCGGGTGCAGGTCGCCGGCGGCGTCCGGACGGTGGAGTCCTACGCGGCGCTCCGCACGGCGGGCGCCGCCCGGGTCGTGTTCGGAACCGTCGCCGTCGAAGCCCCGCAGGTGGTGGAGGAGGCGATCCGGATCGACGGGGCGGGGGTCGCGGTGGCGCTCGACGTGCGCGGCGGCCGGCTGCAGACCCGGGGTTGGGTCGAACCGGCCGCCGGTGGCGCCGCCCGGGCGAGCATGTCGCCGGAAGCCGCGGCGCGTCACTGGGGAGAGTGCGGCGCCTCCGCCATCGTGTACACGAGCGTCGAGCGCGACGGCACCATGGAAGGGCCGGATGCGGAGGCCGCCCTGCGGGTGGCGGCCGCCTCCGGACTGCCGACGGTGGTGGCGGGCGGCGTCGGGGCGCTCTCGCATCTGCGGGCGGTGCGCGCCGTCGCCCGGGAGCATGAACTCACCGGCCGCCGTCCCGTGAAGGGCGGCCTCGCGGGCGTGATTCTGGGGCGGGCGCTCTACGAGGGGCGTTTCACGCTTCCGGAGGCCCAGCAGGCGCTCCGGTAGGGGTCCGGATCGGTTCAGGAACCCTGGGCCGGGAACCGGCGGGTGATCTCGGCCGCCACCTCCCGCCCGTCGATTCCGAGGGCCTCGAGCAGGACGAGCAGGTGGTAGACGAGGTCCACGGACTCGTTCACGACCTCGCCGGCTGACCCGGAGACGGCGGCGAGCGACACCTCGACGGCTTCCTCACCCACCTTCTGGGCGATCCGCGGGATGCCCGCCTGGAGCAGGGCCGCCGTGTAGGAGCCCTCGGGCCGGCTCGCCGCGCGCTCCCGGACGATCCGGGTGAGCGCGCTCAACGCGGGCCCGAGCTCCGGGGCGGGCGCGGGTTCCGGCGATTCTCCTCCCTCCGTCACCCGCTCGAAGAAACACGACGTCCGGCCCGTGTGGCAGGCCGGACCGGTGGGGTCCGCCTGCACCAGGAGGACGTCGCCGTCACAGTCGGCGGTCAGCGAGCGGAGATGGAGTTCGTTGCCCGAGGTTTCGCCCTTTTTCCAGAGGGTCCGGCGGCTCCGTGACCAGAAATGGACCCGGCCGCTCTCGATCGTCCGGGACAGGGCCTCTTCGTTCATCCAGGCCAGCATGAGGACCCGGCCGCTCGCCGCGTCCTGGACCACGGCGGGAACCAGGCCGGCCTCGTTCCACTGGATCTGCGCCTTCATGGAACGACGGCGAGTTCGGGAACGGTGAACAAATCGGCCTCCGGTGGACGGACCGGGATCCCCCGCCGCGCGAGGAAACGCTTCACCTCGGCAACCGGATGAATGCCGCGATGGAAGATGGACGCGGCCAGCGCCGCGCTCGCGCCGGTCGCTTCGAAAACCTCCGCCAGGTGCGAGGGGCGGCCGGCGCCCCCGGAGGCGATCACGGGCACGGAAACGGCCTCGGTCGCTTCCCGGAGTTGCTCGATGTCGTAGCCGTCCGCGGTTCCGTCCCGGTCCATGCTGGTGAGCAGGATCTCCCCGGCGCCGAGTTCCTCGCCGCGCCGGAGCCATTCGATGGCGTCCCGTCCGGTGGGAATCCGTCCCCCTGCCACCACCACCTCGAACCCACCTCCCGGAGCGCGGCGGGCGTCCACCGCGAGCACGAGGCACTGGGACCCGAACCGGCTGCTGCATTCGGCGAGGAGTTCCGGCCGCTCGACCGCCGCGCTGTTCAGGGAGACCTTGTCGGCGCCGGCCCGGAGCAGGTTGTCCATTTCGGCGACCGAGCGCACCCCGCCTCCGACCGTGAAGGGAATGGTGAGGGCCTCCGCCACCCGCCGGACGGTACTCAGCGCGGTCCCGCGCGCCTCCCAGGTGGCCGTGATGTCGAGCAGACACAACTCGTCCGCCTCGGCGGCGTCATACGCCACGGCGCATTCCACCGGATCCCCCTCGTCGGTGAGGTCCTTGAAGCGCACGCCCTTGACCACCCGGCCGTTCTTGACGTCGAGGCAGGGAATGATCCGGCGGGCCAGCACCGGGCGATTCTAGGTCGGCCGGCCCGCAACGCCGGTCTCCGACCGGCACGCATGGCGCTCCGCGCTGCGCACGTCGCAACTCCACTCCGTCTCACGGCGCACCTGATTCGGAACGCTGACCGAGTGGCTCAGCCTTGATGCGTCGCTGGTCGGATGCCGCGCGGCTATCGGGACACTGCACCAGCCCCGGCGACCCGGTCCAGGGAACGGTGGAGGGAGCGTTCGATGCGCTCGGTCAGTGGCGCGGTGTCGAAGCGGAAGGCGCGCGAAACGTCTTCGCGAATGCCCGGCGCGTCCGCCACCTCGAACCAGATGGGCGGCTGGTCGTCGGCAAGGGCAAAGAAGGTGAGCATCAGGTGCGCGACCCGGAAGTTCGCGCGCTCGAAGGGTGAGATCTCGAGGAAGCGGGCAAAGAAGAGCGCCGCGCGCGGCGCGGTTTCGAGGTCGCGCCCGCTGGCGCCCGAGACCCACTCCAGGAGGTTGCCGAGCCGGAGCGCCACGGTCTGGGGCGGCGAGAGGCTGGCCCCCTGAAACTGCGGCTCGACCTGTCTGTCCCGGAAGGGGCTTGCTCCGGCGATGCCGGCGGAGACCGCGTGCACCTCACCGAGCAGCTCTACGGTGGGGTCGCGTTCGGCGGCGGCGCCTCCGATGAGCCCAAGCGCCCCCAAGGTCGGACCGAACGCGGGCGTTGGCGCGCCTCGGCGCGCCGCCTGAATCTCCGGTTCGGTGACGGCCGTCCCGGTCAGTTGCAGCGTTGCGCGGGCCGCCTCCACCACCAGCACCTCCCGGCCGGAGCGCCACCGCTCGCTCCCTGCCTGCTCCCGAATCCGGTCCCGCCGCGCTCGGATCTCCTGTCCGGGCCCCTGCGGGCGCGGCGTCCCCGCACCCGGATGAAGCGGCAGGGCTTCGCTCATCCGGCGAAGTTTAGGAGCCTGTCCCGGGTTTGTCGCGGGCCTTGGCGCGCCGCCCGCGGCCAGCGAGCTATGCCCTTGCGCCTGGCTCAGCTCGGCGGTGACGGCCGGAGGTCCGGCGTGCCAAGCCGTTGCGTCGCCTTTGCTGTTGAGATCGATGCCGGGGTGGGAGCCGCCTTTTGCGGGTTGGGTTGCGACGTGCGCAGCGCGGAGCGCTGCGCGTGCCGGTCGGAGACCGGCGTTCCAGGCGCCCGCTACAATCCGAAACATCGGGTGATCGAGGGCGCTGCCCGGCGGCGCCGGCCCGATGTCCGGAATGATCCAGCCGTTCGGCTTTCTCGGCTCCCTTGCTTCCTGGGCCATGCTCCAGCAGCGGCAGGTGGTCGAGTACGTCACGCTTCCGAGCGAGGAACCGGAGCGCGGGATCCTGACGCTCATTCTGGAGTCCTTCGCCCTGGCCGGAACGCTGCTCCTGGGTACCGTGCTGATCGGGCTTGGCGTGGGGCTCTTTCGCGTCTGGCTGCTGCGCCGGTACCCGGACAACAGCTTCAACGGGAGCGGACGGGACACCCCCCGGCTCGATCTCAGTTGAGTCCGGGCGCTTCCCGGCCGGACGCCCGTGTCGCGGACGGAGTTCCCGTCGTCATCTATGACGGGGGTTGAGGGTTCTGCACGCGCGCCGCGGTCGCGGCGGCCCGGTTCGCGGAAGACCGGCCGGTCCGTTTCGCCGCACATCAGGAGCTGACGGACGACCAGCTGCGGCAGCTTGGGGTCTCGCGCCCGGCCTGCGAGCGGCGGGTTCGTTTCCGGGACGCCCGCGGCAAGTTCCACGGCGGCGCCTTCGCCGTCAACCGGTTCGTGCTTCACGCCGCCCCACCCGGCTGGACGGGCCTGCCCGCCCGCTGCCTGGTGATGGCTGCCTACGTCCTTCCCCCTCTCCTGCTGGCCGAGCTCGCCGCGTACGAGATCGTCGCCCGCAACCGGCACTGCCGTCTGCTCAATCCATGACCGCTAGCAGGTATCCTGCTCCACCGGTACGCCCGAGGAGGATTCCCGTGTCCAGAACCCTTTTCCTGACCCTCATCGCTGTCTTGCTCCTGCTCGGTTGCGGGGCCCCACCCGTCGAGGAACCCATGGAGCCCGCCGCGGTCGCCGTGGACGACCAGCCGGCCGGCGAATACGTCCGGTTCGCGGACGCCTCGGGCGCGGCGGCCTGGGGGCGGGTCGAGGGCGGCGAGATCGTGGTCCTCCACGCGGCGCCCTGGGCGGGTGGCGCGCCCACCGGAGACCGGGTGGCGCGGGACGGAGCGAGCCTGCTGGCGCCGGCCGACCCCGGCAAGGTCATCGCCATCGGCCTCAACTACGCATCGCACCTGGGCGGGCGCGAACCGGCGCCCTATCCCGGCGTCTTCGCCAAGCTGCCGGGCAGCATCGTCGGCCCGGGCGACGCCATCGAGATGACGGAGGACGCTGGAAACGTCCACTACGAGGGCGAACTGGTGCTGGTGGTCGGGAAAGAAGCCCGGGACGTGCCCATGGAGCAGGCTCAGCACTACATCTTCGGCGTGACCGCCGGGAACGACGTGAGCGAGCGCGACTGGCAGAGCGCCGATCTCCAGTGGTTCCGCGCCAAGGCGTCGGACACCTACGGCCCCATCGGCCCGGTGATTTCACGCGGCGTCGACTACGACGACCTCGAACTCACCACCCGCCTGAACGGGGAGGTGGTGCAGCAGCAGAGGACCAGCGATCTGATCTTCGACACCAGCTACATCGTGAGCTACCTGAGCCGCTACGTGGCGCTGATGCCCGGGGATCTGATCTTCACCGGAACCCCCGGGACCACTCAGGCGATGAACGAGGGAGACATGGTCTCGGTCGAGGTCGAGACGGTCGGCGTGCTGGAAAACCCCGTCGCCCGCCGCTGAGCGCACCCAGCGCTCGCGGGGCGGGCCGGGGGCCGGCCTCAGGCGCCGGCGGCGGCCTTGTTGAGGCGCCGCCCCAGGTGTTCCTCGATCGCCGAGCAAGGGACGAACATCGGCTTCTCGTCCACTTCGATGCGGACGGCGCAGACCCCCGGGGCGTCGCTCGAGACCTCGTAGGTTCCGGAAAAGGTCCCGAGCGGGGTGGGGAGCGAGAACTCTCCGAACCCGGGCCCCTCGTCACCGCTGACCGTGCCCCCGAAGCGGGCGAAGTCGGCTCGCAGCGCCTTGAGGAGACTTGAGGTCTCGGCCGGCAGACGGAAATCGAACTGGCAGGCGGACATGGCGGCGTCCTTCTAGTTCACGCCTTCGAAGCCGGCTTCGGCCAGCACGAGCAGCAGCGCTTTCTGGATCCCCAGATGCCCGTCCCGGTTGGCCCACCATTCGTGGAGCGAGTGGGCGCCGAAACCCTCGCCCCCGCTGCCGATCGTGGTGGCCGGGATTCCGAGCGAGATCGGGACGTTCGAGTCGGTGGAACCCATGCTGAGCTCCGGCTCCTCCCCCACGGCGCGGGTGGCGGCGAGAGCCCGCTGGATCAAGGGGGTATCGATCGCGACCATTCCGGAGGGACGGTCACCGATCATCTCGATGTCCACCGTCAGCTCCTCACCGTCGCGCCGCAGCTCGTTCTGCTCGGCGAGCGCCTCCATCATCGCGGTCTGGAAGATGGCGTCGATCTCCCCGAGCCGTCCGGGTTCCATGGACCGCATGTCCACCTCCATCCAGTTCTCGAACGGGATCGAGTTCACCGAGGTTCCGCCGCCGATGCGGCCGATGTTGTAGGTCGTCTTGGCGCCCGCGGTGACGTACTCCCCGGCCCGGTCGTCGAAGAGCTTGATGGCCCGGGCCATGGCGTGGGCGGGGTTCCCGAGGCCGAACGCGCCCCACGAATGCCCCCCGGGCCCCAGGAAGCGCACCCGGTAGCGATGGGAACCGATCGCGTGATTCAGCACGCGCGTATTGCTCGTGCCGTCGATCGCGATGAACGCGTCGATCTTCGGTCCGCCCTCCCGGAACAGGTGCTTCACCCCGCGAAGATCCCCGATGCCCTCCTCGCCGACGGATCCGACGAACAGCACGTCGTCCTGCGGTTCCAGACCGTGCCGGTCCATGAGTTTGACGATGGTGAGCATGGTCACCAGGCCGCGCGTGTCGTCCGCGATTCCGGGGGCCATCAGCTTGTCGCCCTCCCGCCGGACCGTGACGTCGGTTCCTTCGGGAAACACGGTGTCGAGATGGGCCACCACGGCAACCGTCCGGCCTCCGCCCCGGCCTTCCCGGCGCGCGACGACGTTGCCGATCTCATCCAGTTCCGCGTCGAGCCCCGCTTCCCGCACGAGCCCGCGGTAGTGGGCGGCCCGTTTCTCCTCCTTGAAGGGCGGCGCCTCGATCTCCGTCAACTCGATGAGCAGGCGTTCGTTCTCCTCGTCCATCGCGAGGACGTCGTCGAGCGCGGCCGCGACCCGGGGGTCGGCCGTGATCGCCGCCATCTCGGTCTCGTACTCGGGGAGCACCTCGAGTTCCTGGGCCCCCGCACCGAGCGCCGGAAGGAGAAGAGCGACGGTCAGGACGGTTGGAAGTTGCGGTCGGAAACGCGAAAACGGCATAACCGCCCAATGCTACCCGAGTCGATGCCGCGTACAACCGCTTCCCTTTCGAAGCTCGGGACGTAGATGAAACCGCCGATCTCCGGCGGTAGGCTCCCGGCGCCAATGCCGAATCGCACCTCTCCGGCGCGGTGGCGACCCCGGGTACGCGCCGTCGCTCGCCGCCGGGGCGCGGCGCTCCTTGCCGCCGCGTTCTTTCTCGGTGGGTGGGCGGGAGATGGAGCCGCGCAGCCGCCGGAGCGGGTGGTCGTGCTGGGTTTCGACGGAGCGGACCCGGACGCCATCGAAGAGTTGATCGCCGCGGGTGACCTGCCGCACCTGGCGCGGCTCGCCCGCGAGGGGACCTTCGCTCCCCTGGCCACGACGAAGCCGTCGGAGTCGCCGGTGGCGTGGGCGACGTTCGCAACCGGCATGAACCCGGGCCGCACCCGGATCTTCGACTTTCTGGAAAAGCGCGAGGACAGCTACGTGCCGCAGATCGCCCTGGTGCGGCAGGCGTCGATCGAACTCCCGGGGACGCCCTTCCGGGTGGCTCTCGTCCTGCTCCTCGCGCTCGGCGCCGGAATCGCCGCCGCCTGGCTGCTCCAGCGGGTGCGCGCGAGCGCCCGGGTGCGCTGGGCGGCCCTCGTGTTGTTGACGGCAGTTCCCGGCGTGGCGGCCGCCCTGGTGGCGGCATGGGTGCCGGCCGCCGTTCCGCAGGCGGTCCGGGCGCGGCAGGGAGACGCCTTCTGGAAGATCGTGGGTGGGGCAGGGGTGCCCACGGTCGCGCTCCAGGCGCCCATGGAGTTCCCGGTGGAGGAGTCGCCCGGCGCCCGGATCCTGGCCGGCTTCGGGGTTCCCGACGTCCGCAAGTCCTTCGGCCTCTGGTCCGTGTACACGACGGATCTCCTCGAGGAGGAATCGACCGAGACCGGAGGCACCCGGTTCCCGCTCCGTTTCGAAGCGCGAGTGGCGCGGAGCGTGATCCGGGGGCCTCGCAATTTCACCGTGGCAGCCGCCGAGGCGGACCAGCCGGAGGTCGAGATCCCGGTCATTTTCCGGCAGGACGAGGACGTCCTCGAGATCGAGACCGCGGGCGCCGCCCTGAGCCTTGCCGCCGGCGAGTGGTCCGACTTCGTCCGGGTACGTTTTCCCCTCAACCCGCTCATCCGGCTCGCCGGCCTCGTCCGCTTCCGGGTGTTGTCGCTCGAACCGAACGTCACCGTGTACATGGAGCCGATCAACTTCGATCCGGAGCGTCTGCCGCCGATCGTGGATCTCTCCCATCCGCGGGACTTCGCGGGCGAGCTCGCCCGGCGCGCCGGCCCCTACGAAACGGTCGGCTGGAAGATCATCACGAATCCGCTCCGCGACGGGGCCGTGGATTTCGATGCCTTTCTCGAAGACGCCCGGTTCGCCCGGGAGTCGAACGAGCGCCTGCTGATGGAGTCGCTGGAGGATGACTCATGGCGTCTGCTGATGGCCGTCTTCCTGTTCCCCGACCGCATCCAGCACATGCTCTACCGATTCGCCGATCCCGAGCACCCGAACCACGACCCGGAACTCGCGGTGCGCTACGGCGGGGGGATCGCCGACACCTACCGGGACATCGACCGCATCGTCGGGGCGGCGATGGCGGCCGCGCCGCCGGACACGCGCTTCCTGGTCGTTTCCGATCACGGCTTTCACTCCTTCCGCAAGCAGTTCAACGTGAACACCTGGCTCGCCGAGAACGGGTACCTGCGGGCGAGCTCCGACTCGGAAGAGCGCCGGCTCGAAGACCTGTTCGATCCGGAGGCGCTCTTCTTCCCGGGAGTGGACTGGAGCCGGACCAGCGCCTTTGCGCTGGGTCTTTCCGGGATCTATCTGAACCAGGAGGGACGCGAGCCCGAAGGCACCGTCGCACCCGGCGCCGCGCGCGAGCAGCTCACCCAGCGGCTCATCGCGGAGCTGAAGGCGTTCCGGGACCCGGAGACGGGAGCCCCGGTCGTCCGGGTGGTGCACCGGCGCGAGGAGATCTACGAGGGCCCGTTCGTGGAGGAGGCTCCCGATCTCATCCTCGGTCTCGAACCCGGATACCGGATCGGCTGGCAGAGCACGCTCGGCGGGATGCCGCCGTCCTCGATCACCCCGAACCTGGACAACTGGAGCGGCGACCACTGCTCGATGGAGGACACCGCCGGGGTGCTGCTCTCGAACCTGTCCCTCCGGGAGCCCGCATCGCTCCGGGACATCGCGCCGACGGTGCTCGACCTGCTCGGGGTCACCCCGCCGGAGGAGATGGACGGAACGTCGCTGCTGCCCCGCTGAACCGGGAAGCGGGAGCGGGTTCTAGTTCGCGCGGTTCCGGAAGATCCACAGTCCCGCCGCGACGAAGATGCCGGCCACGACCAGGGAACCGGCGTTGACCGGCCCCAGCGTGCCCGACCACAGGATCGCGTAGCCGAGCGCTCCGGGGAGCAGCGCGTAGTAGACGAACGGCACCAGCGTGCGCCGGATCACGGCGCCCTCCCGGCCGACGAGCCCGACCACCGCCGAGGCGGCCACCACGTTGTGGACGCAGATCATGTTCCCCGCCGCTCCTCCGACGGCCTGGAGCGCGACCACCCATCCGGGATCCACCGCGAGCCGCTCGCCGACCCCGAACTGGAAGAGCGAGAACATCATGTTGCTCACGGTGTTGCTGCCGGCCACGAAGGCGCCGAGACCCCCGATGAAGGGAGCGAAGAACGGCCAGGCCGACCCCGCGATCTGGGCGGCGCCCTCGGCGAGCGCGATCGGCATCGAGGCCAGTCCCGCGGCGCCGCCGCCGGTGTTCAGGAACACCTGCACCATGTGCACGGTGAAGACCAGCGCGACCGAGGCAAGGCCGGTACTGCGCAGTGAATCGGAGACCGCGCGTTGTACCTGTCCGCCGTTCATGCGGTGCGCGACGACGGCGAACAGCGAGGCCGCGATGAAGACGGTCCCGGGAAGGAAGAGCGGGGCGGCGCTGGCGCTGATGCCGCTCCCGAGGATGTCCGGCCAGCGGAGGACGACTCCGGACAGGAAGTCCCGGAGGGGCAGGGAGGGGAGGCGGGTCAGCACCAGCAGCCCGGCGACCACGGCGTAGGGAGCCCATGCGGACACGGCGCCGATCGTTCGGCCCGCCGCCGGCTCGGTCCCGGACTCCGACTTGTCCCCGGTCCAGTCCGCTTCCCAGGCCGAGCGCGCCGGAAACTCGAAGTGCTCCTCCGGAGGGGGGACGAAGAGGCCCTTCCGGGCGCCGGTGACCACGATCCCGAGGCCGACCAGGCCGCCCAGCAGCGCCGGGAACTCGGGCCCGAGCAGCCAGGCGGTGAGCATGTAGGGCGCCGTCATCGCCAGCGCGGCGAACAGCGCGAACTTCCAGACCGCGAGACCCTCGCGGAAGCTCCGGTTGGCGCCGAAGAAGCGCGTCATGGTGGCAACCACGATGAGCGGGACCAGCGTGCCCGCGACGGTGTGGAGCACTGCGACCCGGAGGCCGATGAAGGCCATGAAGTCGGTCCACTCGGCGAAGCCGAGGCTGGCGGCGTAGGCGGCCACCGCCTCCGATCCCGAAAGCCCCGTGGAGACCCCGACCAGGATCGGGGTTCCGGCGGCGCCGAAAGAGACGGGCGTGCTCTGGATCAGCATGCCCGCGACCACCGCGGCGAGCGGCGGGAACCCGAGTCCCACCAGGAGCGGCACCGCGACCGCCGCCGGAGTGCCGAAACCGGCCGAGCCCTCGATGAACGCGCCGAACAGCCAGGCGATCACGAGGACCTGAATGCGCCGGTCCGGAGTGATCCCCACGAAACCGCGGCGGATCACCGCGAGGGCGCCGCTTTCCTGCAGGGTGTGCAGGAGCAGGATGGCGCCGAAGATGATGTAGAGCAGGGTCGCCGCCACCACCAGCCCGTTGATGGACGCCGCGGCGATCCGCACGCCCGAGATGTCCCACACCAGCCACGCGAGGCCGGCGGCGGCGAGCCAGCTCAGCGGCATCGCCCGCGACGCGGGCCAGCGCAGCACGACGAGGAAGAGCGCCACGACGGCGATCGGGACGAGCGCCACCGCGGCAAGACCGAGAGTTCCCATGACCGTTACCCGCTACCGGCTTCCCAACTCTCCGGCGCTCCTCCCGGGAGGCTGACCAAGAGGGCTGCTGTTAGTCTGCCGCCCGTGCCACGGGCTTCGTTTACATCGCTGGGCTGTCGTCTCAACCACACGGAGGCGGCGAACTGGGCAGGACAGTTCGCGGGCAAAGGCTACACGATCGTTCCCTGGGGGGATCCCACCGATCTCGCGGTGATCAACACCTGTTCGGTGACCCACCGGGCGGAGGCCCATTGCCGGAACACGGTGAGGCGGGCGCTGCGCCATTCCCCGGAAGCCTTCGTGGTGGTGGCGGGCTGCTACGCCCAGTCGGGTCTCGACGCGCTCCGGGAGATCCCGGGAGTGGACATGATCGTCGGGACGGAGTTCAAGGAGACGTTCCCGGACTATCTGGATCGGCCCCGGAAACTCCCGGAGCCGGTCGTGCTGCACTCCGCCCGGATTTCGCGGCACGAGTTCGAAGTTCCCTCCACCGGGCGCTACGACTCGACCCGCGCCAACCTGAAGGTGCAGGACGGCTGCGACTTCTTCTGCTCGTTCTGCATCATCCCCTATACGCGCGGCCGGGAGCGCAGCCGGCGCTTCGACGACCTGGTCCGCGAGGCGGGGGAACTGGCGGAGGCCGGCTACCGGGAACTCGTGCTTACCGGGGTCAATATCGGGCGCTACCGGAGCGGGGGACGGACGCTCGCCGACGTTGCGGACCGGCTGCAGGAGATTCCCGGAGTGCGGAGGATCCGGATCACCTCGATCGAGCCCACCACCGTCGAGGACCGCCTCCTCGACGGCATGGCCGAGCGCGGAGCGCTCTGCCGCTATCTCCACCTCCCGGTGCAGAGCGGCGACGACGGCGTGCTGGCCGGAATGGGCCGGCGCTACAGCTTCCGCGACTATCGCGAGTTCGCGGACCGGGCGGTGGAGACAGTGCCCGGACTCGGGCTCGGGACCGACGTGATCGTCGGGTTTCCCGGCGAGACGGACGACGCCTTCCGGCGTACCTGCGACCGGCTCGAAGAGGTGCCGTTCGCCTACTACCACGTGTTCAGCTACTCCTCGCGCGCCGGGACCCGGGCCGCGGACCTCCCCGGACACCTTCCCCCCGAGGTGATCGCGGAGCGGAGCCGCACGCTGAGGGAACTCTCCGACCGGCGCCGGGACGCGTTCGCCCGCCGCCACCTGGGGCAGCGGGTGGAAGTCCTGTTCGAACAGCAGGACCGTTCGGGCCGGTGGACCGGCCTGACCGACTCCTACCTGCGGGTTGGAGTGGTCTCCGCGGAGCCGCTCGAAAACTGCATGCGCGAGGTGCGGATCACCCGGGTCGCGAGCGACGTACCGGGTCTGGCGGTGGGGACGCTCGTTCGCTCGGACTGAGAAGGCGTTCCCGACCGTGCACGCCGTGAGGGCGGGCAGGGTTGCGCCGTGCGCGTCGCGGAGCGACGCGCGTGCCGGTCTGGAGACCGGCGTTCCAAGCCGTTCCTAGGAGCAGCCGGAGGTGGCGCCGCAGTTCAGGCACTTGAAGCAGGTGCCGCTCCGCACCATCAGCGCGCCGCACGTCGAACAGGGGGGCGCGTCCGCGAAGACGGCCGCCGACTCCAGGACGGTCCCGCGGCGGCGCGTGCGCCGCTTCTCGGGAGGAGCCGCGGCGGGTTGGGGCGGCTCATCGCCCTCGGCGCTCAGCTCGTCGGCATCCGTCAGGAAGCGGTGCCCCAGCCAGCGGAAGATGTAGTCGGTGATCGAGTCCGCGTGGGGGATGTCCGGGTTGCCGGTGTACCCCGACGGTTCGAAGCGCGTGTGCGAGAACTTGTCCACCAGGACCTTGAGCGGCACTCCGTGCTGGAGGTTGTAGGAAACCGCCCGCGCAAAGGCGTCCATCAGGCCGGAAACGAACGAGCCCTCCTTGGCCATCCGCAGGAAGATCTCGCAGGGAGAGCCGTCCTCACGCAGTCCGACGGTGAGGTACCCCTTGTGTCCTCCGATGTCGAACTTGTGGATGATCGCGTCGCGTTCCGGCGGAAGGTGCTCCTTCTCGGCGGAGTCAGCGGTATCCGCCGTTTCGGTGGCCGACTCGCCGCGGTTCAGCGGCTGCGACCGCTTGCTGCCGTCCCGGTAGATGGCAACCGCCTTGAGGCCGAGCTTCCAGGATGCGAGGTAGGTCTCCTCGATGTCCTCGACGGTGCTCTCCTCCGGCATGTTGACTGTCTTCGAGATAGCGCCCGAAAGGAAGGGCTGGACCGCGTGCATCATCTTGACGTGGCCCATGTAGTGGATGGAACGCTTTCCGCCGAAGGGTTCGAGGGCGCAGTCGAAGACCGGGAGATGCTCCTCCTCGAGGCCGGGCGCCCCCTCGACGTGACCGTGCTCGTCCACGTAGTCCCAGATCCGCTGGAGGGCTTCGCCCTCGTAGCCGAGCCGCTCCAGCGCCGAGCGCACCGTCTGGTTGACGATGCGGATGATCCCGCCGCCGCTGAGCTTCTTGTGCTTGATGAGTGACAGATCGGGTTCCACCCCGGTCGTGTCGCAGTCCATCATGAGACCGATGGTGCCCGTCGGGGCCAGCACCGAGGCCTGGCCGTTCCGGAAGCCGTGTTCCTCACCGAGCACGATGGCCTCGTCCCAGACCTGCTGCGCCCGCGAGAGGACTTCGTCCGGGACGCCCTCGGCATCGATCTCCGTCGCCGCGTCCCGATGCATGCGCATCACCTCGAGGAACGGCTGCTCGTTCCCCGGGTAGCCCTGGAACGGCCCGGTGACCCCGGCGATCCGGGCCGACTGGTGGTATGCGCGGCCCGTCATCAGGGAAGTCAAGGCGGCCGCGATGGAGCGGCCGACGTCGCTGTCGTAGGGAACCCCGCGATGCATCAGGAGCGCCCCGAGGTTCGCGTAGCCGAGACCGAGCGGCCGATACGCGTGCGAGTTCTCTTCGATGCGCGGCGTCGGATAGTTGGCGTTCCCGACGATGATCTCCATGCCGGTCAGCACCACATCGACTGCGTGCTCGAAGCCGTCGGTGTCGAAAACGCCCTCCTCGTCGACGAACTTCATGAGGTTCAGCGACGCGAGGTTGCAGGCGCTGTCGTCGAGGTACATGTACTCGGAACACGGATTCGAAGCGTTGATCCGCCCGCTGTTCTTCGAGGTGTGCCAGCGGTTCACGGTGTCGTCGAACTGCATCCCGGGATCGCCGCACTGGTGTGCCGATTCGGCGATCTGCCGGAACAGGTCCCGGGCCCGCATGGTGTCCATGGGTTCGCCGCTGGTAATCGCGCGAGTGGACCAGTCTTCGTCGTTTTCGACCGCCTGCATGAAGGCGTCGCTGACGCGAACGCTGTGGTTCGCGTTCTGATACTGAATCGACGCGTACGCCTCGCCGTTGAGGGAGCCGTCATAGCCGGCTTCGATCAGGGCGTGGGCCTTTTGTTCTTCGCGGGACTTGCAGTCGACGAAGTCGAGGATGTCCGGATGATCCACGTTGAGAATCACCATCTTGGCGGCTCGCCGGGTCTTGCCTCCACTCCGGATGACGCCGGCGAAGGAGTCGTACCCCTTCATGAAGGAAACCGGCCCGGAGGCTCTGCCGCCGCTGGACAACTGCTCCCGGGAACTGCGGATCGTGGAGAGGTTGGTACCGGTGCCGGATCCCCACTTGAAGAGCATTCCCTCGGTCTTGGCGAGCGTCAGGATGGAATCCATGGTGTCCTCGACCGAGTTGATGAAACACGCCGAGCACTGCGGATGCTCCTCTACGCCGCAGTTGAACCAGACCGGCGAGTTGAACGCGGCGAACTGGTTCAGCAACAGGAAGGTGAGTTCGTCACGGAACGTGTCCGCGGCCTCCTGGTCCGCGAAGTACCCGTCTTTCACGCCCCAGGCCGCAATCTGGTCGGCGACCCGTCCGACGAGTTGCCGGACGCTCGATTCGCGCTCTCCCTTCTCGAGCGATCCGTGGAAGTACTTCGACGCCACGATCGTGGTCGCCATCATGGACCACGACTTCGGGAACTCCACGCCGTGCTGGGCGAAGATCGTCTCGCCGTGTTCGTCGGTGATGACGGCGTCGCGCTTCTCCCACTCCACCTGGTCGTAGGGTGAGACGCCGCGTTCGCTGAACCGGCGCCGGAACTCGAGTCCGCCGCCACGACCGTTCTTTTGCCTCTTGAGGGTCTTCTGTGTTTCGGAACGGGATCCCACGGTGGTGGGCTCTACGGCGACCTGCATATCGAACAACTATCCCCTGGTTGAAGAAAACTCGGGGCCGGCGCAAAGCGACCCCTCCGAGAATGCAAGAAAGAGCATTGGATTCAAACTAAAACACAACATCTTGCGGTATGCAACCGGCAAGACCACAACGGGTTGTGGATGGGTCTCGGACGAAGCCCCGCGGGGCATCCCCGGATTCCGGCTGGTTTTTGGGGCGTTGCCGCCGGTCCTGCGGCAACGGGACGCCGCCCGGAGCGGCAGCCGGACGGCTCTTCGAGTCCGCTGCGCTCGCGGCCTCAGTGCCTGGAAAGGAAAACCCCCGGCGGCCACGGCCGCCGGGGGTCCGCAGTGATGGCCGGAGAGCCTTCAGTTGTTGTTCGGGCGCCGGCTGCTGCTGCTGCCGCGGCTTCCCCCGCTGCTGCCGCCGCCACGACTCACCGCGGCGCCGCCGCCACCGCCGCCGCCCCGGCTGACCGCGCTGCCGCCGCCCCCACCGCTGGAACCCGATCCGCCGCCCCGGCTGGCGGAAGCTCCGCTACCGCCGCCGAAACGGGAGAAACCGCTTGGACGGCTGCGCGAACTCGCGCTCGGCCGGCTGCGGGAACCCGCGCTGGGCCGGCTACGAGAGCCCGTGCTCGGACGGCTGCGGGAACCCGCGCTGGGCCGGCTCCGGGAGCCGGCGCTGGGCCGGCTCCGGGAGGCCCCGCTGGGCCGGCTCCGGGAGGCCCCGCTCGGCCGGGCTCGGGAAGCCCCGCTCGGCCGGGCTCGGGAGGTTCCCGAGCGGCCTGTGGAAGAGGCCCCACTCCTGGGAGAAGCGGGCCGCACCGTTGAAGGCCGTCTGGCGCCGCTGTTGCCCGGCCGTCCGGTGGCGCGCGGCCTGGGAGAGGCGGCCGGGCGATTCCCGGTCGCGGCGCCTCCGCGATTGGCCGACGGCCGTCCGGTTCGGCGTCCGGCCGTTACGGGTCCGGTTGTCGCTCGGCCTCTGGTCGTCGCCCGGGACCGGCCCGCTTCCGCGCCGCCGGTGCCCCCGTCCCGTCCGGATACGCCGCGGGACAAGGTCGCGCGGTCCCTTTCCGCCGCGTAGGCCGACCGCGCACTGCGGGCGCGCGCGGCGCTCCGAGGAACGGCCACCCGCTGCGCCCGGGGAGTGCTGCGGGTGGAGTCGGCCGCCGCCCGGCGTGAGGTTGTCGGAGCCCGCGAATTGGAGAGCCGTCGGGTGGTCGCCTTCGCCGACCGGGTCATGGCGGTTTCCCCGATCGCGCGTTGACGCAGACCGCGATCGAGTACCGCGCCTCCGGAAAGGACCTGGGCGTTTTCGACGGCGCGCAGGGTGGAAGCCGCCAGACGGTTCCGCGAGGCGGGACGCCCGATGGCGTCCTTGCTGGTGAAACTCCAGGCCTGGCGGTTTACGGAACCGCGCGGCACGGCCTTGCCGAGAATCTGTCCCCGCCGGACGCGAGGACGATTCGAGAAGAAGGAATCGCCCTCCCGCCAGTACCCGTGGTGGCCGTAGTACCCGCGGAACGGATACACCGCATAGCCGTAATAACCCAGCGGCGACCAACCGACCCAGTCGTATCCATAGCTCCAGGAGACCCAGCCCGGCCCCCACACCGAGCCCGGCAGCCAGTACCAGCCAAGCGGGCCGTGTCCCCACCGGCCGTAGTGGTACGGGGCCCATCCCCACGGGTCATAGGAGATCCAGGTCAGGCCGAACGGCGTGTGCGCCCATCGTCCGAGCCGGTAGGGCGCCCAGCCGGCGGTCACCGTCGGATACCAGACCCATCCCAGATGGACATCGTGGTGCCAGCGGCCGTGTCCCTCGAGATCGGGAGCGTGCTCCCTGACTTCGTCGGGAAGCTCTTCGTAGTGCGTTTCCGCGGTGGTGACGAAACGCCGCTGACGTTCCTCGGCCCAGGCGTAGAAGTGGTCGTTCCCCAGGTACTCCTCGGGCGGCGCCGGTGCGGCGCCTTCGGAAGCGACGGTCCGTTGACCGGACCCCACCAGCACCGAGCCCGATTCGGTGGTTACCGTCGCGATACCCGAGTAGACGACGAACTGCACCGTGCGGCCGTCCTCCAGCAGATCCGTCCGGTACTCACCCTCGCCCTGCGGGGAGAAGGTGCCGCCAGGTGTTTCCACGACCACGTCGGCATCGCCGCCAAGCCACACGAGGAGGCTCCCGGTCCAGAACCCGAGCCGGTGCGGGCTGTCCCCTTCCACGTAGTCCAGTTTGGTTCCCTGGTCCATCCATGCCGTGACCCGGCCCGCGAAGCGCAGTTCGACCTGTCCGGGCTCCCGGGTCCAGATGCGGTCGCCGGGCAGGAAGGGGCTGCCCCTTTCGGCCTCGTGGGCGCCGAAGTCGTCCGCCCGCTGGTGCCAGACGTCGCCGTCGACGACGCTGAGGTTCCCGTAGGCGTACGACCGCCCGGTTTCCTCGTCGGACTGCGCGAGCGCTGCCGAGGAATGGCCGAAGACCAGCAGCAGGCTCAACATGCCTGAGTGCCGGAGGACCTTGTTTCGCCTGTTCGCTCTTTCGTGCATGGGCCACCTCCCCGAGGCTGCCACCGCGTAATGCCGCAATCCCTATGCCAGATTCCGTCCGATTGTCCCCGGAACCGTTGGAGTTCGGTCTTCGCCAATCCGGGCCGGGCGGGGTGTCGGCACGCTGCGGCTCTCGAACCGCGTTACCCGAGCCGGTCGAGGAACTCCGACGCCTGGAGCCGGGCGCGCGCCGCGCGGAACCGGCGCCAGGCCGGCCGGACATCGCGGTCGCGATTGACGAGCCGCGCCAGCTTGCTGCCGTCGGGATCGTCCTCGAGCAGAGCTTCCAGCCGCCCCCGCATGTCTCCCTCCGGGAGGGACTCGACAAACGCGTCCTGCTCGCTCAGGGTGTCTTCCAGCCGGGGCTTCGGCACGGGGACGAAACGCCCCCGGATGTCGGACTCCAACTGCCAGACGATTTCCTGGGTCGAGGGGTCCTCGTGGTCCTCCGCGACGCTGACCATCCGGGAGGTGTCCCGGTCGTAGTAATAGGTTCGTTCCGGGCCGTCGTCAACAAAGGCGGCGACGAGCGCCTCGAGCAGAGAAGGGTCGGTCTCCACGGACTCAGAACCGTTGCAATTGGAACTACGGGAGGGACGCTCCCTCCGTGAGAGAGCCTAAACGACAGACCCCGACCGCGCCAATCCCACTCCGCCGGAATCGTCCGATTCTGCGGGCCTTCCGTGGCGCCGGCGACGGGTGATGCGGGTCAGCTCGGGAGGACCGTTCGTGATCTGGAGGGTGTGGGTTTCGATCGTGCCCCGGTTGAACCGGACCCCCGGGACCAGGGCGCCATCGGTCACGCCGGTGGCGCAGAAGATCAGGTTCCGGCCGGGCGCCAGTTCCTTCGCGGTCAGCACGAGCCCCGCGTCCTCGACCCCGGTCTCCACGAGCCGCCGTTCCTCGGCTTCGTTCCGCACGAGGAGCTGCCCGAGCATTCCGCCGCCGAGACACCGCAGCGCGGCCGCCGCAATCACCCCTTCCGGGGCGCCGCCCGATCCCATGGCCGCCTGAACTCCGGAACCCGGCATCGCGCTCAGGATTCCGGCGGAGAGGTCGCCGTCTCCGATCAGGCGCACCCGGGCGCCGGCGCGCCGCAGCCCGGCGATCAACTCCTCGTGCCGCTGCCGCTCGAGCACGACTACGGTGATCTCGCTCACGGGGAGGCCCTCGGCCTCGGCGATCGCGCCCACGTTGCGTTCGGGAGAGTGCTCGAGCCGGATGGCGTTCCCGAGGAGGTCCCGGCTGGCCGGACCCACCATGATCTTTTCCATGTAGACGTCGGGCGCGGTGAGCAGTCCCCCGCGTTCCGAGCCGGCGAGCACCGCGATGGCCCCGGGTCCGCCGGTGGCGCAGAGATTCGTCCCTTCGAGGGGATCCACGGCGATGTCCAGTTCGGGGGCTCCGTCCCCGCTGTTGCCGAACCGCTCTCCACTCCACAACATGGGAGCCTGGTCCCGCTCTCCCTCGCCGATCACGATCCGCCCGCGGACGGGCACCGTGTCGAGGACCCGGCGCATGGCGGAAACCGCGACCTGGTCCGAATGGTGGCGGTCTCCCTGACCGATCGTCGAGGCGCAGGCGATGGCCGCCTCCTCCACCGTGCGGACGAGGTGGGGACCGGCGACGGCGACCGGGCCGTCAGCCATCGTCCCGCCGCTCAATCGTCCTCCGGCGCCGGGAGGCTGACCCGGGTGGGGCGGTCCCGCCGGTACCCCAGGGCATAGTCGGCCTGCATCAGGGTGTGGATCTCCCGGGTTCCCTCGTAGATCACGGCGCCCTTGGAGTTCCGCCAGAAGCGCCCCACGGGATACTCGTCGGAGTACCCGTAGGACCCGTGGATCTGGATGGCGTCCGATGCGGCCCTTTCGGAGGCGACGGTCGAGACCCACTTCGCCAGCGAAGTCTCGCGGGTGTTGCGGCGCCCGCGATTCTTCAGTTCTCCGGCCCGGAGCCACAGCAGCCGGCTCACCTCGTAGTCCCGCTCCATGTTCGCGATCATCTGCTTGACGAGCTGGTGCCTGCCGATCTCCTGACCGAAGGTGGTACGGGACCGCGCCCAGCGCACGCTCTCGTCGCGGCAGGCGCGGATCAGTCCCGTGGCGCCGGCGGCGACGGTGTAGCGGCCCTGGTCGAGGGCGAACATGGCGATCTTGAAGCCTTCGCCCTCTTCCCCGAGCCGGTTCCCGGCCGGGACGCGCACGTCGTGCATTCGGAACCAGCCGGTGTTTCCGGCGCGGATCCCCCACTTGTGGGTCATGTTCCCCGACTCGAAGCCCGGAAAGGAGCGCTCCACGATGAATGCCGACAGTCCCGAATGGTCCCGGCGAGCCCGTTTGTCGGGATCCGTCCACGCAATCACCAGGAAGTTGTCGGCGATTTCGGCCAGGGAGATCCAGTGTTTTTCGCCCGTGAGCACGTAGTCCGATCCGTCGCGCCGCGCCGTGGTCCGGATCCCCACGGCGTCGCTTCCGGCGTCGGGTTCGGTGAGCCCGTAGGTGGCAATCTGCTTCCCCTCAGCCTGCGGCCGCAGGTAGCGGTCCTTCTGCTCCTCGCTGCCCCACGCGAGGAGCGAGAGGGAGTTCAGACCGGCATGCACCGACATGATGACCCGCAGCGAGGTGTCGACGTACTCGAGTTCTTCGCAGGCGAGCCCAAGCGAGATGTAGTCGAGCCCCGCACCGCCGTAGCGCCCGGGAACCGATATCCCCAGGATGCCGAGGTCCCCGAGTCCCGTCAGGATCTTGCGATCGAACACCTTCGCGGCGTCGTTTTCGCGGATGTGCGGCGCCACCTCGCGGGTGGCGAAATCGCGAACCAGCGACTCCGTAGCGAGGTGCTCCTCATTCAGATCGAAGTTCAGACGCTCAGCCAACTTTCCCTTGCCTTTCCGGTCGTTCCCGGCGGTTCCTTCCCTGCCGCCGCCGCCCCGCCGGCGCGGAGCGCGGAGTATACGGCGCGGCTCCGGGCCGATCCCCTGCCCGGCGCACCTCGGCCGCCGGTGGAAAAAGCGAGGTGAGCGGCGGGGGCGGGGAAGTCCGGTTCCTGCCGGTGGGACCCGGCCGGCAAGGCGCTGCGGAAGGAACCGATCAGATCCCGCCGGCCAGAGCGGCGGCCGCCGCTTCGGCCTCGGCCTTGCGTTTGCTGGGGCCGACCCCTCTTCCGAGCGCACGGCGGCCCGCGAGCACTTCCATGACAAAGGTCTTTTCGTGCTCCGGGCCGCTCTCCGAAATGAGTCGATACACGGGGAGCCGGCCTTCCTTCTTCACGAGCGCCTCCTGCAGCGCTCCCTTCGGGTTTTCGGTCGCGGCGGCGGCCTCCAGCGGATTGTCCCCGCGGGTTTCGCCAGGACTCGAAACCGATCCCCGGCTCGTTCGGCTCCGTCGCCGGCCGGACCGCCGCGCCAGCCGTTCAAGGACCCGCCGCGCGGCGTCCTTCTCGGCTTCCTTGAGGCCACGGCCAACTCCGGTTTCGACGAGTCCATCGGCCAGGCGCAGGGTGACGGACACCGCCCCGTCGCTCCGCGAGCTGCGCGGCCTGCGTTTGGGCTCGTACCTGGGAGCTTCCTTGCCTGCCTGGGCGAGGCGGTTCTGGAGCAGCGTCTTGGGGTCGAGGAGTTCGAGGTCGGGATTCCGGAGTTCTTCGAGGGCGGTCCTGAACGGCCGGCCCAGCGCCCGGCGCGCGGCCCCCAGGCTGCCGTCCAGATAGAGCGCCCCCATGACGGCCTCCGCGGTGGCCGCGGCGTCGTCCCCGTTTCCGAGTGACCAGTGCTCGTTCAAGGTACGAGTGAAATCCCGGCTCTGCAGCCGCATCCGGGCAAGGGTCATCCTCCCTTCGTCCCACTCGGGAAAGTGGTGGTGGAGCGCTTCGGCCAGCACGAGATGCAGGACGTCCCGCCCCAGGAAGCGCAGCGCGGGCCGGTTCGCCGATTGCGCGGCTCGCGCGGACCCCGGGGATTGCGGCGCCGAGCTCCGGCGCCCCCTCGTTCTCCGCGTCCTGCCGCGGCGGTTCCCGGAGGCGCGTTCCCCGCCCCCGTCGTCCGCGTCGAGCGCCACGGTCAGGATCCCGGGATCGGCAAAGGTGTATCCGAGGGCCCGTTCGACCCGCTTGCGAAGCAGAAGAACGCGGCGGGCGAACCGGATGCCGAGCGGAGCGATGGAGCGAAGTCCGCCGCCGGCCCGATCGAGCCATCCCGGAACGCCTTCCGGCGGCTTCAGCCTGAGCCGCTGCAGTTTCTGCCTGAAGGCCACCCCCAGGACGCCGCGCGCCGCCGGCATCCCGCCGTCAAGATACGCGGCCCCGAGCACGGCTTCGAAGACGTTGGCGAGGATGCGGTCGGAAGATCGGACTTCCTCACCGGCGTTCCGCCCGCGGCCGACGCGAATGCCCTCGTCCAGCGAGAGGGCGCGGGCCGCCGCGGCCAGCGACTGGTTGCTCACCAGTTCCGATTTGGTCTCCTGCCGCCGTTGCCCGTCCCAGTTCGGCCGTTGAAAGTGCATGGACTCGGTCACCACGAGTCCGAGCGCCGCGTCGCCGACGAATTCCAGCCTCTCGTAGTCCGCTACCGCGTGGTCGTTTCGATAGGAGCCGTGCGTCAGGGCTTCCTCGAGAAGCTCGAGGTCCCGGAAGCGGTACCCGAGACCCCGGGCGAATTCGAGGACCGGCCGGTGGGCGGATGCCGGCGCCCGCCGTCTTCGTCTGCGCGCCATCTCAGTCCACCCGAACCAGGACCATCGTCAGATCGTCTGCGTGCGTCTCGGCGCCGGTGAACTCCAGGACCGCGTCTTCCACTGTCCGCTGCAGGTCCGCCGGGGTGAGGGCCGCTCCCTCCTCCAGGAGCCGCATCAGCCGTTCCTCCCCGAACATGTCGGATTCCGCGTTCATGGCCTCCGACACGCCGTCCGTGAAGAAGAGCCAGGTTTCTCCTCCCTGGAGGCGTTCCGAGCGCTCTTCGAGGATTTCGTCGAATACCGGCCCGGGATCCAGGGCCAGCCCGAGCCCCGGGGGAGCGAGCGCTTCCGAGCGGGGCCAGTGGCCGTCCCGCTGGACGAGATGAAGGAGCGGGCTGTGCCCGGCGCGGGCAAACGTCACCAGCCCCTCCGCCGAGTCGAATACCGCGTAGGTGATGGTGATGAAGGTCCGGGAATCGAGTGCGGTGTGCAGTACCCGGTTCGCCTCCACCAGCACCTTGCGGGGGGACTCGTGGATGCGGCTGAGGGCGAGCATCAGGCCCTTGAGTTCCGCCATGATGAACGCTGCCCGCGTCCCGGTGCCGGAGACGTCGGCGATCACCACCCCCAGCCGACTCGGTCCGAGGGGGATCAGGTCGTAGTAGTCCCCCCCGACCTCGGTTGCGGGGCGGCAGACGGCGGACACCAGGAATCCGGGCACGGAGACGGATCCCTCGGGAGGGAGCAGGCGCGACTGGGACTGCCGCGCGGTTTCCATTTCCTGTTCGAGTACCGCCGCCCGCCGGAGACGCCCCATGTCGTCGGCGATCTTGGCCGTCATGATGTTGAACGAGCTGGCGAGCTCTCCGAGTTGATCGGGCGACGCGGCGCGTACCTGATGGCCGAAATTCCCGCCCCGGACGAGTTCGGTCCCCCGGCTCAACGCTTCGACGGACCGGGTGATCGAGCGCGCGAGCCGGAGCCCGGCGGCGAACGCGACGCATTCGATGAGCACGAAGACGATGCCCAGCCCGCCCAGCACCAGGAGCAGACCGCTCCGCCAGTCCGGATTGCTGATTGCCACGGACTCGGCGAGGCCGCCGGTCGTCCCCTGGATCAGGTGAATCGGGGCGAAGCCGATGGCCACCACGACCGTGCCTCCCTCCATCCCGGGACCCCAGGGAACGGCCTCGAGCAACAGCGGTTCGTCCCAGTCGATCGTGAAGCGGTCGTTGTCCGTTCCCGTCAGCGGGGCCGGAGCGGGTGGTTCCTCGTTCTGGTCTCCGAGATAGAGCGCCCAGACGGTCCGGACGATCAGGTCCTCCTCCCGCGCACTCTGCTCGAGGAGCGGCGCGAGCGGAGCCAGAACCACCGCCAGGCGGTCCCCCCGGAGCCCGGGATAGACGGCGCCGAACCACTCGGTGTCCTCCATCTGGACCACACCCTCGTACGGCGTGAGGGCCCATTCCGGCAATGGATCGGACCGGCGGATGGGTCCTCCGGGGTCCGAACCGGTCAGCCGGGCGATGCGCCCCTCCTCGATCTCGAGGTACCAGGCCGCCGCTCCGGGGGCGAACGGAGCGACCCGCGCCACGGCCCCCTGGAGACCACGGGCGACTTCCGTCGGGTCCGAGCCCGGTGGAATCTCGAGCAGGGTCTGCTGTGCGGCGGAAGCGAACGCGGTGCCCCGGGCCGCCAGATTCGCCTGGAAGGCGTAGGAGCCGAACAATCCGAGCACCACGTAGAAGGCGAGCAGGAAGAACGACGTGAGCAGCAGGACGGGCAAGAGCCCCACGAACAGGTAGGAAACAGCGAGCTTCCGGCGCACGGGGTAGAGGAGCCACCCGAGAAGATCGCGCCCGAAGTAGACGAGCACCGCGCCCAGGGTGATGACGAACACCATCCAGGCGTCCGCCGACCAGGAGGGGGGCAGCGCGCCAGCCGAGGAGAGGGAGGCGATGGCTCCGACTCCGAGCAGGAACCGGCCGGGCCATGAGCGCGTGAGTGCCTTCGCCGCGCGTTCCAGTCCCTTTGCGAGGGACCTGGGGTAGGCGGACGCCGCCCGTGGCGGAGCGGAAGGGGAGGCCGGTTTGGCGGGTCGTTCCGCGGGCTTTGTTGGGTCTTGGTTGGAGATGTTCGGGAGTGCGGGTGTCTTGGGGACGGCAGTTGGCCGGATTGCCGGATCCGGGACGCTTCCCGGCGGGGTCCGGTTCGGCGTCCCCGGGGCGTGCGCGCGCTCGCACTCGAAACCCGAGGGCCCGGCGCCGTTTGCGGGGCGGACGATCCGCCGAAGCGCGATGCGGCGCCGAGACACCGGGTCTGGCGACGGTTCTGACGCGAAGGGGCGGCCGCCCGGCCAATTCCGCCAGGCAAGGCCCCGCCTGGAAATGGCCCGGTTACCGCAACGCGGATCGGAAGCGCCGGCGAGCGCCGGTCCGCCAGGAGGGCGGGCCGACACCCCGAGTGCTCGGAGACAGTCTAGCAGTGGCGACCCTGCGGATCCGGGATGCCGCTCCCGCCATCCCCGTACACTTCCCGCGGAACGCCTCTCCATGCGCCTTCTGGATCGCCGTCTCGCCGGAGCCCTGGCACTGGCGGCCGCTCTGGCGGGCGCAGAGTCCGCCGGCGGGCGCCAGTCCGGGACAGCGGAACGGCCCGCCATCCGGCTCTACGGAGTCGTGCGGCAGGGGGACGGGGGAGTGGCGCTCCTGCGGTTTGCCGAGGGACGACCGCTGGCGCTCCGGGTCGGCGCCGTCCATCGTGGATTCACGGTCCTCCGGGTACTTGACGGCGGCGTAGAGCTGAAGGCGCCCGGCGGGCAGGTGCTGGAAGTGGGTCTGCCGCAGAGCCTCGTCCCTCCCGAGATCGGGAAGCCCCCGGCTGCCCGCGAGACCCCGGTCGACACCCGGCCGCCCATCGAGATTCCGGCAGCTTTCGAAACGGCGCCGGACCCCCCGCCGGGTGAGGTGCAGACGCCTCCGCCTCCGCCGGCGGGAGAGCGGGCGTTCTCGCGAGACGACGTAAGGCTGCGGCTTCAGTCGGAACTCCCGAGGATCCTGTCGAGCGCCGTCGTCGCCCCGCGGGTGGTCGGGAATGAGATCGTCGGGCTCGAGCTCGTTGCCTTCCCCACCGACACCGTGCTCGGGGAAACCGGGCTCGTCCCCGGGGACGTGCTCCTGGAGGTCAACGGCAGGGAAGTACGGGGAGCCGAGTCGCTGGCGGTGCTGGTGCAGCGGTTTCAGACCGCGAGCCAGATCGAGCTCATGGTCGATCGCGACGGAGAGGTCTTTCCTATCCGGTACCGGATCCAGTAGCCGCTACGGCTCGGGAACCTCCCGGGAGCGTCCGCCAGAAACGCGGGCGGGCGATTCGCGGATGCGAAGTCAGCGGCGGGTGAGAGCGCCGGGGCCGGGCCGCTGGAGCAACACCACGACCTCTCCCGGCTCGACCAGATGGTGGTGGGTCTTCGCGTGGACTTCGAAGGCCGCCGGATCGCGGCGCAGCGACGCGATGGCCTCCTCGAGGCCGGCGGCTTCCCGTCCGAGCCGCTCGATCTCCGCCGCCAGTTCGTCTTCGAGCCGTCCCTGCTCGTTCAGCGATTCGAGTCCGCTCACGCCGACGGCGGCGGCGGCGACCCCGATCAGCACGATCACGACGACCGGCGCCGCGCGCTCGGTCAGTCCGACGAGGACGCGCCCCCAATCGGCGCCCTTGCGTAGGGCTCCCCCCCCGACGCTGCCGAATCTCTGGCGCAGGCTCCCCAGGACACAAACCGCTGCCTCAAGCGAGAACTTCATGGATCCAGCAGGGACCGGAGCCCTTGCCGGATTGTATGCGGAAGGGGGGAGTGCGCCGGGACGCGTTCCCGCCTGGCAGCCTGTGGCAAACCCCACGCGGCGTTGGACGGGCGATGCATCCCGGCTGAACCGGGCCGCTCCGCGGCCCTCGTCGTTGCGTTTCGGTCGGAATACACCCGGTATTCCTCCTTGAACAGCCTGTAGTGAAACTGGACGCGGCATTCGAACAGCGATGCATCCCGGCTGAACCGGGCCGCTCCGCGGCCCTCGTCGTTGCGTTTCGGTCGGAATACACCCGGTATTCCTCCCTCACGCGCC
>JAJEIY010000020.1 GCA_022828085.1 Acidobacteriota bacterium | reverse complement strand
GTGCGCGGTGCCGAGCACCGCGCGTGCCGGTCGGAGACCGGCGTTCCAAGCCGGCGGCTCCATCACGGCGCTTGGCCGACCCACGGGACCGCGTCTCCACCGCGAGTGGCGCACGGCGCAGACCCACCCGGGATTGGAGCGCCGACTAACGCTGCTTCAGCTCGAACCCCCGCGCCAGCACGTAGGCGAGGAGCGCCACCACGAAGACCACCAGCAGCATCCAGGCGATCCCCTGGAGCGTCTCGATGACGGTCCGGTAGATCTCCAGGGTCCACCGCTCCGCGTTCAGGACCAGGACCTCCTCGTCCTTGTCCGGCGCCGAGATGTACCGCTCCAGTTCGCGGATGCGGACGCCGGAGGAGACCCCCACCACGTACGCCGCGAACTTGACGTAGCGGTGCCATGCCCCGCTCAACTCCTCGGCGACGATCCGCCGCAGGATGGAGGCGATGGGCCGGTCGAAGAGGCGCACGGCGCCAAAGGAGACCGCGAGCGCGATGACGAATGTGACGATCAGCAGCGTGAAGAACATGAGACCCGAGACCCCCGGCGCGTCGGCGACATTGTCGGCCATGCGGCGTGCACGAGGTCCTTCCTGGCGCTGGAATGCGTTGAAACGCCCGTCGGCAGGGATGTAGATTGCATATCTAATATGGAATCGGTCACCATCCTGATTGAATGATCTCCCGACATCTCACACCGGTGCTGCTCCGGGCGAGCGGGCAGTATCCGGTTGTTTCGGTGACCGGGCCGCGCCAATCCGGGAAGACGACCCTGTTGCGGCACGCCTTCCCGGACCACCGCTACGCATCGCTCGAAGCACCCGACGTGCGCGCCTTCGCCCTTTCGGACCCGCGGGACTTCCTGGCGCAGTTCCGCGGCCCGGTAATCCTCGACGAGGCGCAGCACGCGCCGGAGCTGTTTTCCTATATCCAGCTCCTGGTGGACGAGCGACCCGAACCCGGCCGGTTCGTCCTCTCCGGTTCGCACAACTTCCTCCTGATGCGGCGGATCGCCCAGAGCCTCGCCGGACGCGTCCACATTTCGCACCTGTTGCCGTTCTCACCGGCGGAACTCCACGAGTTTCCCCTGCGCACGGTCGAGGACATCGCCGACGGCGAATCGGCCGCGTTGCCCGGGCCATGGACGGGTTCGGCGTTCGCGGGGGGCTATCCCCCGATCCACGACCGCGGGCTCGACCCGTCGGAGTGGCACTCCCTCTACTTCCAGACGTATCTGCAGCGGGATGTCCGTGAGTTGACCCAGGTGGGCGACCTGGAGGCTTTCCGTCGTTTCGTCCTGCTCTGCGCCGGGCGCGCCGGACAACTGCTCAATCTCTCGGCGCTCGGCGCCGACTGCGGAGTGAGCCACGAGACCGCGCGCCGCTGGCTTTCGGTGCTCGAGGCGAGTTTCATCGTGTTCCGCCTGCCGCCCCACCACGAGAACTTCAACAAGCGCCTGACGAAGAGCCCGAAGCTGTACTTCGTGGACACGGGCCTGCTGTGCTACCTGCTGCGGGTCGGGAGCGCGGACGAACTCGCGGTCCACGCGGCGCGGGGCGCGGTGTTCGAGAACCTGATCGTCTCGGAGTTGCGGAAGTCCTGCTACCACGCCGGCCGCGAGCCCCGGCTGGCTTTCTGGCGCGACCACACGGGCAACGAGGTGGATCTGGTGGTCGACTCGGCGCGCGGCGCCGTTCCCGTCGAGATCAAGTCCGGCGCCACCGTCGCGTCGGACTTCTTCAAGGGACTCCGCCATTGGGAAAAACTCGCCGGGAACTCCGGCCCGGGCATCCTGGTGTACGGCGGCGACGACAGCCATCGCAGGAGCGGTGTCGCCGTCCGATCCTGGCGGCAGTGGCCGTAGGAGCCGCCTCGAAACGGATCCGCGGCGGTCGGGGGGTAGCGCGCTACCGGGTGGGGTGGATGCGGCCGTCCTTCATCACGAGCCGAACCCGCTGGAGGGCCCCGATGTCGGTCGCCGGATCGCCGTCCACCACCACGAGATCCGCCGCGTAGCCCTCGGCGACCGTCCCGATCTCGTCCCCGAGCCCCAGCGACTCGGCGGCGAGCGAGGTGAGTCCCACGACGACGTCGGCCGGGTCCTGGCCCCCCTCTTCGACCCGGGCGACCGCCTCGCGCGCGTTCTGCCCGTGGGCGCCGGCCACCGCGTCCGTGCCGAAGACGATCTTCAGGCCGTCGGTGGCGAGCGCCATCCCGAACGTCTCCATCGCCCGCACCATGCCGGACTCCATGGCGGCGAATCCCTCCTCGGTGTAGTTCCCGATCCCGAGGTAGCGGTCCTTGTTCTCGAAGTAGTTCTGGAAGATCAGGTAGGTGTTCGGGTCGTAGAAGGTGCCGTTCCCCGCCAGCAGGTCGAGGGTCTCCTGGTCGAGGAGCGCGCCGTGTTCGATCGTGGTGCAGCCCGCCCGGGAGGCCCGGGCCGCGCTCACCGGCCCGTGGGCGTGGACGAGCGTGCGCAGCCCGCGCCCGTTCGCGGCGCCGCAGGCGGCGTCGAGTTCCCCCTGGGAGAGCGTGGGACCGCCCCCCACCCGAATGCTCTCGGACGCGAAGATCTTGATGGCGTCCGCTCCGGCGTCGGCCAGCCGGTTCACTTCGGCCACCAGCTCGTCCGCACCGCCGGTGCGCGCGGAGAGCTGGCCCAGCGTCGTGATGATCCGGGGACCGGGCACCACGCCCCGGTTCACCGCGTCGCGCACCGGGCCGTCCACCGCCGCGCCGAGGCTCTGGACGGTGGTGAACCCGGCCTCCAGCATCCGGATGCCGTTCTCTACCGCGTGCATCGCCTCCGTCTCGGGAGCGGAACCGCGCGCCAGCTTCCCGTCCTCGCCGAAGTGCCAGCTAAGGTGGACGTGGGTGTCGATCAGTCCGGGGAGGATCGTGCCGCCGGGGAAGTCATGCCGTTCGCCGGCCGGAAGGTCAGCGACCGCGGCCACCGCGACGATGCGGCCGTCGCGCACCACCACCCCATGCCCCTCAAGGACGCCGCCGCGGCCGTCGAGGACCCGGTCGGCGGTGAGCACCACGGTACCGTCGTCGGTCGCCTCCGGACTCGGGCTGCCGCTCCCTCCACAGGCCACGAGGACCGCGAGAACGGCGGCCGGCAAGCAGAACTGACGAAGTCGCGAGAGTCCGGTCATGTCGGGAACGAGTGTATGGCTCCACGTTGCGACCCTCGAACACGACGAGATGGGCCTTTCCGCACAAATGACGGAACGATCGTCATTTGACCTGCCAGATGACGACGAGGCCGGCGGAAAAACGTCTTCGTTCCGAACGTCCGCCTTGGGCGACTGAGGTCCGGGTACGTCCCGCCGGTGGCGTAGCACCGAGAGAGGAGGCCGATCGGGCAAGTCAACGCTGCGCCGTGCGCGGTGCGGAGCACCGCGCGTGCCGGTCGGAGACCGGCGTTCCAAGCCGCGGCGCCATCGCGGCTGTTCAGCGATGCGCCGAAGGCGGCGCGCTCAGTCCCGGAGTCGGTAGGCCCGGCCGGCCCTCACGACGAGCCGCACGTGTCCAAGCGCCGTGACGTCCAGCGTCGGATCTCCGTCCACCACGACCAGATCGGCGGCGTAGCCCTCGGCGACCGTCCCGATCTCGTCCCCGAGGCCGAGCGACTCGGCGGCCAGCGAGGTCATGCTCACGATCAGGTCAGCCGGATCCTGCCCGCCCTGCTCCACCCGCGCCACTGCCTCGCGGACGTTCTGGCCGTGGGCGCCGGCGACCGCGTCGGTGCCGAAGACCACGCGGAGCCCCTCGGTGGCGAGCGCCATCCCGAAGATCCCCATCCGGCCTTCCGAGTTCTCCGACATGAGCCGGAATCCCTCCTCCGTGTAGTTGCCGATGCCGAGGTAGCGGTCCTTGTTCTCGAGGTAGTTCGCGACGATCAGGTAGGTGTTCGGGTCGTAGAAGAGCCCCTTCTCCGCCAGGACGTCGAGGGTGGCCTGATCGAGCAACGAACCGTGTTCGATGGTGGTGCAGCCGGCGTTCGCGGCGCGGGTGGCGCTCACCGGGCCGTGGGCATGCACGAGCGTCCGCAGCCCGCGTTCGTTCGCGGCGCCGCAGGCGGCGTCGAGCTGTTCCTGCGAGAGCGTCGGACCCCCGCCGTCCCGGCTGCTCTCGGAGGCGAAGATCTTGATGGCATCCGCCCCGGCGTCGGCCATCCGGTGCACCTCGGCGGCCATCGTCCCGGCGTCGCCGGTCCCTCTGTTCAGCGATCCCAGCGAGGTGATGATCCGGGGACCCGGGACCACCCCGCGCGCCACCGCGTCGCGGACGGGGCCGTCCACCGGGCTCCCGAGGCTCTGCACGGTGGTGAAGCCGGCTTCCAGCATCCGGATGCCGTTCTCGACGGCGTGGAGCGCGTTGGTCTCGGGCGGGTCGCCGCGCGAGTACCGGCCGTCTTCGCCGAAGTGCCAGTGCAGGTGGACGTGGGTGTCGATGAACCCGGGGAGGATCGTCCCGCCCGGAAAATCGAGGCGCTCGATGTCCGGAGGCAACTCCGCCTCCGGCAGGACGGCAGCGATCCGGTTCTCGCGCACCACCACGCCGTGGCCCTCGAGGATTCCTCCCCGGCCGTCCACCACCCGGTCGGCAGTGAGGACCAGCATGTCGTCATGGGCCGGCCCGGGCGGAGCCTGCGGTTCGGAACCGCACGCCGCGAGAAGCCAGAAGATCGGAACCGACCGGCGGGCCAGCCTCCGGACGTTCACGGTTCCCGGTTCCTCCCGGGTCGCCTCAGAGTTCGCCGGCGAGCCGCGAGGCGGTGCGGAGCGAGAGCGCAGCGAAGGTGAGGGTGCCGTTGTTGCACCCCGATCCGACGATCGTCGGGGCGCCGGCGACCCAGAGGTTGTCGTGGTCGTGGGCCCGCCCCCAGGCGTCCACCACGCTGTCGTCCGGATCGTCTCCCATGCGGCAGCCGCCGCCCGGGTGGTCGTAGTCCGAGGCAAAGGAGATGTTCAGCATCGCGCCGCCGCCCGCGGTGAGGATCCGGCGGAAGCGTTCCTCGATCTTCGCTTCGGTGTAGCCGCGAAGTTCCGCCGACACCGGATCGTCCACGAAATCGATCCGGGGGAGCGGGTCCCCCCACGGGTTCTTCCGGTTCGGTTCGAGGGTCAGGGCGCTCTCCCGCGCCGGGATCACGTCGTAGTAGCCCCGCATCCGGAGCGAGCCGGTCTCGATGCGCCGCCGCCAGTCGTTCAGGGCGGCGTCGCCGAGCAGGAGGTTGCCGTTGTCGTCCCGGAGGCGCGCCCGCTTGCCCCTGTCCGACTCCCAGATGCGCAGGTCGTGGCGGATGTACTTGCCGTCGGGTTGCGCCTCGTCGTCCTTGTGCTGGAACCGCTTGGAAAGGAGGCTGTCCGAGCCGTACACCCCGGGGTAGAGCCGGATCGGGACGGACACGAAGGCGTTCACCCAGCGGTGGCCGGTGATGAAGCGCCCCACGGTCCCGGACCGGTTCGCGATCCCGTCCGGAAACCGTCCTCCCGCGCTCATCAGCAGCAGGTGCGACGACCAGGCGTAGCCGGCGGCCAGCACGAAGTGCCGGGCCCGGATCGTCACCGGGTCGTCCGGATCGTCCCGGTGGAACGCATCGGCCTGCTCGATGGCGTCCGAGTCCGCCTTCGGCACCAGACGCCGCACCATGGTGCGGTCGTGGAGCATGATCCTTCCCGCCTCGAGCAGGTTCTGGAAAGTGAAGTCCGGGCTGTACTTGGCGCCGGTGGGGCAGATCGAGCAGGTGTCGCAGCGGATGCACTCGCGCCGGCCCCGCCACGGGCGGGAGTTCTTGGAGACCGGGTTCCGCCAGTAGGGGATTCCGGACTTCTCGGCCCACTCCTTCGCGAGACCCAGGTTGTAGGACGTCGGCAGCGGGTCCATCGGGTAGCCGCCGGAGCGGGGGTCGTATTCGGGCGGCCCCTGCTCGCCCGCCACTCCGATCCGCTCTTCGGCCTCCTGGTAGAAGGGGTCGAGGTCGTCGTACGAAATGGGCCAGTCCGTACCGACCCCGAAGAGGCTCCGGAGCCGGAAGTCCTCCGGCGAATACCGCGGCGTGGTGCCTCCCCAGTGCATCGCAAGTCCGCCCACCGACATGGAGCGCGACTGGGCGTTCTTGCAGTCGTGCCCGGGGATGTGGTCCCCGTGGTAGGGGTTTTCGCCATAGTCGAGGAACCGCCGGCGGGTGTTGAACCGGTTCTCGAAGTCGAAGATGCGGTTCCCGGCCTCGATCACCGCGATGGATGCCTCAGTGTCTTCGGCGATCCGCTCCGCCACCATCGCGGAGCTGATCCCGCCCCCGATGATGACAACGTCGGCTTCGATGGTCCGGGGCACGGTCAGTTCTGCGCTTCGGTCGTGGCGAGGCGCTCGGGCATGGTCGCCCCGGACGCGAGATCGCGGCAGGCCCGGGCGTTGATGCGGGCGCCGTAGGCCAGGTCGGCGGTCCGGGGCCGCGAGTAGAAGCGGGCGAGCAGTCCCACGGCGACGTGGCCGGCGTACGCCGGACGCGGAAAGTCGGCATCCGCATCGTGGCGCTCGAGGTCGGCGGCGATCAGT
This sequence comes from Acidobacteriota bacterium, assembly GCA_022828085.1. Taxonomy (GTDB): domain Bacteria; phylum Acidobacteriota; class Vicinamibacteria; order Marinacidobacterales; family Marinacidobacteraceae; genus Marinacidobacterium. The sequence goes on along the minus strand of JAJEIY010000020.1, from coordinate 22,312 downwards.
CCGCGCCGCGCTGCGACCGGAAGCTCGGCCAACGGCGCCCCGTGTTCCTTTGTCGCGAGCAGGTCGAGCGCCTGGAGCTGCGACGCCCAGCGGGGCGCCGGGTGCGGCGGCCCGTACTGCACCTCGACGGAGGACAGGTAGGGATGCGGCAGCTCGGCGACCGGCTCGAATCCGTCGAGCCAGGTCACGAAGTCACGCAGCGCGTCCCGGACGCCCTGCGCGCCGATCTCTTCGGGCAACACGGCTTCGGCGAAGGCGTGGAGCAGGGGGAGGTCCAGCGAGAGGGACTGGCCCTCCTGCGCCGCCTCCGCTACCGCTCCGGCCGGCGCCGCGACCGCGGCCATCGCGGCCCCCGAACGCTTCAGAAACGTCCGGCGGCTGTTCCGGTCCTCGCCTTCCTTCACGGAGACCGATCATATCGGGAGGAATCGGCGAAACGATGTGCTACCATGTGCGTCAACATGGATGGAACGTCCGCTGCCACCTCGCGGGTCGGCGTCCGCGAGCTGCGCCAGAACCTCAGCGTCTATCTGCGCCGCATCGATCGCGGGGAGCGCTTCGAAGTGACGGATCGGGGCCGGCCGGTTGCCCTGCTCCTGCCGCTGCCGAGCGGGCTCTCGCCTCTTCAGCGGCTGATCGCGGAGGGACGGGTGCGCGCGCCGGTGGGCGATCTGCTGGACCTGCCGTCCCCGGAGGGTTCGCCGAGCAACACCGTCAGCGAGGACTTGATCCGGGACCGCGAGGACCACCGTTTCTAGCGGGCCACGGTCGCCGTGATCTACCTCGATTCGTCGGCGATTGTGAAGCTCGTGTTGCCGGAGGAGGAATCCGCCGCGTTGCGCCGCGAGCTGACGGAGCACGGAGAGAGGTGTTCCAGCGCCCTCGCCCGGGTCGAAGTGCTACGAGCGGTACGCCGTTCGAACCCTTCCTACGAGACCACGGAACGTGCGGCAGCGGTCCTCGACCGGATCGCGCTGGTCCCATTGGACGACGGCATTCTGAGCGCAGCGGCGGAGATGGGTCCGACTGATCTTCGAAGTCTGGACGCAATCCACCTCGCCACGGCCCTCTCCCTGTTCGGCCTGACGTCGTTCGTGACCTACGACCAGCGCCTCTTCGCCGCCGCGAGCGCTGCCGGCCTTCGACCACTGGCGCCGGTCTGAGCTGACCCGCATGCGGTTACCGCGACGACCGTGGGTCGCCCCGCCGCCGGGACGCCGACTCGCCCCGTTTCTCGTCCTCGTTGGCGCGGTCGCCGCCGCCCAGCCTCCCCGGCTCGACCCGCAGCTCGAAGAGGTCCTGAACGCCGTGCGGGACGGCGAGTTCGAGATCATGGCGGCCGCCATCGACGGCGGGATGGCGGTGGACGCCAAGGCGCCGAACGGCATGACGGCGCTTCATGTGGCGGCGGTGCTCGGACGCGAGCGTTTCGTTTCCTGGCTCCTCGAAAAAGGCGCCGCGGTGAACGATCCCGCGCAAAACGGGATTACGCCCTTGAACCGGGCCTCGATGGGGGGTCACCTCGGCACGATGCGGCTCCTGCTGGAAGCTGGAGCGGACGTGAACGCGGCAGCGCGCTGGGGAGCGACGCCGCTGCTGAGCGCCGTGGACCGGGGCCGGACGGAGGCGGTCCGGATGCTGCTCGCGGCGGGCGCCGATCCCACCGTGACGGCGGCGAACGGCGAGACCGCGCTCAGCCTGGCCCGCCAGAAGGAACACCGCGACATCGTGGCCCTGCTCTCGGAGGATCCGGAGACCGTGCGGACCGAAGTCGAGGCCGAGGCTGACCGGCGCTCCTCGCGAGCCGACACCCATCACCGCACCGGAGTGGCCTACGACGACGCCGGCGACATCCGGCGCGCCATCGAGTCCTACCGGCTCGCGCTCGAACAGGATCCGGAGGATCCGCTGATCCGCTACCGCCTGGGCCGCGCGCTCCATCGCTTCGGCGAACGGGAGGCGCTGGTGCACCTGATCGAGGCGGTGCGGGGATGGGAGGCCATGATCGAGGCGGGCGAGGAACTCGCGCCCATCGTGCGCCCCGCGCTCGAAGACGCCTGTGGGGTACTGAGGGAAGCCGAGCGAACCGAGGACGCCGCGCGCTGCGAGGCGGCGCTGGCCCGGTCCCGGCTCTGAACGCCCGCTCGCCGGTGGGCGAAGGGCGTCCCGCCATCGGTAAGATGGCTGGATGGCGCTCAGCACCGAGTACCTCCACCGCTGCGTCGGGACCCTGGAGAGCGCCCTTCAGGGTCTTCGAGACCACCAGCCGGGGGAAACGGCGTACGAGATCTATCGCGCCGCGTGCGTGAAGGAGTTCGAGTTGATCCTCGAACAGTGCGGCAAGCTGTTGCGGAAGCGGATCAGCGCCTGGACGGCCTCCAACCGGGCGGCGGCGCGGTTGACGTTCAAGGATGTCTTCCGCACCGCGGCCCGGCACGGGCTGATCGAGGCGGACGAGTGCGAACGCTGGCTCCAGTACCGGGAGAGTCGGAACGACACGGCGCACGACTACGGAGAGGGCTTCGCAGAAGCCGCGGTGCGGCAACTTCCGCAGTTCGTGCTCGATGCGAAGGCGCTGGCCCACCGGCTCGACGCCCGCCACGATGACTGATCGGCTGGATCTGCTCCCCCGCCACCGGACCAGGATCGAGGAAATCCTGGCGCGATGCGCGCCTGGCGTCGAGGTGTGGGCCTACGGGAGCCGGGTCAACGGGCGGAGCCATCCTGGAAGCGACCTGGACCTGGTCCTGCGCGGCCCCGGGCTGGAACGACTGCCGCTGGAAACGCTCGGGGCGCTCTCGGAAGCGTTCCACGACTCCACGATTCCGTTCTTCATCGAAGCCCGCGACTGGGCTCGGCTCCCCGAGGGCTTCCACGCGGAGATCGAGCGGGACTACGTGGTGCTGGTGCGGGCCGGCTGAGCCGGGCCGGCCTACGACGTCAACCGGCCGGTCACGGCGCAAGTCTCTTTTTCCGACCCCTCGGAAACATCGAGCCGATGCAGATGACGAACTGCGCGAAGAACCAGGTCACCCGGTGCCGTTGCCACCCGCAACCTCAAGGAGAGCGACACCTGCGCGTCTGTAGCGGACTAGGATCGGGTCACGGCTACCACCCCAGAACTGCACGATCGCGGTCGAACCTCCAGAGTGTCCGACCTGCTCGGGGCGGACTCCGGGTTATACGATCCCGTGCCCTGCGCAGACGCGTTGAGCCCAGCCAGCCGCGCCGAGCGAGCCGTCTCAACGTCTCGTTTGCCTTCGTCGAATGAGGAGTCAGCAACCATGCCCGAACCAAGAGACGGTATCCAAGGAGCTGAGGACCAAGGCAACATCTCCTACCGAAAGGAGATCGAGGATGCGCTGAACGAGGATCCTCAGAGGATTGGTGACATTTGGAGGCTGAGGTCCAAACACGGCGAAAACGCTGAAAAGATACGGGCTGACTTGCATGTCAAAACCGTTGGCACGGTGCATTCCAGTCTAGGACTCATAGACACACTCCTGAATTGCAAACGCTCTACCAGTGCCCCGACCCTGGCATTGCAGAGGGCGAGGGCGTTGCGCAGTTTCGCGAAGCGCCATGAGGGACTGAGTCCCGCCAGTAAACGTACGGTTGAGGAACTTGCGACGGAGCATCAGCGAGTCGCGGACGACGAAGAAGCACTCGCTGATGAGACAAAACAGATCGCGCAGAAGGGTGGGCTCAGCAAGGGTCAGCCGGGGATTTACGTCTATACGTTGCCCCACTATCTGAGATTCCCAGTGAGTCGCGCCGATAGCGACGAGTCGAATCCTCGGACCTATCTCAAAGTCGGAATGTCTAACGTGGATGCGAAAGGAAGGGTTCGGCAGCAGGCGACCACGGCACTCCCCGAGCCGCCGCGCGTCCTGAGGCGGTATGTGCTTCAAGCGAACAACTCCGATTACGGCAGGGTAGAGAGCAGGATGCACCAACATCTCAACGCAGCGGACCACAACCAAAACCGCCAACGCGGCGCGGGCAAGGAGTGGTTTCTGACGCACCTCACTTTCATCGATGACACTGCTGACCTTCTTGGTTTGACGATTGAGTACGAAGATGAGGCCTACCCCTCCGTACTATGAGGCGTGTGAACTCGGCCTGAGCACCGCGCAGCTCGATCGCCGCATCCCGAAGCGCGAAAGCGCGCGGCCGAGATTCTGGCAGCATCAGGCAGACGAGATCGCGCGCCCGGAGGCCGGAGACCCCGACCTTCGCCGCACCTCGAGCGTTGGCTTCCTCAGGTCTCGCCGAAGTGGTTGTAGGGGGTTCCCAACTCCTTGGCCGCGCAGAACTCCAAGAGGTATCGACTATCAGGATCGGGCTCAGTCACCCAACGCACAGACATTTTGCTAACCCGCTCTTTTGCCGCCTCGAACGCCCTCTTGAATTTGTCAGTCCCGTAGGCGGCGGCGGAACCACGCTTCAAGCCGATGTTCTGACATGCCAGTTGCCGTGCCAGGGGAGCTTCGTTGTGATCCGAACTAGGAACAGTATGTTGACCAAGGCGTCCGCGCAGGTTCCCCTCACCCTTACCAGTTCTCCCGACGTAGAGCGCAACATCCCGGCCATCCTGAACCTCATGCAGAACGTAGACACCGGCCAATGGCGGGATGTGCTTTCGGGCGTCGTCGATGTACACCTGAACAGGCTTCATTGCCAGTAGCCGGCCAAGGGCCTCTCTGCAGGAATGAAGATGGGAATCGAACCCGGTCTTCACGACTCGGTCTCCCGTCAGCTCGCTTCGCGGAGCACGTCGTCGCGGGTCTTGCGGATGTTCTCGAAGCTGTCCTGGGAGATGACGTAGTACCAGTCGGCGAAGCGGCGGGTGAGGGTTTCCTCCAGTTCCCGGCCCTTCTCGACGTCGTCCTCCCAGCGGTCCCAGGCGCGGGCGAGGTCGCGGTTTTCACGGTCCCCGTCGGTGAGCTCGTCGGAAGGCTTGTCCAGGTAGTCCCGGTTCGCCGGACGGGGCGGCTCGGGGAAGCGCTCGGGACGGAACTCCGCGGTCACGAAGAGGTAGCGGTTCTCGGCGGGGCCGGATGACGCCGCATCGGCGGTGTCCTCGGCCTCGCTGCCGGCGCTCACGTCCTCGTCCCGGCCGTAAACGACTTCGCCGAAGCGGAGCGTGTAGCGGATGCCCTCGTCGGTTTCGAGGCGGACCTCGCCCTCGTTGGAGAGCAGGCTGCCTCCCTGGGTGAGGTAGTAGCCGCGGCTCTGCAGCGAGAGGATGTCGGCGTTCGAGACGCCGGCCGCGTCGCCGGTGAGGGTCGCCGCGATGCCCTCGGGCTTCGGGCGGACGCCCACGATCTCGAGTTCGTCGGCGGCCCGGAGGATTTCGTTCACCTCGAAGGAGTCCACTTCCTCGCCGGAGCCGAGGTCCTCCGCCGTCCAGTCGCTGTCCACCTTGCTGAGCGCCAGGCGTCCCCGCCGGTCCACCTGGAGGGTCCGTTCGTTGATGGTGTAGTCCTCGAGGACGGCCTGGTCCACGCGGTTCCGGTCCATGAGCAGCAGGTCGCGCTCGATCCAGTCTCCGAACTGCGCCGAGATGTCCACCCCGAGCTGCGAGACGTACACGCGCTTCTGACCCGGGACCCGGACGAAGTAGGACCCCTCGCGGTCCGGCACCTGGCGGCCGATGATGAGGTCCGCGAGCGCGCGGTCGCCCGAGGCCTTCACCGTCACCCGGCGTCCCCGCCCGATGAGCGAGACCGCGCCCTCGTCCAGCGGGTCCACCACCCCGAGCGCGGGATGGTCGGCCACGTTCTCGGAGCGGAAGTCGTCCTTCTCGAGGAGCATGATGCCGGCGGCGGTCTGCGCCAGCCGGTCCTGGCCGTCGGCGGGGTAGTCGTGATGGCTGGGGATGGTCCAGATCCCGTTTTCGTTCTGTACCCGGAACGGGATCGCTTCGGCGGTGGCCTCGTCGAACTCGATGATCTCGAGCGACATCGCCTCCTCGGGATCCTCGAAACCCGGGAAGAAGCGCTCCCCGAGATCCACGAAGTCGCTCGGCTCCGGATTGCGGGGGGCGCTGACCGCGGCCAGCACCGTCAACAGGAGCGCCGCGCCGGCGATGGTCTGCGTCCGCCGGAGTTCGGGCCCGCCGGTCTTGCGGGCGTCCGGCGCCCTGGTAGTGGTCTTCGTTTCGCTCATCGCTCCTCTCTCCTCACCGGTCACCGCTGGCGGAGGCGGCGGGCGGCGGCCGCTCCCTCGACTTCGGCCTTCCGTCTTCGCACGAAGGTCCACACCCCGAGCAGGAACACCGGGATCGGCGGCAAGAGCACCGCCGCGGTGCGGATGCCGCTCTGGATGCGGCGGATCTGCGCCTCCATGCGCTCCTCGCTGGCGCGGATCTGCGCGTCCTTCTCGGCGTTGATGTTCGCCTCCAGCACGCTGAACCGGCGGTTCTCCACCTCCTGGAGGTTCCGGGCCATGATCTGTTTCGCCTGTGCGTCCAGGTCATCGCGCTCCTCGACGGCCGCGACCCGCCGGTCGAGCCGGTCCTGGGCCTGGCGAAGCGCCTCCTGGGCGCTGGATTCCGCCTCGTCCTCCTCGAGGCCCCGCTGCTCGGTGAACTCGCGGACCCGGGATTCCACCGCTTCGAGGGTCCGGTGGCGCACCCGGCGGTTCCGGAGCGCCACGAAGGACTCGTCCCCGGCGAGGACGTCCATGGCGTTCAGGAAGAAGGACACGTTGTCGAAGTTCAGGTTGGGCGGCCCGATCCGGCGCAGCTCGAAGAACTGCTCCGAGATGAAGTCGAGGTCCGCGATCGCAATGACGCGGGTGCTGTCCGCCTCGACCATCGCGGTCGGGTCTTCGTCACCCGTCGCGTCGTCCGCTTCGGGGCGGAAGGTGCGCGCCTCCGCGGCGACGACGTAGTTCATCGGGTCCGGCCGGTGCGGCAGGTTGGGGTTCAGCTGCGAGCCCAGGAAGTTCCGCTGCACCATCTGGAAGTAGGGCAGGACGCCGGACACGTCCCCGGTGGTGAGGAGCGGCTCGAACTCGGCCACCGCTCCCGGCAGCGGTTCGAAGTACCCGGGATAGATGAGCACCACCTGCTGGAGACCGGCGCTCGCCGCCGAAGCGTCCGCGAAGACCTCCGGGTTGCCGTTCCCCTCACCCAGGAACACCACCTCGGGCGGCAGGTGGCCGAGGTCGGGATGCGGGTTGTAGGCGTCCCAGACGATCCCGCCCGGGTCCCACGAGATCCCGAGGTTCGCCAGGAAGGACTGGATGTTCCCCTTCGGCGTCGGCGGCGGCTGGCCCTGCCGCATGAAGGGGTTCTGCGAGGCGCCCGGCGGCTCCGAGGGGGCGAGACCGATGTTCACTACCGGCAGCGGGTCCACGAGCAGGACCGCCGGGACGCCGGTGCGGATGAAGTCGGTGACGTTGTTCATCTCGTCGTCCGCGAGCGTTGACGGCAGCACCACCAGCAGCCCGTCCACCTCCTCGGTGATCATGGCGTTCGGCTGGATCTGCACCACCTCGTACTGCTTGCGGAGCTCGTCCACCACCGACCATTCCGGCGAACTTTGCATGGTCTGGAAGTCGAGGCCGCCGAAGATCCGGAGCTCCTTGGAGATCACGCCGATCCGCTTCTTGTCGGTGTTGGCCACCACGCGGATGCTGCGGGCGAGTTCGTACTCCACCGGCAGGCCGCGGTCGAAGAACGGGATCACCTGCTCCTCGGCGGCGCAGGTGAACGCGACCCCCATGAACACGTCGCTGACCCCGGTCCTCGCCGAGGTCACGCTGGGGATCTGCCGCGGCATGATCCCGAACTTCTCGCGGGCCTCGCGGGCGGAATCGGTGAACGGCTCCGTGTCTTCGACGAGCACCTGTACCCGGCCTCCGCTCACCGATTCCATTTCCCGGAGCACGCTCATCAGTGTCGCGCGGGTCTGGACGAGCGGCTCGGGAACCTCGGAGCTCAGGTACGCCTGCACGAAGACCGGCCGGTCGTCGGGCAGCGCCCGCAAGAGTTCGCGCGTCTCCGCGGAGAGCGAATGGAGCCGCTCGGCGGTGGTGTCGAGGCGGAAGCCGAGCCGGGAGATGAGCACGATGGCGCTCAGCAGCGCCAGCGCGACGGAGACCGCCCGCACCGCGTGGTGGGTGGACATGCGGTAGCCGTCGGCGGCGGCGGGCCAGTGACGCTTCCCGATGAGCAGGACGTTGACGTAAAGGAAGAAACCGGCGACGGCGGCGAAATAGAGCACCGAGGTGAACGGGATCACGCCGCGGCCGAACTCGTCGAAGTGGTGGATCGCCGAAACGGGCTCCACCGCCCGGGCCAGCCACGGGCTGAAGCTGCCGAGGAAGAGGTCGGGCAGCACCAGCACCCCCGCCGCCACCGCTCCCAGGATGAACGCCACCGTGGGAATGGAGGTGAGGAGCGACGCGGCCATTCCGGCGGCCGCGAGCGCCGCGCCGAGCAGCGCGTAGCCGGCGTAGTTGGCGAACAGCAGGCCCCAGTCGGGACTCCCGAGGAACATCAGGACGAGCGCGTGGCTGAGGGAGAGCGCCAGCGCGGCCCCGTAGATGCCAAGCACCGCCGTGTACTTGCCGAGCACGATCTCGAGATCCGTCGCCGGGAGGGTGAGCAGCAGTTCGTCGGTCCCGAGCTTCTTCTCCTCGGCCCACACCGACATGGTGAGCGCGGGGATGAAGAAGATCAGGATGTAGGGGAAGAGCCCGTTCAACTGGTCGAGGTTCGCCAGGTTGTTCAGGAAGAAGCGGTCCTGCCAGAACGCCGCGGCGGCGCTCAGCAGGATGAACAGCGTCAGGAAGACGTAGCCCGACGGGTTCGAGAAATACATGCGGAGGTCCCTCCGCATGAGGGCCGCCACCACCGGGCGGCGGACGTTCGGGATCTCGATGAGGCCGGGCATCACGCGACCTCCCCCGGGGCGGGCGCCGGCGCGTCGCCCGCCGCGCCGTTCCCGGCCGCTTCGCCGCTCACGCCCTGCCCGGTGAGCTCGTAGAAGCTGTCCTCCATCGAACCGTCCCGCTGGAGGTCCGCCGGAACCCCGTCGAACACGAGGCGGCCCCCGTTCACCACGAGCACCCGGTCCGCCACCGCTTCCACCTCACGAAGGATGTGCGTGGAGATGAGGACGGTCTTGCCGGCGCCCAGCCGGCGGATGTTCTGCCGGAAGTCCCGGATCTGGTTGGGATCGAGGCCCGCCGTCGGCTCGTCCATGATGAGCACCTCGGGGTCATGGAGCAGCGCCTGCGCCACCCCGACCCGCTGGCGGAACCCCCGGGAGAGCTTTCCGATGGGCTTCTCCATCACCTCGTCGAGGGCGCAGAGCGCGGCCACTTCCCTGATGCGGGAGGTCAGCCGGCCCGGCGGGATCTCGCGGGCCTCCCCGAAGAAGCGGAGCAGTTCCGCCGGGGTCATGTCCGGATACAGCGGGCCGTTCTCGGGCAGGTAGCCGAGGCGGCGGGTCGCGTCGAGACGCTGCGTGTGGACGTCCAGTCCGGCAATCGCGGCAGTGCCCTCGCTGGGGGCGAGATAGCCGGTCAGCATCTTCATCGTGGTGGTCTTCCCGGCGCCGTTCGGCCCCAGGAAGGCGACGATCTGCCCCCGGGGGATCGCGAAGCGCACGCTCTCGACGGCCACGAAGGGCCCATAGAACTTGCTGAGATCGCGCGCCTCGATCATGATCGGTTGGGTCATATCGAGGTACCTCTGCTCTTGCAGGGGGAAAAGGCGCGGAATTCTAGCCACCGGCCGAACCCCCGCGCGCGGCGATTCCGAAGAACGCGGAAATGCCGATCCGGTTCCCGGGACTCCGGGGCCGCCCGCCGGAGCTTCCGCCCGGGCCTCAGGCGCCGGCCGCCGCTTCCTCGGCGATCAGCGCTTCGAGTTGCCGGCGGAAGCGCAGCGGCCCTCCATCGATCGGCAGATTGATATGGGGTGAGGTCGCGGTGTCCATGCCGATCTGCACTTCGTTGAGGACGGCGCGATCCTCCTCGAAGGCCTCGCGCACGTCCTCGCTCATCATCTCGCTCAGTTCTTCGTCCTCGGGCCGGATGTTGCGAAGCTGGAACCAGTAGTAGCGGGTCTCCTTCTCCGTGACCGGGGTCATGAAGTTGTAGCTGTCCATGATGAAGGTGCTGTCGGCCAGCGGCCCCTCGGGCCCGCCGGTGCCCGCGGGGGTGAAGACCGCCCGGATGAACGCGAGGGACGGGTAGCGGACCTCGTAGTGCTGCAAGCGGTCGCAGTTGCCCTCGAACGAAACGATCTTCCTGTAGAAGGGGGCCGGCTCCACATCCAGCATCCAGCGGCGCACGATGATGCCGTCCTTCGTTCCGGTGACCTGCAGGGGAGCGTCCTTCGCGGCATCCTGGGCGAAGGACGTCGCATGCACCCAGGCGACGTGGGTCGGGTCGAGCAGGTTGTCGCACACGAACAGGTAGTTGCACTCGAGCTCCAGGGCCGGACCCCGGTTGATGCCCCAGTCCGGATCGTCGAAGTTGGGGATGGCGATGATCTTCCGGGGATCGGCCAGTGCGGCATCCCCCATCCAGATCCAGACCAGGCCGTACTTCTCGTGCACCGGGTACGGACGCACGCTCGCGCCCGGCGGAATGGTCGCGCCGCCCGGCGCCCAGACGCAGTGCCCGGAAGAGTCGAAAGTCAGACCGTGATACCCGCATTCGAGGTTGCCGTCCCGGATCCGGCCCTTCGAGAGCGGCAGCTTGCGATGCGGACAGGCATCTTCGAGCGCGACGACCCTCTCCCCGTCGGGACGGAACACGCAGACCCTCTCGCCCAGGACGCGGAGCTGCCGCGGCTTCCGGCCGATCTCGCTGCTCCAGGCGGCGACGTACCAAGCATTCCTGAGAAACATCGGAGGCTCCCTCGCTCCGCCGAATTCTGGAGCATTTGGCCCTCGTTGACCCGCCATACAATGCGGGACATGCGGACTCCGCTCCCGGCACGCCGGATCGCCGCGCTCGGCCTCGTCGCGGGAGCGGCCTGGCTGGGTTTCGCGACCGCCGCGCGCGCCGAGGCGCCGCGCCGGCCGCAGGCGGTCGTCCTCGCCCCGGGAACCCCGGCCGGCGAGGCGCTCCTGGTCGGCAACCGCGCCGGCACGGTCAGCGTCATCCGCACCGGCGATCTCACCCTCCTGGGAGAGGCTCCGGCCGGCGGCAACGTCACCGACCTCGCGCTCCTGCCGGGCGGCGGGGGCCGGGTGCTCGCCATCGACCACGGCGCGCACGAACTTCTGGTGCTCGGCCCCGGAGACGGCGACTGGACGGCTCCCGGCCCCTTCCCGGCGGCCGCCGCGGCCCCGCTCCTCGAAGTGGAAGCGGCCGTCCCGACCTGCCGCTACCCGATCCGGGCAGCGCGGCAGGACTCGTCGCTGGCCGTTTCCTGCCTCTGGTCGCGGCGGGTGCAGATGTACGACCTCACCGGTCCGGACTCGGTCTCCGAGGACCTGGGCACGCCGCGCTGGGTCGCCGATCTCCCCTTCGAGCCGCAGGAGATGCTGTTCCTGGCCGACGGCAAGCTGCTGGTCGCGGACGCCTTCGGCGGGGGCCTCGCGGTGGTTTCGGCCGCCGGCGGCGAACTGCTCCGCACGAAGGAACTCACCGGCCACAACCTCCGGGGTCTGACGCTCCTTCCGGACGGCCGGCTCGGGATCGCCCACCAGGAACTCCACACCGGGATGCACACCACCTCGGACGACATCCGCTGGGGGGTGTTCATCACGAACAGCGTCAGCCTGATGCCGCTGGACGACCTGGTTTCCGGCAATCCGCGCCTCGGGCGGCGCACCCGGATCATGGATCTCGGCGACGTCCTCACCCCGTCGGGGGACCCGGCGGCGATGGTCGTTTCGCCCGAGGGCGAGTTGGTCATCGCGCTCTCCGGAGTCGGCCGGCTCGCCTTCGGCGGCGCCGACGCCCGGCGGATGAGCCACACGCGGGTGGGGCGCGGCCCGTCGGCGATCGCTGCCGGCGGGAACGGGCTCCTCTACGTCGCCAACACCCGGTCCGATGAAATCTCGGTGGTCTCGCTCGCCGAGCAGACCGAGGTGGCCCGGGTGCCGCTCGGGCCGGCGGCTCCGCTCACCGCCGCGGAACGCGGCGAACTGCTCTTTCACGACGCGTCGCTCTCGCTCCGCGGCTGGATGAGCTGCGCGAGCTGTCACACTCAGGGACACACGAACCACCGTCTCTCGGACACGCTGGGCGACGGCACCTACGGCGCGCCCAAGCGGGTCCTTTCGCTGCTCGGGGTGGCGGACACGAAGCCGTGGGCCTGGGACGGAGCGATCCGCAGGCTCGAGGACCAGGTGGTCAAGTCGGTCCGCACCACCCTCCGCGGCCGGCAGCTCGAGGAGCGCGAGGTGAGCGATCTGGCCGCCTACCTGCGCACGCTGGAGCTACCCGAGGTCGGTGCGTCGGTGGAATCGACGTTGTTGGCGGAGGGACGGGAAGCGTTCGACCGCTACTCCTGCAACCGCTGCCACACCGCTCCCGCCTACACCTCGCCGGGGGTCCACAACGTGGGCCTGACCGACGAACTGGGGCGCGACCGGTTCAACCCGCCGTCGCTCCGGGGGGTCAAGTTCCGGAGGGCCCTCCTCCACGACGGCTCGGCAAAGTCCCTCGAAGAGGTCTTCGACGTCCATCCGGGGCTCGGCGTCGAGGTGAGCGCGGACGACCTCCCCGCCCTGATCGCGTTCCTCCGGACGCTCTAGGGAAAGGAGCGCCGCTCTTCAGAGCGGCATCGCGGCCGCAGGCCGCGAAACTCCGCCAATCCGATGCGCCCAGCGGACTGGACGTGAGCGGGGGTGGCGTTGCGCCATTGTCTTGGTGACCGGCGCCATGCGGCGGAATAGCCGGGGGGGTTTCGCCCGCTTTGCGGGCGATGCCGGTGTGAACGCCCCCACCGGGAGAAACACCCATGCGCGCGTCCTCCTACGCACCCCGCCCGTCATGAAAATGGCGGAAACGGCTTGGAACGCCGGTCTCCGACCGGCACGCGGCCCGAAGGGCCGCAGGCGACGTGTCGCTGTTTGCCCCCACGGGACGCCGGGACAAGCAGGCGCCCTCGCTTCCGGTCGGCTCCGAGGGAGAGAACCATCCCGAGGATCGGCGTCACGACGTGCGCGGTGCGGAGCACCGCGCCGGCCGGAGACCGGCGTTCCAAGCCGGCGGCGCCACCAAAGCGCTCGACCGGCCCACCGGGTTGCGTTTTCACAGCAACCGGCCGGCGCTCCTGCGCCGGCAATGCCCACCTGCGGGCCAGGAGCGCCTACTGCTGCGCCTCGAATTCCGCGGCGGCCGCCCGCGCCCGGGCCTCGAGTTCCGCTTCGCTGAGGTCCTCGATGTGGGTCGCGAGACTCCAGCGATGCCCGAAGGGATCCACGACGTTCGACATGCGGTCGCCCCAGAACTGGTCCTCCGGAGGCCGGATCTCGCGGGCGCCTTCCGCGACCGCCTTCGTGTGCACCGCATCCACGTCCGGCACGTAGAGGTGGATGGTGGTGCTCGTCCCGCCCAGGGTGTCCGGGGAGACGAAGCCGGCCTCCGCCGGCGGTCCGGGGAACTCCTGGGCCATGTAGATCTGGCTCTCTCCGAAGCGGAGTTCCGCGTGCATGACGGCGCCGCCCTCTCCCTCCATCGAGGAGTCCACGGTCGCGCCGAGCACCTCCTGGTACCAGGCGAGCGCGCCTTGTCCGTCGCGGACGACGAGATACGGGGTGACCGCGTTGGCGCGGTTCGGGATGTAGTGCGTGGCCTTGGCCATGAGGTTTCCTGCTCCTTTGCTGGGGATCGTGACTCGAGTGCGGACGTGCGCCGCGCCTTCCGGAACGACCGAGCCGGCGGAAAGGTTCGGTCGGCGTGCGGATTCTGACGGTTGGAGGCCCGGATCGGATACCGGAAGTCGCGAGGCGTTACGAACGGCCCCGGCCCGCGACCAGCAGGCCGGTGAACGCGCGGCGGCCGAGCCAGTAGGTCAGGTCGCGCGGATGAACGATGTCCCAGACGGCAACGTCGGCGCGCTTCCCCGCCTCGAGCGTGCCCCGGTCCCGCTGGAGCCCGAGCGCCCGCGCCGCGTGGCGGGTCACCCCGGCGAGGCACTCCTCGGGCGTCAACCCGAAGAGGCGGGAGGCCAGCGCCATGGCTTCGGGGAGCGAGGCGAGCGGCGACGTGCCCGGGTTGCAGTCGGTCGCCAGTGCGATCGGGACACCGTGCCGGCGTAGCGCGCCGACGGGAGGACGGCGGCTCTCGCCGAGCGTCAGGAAGGCGCCCGGCAGCAGCACCGCCACCGTGCCGGCTCCCGCGAGCGCTTCGATCCCGGACTCCGGCGTGTATTCCAGATGGTCGGCGGAGAGCGCCCCGTGGCGCGCCGCGAGCGCCGCCCCGCCCCCGTCGGTCCGCTGGTCCGCATGCAGCTTGACCGGCAACCCCAGAGCCCGGGCCCGTTCGAACAATCCCGCGAGCTGCGCGGCGCTGAAGGCAACGGATTCGCAGAAGCCGTCCACCGCGTCCGCCAACCCGTCCTCCACCACCCGGGGGAGCAACTCGTCGCCGACGAAAGCGAGGTAGTCGTCGGGCCGTCCCCGAAACTCCGGCGGCACCGCATGCGCCGCGAGCAGGGTCGTCCTCACCGTCAGCCCGGAGGCGCGGCCCAGGCGGCGCGCCACTTCCAGCATCCGGATCTCGGTGTCCAGATCCAGCCCGTACCCCGACTTGATCTCGACGGTCGCCGTCCCCTCGCCGGCCATCGCCTCCAGGCGGCCCAGCGCGCTCCGGAAGAGCTCCTCGGCCGAGGCGGCCCGCGTGGCCCGCACCGTGGCCATGATCCCGCCGCCGGCGACGGCCAGTTCCTCGTAGCTCGCGCCTCCGAGACGCGCCTCGAACTCGCTCCCCCGGTCTCCCCCGAACACCAGGTGGGTGTGGCAGTCGATCAGGGCGGGCGTGATCCACCGCCCTTCCAGCGAGCGGACCTCTTCCGCCCGCCGGGAAGGGAGGTCCGCTCCCGGGCCCACCCAGGCGATCCTGCCGTCCCGAATGGCGAGCGCCCCACCGTCGATCGCGCCGTAGGGATCGGGAGCGCCGCCGCGCATCGTGGCGATGCGCGCATCGGTCAGCAGGAGGTCCCAGTGGTCCATGCGTCCGAAGATAGCGTGTGCCAAGCTGAACAGTCTGTGACTCGGATCCTGGCGCGGCGCGCGTTCCTGAACAGCGGATGGGCGGAGGACGTCCTGCTGAGCATCCGCGACGGCGGAATCGTCGAGGTCTCCACGGGCGTTCCCTCCCCGCCCGCCGGCGCGCTCACCGCCGGGATCGTGATCCCGGGCCTCACCAACGCCCACAGCCACGCGTTCCAGCGGGCGCTGGCCGGAAGGACCGAGCACCGCTCGGCCGCGGACCGCGACTCGTTCTGGACCTGGCGCGAGCGCATGTACGAACTCACCGGGAGGCTCGATCCCGGAAGCCTCACGGCGATCGCCCGCCAGACCTACGCCGAGATGCTCGCGGCCGGCTACACGTCGGTCGCCGAGTTCCACTACCTGTTCCGGGACCGTGCCGGACGGGACGACGCCGACGCGATGTTCGAGGCGGTCCGCCGCGGCGCCGCAGACAGCGGGATCCGGCTGATCTACGTCCCGGTGCTCTACGAGCGCGCCGGTTTCGACCGTCCGGCCCCCGAGGCGGGGCAACGGCGGTTCGCGATGGACGTCGAGAGCTTCCTCGCCCACCAGGAGCGCGCGGCCGCTTCGGCTGCCGGATCGGTGACGGTCGGGATCGGCGCTCACAGCCTGCGCGCGGTCAGCGAGGAGTCGCTGCGGCGCGTAGCGGCGCGCGCGGCGGCCAGCGGGGCGCCCCTCCACCTGCACATCGCCGAGCAGCGCCGCGAGCTCGTCGACTGCCTCCGCGCCCACGGATGCCGCCCGGTGCAATGGCTGCTGGACCGTTTCGACGTGGACGAGGGGTGGTGCCTGGTCCACGCCACTCACCTCAACGACCGGGAGACCCTCGATCTCGCGGCCACCGGGGCCGTCGTGTGCCTGTGCCCCAGTACCGAGGGCAACCTCGGCGACGGCCTGTTCCCGCTGGAGCGCTTTCTGCGCGCCGGCGGCCGGATGGCGATCGGCTCCGACAGCCAGGCGACGATCAATCCGTTCGAGGAACTGCGCTGGCTCGAGTACGGACAGCGCCTCGCCTCGGAATCCCGGAACGTGGCTTCCATCGAGGATCCGCACGTAGGGCAGGAGCTCTTCCGGCGCGCGCTCGCGGGCGGCGCGCAGGCCGCTGGTCAGTCCCGATTCGGGCTGGCGCCCGGGACGCCGGCGGACCTCGTGGTGCTGGACGCCGAGGACCCCATGCTCGCCGGCCACGGTCCCGCCACCCTGCTGGACGCGCTGCTATTCTCGGGATATCGAGTACCGATCGAACGCGTCATGGTCCACGGCGAATGGAAGGTGGTAGGCGGAAGACACGTGGACCGCACCCGGACGGCGGTTGATTTCGCGGCGGCATTGGCCCGCGTCGGACTGGAGTCGCCATGAAGACCGCCCCAACGACGGCCATCAAGGCCCCGACGGGCCCCCTCCTGTCGGCGAAGAGCTGGCTCACCGAGGCGCCGCTCCGCATGCTGATGAACAACCTCGACCCCGAGGTCGCGGAGCGCCCCGAGGACCTCGTGGTCTACGGGGGGATCGGGAAGGCGGCCCGGAACCGGGAGGCCTACGAGGCGATCGTCGCGGCGCTCCGGGATCTCGAAGCGGACGAGACCCTGCTGGTCCAGTCCGGCAAGCCGGTCGGCGTCTTCCGGACCCACCCGGAAGCGCCGCGCGTGCTCATCGCCAACTCCAACCTGGTGCCGGCCTGGGCGAACTGGGAGCACTTCCGGGAACTCGACCGCAAGGGCCTGATGATGTTCGGCCAGATGACCGCCGGATCCTGGATCTACATCGGGAGCCAGGGGATCGTCCAGGGCACCTACGAGACCTTCGTGGAGATGGGCCGCCAGCACTACGGCGGGGACCTCGCCGGACGCTGGATCCTGACCGCCGGGCTCGGCGGCATGGGAGGAGCGCAGCCGCTCGCCGCGAAGATGGCCGGCGCCTCGCTCCTCGCCATCGAGTGCCAGGCGGACCGGATCGAACGGCGGCTCGCGTCCGGATACCTCGACACCCGGGCCGAAACGGTGGACGAGGCGCTGTCGCTGATCGAGGGATCGGTCCGGGCCCGGACTCCCCTGACCGTGGGCCTCGTCGGAAACGCCGCGGAGATCCTTCCGGAGCTGCTCGCCTGCGGCGTCCGCCCCGACGCCCTCACCGACCAGACGTCGGCGCACGACCCCGCGAACGGCTACCTGCCGGTGGGCTGGACCGTCGAGGAGTGGCGCGCGCGGAGAGAGAACGATCCCGACGCCGTCGCGGCCGCCGCGGTCCGTTCCATCGCCGGCCACGTCCGCGCCATGCTCGGCTTTCACGACGCCGGCGTCCCGACCTTCGACTACGGGAACAACATCCGCCAGGAGGCGCTCGGCGCCGGGGTGGAACGCGCCTTCGCCTTCCCCGGTTTCGTCCCCGCCTACGTGCGTCCCCTCTTCTGCCGCGGCGTCGGACCGTTCCGCTGGGCTGCGCTGTCCGGCAATCCCGACGACATCTACCGGACGGACGCGAAGGTCAAGGAACTGATCCCCGACGACCCGCACCTCCACAACTGGCTCGACGCGGCCCGCGAGCACATCCAGTTCCAGGGGCTGCCGGCGCGCATCTGCTGGGTGGGCCTCGGACAGCGCCACCGGCTGGGCCTGGCGTTCAACGAGATGGTCCGCCGGGAGGAACTCGAGGCCCCCATCGTCATCGGCCGGGACCACCTCGACAGCGGCTCGGTCGCGAGCCCGAACCGCGAGACGGAGGCGATGCGCGACGGCTCCGACGCGGTGTCCGACTGGGCGTTCCTGAACGCCCTCCTGAACACCGCGAGCGGCGCGACCTGGGTCTCCATCCATCACGGCGGCGGGGTCGGGATGGGGTACGCGCAGCACGCCGGGTTCGTCATCGTCTGCGACGGCAGCGACGCCGCCGGCCGCCGGCTCGAGCGGGTCCTGTGGAACGACCCGGCGTCGGGGGTCATGCGCCACGCGGACGCCGGCTACGAGGAGGCCATCGCCTGCGCCCGTGAGCACCGGCTCAACCTGCCCATGGTCCCATGAGGATCGAGATCGGGGAGGCGATCCCCCTCGCCACCCTGCGCGCGGCCTGGCTCGACCGGGTATCGGTCGAGCTCAACGAGGACGCCCGCCAGCGGGTCGCCGGCGCAGCCGGCACGATCGACGCGGCGATCGCGGGCGGCGGGCCCGTTTACGGGGTCAACACCGGCTGCGGCCATCTGGTCCACGTGCGGATCGGCGAAACCGAACTCCGGAAACTCCAGGAGAACATCGTCCGTTCGCACGCCGCGGGCGTGGGCGAGGACCTCGGGGACGCGGTCGTGCGCCTCGTGCTCCTGATGAAAGTGATGGCGCTCGCCCGCGGGCACTCCGGCGTCCGCCTCGAACTCGTCGAGGCGCTCGGCGCGCTGCTCGAACACGGGGTCCACCCCCGGATTCCGGCTCAGGGCTCCGTCGGGGCGTCGGGAGACCTGGCGCCGCTGGCGCACCTCGCCGGAGTGCTCATCGGCGAGGGCGAAGCCCGGATCGGAAAGGACTGCCTGAGCGCCACCGAAGCGCTCCGCCGGGCCGGACTCGAGCCGTTGCGCCTGGCGCCGAAGGAGGGACTGGCGCTCCTGAACGGGACCCAGGTCTCGACGGCGCTGGCCCTTGCCGCCGTGTTCCGGACCGAGAACGTGCTCGCCGCCGCGCTGGTCGCCGGCGCGATGTCCACCGACGCCATCAAGGGCAGCGACGTGCCGTTCGATCCGCGCATCCACGAGATCCGCGGCCACCTGAGCCAGATCGCGGTCGCGGGCGTGCTCCGGGATCTGATGCGCGGCAGCGAGATCCGCGCCTCGCACCTCGATTGCGACCGGGTACAGGACCCCTACTCGATCCGCTGTCAGCCGCAGGTGATGGGCGCCTGCCTCGACAACCTGCGCCACACCGCCTCGCTCCTCGAGACCGAGGCGAACGCAGTCACCGACAACCCGCTGGTGTTTCCCGAGTCGGGAGACGTGCTCTCCGGGGGCAACTTCCATGCGGAACCCGTGGCCTTCGCCGCGGACATCCTGGCGCTGGCCATCGCCGAGATCGGGTCGCTCTCCGAGCGGCGGACCGCCCTGCTGGTGGACCCCCACCTGAGCCGGCTGCCCGCGTTCCTGGTCCACGACAGCGGCCTGAACAGCGGTTTCATGATGGCCGGGATCACCGCGGCCGCCCTCACCTCGGAGAACAAGGGGCTCGCCCATCCCGCGAGCGTGGACAGCATCCCGACCTCCGCCAACCAGGAGGACCACGTCAGCATGGCGACCCACGGGGCCCGCCGGCTCCACGACATGCTGGACAACCTCGAGCACGTCGTCGCCATCGAGCTGCTCGCGGCGGTGCAGGGAATCGAGTTCCACCGTCCCGCGCGGAGTTCCGACCCGCTCGAGGAGGCGATCGCGACGGTGCGCTCGATCTCGGCGCCCTACGCCGAGGACCGGTCGCTCTCCCCGGACATCACCGGGTTGGCGGCGCGGATCGCCGCGGGCGCCTTCCGGGACTACGCCAGCGGGGTGGTCAGTTCCGGCGCGGGTTCTTGAAGTCCAGGATCCACTGGAGGTTGACGAACACCTCGTTGTCCGAGATCGCCCCGAACCGGCGGCGGTAGTCGGCCTCGAGGTGGGTCAGCGTCCAGGGAAGCTCGTACCGGACTCCCATGCGCACGTAACTCTGGTTCTTCGGGTCTTCCACGGGACCGCGGTTCGACTCCGAACCGATTTCGATCCCCGCCCAGACGCCCTGGGGAAAGCGCTGGCGGAAGCGGGCGAAGCCGCCCGTGTGTTGGCGCCCGCTCAGATCCTGCCGGTACACCGCGCTGCGGAAGGTCCGGTTGGACCCGATCGTGCCGTCGAGGTGCGCGGCGGTCTGGCGCCGCGGGATCAGGTCGTCCCCGGTCCCGTCGCGTCCCTCGTAGTGGCCCACGTCCACCTTCCAGTTTCCTCCGAGGGCCTCGAAACTGCGGCCGACGCCGGCGATCACGTCCTTGAACCCGTTGGGATCCTCCGCCCAGCCGGACCCCCGCACCACGTGGAGCCGCCCGCTGTAGCCCCCGCGGTCCACGAACAGGAAGACGCCGTTCTCCCGGATCTGGGTCAGCGCGGCGCCGTTGGCGGGGCCGATCATCTGGAAGGCGAAGGGAGCGTCGGTGTACTCGGCCATCCAGAGCGGAGCGCTGCGGCCGGCCCGGAGCCGCACCCCTCCGCCGAGGTCGTACTGCACGTAGAGGTCGTGGATCCGGGTCGCCCCCACGTCGTAGGAGGCGCGCGCCTGGATGCGGTCGCCGATCCGGAAGTCGGACCAGACCGAGAGCCGCTGGACCGTGACGTCCCCGAGGTCCGAGAGGTTGTCGATGAACCGACCGCGGAGCCGGAAGGTGTAGTCCACCGCCGGCGCGTCGTCGTCGGCGTCGTCCTGCGTCGCCGTGACCGCCGCCGTGCGTTTCTCGTCGGGCTCGGGAGGAGGTTCCGCCAGTGCCGGTACGGCAACGAGGCCGAAGACCAGCCCGGCCAGGAACGCCCGCATCATCCCGATCGAACCTCCCGCATCAGGGTGGAGCGCCTGGCTCCACGGGTAGGACTTGAACCTACAACCAACGGATTAACAGTCCGCTGCTCTGCCATTGAGCTACCGTGGATTCGGCAAGGCGCTCGCCACAAAGGCGGCTGAGTTTAGCAGCCTGTAGACCTCGTGACCGGGCGCTCGGCGGCACGCCGGCAGCCCGGATGACGCGCGGCAGCGGAGCGCCGGCCGCCGGCCGGCATCGCGCGGGAGCGCGAAACGAGCGGTCACGGCGCTGGCTCGATACGGACGGCCGCGAACTCCACACGCCCTCCCCGTTCCGGTGCGCCAGGGCTTCCGCCCCTATCCCTGACAGGTTCTGTCCTCGGTCCCCTCTAGTCTGGAACGCCTCACGCAATCAGACGCAAGGAGGCGCCATGAGCAAGGACAATGGACACTTCTTTCCGAACCTGGACGGAGCCGCGATCGGCCGTCCGATCACCCGCGCCGGGATCTCGTTTTTTCCGGTGTACCTGCTGGAAAACGGGCTGCCGGAGATCGCCACCGGACCCGCCGCCGAACGGGTCATCGATGAACTGGGGGACGCGTCGGTCGGGGATCTGACGCTGACCAACCCGGGAACCATGCCCCTGCTGCTCCTCGAGGGCGAGCAGTTCGTCGGAGGAAAACAGAACCGCACGATCAATGTCAGCGTTCTGGTCGCGGCCGGAGCGACGGTGAAGATCCCGGTGACCTGTCTGGAGCAGGGTCGCTGGGGAAGGCGGCGGGACTTCCGGCCGGCCTCCACCCACACTCCCCGCCGGGTGCGGCGCACCCTGCGCGACGCCGTTGCCGCTCAGGCCGGCACCGTGCGCGCCCGCCAGGGCGCACAAGGGGAGGTGTGGGGAGCGATCGACGGTGAGCTTCGCCAGATGCGGATGCACTCCCGGACGGCCGCGATTGCGGATGCCGACGCCGTGTTCCACCGCGACCAGGGGCGAGGCGCCGCGGTGGAGGAACTGGTGCGCCTCGGCCCGCTTCCGGGCCAGTGCGGCTTCGTCGTGACCCACGGTCCGCGGATCGTCGGCGCCGAGATCTTCGGTGCGCCCGAGCTGCTCAAGCCTCATTGGGCGGCGCTGGTGCGCTCCTATCTCCTGGAAGAGCCGACCGCGGCCGGCTGGCCGTCCCCCGAGCGCGTCTTGCGCGCCCTCCGGGGCATCAGCCGGGCGGAGTCGAAACGGTCAGCCGGACTCGGACTCGGTCAGGAACGGCACTACACGAGCGAGAAAGGGGCCGGCCAGGCGCTCACCCTGGAGGGAGCGGCCGTCCACATCTCGGTCCTCAGCCGCTAGACGGAACCGCGAGGCGAAACCGGAGCGCAGAACGAGGAGCCCGCGCGACGACGCGAGGGAAAACCCCGGAGATGAAGCCAATGACACGATTCCAACGCGACTCGCCGCCTGCCCGCAAGGGCGGTGGCCGGGGCTCCACCCAGGACATCGGTGCTCTGTGGCGAAATGCCGAGGGACCGGCGGAACGGGTGGGAGTGGTCGTGGGGGCTCTCCTTTTCGTGGTCCTCGTCGGTTACCCCATCTACCTGTTCCTGAACGCGCT
>JAJEIY010000010.1 GCA_022828085.1 Acidobacteriota bacterium | reverse complement strand
GACCTGCGGGATGGTTCTCTCTCGGTGCAACGGGGCGGAAGGGACGCACCCGGACCTCTGTCGCCCAAGGCGCGTAGCGGCACGTCGCCCGCGGACCTTCGGCCCGCTGTGCCGGTCGGAGACCGGCGTTCCAAGCCGGTGGCGCCATCACGGCCCACTCCGGTCACTTCTCCGCCAGCGGCGGGACCGGACCCGGAGCACGGACGGTGAAAGTGTGCCCCGCGCGCCGGATGCGGTAAGGCTCCTTCACCGCCGGTGAGGCGAGGAAGTTCTCTCCCGCCGGATACAGCCGGCGGAGGGCGCGAACGGAGGCGCCGTCGAGTTCGTCCGGGTCCATCTTGCACTCCACGAGATCCAGGCGGTCCCGGGCGCGCCGGATGACGAAGTCCACTTCCCGTCCGCCCTTGTCGCGCCAGTAGAAGATGCGGTCGTCCGAAAGGCGGAAGCGCAGCGAGTCGAGCACGAGGTGCTCCCAGAGGATGCCCCGATCTTCCGGCCGCAGCACGTCCCATCCCTTCTCGAAGGTGACGAACCCGGTATCGAAGGCGTAGCACTTGGGACGGGCTACGATCTCGCGGCTCCCGCCACCGTGGAACGGCCGGAGGAGGTGGACGGCATGCGCGGTCTGGAGCGCTTCGAGATAGGTCCCGACCGTCAGGCGGCTCAACTCGGACTGCCGCGCCAGGCGGCCGATGTCGAGTTGCCCGCCGCTCCAGCGCAGGAGGAGCCGGAACAGCGCCAGGAAGCCCTGGCGGTTCCGGACATCGAAAAGCTCCAGGATGTCCCGGGCGTAGAAGCTGTCGATCCACTCGCCGAAGGACGAAGGGAGCTTCTCGTCCCGTAGGAGCGCCTCGGGCAGCCCGCCGTGCAGCAACCGGCGGTCGAAATCGCTGACCCCGAAGGGTTCCGCGCATTCCTCCCAGAGCACCGGGCAGAGATGGACGGCCTCCTTGCGCCCGGTCAGGGAGTCACGGAACTTGCGGGTGGCCGCGAGCGTCGAGGATCCGGTCGCCAGAATCCGAAGGCTTCGGTACTCGTCCGCGGCGATCTTCAGAAGCAGGCTCGGGTCCGGAAGACGATGGATCTCGTCGAAGACGAGGGTCGAGCCGGGCCGCTGGCCGCCGAGAAACAGCTCCGGATCAGCCAGCGCCCGCGCGGTGGTGGGGAGATCGCAGTTCAGGTGGACCGCTTCGGGGAACATCCGGGCAAGCGTCGTCTTCCCGGCCCGGCGGACGCCGGAAAGCCACACAATCGGGCGCTGCAACCAGGCCCGGCGGATCCGATCCAGCCACAATGGACGACCAATCATGCATTACATTATAGATTTCGACCGACCAACTGACTAATACGAATCCGCATCGGGATCGATTCGCGAACCGGCAGGTTGCTAACCGGCGCTGTCGTCGAAGGCGGCCAGGATCGCCCCCACGGTGGCGTTCAGGTAGGCGTCGTGGCCTCCCGGGCTCGGGCCCAGGCGGACCACCACCACGTCCCGCGACGGGATGACCATGGTGACCTGGCCCATGTGCCCGAGCGCCCAGTAGGCGTCGGACGGGATGTCGGCGTAGCGCCCGCCGAGGTTCAGCCACCAGAGGCCGCCGTACTCGCCTTCCTTCGCTCCCGGCGAGAGACTGCTCACGAACTCCGACCAGTACTCGGGGAGGATGCGGTCGCCCTTGAAGACGCCGTCCCAGAGGTGGAGAAGCCCGAAACGCATCCAGTCGGCGGCGCTGCCGTACTCGTAGCCGCTCAGGATGAAGTTGCCCCAGGGGTCGGGCTCCAGCACGAAGTCGCGCGAGCCGATCCGGTCGAAGAGCATCCGCTGCGGGAAGGTGAGGTAGTCCCCGCCGCCTTTTTCGACGGCTTCGCGCACGATCCTTCCGAGGGTCAGCGGATCGGAGTTCCGGTAGCGGAACTCGGTGCCGGGCGGGATGCCGTAGGGCTGGCTCGACGCGTGCTCGAAGACGTCCAGCGCGTCGAAGTAGACCCGCATGTGCTCGTTCTCGGGGACGAGCGACGGCGGGCCGTCGAATCCGGTGTTCGTCATGTCGAGCCCGCTGGTCATGGTGAGCAGGTGCCGCATCAGGATGACCCCGCGGGGGTCACCCTCCTCCCGCCATTCGGCGACCGGCGCCGGATCGTCGAGACCGAAGTGCCCCTCCTGCATGAGGACTCCGATCAGGGTGGCGGTGAGGCTCTTGCCCTCGGACCAACTGATCTGCGGTGTGTTCCGGTTGAATCCGGGGGCGTAGCGCTCCCCTACGATCTTGCCGCGCCGGACCACCGCGAGTGCCCGGGTGTTCTGTTCGGTGCCCATCGCGGCATCGAGCGCCGCGTCGAGCGCCGCCCGGTCCACGCCGGCCTGGTCCGGTTCCTCCGCGCCGACGTCTCCGAGCGGCCAGTCCTGTTCGTCCGCCGGCGGGAGGTTCCGCGGAACCGGAACCGGCGTGAAACGGACCGATTCGGCGCCGTCCTCCAGGATCGTGCATCCCTGATCGCCGTGGTACTTCGCGGTGCGCGGCGCCACGTCGGCTGCCCAGACCGTGGCGCTCCTGGCCTCCATGTCCACGGCCCACTCGAAGTCGGCCTGCCAGGCCCAGTCGTCGAAGGGGACGATGTCGTCCGCCAGCACCGTCTCCGGCGAGCGCTCGGTCACCCGCCCCACGACGAACACGCCGGAGCAGAGGTGGTGCGCCCCGATCCCGGCGGCGTACTTCCGGAAGCGGCCGTCGTCCGCGTCTTCCGCGGGTTCCATCGCGCCGCCGCAGCCGGCGAGGACCGCGAGTCCCACCAAGGCAGACCAGTTCCGTAGTTGCGTCATGGGACGTCCCTCCCGCGCGATCCGATTCTACGGGGAACCGGACGGCGGCCGCCGCTAGTCCGCGCTGTCGTCGAAGGCGGCGAGGATCGCGGAGACGGTGGCGTTCAGGTAGGGGCCGAACTCGCCCGGGCTCGGGCCGAGGCGGACGATCACCACGTCACGGGACGGGATCACCATGGTGGTCTGTCCCATGAATCCGGACGCCCAGTACGCGTCCAGCGGGATATCCGGGTAGCGCCCGCCGAGGTTCAGCCACCAGAGCCCGCCGTACTCGCCTTCCTTCGCGCCCGGCGAGGGGCTGCTCACGAACTCGGACCAGCCCTCCGGGAGGATGCGGTCGCCCTCGAAGACGCCGTCCCAGAGGTGGAGGAGCCCGAAGCGCATCCAGTCGGCGGCGCTGCCGTACTCGTAGCCGCTCAGGATGAAGTTGCCCCAGGGGTCGGGCTCGAGCACGAAGTCGCGGGAGCCGATCCGGTCGAAGAGCATCCGCTGCGGGTGGGTCAGGTACTCCCTGTCGTTGTTCTCGACCGTCTCCCGCACGATGCGCCCCAGGGTCAGCGGGTCGGAGTTCCGGTAGCGGTACTCGGTGCCGGGAGGGATGCCGTACGGCTGTCCCGAGGCGTGCTCGAAGACGTTCAGCGCATCGAAATAGACCCGCATGTGCTCGTTCTCGGGAACGAGCGAATCGGGGCCGCCGAGACCCAGGTTCGTCATGTCGAGCCCGCTGCTCATGGTGAGCAGGTGCCGCATCGTGATCACGCCGCGGGGATCGCCCTCCTCCCGCCACTCGGCGACCGGGGCCGGATCGTCGAGCCCGAAGTGCCCCTTCTGCATGAGCACGCCGATCAGGGTCGCGGTGACGCTCTTGCCCTCCGACCAACTGATCTGCGGCGTGTTCCGGGTGAACCCGGGGGCGTAGCGCTCGCCGACGATCTTCCCGCGCCGGACCACCGCGAGGGCCCGGGTGTTCTGCTCGGTTCCCATGGCGGCATCGAGCGCCGCGTCGAGCGCGGCCCGGTCCACGCCGGCCTGGTCCGGCTCCTCCGCCCCCACGTCCCCGAGCGGCCAGTCCTGCTCGTCCGCCGGCGGCTGGTCGCGGGGGACGGGCACGGGAGTGAAGTGCACGGAGTCCTCGCCGTCCACCAGCAGGGTGCACCCCTGGTCCCCGTGGTACTTCGCGGTGCGCGGCGCCACGTCGGCGGCCCAGACGGTGGCGGTCTGCGCCTCCATGTCCACTTCCCACTCGAAGTCGTCCTGCCAGGCGAAGCCCACGAACGGCTCGATGTCCTCGGCCAGCACCGTCTCCGGCGAACGCTCGGTGACCCGCCCCACCACGAAGGTGCCGGAGCAGAGGTGGTGCGCGCCCATTCCGGCGGCATATTTCCGGAAGCGGTCGTCGGTGACGTCGTCCGGCGGCGCCGGGGCGGCGGCGCAACCGGCAACGAACGCGGTCGTTACCCCGAAACCCAGCGGAAACCAGAGAGCCCGTGCTGTCTTCATCGGAGCGTCCTCCATCTCGCCAACCGATTCTATGGGTCTCGGGCCGGGGGTCCGCACTCACTAGACTGGCGGCTCGGGCGTTCCCGGGAGCCCGGCAAGCGCGGCGTCCATCGCCCCTCCTCCCTCCAGAGACCATGATCCATAGCTGTCCCGTGCACCCCGAGGTGCTTGCAGACCGGCCCGGGAGCTGCCCGAAGTGCGGCATGCGCCTGGTCGCCGGGGAAGAGGCCGCGGCGCACGCTGACCACGGCCATCCCGGCCAACACCCCCACTCTCATCGAGGGAAGGACGGCAGCGGCGGGGGCGGGAGCCATGACACGGTTCCGGCGGGGCACACAGGGGTGGTCTACACCTGCCCGATGCATCCGGCGGTGCGCCGGACGGAGCCCGGCTCGTGCCCGCTCTGCGGCATGGGTCTGGAGCCTGAGTCCGGCGCGATGGACGAGGACGCTCCGAACCCGGAACTGGTGGATTTCACCCGGCGGTTCCGCGTCGGCGCCGTGCTGACGGTTCCGCTGCTGGTCCTCACGATGGCCCCGTTCCTCGGCTTCGGAGTCGTGCGCGAGGTCTTCGGCGAACGCACGGCGCTCTGGATCGAGGTGGTGCTGGGCACGCCGGTGGTGCTGTGGTGCGGCCTGCCGTTCCTCGCGCGCGGCTGGACCTCGTTCCGCACGTGGGCCCTCAACATGTTCTCCCTGATCGCGATGGGGGTGGCGGCCGCCTGGCTCTACAGCATGGTGGCCGTGCTGGCGCCCGGCATCTTCCCCGACGGCTTCCGCGACGCGGAGGGTCATGTCGGGGTCTATTTCGAAGCGGCGGCGGTGATCGTGACGCTGGTGCTGCTGGGGCAGCTCATGGAGCTCCGCGCCCGCCAGGGTGCGGGCAGGGCGATCCGCGCGCTGCTGGACTTGGCGGCCAAGACTGCGTTGGTGGTGCGCGGGGACGGGCGGGAGGAAGACGTCCCGCTCGACGAGGTGCAGCCCGGGGACCGGCTGCGGGTGCGGCCAGGCGACAAGGTGCCGGTTGACGGCCTGGTGGTCGAAGGCCGCTCCTTCGTGGACGAGAGCATGATCACCGGTGAGCCGATACCGGTCGAGAAGACGCCCGGCGATCCGGTCACCGGCGCGACCATCAACGGCGCCGGCAGCCTGATCATGGAGGCGCAGCGCGTCGGCGCCGGCACGGTGCTGAGCCAGATCGTCGAGATGGTCGCCAACGCGCAGCGGAGCCGGGCGCCCATCCAGCGCTATGCCGACCGGGTGGCGGGCCTGTTCGTGCCGGTGGTGATCCTGGTCGCGGTGGGCGCGTTCGTCATCTGGGCCATCTGGGGTCCCCCACCCTCGCTGTCCTACGCGCTGCTGGCGGCGGTCGCGGTCCTGATCATCGCGTGTCCCTGCGCCCTGGGTCTCGCAACGCCGATGTCCATCATGACGGCGACGGGGCGCGGCGCCCAGCTTGGGGTGCTGATCAAGAACGCCGAGTCGCTGGAGCGGTTCGAGGCCGTGGACACGCTCATCGTGGACAAGACCGGCACGCTGACGAAGGGCGAGCCCCAGCTCGTGGCCGTCGTGCCCGCCAACGGCCACGACGAGGACACGGTGCTGAAGCTGGCCGCGACCCTGGAGAAGGGCTCCGAGCACCCGCTGGCCGAGGCGATCGTGCGGGGCGCCGGGGACCGCCACGTCACGCTGGCCAGGGCGGCGGACTTTGAAGCGGTGACCGGCAAGGGGGTCCGGGGCACGGTGGACGGCCGGGCCGTCGCCATCGGCAACCCGAAGCTGCTGCAGGATCTCGGGCTCGAGGTCGAAGCGCTGGCCGCACGGGCCGACCGCCGGCGCGACGAGGGCGAGACGGTGATGTTCGTCACGCTCGACGGAGAGCTCGCCGGGCTGGTCAGCGTCGCCGACCCGGTGAAGGACGCCACCCCCGGCGCCCTCGAGGCGCTTCGGCGGCTCGGTTTCCGCATCATCATGGCCACCGGCGACAACGAGCGCACCGCAAAGGCGGTCGCCGCCCGGCTGGGCATCACGGACATCCGCGCCGACGTGCTGCCGGGGGACAAGGCCCGTCTCATCCGGGAGTTCCAGGCGGAGGGCCGGCGGGTCGCGATGGCCGGCGACGGGGTCAACGACGCGCCCGCGCTCGCCCAGGCCGATGTCGGGATCGCGATGGGCACCGGCGCGGACGTGGCCATCGAGAGCGCCGGCATCACGCTGGTCAAGGGGAACCTCGACGGAATCGTCCGCGCCCGGAGACTCGCGCGGGCCACCATGCGCAACATCCGCCAGAACCTCTTCTTCGCCCTGGCCTACAACGCATCGGGGGTGCCGGTGGCGGCGGGGGTGCTCTTCCCCTTCTTCGGCATTCTCATCAGCCCCATGTTCGCGGCCTTCGCGATGACCGCATCCTCCCTTTCGGTGGTCCTGAACTCGCTGCGCCTGCGCGGGCGGCGTTTCTGACGGCTCCGGGTTCCCGGGCGCGCGTCCGGGCCGTGCGTCAGCCCGCGAAGGCTTCCATCCGGCGGAGGGCTTCGGAGATCAGCTCCTCCGACTGGAGCATGGACACCCGGGCGTAGCGGTCCCAGCGCTTCCCGAAGGCGGTGCCGGGGAAGATCAGGACGCGCGCCTCGGTGAGCAGGCGCCGGCAGAACGACTCCGCGGAGAGGCCGAAGCGGGAGATGTCCGCCCAGACGAAGAATCCGCCCCCCTGCGCGGCGGTGGGGATGCCGAGCCGGGCGAACCCATCGAGCAGGAGCTGCCTTCGGGGCGCGTAGATTTCGCGGAGCCGGGCCGGGAACGCTGCGCCCCCGGCGAGTGCTGCCGCTGCCGCCCGCTGGGAGAACAGCGGTCCCGGGCCGGAGAGCGCTGCCTTGGCGCGGGCGCAGGCGGCGATGGCGTCCGCGGGGCCCGTCAGGTAACCGACGCGGAAGCCGGTCATCGCGTAGCTCTTGGAGACGCTCCCCATGGTCAGCGTGCGGTTCCGCATCCCGGGGAGGGTGGACGGCGAAAGGACCGGTCCGTTCCCGTCGAGCGCCATGTCGGCGTAGACCTCGTCGGACAGCACCCAGAGGTGGTGGCGGTCCGCCAGCCGGCAGAGTTCCTCCACCTCTTCCGCGCGGGTCCTGGCGCCGGTCGGGTTCGAGAAGTTCACGATCGTGAGCAACCGGGGCCGCTCACACCGTGCGAGCGCCTCCGCGGTGGCGGCGGCGCGCATGCCGAAGTCTTCGCCGTCTTCGCCGTGCACTCCCCCGCACGGCACCGGCGCCATCCGCCCCCTGGCGAGCGCGATGGCCTGCACGTAGGACGTATAGCGGGGATCGGCAAGCAGCACTTCCTCCCGCTCGCCCACGAGCGCCAGCATGGCGAGGGCGATGCCTTCCTGCGCGCCGCCGGTGACGAGGGTCTCGGTGTCCGGGTCCCAGCGGACGCCGGTCCGGGCCTCCTCCCGCTCGACGATCCGTTCCCGGAGCCAGCGCTGGCCGAGGGGATCGAGCGGTTCCGTCTCCCCGACCTGCGCGCAGGCGGCTTCCAGAACCGGCGCCGGGGCGTCGGCGTCGGGATCGCCGCGGCCCAGGCTGACCACACCGTCGAGACGCGCGGCGAGCTCCATCAGGGAGTAGCGCGAGTCGTCTTTGCCCGGTTTGGCCAGGGTGGGCCGCGGCTGCGCCTTCGCCGGCCCGGCGCCCAGCAGCAGCGCCGCGGTCCGCTGCGAGGGGGCCGCAGTGCAGATCGAGACCGCCTGTTTCAGGCTCCGGAGGCGGCCGAGCAGCCGGGGCGGTACCCGAAAGAAGCCGACCCGGAACGGCGCGAGTTCGGGAACGCCGTCGAGCGACCCGACGAGCACCGCCCCTTCGCCCACGCCGGCGAGAAAGGGAGCGCCGGCCGGGAGCAGCCGGTCGCCGCAATCCACGATTTCGACGGGGCCAGCGCCGCCGGACTCCTCCGGGGTGACGACCCGCGCCAGGGCGCCGTCGCCGGCGTCACCCACCGGAAACAGATCGAGGAGGGCGCAGGCGGCGACGACGCCCGGGTCGCCCTCGACTGCCGGAGCCAGGCCCACGCTTCCGGGCGCGTCGCCGGCTTCCGCCCGCGCCCCCGCGAGCGCGACGAACAGCGCTTCCTGCCGTCCACCGGTGATGACCACCGTCCCTCCGGGCGGCGCCCCGGCCGCCTCGAGCCGCCGGCCGATCGCGTCCTGCAGTTCCGGAAGGCCGGGGCGCGGCGTGTAGTGCGTCTCTCCGGCGAGGAGGGCCGACCGGAGCGCGGCGGCGGGCTCGGGAGCGAGAGCGGCCCCGGGGTCGGGGAGGGTCCGGCCGGCTCCGAGTGCGTGCGACCGGTCCGAAACCGGAATCGGGCAGAAGTGGTTCATGTGGTGAGTGCTTCCCACGCCGCACCGGGAAGGGGAAGGCCCTTTTCCCGGACCGTGTCGGCGACCCGGTCGGCCTCGAAGCGGCATCCGTTGGGTGCTCCGTCCGGGTTATCGGGAAGGAGGGCGAAGGCTACGAACGCAGGACCGAGCGCTTCCGAAGACCCCCATGCCCGCTCCGCCTCGGGGATCGCCGCTTCCTCGGCGCGGGAGATCCCGGTGGGTTTGATGCGGCGGGACCCCGGCGTGATCGTGTTCGCCAGCAGTCCGGCCTCCCCGCACTCTTCGGCGAGCGCCTTCGCGAGGCCCTCGGTCCCGAACTTGGTGGCGCAGTAAACGCTCTCGCGGGCGAAACCCATGATGGCGGCCTGCGAGCTGGTCAGAAGGACCGAACCGCCGGTCCCCGCCCGGAGTTCGGGCATGAGTTCCCGAACGAGCAGGAACGCGGACCGCAGGTTCACGGCCACCATCTCGTCCCACTGCGCGTCCGTCGTCTCCTCGACGGGCCGGACGTGGAACACCGCCGCGCAGTGAACGAGCAGCGTGAGGTCCCCCCCCGCGGCCTCCCGGGCGCGGGCCGCCGCGTCGAGCGTCGCTTCCCGGCTGGCGAGATCGCACACCACGGGATGGAAGGGGCCGGGCCCCCGGTCCGCCGCCGTTTCGACCGTCGCCCGGAGTTCGTCGCCCGATCGGTCGAGCAGGATGCACTCGGCGCCCTCCTCGGCGAGGCCCCAGGCCGCCGAGGCGCCGAGTCCGCGCGCCGCGCCGGTCACCAGGACGCGGCGGCCCCGGAGTCTTTCTCCCATCAGCCCGGCAGCACCCCCCGCAGCAGGTAGGCCACCCCAAATCCCAGGTAGTTGCCGAAGCCGTAGCCAAAGATCCCCATGATCACCGCCGGCGCGATGCGGTGCTTCCACTTGAGCGCCATCCCGAGGGCGAGGGCCGATCCCGGCCCCCCCACCGCGGCCTGGCTCGACAGGGTGATGGTCGCGAGGTCGAACCGCAGGAGCCAGCCGATCCCGTAGAGCACGGCCGCGTGGATCAGGATGATCAGGATCATGTAGAAGAAGAGCCAGGGGCCCGCCGCCACCACTTCCCGCACGTCCGACCCGGCGCCGATCACGATGAAGAAGAGGTGGAGGGCGAAGTAGGACAGCATCGCGGAGCCGTTCAGCCGCTGGATGGCCGGGATCTGCCCCAGGATGAGGGCGAGGGTCGTGAGCCACAGGACTTCCGGCACGCCGGGAAGCACCCGGGCGAAGAGCCCGGCGGCGACCAGCGCCAGCAACGGGATGGCCGCCAGGATGGCGAGATGGGTGATCGAGATCGAGCCCTCGGTCCAGGTGCGCCGCAGCGCGTCGGTGTCCACCTCGGTGTCGTCGGCCGCGGCGTCCAGCGCGTCGGGCTTCGCCCGCCGGAGAAAGACGCCGGCGAGCGCCGAGGCGAGTGCGACCTGCCCGAGCATCCACGGCACCGTCGAGAGGTTGTCCACCACGAAGGCCCCCGCGAAGAGGCTGGGGGTCATCTCGAGCCCCTGGCCGACCGCGGCGAAGTTGAGGCCTCCGCCCCAGAACGCTCCCGCGAAGGTGCCGCCGAGCTTCCACGTCTCGGGTCCGAGGAGTCCCGCGAAGAGCAGGCTCGCGGTGAACGCTCCCACGAAGGTGCCGAACCCCGCGATCCCGAAGCCCACCACCATGCGCGGTCCGGCGGTCTTCAGGTCGGCCAGCCGGGTGGAGAGCACGAAGAGCACGATCGCGTAGGGGATCGCGTAGCGCGACAGCGAACCCATGAACTCGCCGCCGCGCGGGATGAGCCCGATGTTCGCGAGCAGGATCCCCAGCAGGGTGCAGACGACCGCGGAGCTGATCTTCTGGATGACGGGGAAGCGCTCCTCCGCCTGGCGCGCCGCCGCGATGATCAGCAGCAGGAAGGCGAGCAGCAGCAGCGGCTGGGCGATCACGGCACGCTCCCCGGCTCACGCGGCGCCGGCGCCGCGACTTCGACGAACTCCGCCTCGCCGCAGAAGAGCGTCCAGTCGCCGGCGGTGGTGGAGGGATGGGTGCGGAACCCGAAGAGCACGCCGTCGCAGGGAGCGTTCAGGTCCTCGACCGGGTTGCCGAGCAGGTCGAGGATGCGGAGCAGCGTCTGTCCCTTGCGGATGGGCCTTTTCAGGTGGTCTCCCGCCTCGCCGGCCGCCGGGCTCAGGATTCCGCTGCCGCTGGCGCGGACCACGTTCTGCCGGCCGCGCCAGAGCTTCGGCGCGTACTCGGGTTCGCCTTCCAGCAGGCCGTAGTGCCGGCAGACGTTCCCGATGGCGCGCTTCAGGATGTCCACGTTCTCGCGGAACTGCCCGGGCATCGTCCCGGCGCTCCCCCCGAGTTCCACCGTGATCGCCGGTTTGCCGGCCGGGGTCATCGCGGCCATGGGGGAGCCGGCCGGATGCGGGGTGTCGAGCACGATGGTCCAGTCCGGTCCCATCGCCTGGGCGAGCTCCAGCCCGAGCGGGTCGTTCGAGGTGGTGAAGATCGTCTCGGCGAGGTAGCAGATGTTCCCGCCGGAGTGGAAGGTGATCTCGATGTCGGCCACGGCCGCGGCGGTCGCCGCGTGGGTGGCGGCGATCCGGTCGGTCAGGTAGCCCGACGGGTTCCCCGGGTAGATCCGGTTCATGTCGTGGCTGTGGGTGTCGCGGGGATTCCCGCGGGCCATGGCCTCGAAGGCGCCGACGTTCATCAGCGGCACCGCGACCACCGCTCCCGTCAGGTCCGCGGGGTCCGTCTCCCGGACGAACTCGGCCACGGCGAGGGTTCCCTCCTGCTCGTCGCCGTGGATGCCCCCGTCGATCAGCAGCACCGGGCCGGGCCGGGCGCCGTTCGCGATGAGCACCGGGAAGCCGAGGGACGTCCCGTCAACCCGATGGACGGCCGGTACGAAGCCGGCGGCGCGGTCGCCCGGAGCGCAACTCACGGGTCCGACGGAGAGTTCCTGATTCGTCATGTGGGGTCGCTCACTGTGGCGAGGCCGCCTGGGCGGCATGATGTCTGACGGCGGCGGCAACGCGCACGAAGAGTTCGCGCTGGCCGCCCGCGCCGGCCCCGCCGGTATGCGGGGCGAGCACCAGCCGGGGAGTGTCCGTGAAGGGATGGCCGGCGGGAAGGGGTTCCTCGCGGAACACGTCCAGCCCGGCGCCGCCGAGCCGTCCGTCGCGAAGCCGCTCCGCGAGCGCCGCCTCGTCCACGAGCGCCCCGCGGGCCGTGTTCACGAGGATCGCACCCGGCTTCATCCGGTCGAGCGCCGGTCCGTCCAGCAGGTTCTCGGTTTCGGGCGTGTGGGGAATGTGGAGGCTGAGGACGTCGGATTCTTCGAGCAGCTCTTCAAGAAACGCCACTGGCTCCACTCCCAGGCGACGGTTCCACCCATGCTGGAGCAACCGCCGCTGGTGGTAGCGGACCCGCATCCCGAAGCCGGCGGCGCGGCGGGCGACTTCCTGGCCGATGGCCCCGAATCCGACGAGCCCCAGCTCGAGGCCGTCGAGGATGAAGGCGTCCTTCCGCCCCAGCCAGTTGAAGGCGAAGAGGCGCTCGGTGGTGACGGCCGGCTCGAGTCCGCGCTCCCGGTACGCGCCGTCCCGCACGCCGTCATGGCCTTCCACGATCCGCCGCGCGACCGCCAGCAGCAGCCCCAGGGTGTGGTCGGCCACCGCGATGGCGCCGGGGTGGGGGATGGGAAGGACCGGAATGAAGCGGTTCGCGGCCGCCCGCAGGCTCACGCCGATCGGATTGCGGCCGAGGGCGATGACCAGCGAGGGTTCCGCGCAGTCCAGCTCCCGGCTCCCGACGCGCCGCTTCCTCGCGATGAGCACGTCGGCGCCCGCGATTGCGGACTCGACGTCCGCGCGCGTGTCGCTGTCCGGAATTCGCAGGTCGAACCCGGATAGCGCCTGGGTGGCCATCTGGCGGACGAAATCGGGGGGGCGTTCGCAGAAGGCGACTGCGAAGGATGCTGAATTGGTCGTCATTGCCTCAGAGCACCACGAAGATCAGATAGGCGGCATAGCCGGCGAGCAGGATCACGCCTTCAACGCGAGCGACCCGGCGGCCGGTGAGCATGAACGCCCCGGCGAGCAGGGTGAGGAGGACCACACCGGGGACCTCGGCGGTCGCCAGTTTCGGTTCCATCGCTACCGGCACCACGGCCGCCGAGATTCCGAGCGCCCCGAGCACGTTGAACAGGTTGCTCCCGATCACGTTGCCCGCCACGATCTGGATCTGTCCGCGTCTCCCGGCGGCCACCGAAGTCGCGAGTTCGGGGAGCGAGGTCCCGATCGCCACCAGGGTGAGACCGATGACGGTTTCGGAGGCGCCGAGCGTCCGGGCGATGTCGCTCGCGCCCCTGACGAGCAGTTCGGCGCCGATGAGCAGCGCCACCAGGCCCACGCCGGTGGTCGTCAGGTTCCGCCCCAGCGCAGGTTCGTCCGCCCCGTCGGCCGCGCCCGTGGACGCTTCCTCGTTGCGGCCCCAGCGCACGGAAAGGACGTTGAACGCGACGAGCAACGCCGCGAGTGCGATCCCGACCGGCCGCGAAACCACGCCCGCCGTAGCCAGCGGCCAGAGGAGGAGCGTGGCGCCGAGCATGAACCAGAACTCGCGCCGCAGCAGGCCGCGCGGCACCGCGAACGGGGTCATGACCGCGGTGATCCCCAGGATCAGTCCCAGGTTCGCGGCGTTGCTGCCGATGACGTTCCCCACCGCGAGTCCCGGACTGTCGCCCAGCACCGCCACCAGGCAGGTGCCGATCTCCGGCGCGGAGGTGCCGTAGGCGACCACCGTCAGGCCGATCACCAGCGGGCTGATGTGGAACCGGCGCGCGAGGCCCGAGGCGCCGTCCACAAACCAGTCCGCCCCGTAGGCGAGTCCGGCAAACCCGAGGAGCGCGAAGACGCAGGCGAGGAGAATCAAGCAGGAACGCCGGCACGGGGCCGGCTAACGCGCTGCGCCAGAGGACCGAGCCTTCGGCGCGCGACTCTAGCAGAGCAAAACGGCCTGTACGGCCTGGAACGCCGGCTTCAGCCGGCACGCGGGCCGCAGGCCCGCAAAGCGCGTAGGGCTATATGTCGCGATGGCGCACCGGCTTGGAACGCCGACCTCCGGTCGGCACGCGCGGCGCACCGCGCCGCGCACGTCGTAACCACAACCGCCCTCCACGGCACCCCTGCGCGCAGAACAGCGGGACCGCGCGCCAGATCAGGCGGCGTCGTCCTCGGTTTCGATCCTCTGGACCGTCTCCGCGGTAATGACTTCCTTTCCCGCGCTGACCAAGAGCCCGTTGCGGCGCTTCATGGGGCGTGCGTGGCTCCTCCCGCCGGGCTGCGCCTCCGGCACCGCACGGCGGACCAGCTGGTTGACGGCGGCGCCGACGCTGCACCCCTCCGCCTTGGCGAGCGACACGGCTGCCGCGTAGAGGTCCGGCTCGAGGTCGATCGTCAGTCTCATGGGTCTATCGTCGTGTGGTGATGTGGAGGTGTCAACCACCGCCAGCGGCCTTCGAGCGGCGTCCCTTGGTCTCGCTATCCCGACGCCAGCACAATTCCCCCATGAACACCCGCAGCAAGACCCGCACCTGCCTCTGGTTCGAAAGCGGCGGCGAGGAAGCCGCCCGCTTCTACGTGACGCTGCTGCCGGACAGCCGCATCGAGTCCATCTATCGGAGGGAGCCCGATCAGCCCGCCCTGGTCGTGGACTTCACCCTCGGCGGCGCGCCGTACCAGATCCTGAACGGCGGCCCGGAGGTCGCGCAATCGGCGGCGGTTTCCGTCTCGGTGGTGACCGGGGACCAGGCGGAGACGGACCGGCTCTGGGACGCACTCACGGCGGACGGCGGGAAAGAGGGCCGGTGCGCCTGGCTCACGGATCGTTGGGGCGTGTCATGGCAGATCGTGCCGCGCGCGCTCATCGATTCGCTGATGTCGGACGACCGAGCTGCGGCGGAGCGGGCTTTCCAGGTGATGCTGACCATGAACAAGGTGGACGTCGCCCGCGTCGAGGCCGCGTTCCGCGGGGGCTGATCGGCGCGCGCCGCGGTCCCTAAGCGAAGAGTTCGACGAGAGTTTCCCGATAGACGCGGGTGGCTTCCGCACCAAAACAAGCGAAGACGATTTCTTCGAGGGTGCTGCCGCCCGAGAGGTGATCGCGCGTCTCGGCCAGCGCGATGCGGGTCGCCCGGTCGAGCGGATAGCCGTAGACACCGGTGCTGATCGCGGGGAACGCAATGGATCGGAGCCCCCGGTCTTTGGCGATGGCGAAGCAGCGTCGGTAGCAGCTCCGGAGCAGTTCCGCTTCCTCTCGTCCGCCCCCGCGCCAGACCGGGCCGACGGTATGCATCACGAAGCGGGCAGGAAGGTCGTAGCCGCCGGTCAGCCTGGCGTCCCCGGTGGCGCAGCCGCCGAGGGTGCGGCATTCCTCGAGGAGGCGGGGCCCGGCGGCGCGGTGGATGGCGCCGTCCACGCCCCCGCCGCCGAGGAGGGTCTCGTTGGCGGCGTTGACGATCGCGTCCACCGCGAGGGTGGTGATGTCGCCCTCGAAGATGCGGATCCGGTCGCGTGGTGGGGTCATGTGTCGGTGGGGTTTGGACGATATCGCCGGTTGTGCTCCCTCGGATCTCAGCAGCCCTACGCGCTTTGCGGGCCTGGGGCCCGCGTGCCGGTCGGAGACCGGCGTTCCAAGCCGCTTCTGCAGTGAGGGCGGGTGGCGTGGTGCGGTTTCGCGGCCTGCGGCCGCGATGCCGGTCGGAGACCGGCGTTCCAGGCCGGGGGTGCCATCCGGCTGAGCAGCGCTACTCGCCCTGCGGTAGTGCGGGCTAGAGTTTCGGCGGAACACACGAAGGGTCCGGATCGTTGATTCCGAGTACCTGATCGTGCTTGGCTCTGATGGACGGTGAGGGTCCGGGACGGGAAGGCCGTCCGGGATCCGTCGAGGAGGAGGTCTCTCGCCGCTCCCTGAGCGTGCCCGATCCGGCCCGGCGGAGCGATGGCAACCGCCGAAAGGAGAACCGATGAAATCTCTCGATGCGCGTGGCAACCGCCGGTGGAAGCTGTGCAGCGTCGCGGCGTTGCTGGCGCTGCTGCCCGTTGCGGCCGCCGCCCAGAGTGCGGGAGAGCAGCGGGAAAGCGCCATCACCGACCGGGTTCTGGACCAGTACCGTGATCTCCTCGACCAGGAAACGCTGGCGTTCACGATCTCGCAGGCGGTGGATGTCGCCTCGGAGCTGCACCCGGAGGTGCGTCTCACCCGCGAACGCCTCGCCGAGTTCCCGAGCCTGGTGCGGGAGGCGCGTTCCCCCTACCTGCCGCAACTCGACCTGAATCTGCAGGTCGCCGAGACCCGCGACCCCGGATTCCGGAACAGTCCCTTCTTTTCCCGGCTCATCGACGATCCGGGCGGCGCGGACTCCCTTCCCTTCGGAGGGGGGGCCGGGGACTTCGGCGGCGCCTTCACGTTCGGCACCTACCTGTGGAACTTCCAGGCCTCGCAGGTGGTGTGGAGTTTCGGGCTGCGCCCGGCGCTCCGCGGGGTGGAGGTCGGCCGGCTGCGCGTCGAGGCCGATCTCGAGGAAGTCCGGAACCGGATCGCCCGCGACACCGTGACCCGCCTCCATTCCTATCTGCTCGGACTGCGCACCCGTGACGTGCTCCAGCAGGCCGTCGAGACCAGCGAGCGCGGGCTGGACATCGCCCGCGACCGCCTCGAACTCGGCGCGGGCGCGCGGCTCGATGTCCTCCGCGCCCGGGTCCAGCTCTCCCGCCTGCGCCGCCAGTTGGCGGACGCCGAGGATGCCCTCACCGTGGAACGGGCCGGAATCAACGCGCTCGTGGGCCGCGACCAGGCAAAGGCCATCGAGGTGCTTGACGCGCTCGAGCTCCCCGACCCCCTCCCCCGCGTGCTGCCGGCCGAGGCGCTCATGGAACTCGCCGTCCAGCAGCGGCCGACGCTTCGCCAGTTCGACATCGACCGCGAGTTGCTCGACGTGCAGACCACCCTGGCGCTCGCGGATGCGCGTCCGGAGATTCGGGCGAACGCGTCCTACGGGATCAACACCTTCACGTTCGAGAACACCTACGACCTCGAGTTGCACAACTGGAACGCCGGGGTTTCGCTGACCTGGAACCTGTTCGACGGGTTCGGGACCGGTTCCCGGGTCGCGAGCCTCCGCTCGCAGATCACCCAGAACGACTGGGAGCAGAACGAGTACGAGTCCACGCTCGAGGTCACGCTCAGGAACGCCACCGCGAACTGGCAGGCGGCGCTCACCGCGATCGAGGAGGCCACGCTCGCCCTGGAAGAGGCGATGGAAGCGGAAAGGGTCGCCGGCGAGGAACTCGTGGCCGGGGCGGCGACGTCCTACCTGGTCATGGAGACCGTGCAGACCCGCCGCGACGTGGAACTCGAAAGAGCCCGTCACACCCATGACGCCCTGAATGCGCTGGCGGAACTGAAGTATCTCGTCGGCTATTCCGCGAACGCCCCGCACTCGGTGATCGCGGACACGGCTTCCCTCCCTGCAGCGGATGCCGCGGAAGCCGGGCCCGCGATGCCCGAATTGGAGGAAAGACGGTGACCGTCACCCCGAAGAACACCCGACTGGCGCTCCTGCTGGCGTTCACGGTGACTCCCCTGGTCCTGATCGGAACCGGGTGCGGCCAGGAGGACGGCTTCGCCGCCGAACCGGAAACCGGGACCGCCGACGCCGTGGACCTGCGGCCGGCGGTGGAAGCCGCCCCCATCCTTCCCGGGTCCCTGACCGACGTGCTGGAGATCTCCGGCCGGCTGGAGCCGCGGGCGGAAGTGCTGATCTCCTCCGAACTCGGCGGCGCGGTCGAGGAGGTGCGTTTCGACAAGGGCGACCGCATCCGGAAGGGCGCGCTGCTGGCGCGGGTCGGTTCGGACCTCCTGCGGGTGGCCCTCGCCGAAGCCGAGGCGGAACTCGAGGGGGCGCAACTCGACTACACCCAGGCGAAGCTCCTGGTCGAGCGCGAGGCGAGCCCCGCGCAGGACTTCCTCGGCGCGGAGGTGAACCTGAAGCGGTTCGAGGCCCGGGTCGAGGCGGCCCGGCTCCGCCTGGCGCGCTCGGAGATCATCGCGCCGGCGTCGGGCGTCATCGTCCAGCGGGACATCGAGCCGGGCGAAGTGCTCGGACCCGGGAGCCCGGTGGCCGTGCTCCACGACAACGCGGTCCTGCGCGCGACGATCGGCATTCCCGAAACCGACATCGCCTTCTTCGCGGTCGGAAGCCCGGCGGAAGTCAGCGTGGACGCCTATCCGGACCGGTCGTTCGAGGGCCGCATCGCCTACATCGCACCCAGCGCCACCAGTCCCGGCCGGAACTTCCAGGCCGAGGTGGAGGTCGCCAATGGCGATGGAGCCCTCCGCTCCGGACTCATCGTGCGGACCCGGCTGCAGCGCCGGGCGTTCGACGATGCCGTGGTGGTCGCCCGCGACGTGCTCGTGGAGCGCGACGGGATCCTCCACGCTTTCGTCCTCGAGGACGGGACCGCGGATCTCCGGACGATCACGCTCGGCCCCGACGAGGGCGACCGGGTGGTGATCACCTCGGGCCTCGAGGTGGGAGAGACGCTCATCACCAACGGACACCGGAACCTGCTCGACGGGCAGCCGGTGCGGGTGGTGTCCCGCGCGAACTGATCGAAGAGAACGGGCCGTGAAAATCACGAAGTACGCGATCCGGCACCGGCTGTCGGTCTATTTCCTGATCCTCATCCTCTGCCTGGGCGGGGTGGGGGTCTATGTCTCCATGCCCCGGGAATCGTTCCCCGAGGTGGAGGTCCCCTTCATCCTCGTCTACACGATCTATCCGGGGGTCAGCCCCACGGACATGGAGACGCTGGTCACCCGGCCCATCGAGACGGAACTCAAGGCGGTCTCCGGGATCAAGGAGATCAGCTCGACCACCAGCGAGGGGCTCTCCAGCATCGCGGTCGAGTTCAACCCCGAAACCGATCTCGAAACCGCGCTCGCGAGCGTTCGCGAAAAGGTGGACCTCGCGAAGTCGGACCTCCCGCCCGAGGCCGAGGACCCGCGGGTCCAGGACATGGACTTCTCGCAGGTCCCGATCATGATGATCACCCTTTCGGGGCCGGTTGGGAGCCAGCGGCTCACCGAGGTCGCCGAGGAGATCCAGGAGGACCTCGAGGCGCTGCCCGGAGTCAACCGGGTGAACGTGATCGGCGGCCGGGAACGCGAGGTCCACGTACAGGTGGACCCGAAACGCCTGGCGTTCTTCGAGCTCGGACTGTCCGACGTCGTCGTCGCGGTGGCGCGGGAGAACCGGAACGTGCCGGGCGGCGAGGTCGCGGTCGGCGGGCTCGAGTACCTGGTCCGCCTGCCCGCGGAGGTGCGGCTGCCGTCCGAGATCGAGGACTTCGTGATCAAGGTCCGCGACGGCGAACCGGTCTTCGTGCGCGACGTGGCGGACGTGGTCTACGGCTTCGAGGACGAGAGCAGCCGGTCCCGGGTGGACCGGGAGCCCTCGGTCACGCTGAGCGTTGAAAAGCGCACCGGCGCCAACCTCGTCTCGGTCGCCGATCTCGTCAACGCCGAGCTCGGGCGGTGGGACGAGATGCTCCCCGAAGGGATCAGCACCGCGGTGGTGGGCGACATCTCCGTCGAGATCCGGCGGATGGTGAACGAGCTGGAGAACAACGTCATCTCCGGGCTGCTGCTGGTGGTGGGATGCCTGATGGCGTTCGTGGGCCTCCGCAACTCCTTCTTCGTGGGGGTGGCGATCCCGCTCTCCATGATGGCCTCGTTCCTGGTGCTGGGCTGGATCGGCTACTCGCTGAACATGATGGTCCTGTTCAGCCTCATCCTCA
The DNA here is from genome assembly GCA_022828085.1 of Acidobacteriota bacterium. Classification (GTDB taxonomy): domain Bacteria; phylum Acidobacteriota; class Vicinamibacteria; order Marinacidobacterales; family Marinacidobacteraceae; genus Marinacidobacterium. Next base: position 13,575 of record JAJEIY010000010.1, on the reverse strand, counting down.
TGCTCGGGATGCTGGTGGACAACGCGGTGGTGATCGTCGAGAACATCTACCGCCACCGCGAGCACGGCGACGCGGGACCCGACGCCGCCTACGAGGCCACCACCGAGGTGGCCCGCCCGGTCATCGCCTCCACCATCACCACGCTCTGCGCGTTCTCCCCCCTGCTGATCTGGCCCGGGATCATCGGCGACTTCATGTCCTACCTGCCGGTGACGCTCATCATCGGACTCTCGGCGTCGCTGGTGGTGGCGCTCATCATCAACCCGACGCTCTGCGCCCACCTGATGAAGCCGCCGCGCCGCGGCGCGCCGAAGGACCGGGCGGAGGAACACCCGTTCCGCCGCGGCTACCGCCGCCTCCTCGAGTGGTCGCTCCGGCCCGGCCCGGACGCCGGGACCCGGTCCTGGTTCCTCCGGAACTGGGCCTTTCCGGCGGCCTTCGTTCTCTTCCTGGGACTCGGGATGGCGCTCGCCCTGACCGGGATGTTCTTCCAGACGAACGCGCTCCTGCCGCTGGTGGGGGTGCTCGCCGGGATCGGCGTCCTCGCGTTCGTCCTGCAGGGCGTCTGCTGGTTCGTCTGGAGCCTGGTCCGCCGTCCCTTCGGCTGGTCGCCGTACCTCACGGATCACCGCTCCGGGTGGATCTGGATGATGTGCGCCATCCTGGTGGGGACGGTCGGGGTCTACACCCAGATCGGGAAGGGCGTGGAGCTCTTTCCGGAGGTCGAGCCCCGCCAGATCAGCATCGACGTGGAGACGACCGCCGGTTCCAGCCTCGACGCTTCCGACGGCATCGTCCGTCAGATCGAGGGGCTGACGACGGGGACGGTGGACATGAAGCACCAGGTCGCGAACGTGGGCTCCACCGGCGTCAGCATGAATCCCGGCGGCGGGGGCGGCGGCAGTCCCAACCGGAGCCAGGTCGTCCTCTACCTGCACGAGCGGGCCGACCGCCAGGTCCGGAACACGTTCACCACCATGGAGACGGTGCGGGCGGGGCTCGCCAACGTCGTGGGCGCCAACATCAAGGTGGACGCGCCCCAGGACGGCCCCCCGACCGGCGCCCCGGTGTCGGTCCGCATCCTGGGAGACGACCTCGACGAGATCGAACGGCTCGCGGAGGAGGTGAAGGCCCGGGTCCGCGGGATCGAGGGCCTCGTCAACCTCGATGACGATCTCGAGACCGGAAAGCCCGAACTCCGCGTCGAGGTGGACCGCGAGGAGGCGATGCGGTCCGGCGTGGACACCCAGATCATCGCCGCCACCGTGCAGACCGGCATCCTGGGGGCCGAGGCCTCCAAATACCGGGTCGGCGAGGACGAGCACGACATCCGCGTGCGCCTCGCGCCCGAGGCGCGGGCGTCGCTCGACGACATCGGCGAACTCACCGTCCCCGACGACGACGGCATCCCGGTCCCCATCCGCACTGTCGCGGAGCTCCGGCACGGGGTCGGCCCGGCGGCGGTCCGCCGGGTGGACCTGAACCGCGTGGCCACCATCGAGGGCGACGTGGTCCGCGACTCCGGCCGCACCGAAGCGAGCGTCCGCGAGGAGGTCGCCGCCGAACTCGACGCGATGGCCTGGCCCCCCGGCTACCGGTGGGAGTTCTCAGGCGCCAACGAGGAGGAACAGCAGGCGACCGCCTTCCTCTCCCGGGCCTTCGTCATCGCGCTGCTCCTCATCCTGATGGTGCTGGTCACCCAGTTCGACTCCCTCATCCTGCCGCTCACCATCATCACCTCGGTGGCGCTCTCGGTGATCGGCGTGCTCTGGGGCCTCATGCTCACCGGGACCGCCTTCGGCATCATCATGACCGGCATCGGGGTGATCTCCCTCGCCGGCATCGTCGTCAACAACGCCATCGTCCTCTGCGACTTCGTCCGCCAGCTCCGCGAAAAAGGCCTCAGTCGCCACGACGCGGTGGTCGAAGCCGGATCCATCCGCCTCCGCCCCGTCCTCCTCACCGCGGTAACCACGGTGCTCGGCCTCGTGCCCCTGACCCTCGGCCTCAACCTCGACTTCTTCAACCTCTCCTTCTCCACCGGCGGCGAGAGCTCCCAGTTCTGGGCCTCGATGGGCGTCGCCGTCATCTTCGGCCTCACCGTCGCCACCGTGCTGACCCTCGTCGTCGTCCCAGTCACCTACGACAGCCTCGACGGCCTCTCCGAAGCCATCGCGAACTACCGCAAGCGCCGCACCGCCGAAGCCCAGGGTGTAAGCCCAGGCGCCCTCCACCCCGCCGGAACGTAGCAACGCAGCGGCAGGGCAGCATCGCCACCGAGCCGCACAGCACGCACGGCTTGGAACGGCGGTCTCCGACCGGCACCCGCTGCGCGAAAGCGCAGCGGAAGCGCGCAACGCTGCCGAGCGGCATGACGCGTACGGCTAGGCACGCCAACCTCCGACCGACCTCGCGGCCCGCACGGCTTGGAACGCCGGTCTCCGACCGGCACGCGGGCCGCAGGCCCGCAGAGGGCGTAACGCCGACGCGACAAAAGCGCGTCTACCGCCCCGAAACCCTTACGCCCCCAATGGCCCACACGGAATCCCCAAACCCCATCCTCCCGGCGGCATCCGTAACCAGGCCAGCACCCGCTGCGCACCGCGCAACGGAACCGCGTATCGCTACCGAGCCGCACGGCGCGTACGGCTTGGAACGCCGGTCTCCGACCGGCACGCGGGCCGCAGGCCCGCAGAGGGCGTAACGCCGACGCGACAAAAGCGCGTCTACCGCCTGGAACCCCTCACGGCCCCAACACCCCGCACGGAATCACCCAAACCCCATCCCTCCGCCGATACCCGTAACCGCTCCCCACGATCACGCCCAGCACGGCGGGTTCGCCGACCGCCGAGGTGTCCACGCGCTGCGCGAACTGCAGCAGGTTGGCAGCGGCCTCATCGACGCGACCCACCCCCAGCTTGATCTCGAACCCGGCCCAACGTCCCGGCGCCGCCTCCACGATCGCGTCCACCTCAAGACCGGTGTTGTCACGGTAGTGGTACACCCGCGCCCCCGCCGCCTGGGCATACACCCGCAGGTCGCGCACGACCATCGATTCGAACAGGAAACCGAACCACGCGAAGTCCTTGAGCAGCCGATCGGGACCCACCCCGAGCGCAGCCACCGCGAGCGAGGGGTCCACGAAGTGACGTTTCGGAGAAGTGCGAAGGCGCGAACGGGAGCGGAGCCGCGGCGCCCACGGCGGCTGGTCTTCGACGACCATCAGTCTCTCCAGCGCCGCCAGGTAACCGCCGGCGGTAACCGGCGTCAGGTGGTCATCCGGTCCGTTCGCATCGCGCGTGATCGTCGCGAGCGAGGCGCAGGTGGCCGTGTTGCGACCGAGGGACTGAAGGAAGCGCCGCACCCGCTGCGGATCGCGCTGGACTCCATCGACGCGCTCAAGGTCCACCCGGCACACGTCCTCCAGATAATCCTGGTTGACCATCATGGCCGCGCGAGCCGGCGAGTGGAGATGTCCGGGCCAACCGCCGACGCACAGAAGTTCCGCCAGCGCCTCGACCGCCAGATCTGCGGTTGCCCCGGTCGTCGCCTCGCCGTCGAGGAGGCCGCTCAAGGAGATCTCGCCGCTCGAGTGCCCAAGTTCCGACAGGGACATCGGGCGCAACCGGAGACGACTGATCCTCCCGGCGCCCGAATGGCGGGTCTTGTCGTCGGGTGGGACCGCTGAGCCGGTCAGGATGAACTGACCCGACGCGCGCCGCTCGTCAACGGCGCGCCTGACGTGATTCCAGAGGACCGGAGCGAGCTGCCATTCGTCAATCAGTCGAGGCGTCTCTCCCGCGAGGACAAACGCTGGATCCACGGCGATCGCCTCGTGCGCTGACCGATCCACATCCAGCAGCACCTCGCTCGCTGCGGCATGCCTCCCGGTCTCGGTCTTTCCGCAGGCCCGCGCGCCTTCGAGTACGACGGCGCCTGCGGAGGCCAGACGGTCCGCGAGTTCCCCGTCCGCGACGCGGGGACGGTAGTCTCGGGCTTGGGGCAAGGCACTGCCGCTCGCGCAAGCGAGCCTCGGGCGGAGAGAAGCTAACCCATCAACCGATAGTTTGCAACGATCACAACATCACTTTCGCAACGAATACAGCGCCTAATTTGCAATGAGCGGAGCGCTTCGATCGCCGATTCCGCGTTGACAAGAACAACCCGTTATGCCCACGGCGACAAGCGCCAGCTTTCGGACCGGCGTCCCAGTCCCACCGGCCGCCTCACCTCCTTCACCCGCCTGACCCGCCGCGATTCGCAGTAGCATTTCCCGGTTCCACCGGAATCCGGAGGGGTGCAAGAGTGGCTGAATTGGCCAGCCCGGAAAGCTGGTGTACCGGCAACGGTACCGTGGGTTCGAATCCCACCCCCTCCGCGCCGGGGTCGCTCCGAAGGCAGGCTGCCGCGGACTCATGCGTATGTGTGCTAGCACATTGTGCTATCATTCCTGATTCCGAGGAAGTGGCCCTATGGGTTTCGCCATCACTGTGCGCGGTCTGAACCCCAGCGAGAAGTCCTGGCTGAAGGCCGAGGCGAGGGAGGCCGGGATCTCCATGGAGGAATTCGTCCGCCGGATGATTCGCCGGCAACGCGAGCGGGACAGCCACGCTGAGAGCGCGGCCGACCTTTTCCTGCGGCACTTCGGGCCTGAGCATGGGGTCGAACTGCCGCCGCGCCAGCGATACGGCTACCGGCCCGTGGAGTTTCCGCCAGATGAGTTGCCCACGGACGAACGGGAACCTTGACGGTGGCTCTGGCCTGGCTGCTGGACACGAACATCGTCTCGGAAATGATGCGCAGTCAGCCCGACCAGCGGGTCATCAGGCTCCTGAGCACCATTCCGCACCAGCGCGTCGGTCTCTCCAGCGTCACCGTCTGGGAAATCCTGAACGGAATCGGACAGCTCGAGCCTGGGCGACAGCGCACCAACCTGGCGGAGCGCTTCCACTCCGTGCTCCACGGACTGGAGGATCGTGTTCTGGACTGGACGGTCGCCGACGCCCGAGTGTGCGCCGACATCATGGAGACGCGACGCCGCCTCGGACGACCTCTCGACGCCCAGCTACCGGATGCCCTCCTTGCGGCAACGGCAGTCAGCCGCGGCCTCACCATCATCACCCGAAACGCCCGTGACTTCGAGAACACCGGGGCCCGGACAGTGAACCCCTGGGAAGACGCCGGGAGCAATCCCGGATCGTCGTGAGGAGAGCTATGCGCAAGTCGAATCAGGCCCTCGTCGTTCTCGCGGTTGCCGTTTCCGCGCTTCTCGTGCGTTGTGCTCCCGCACCCGACCCGGCGGACACGATCTTCCACGGCGACCACATCGTCACCATGGACCCGGAACGTCCCACCGTGGAGGCGGTCGCGGTGCGCGGCGAAACCATCGTGGCCGCCGGACCGATGGACGAGGTGATGGCGCTCGCGGGGCCGTCCACGCGCGTGGTGGATCTGGGCGACCACGCGCTTCTGCCCGGCTTCATCGACGCTCACGGCCACTTCCTGGGCGCCGGCCGCGACCGGCATCTGATGGTGGGGCTGCACCCGCCGCCGGTGGGGGATGTGAACAACATCGAAGACATCGTGCGCAAGGTCCGGGCGTGGATCGACGAGCGCGACATCCCTCCCGGCGAGCCGGTGACCGGACGCGGCTACGACGACTCGCTGCTCGAGGAGGGCCGGCATCCCACGCGCGAGGATCTGGACCGCGCGTCCACCGAGCATCCCATCATCCTCACCCACGTGTCGGGACACCTCGTCGCGACCAACTCCGCCCCGCTCGCGGCCAGCAACATCACCGCCGACACGCCCGATCCGCCCGGCGGCGTGATCCGGCGCATCGAGGGCTCGATGGAGCCTGACGGAGTGCTGGAGGAGACCGCCCGCGGACTGCTGGCGTTCGAGCGGAGGCCCACCCCGTCGGGGGAGGAGCTCGACGACCTCATCCGCCGGTCCATCGACATCTACCTGAGCCACGGCACCACCACCATCCAGGACGGCGGAATCACGCCGGAGCACGCGGCCGTCCTCCAGGAGGCCGCCGACCGGGAGCCCTTCAAGGCGGACGTCGCAGCCTTCATCCGCAAGAACGGCGCGCCCGGAGCGACGCCAGACGTGCCGTATACGCGTGAGTACCGGGGCGGTTTCCGGGTGGGCGGCGTGAAGCTCATGTTGGACGGCTCTCCCCAGGGACGTACGGCGTGGGTCACGGTCCCGTACGAGGAGGGGCCGGCGGGCGCCCCGCCGGACTACGTGGCCTACGGCACGATGGATCCCGGCGACTACAAGGCGCAGGCGGCCCAACTGGTCGAGGCGGGCATCCCGTTCATCGCGCACGCCAACGGCGACGCGGCGATGGACCTCATGATCGACGGCGTGGACGAGGCGATCGCGGGCCTGGATCCCATGCCCGACCACCGCTCCGTCATCATCCACGCCCAGCTCATGCGCGCGGACCAGCTCGACCGCGCCAAAGAGCTGAACGTGGTGCCCTCGTTCTTTGCGGCCCACGCCTTCTTCTGGGGGGACTGGCACCGGCGCAGCTTCGGCGAGGAGCGGGGCAACAATGTCAGTCCGGTGGGCTGGGCGCTGGAGCGGGGGGTGCCGTTCACCGTCCACAATGACGCCTCGGTGGTCCCGCCGCACATGATGCGGCTGGTCTCGATCACCGTGAACCGCAAGACTCGCAGCGGGCACGTCCTCGGGCCGCACCAGCGGGCGACGGTGATGCAGGCGCTCCACGCGGTGACGCTTGGAGGCGCCTACCAGTACTTCGAGGAGGACACTAAGGGCTCGATCACGGTCGGGAAGCAGGCGGATTTGGTGATTCTGGGAGAGAACCCGCTGACCGCGGACCCGGAGAACCTGGAGTTCATTGAGGTTCTGGAGACGTTCTCGCGGGGCCGGTCGGTGTTTGCGGCCGAGCCGGGGTCGTAGAGCTCGCGCGCTTGAGGCGGATTGGGGGTGTGCCCTCCGCGGGCCTGCGGCCCCCGTCGGGTGCCGGTCGGAGACCGGCGTTCCAAGCCGGCGGTGCCACCAGCGGTGGTCGGCGGTCCCTTCTACTGCTGCCGCTGGAAGATCAGGTCGCGCACTCGCGTGCCGGTCACGGTGAAGCCGGTGATCCGGCCCGCGCCGTCGCGAAGGAAGCGCACCTCGGGCAGGAACCACTGGTCGCCCCTGAAGGTGTCCGGGCCGGTCGGTGAGAGGACGCTCGGGTCGTTGCGCCAATGGTTGGCCACCAGCTTGCCCTCGGCATCGACTTCGATGTCGAAGGTGCTGTCGAGTTCGGGGCTGCGGTAGCTGCCCGCGTACTCCCGCAACTGCCCGGCGGTCAGGTCGGGGGCCTCGCGGTCGGGCGCGGGTTCCGACGGCTCCGGCGCCGGCCCCATGAGGTCGCCGATGAAGACCTCGGCCACCTGGCGAGCCCGTCCGGCGGGATCGCAGTCCGCGACGTTGCAGAAGACGGCGATGGACAGGTTCTGCTGCGGGAAGCGGACGAAGTTGGTGCGGTACCCCACCCACGAGCCCCCGTGCCCAAAGGTCTGCAGCCCCCGGTAGTCGGTCACCGAGAGGCCGTGGGCGTAGTCCAGGGTCTCGCCGTTCGTCAGCACGCCCGGCCGCACCATCGTGCGGAGCATCGCCTCGCCGCCGACCTGGCCGGTCTCGTAGTTGCGCATCCAGCGGATGAAGTCGTCCATGGTGGTGTGCAGCGACGAGGAAGCCAGCGCGGTGAGCTGGTTGGGCATCCGCCGGAAGCCCTCGCCGCCTTCGGCCGGAGCGTAGGACTCCGCCCGGCCGGGCACGACCTCGAGGTAGTCGTCCGAGAAGTGGGTGCGGGTCATCCCGAGGGGCGCGAAGATCCGCGACTCGGCGTACTCGCGGAAGGTCATCCCCGAGTGCACCTCGATCAACCGCGCCAGCAGGTTGTAGCCGGTGTTCGAGTAGGCGTACTCCGAGCCGGGCGGGAAGTTGATCGCCTGCTGGCGGTGGAGCATCCGCAGGATCTTCTCGAACGAGATGACGTCGGTGAAGCCGATCCCGCCGAGCGCCATCGTGTGCGGCCAGTCGCGAATCCCGCTCGTGTGGTGGATCAGGTGGCGCGCCGTGATGACCGCGCCGAAGTCGGGCAGTTCCGGGATGGTGCCGCGCACGTCCGCATCGAGGTCGAGGTTGCCTTCGGATTCGAGCAGGAGCGCGGCCAGGGCGCCGAACTGCTTCGAGATCGACGCGATGTCGAAGACCGTTTTCGGCGTGATGGGGGCGCCGTGGTCGAGGTGCGCCGTGCCGTAGCCGGCGCGGTGGACCACCTCGCCGTTCCAGACGACCCCCACCGCCGCGCCGGGCCGGTCGCCCTGAAGGTCGGCGAAGATCGCGTCGACTTCGGAATTCGTGGGACCGCTGGACCCGGTGGCCGATCCGGCTCCGACAGGGCCGCAGGCGGGGAGGATCAGGAGACCGAGCGCAGCGAGCGCGATCGAGGTGGTCCGCTTCATGGCTTCGTTGCCTCTTCGTTTGGGTTGGGGGTTGCCGTCTTCCGGATGGTCTCGGAAGATATCCCCTCGCAACCGGCCCCGTAACGACAGGAGGATGAGGCGATGAAGCACCTGACCTGGCTGGCCGCCGCCCTCGCCCTGGCGCTCGCCGCGTGCGGCGTTCCCGCGACCGACGCCCCGGAGGACACCGCGCCCGCCGGGGAAGGCGTCTTCGCCACCATCGCCCCTTTCGGAAGCTACGGCCACGTCCACGACGCCGACAACGTCGAGGCCATGCGGCCGCGCGTCATGGGCACGCACGGGGTGATCTCCTCCGGGCACTACCTCGCCACCCAGGCCGGGTACGACGTGCTCAGGGCCGGGGGCAACGCCTTTGACGCCGGGGTGGCCGCGGGGATGGCGCTCAAGGTGGTCAAGATGGACTACGCGGGATGGACCGGGGTCGCGCCGCTCCTCGTCTACAGCGCCGCCGAGGACCGCGTGCTCACCCGGGTCGGGGCGGGGACCTCGCCCGCGCTCGCCACCCTCGACTACTTCCTCGAGCACGGCAAGTCGCCCATCAACAACGCGCTGATTCCCGCGGACGTGGACGTCTGGCTCGCCGCGCTCGACCGCTTCGGCACCATCAGCTTCAGCGAGGCCGCGGCGCCGGCGCTCCGCATCGCGGAGGAGGGGTATCACCTCTACAAGATGCAGAAGCGGATGATCGAGGATCACCGGGACGGCATCCTCGCCTTTCCCTACAACCGCGACTTCTGGTTCCCGAACGGCGTCGGCGAGCAGCGTCTCGGCGACCTCATGGTGAACGCCGACCTGGGGCGGCTCATCCGCTACCTGATGGATGCCGAGCGGCAGGCGCTGGCGGCGGGAGGAAGCCGTTCCGACGGGATCCGCGCCGCCCGGGACGCCTTCTACAAGGGCGAGCCGGCGCGCGCCGTGGACCGTTTTTTCCGGGAGCAGGAGGGGATCGTCCGCTACGAGGACCTCGCGAACTACGAGAGCCGCTGGGAAGAGCCGCTCGGAACCAGCTTCCACGGCTACGACGTCCACGCCGCCGCCGGCTGGAGCCAGGGGCCGCGCATCGTCCTGATGCTCAACATGCTGGAGAACTACGACCTGCACGCCCTCGGCTACAACACCCCGGCGTACATCCACGTCGTCTCCCAGGTGATCAACCTGGCGATCGCGGATGCGCACAAGTACGTCGCGGATCCGGACTTTGCGCCGCCTCCGGAGAACCTCTACACAAAGGAGTACGCGCGCGAACGCGTCGGGCTCATCGACGAGGCGCGGGCGTTTCAGGACATGCCTCCCTGGGGCGATCCGGAGCGGATGGCGGCGGTGGCGGACGACGCCCCGGCGAGCTTCGTCGAGCCGGTCTCGACCGGAGCCGCCGCGAGCCGCCCGGGGTCGAACGACGATCCCGCAGCCAACTACGGTGACACCTCGTCCCTCAACGTGATGGACGGGGACGGCAACGTGTTCTCTCTCACCGAGAGCGACGGCCACACCTCCACCCCCATGATCCCGGGGTGGGGATTCGGGCTCGGCGGGCGGATGTACCAGTTCAACCTGGACCCTGGGCTGGCCAACGTGATGGCGCCCGGCAAGCGTCCCCGCAACACCAACTCTCCCCTGCTGGTGATGAAGGACGGCCAGCCGTTCATGGGGCTCTCCACCCCCGGCGGCGACCAGCAGTTGCAGTCGCTGCTGCAGGTCTTCCTGAACGTGGTGGTGTGGGGGATGTCCCCGGAGCAGGCGCTCGACCAGCCCCGTTTCGGCAGCTACAACTTCCCGGGCACCGGGAGCGAGGTGAACAACAACCCGGCCGTCATCAACATCGAGGAGCGGATCCCGGCCGCGACGGCCGACGCGCTCCGGGCGATGGGCCACGACGTGCGCCCGTGGGGCCGCTGGAACTGGCGCGCGTGCGCTCCCACGGTCACCTGGCGCGACCCGGAAACGGGGTTGATGATCGCGGCGGGGGACGTGCGGCGGGAGACCGCGTCGCTCGGATTCTGAACGGCCTGTCCCTCGGCTAGGCTCCCCGTTTCATGAGCCCTCCCGGGAGCCTGTTCGGCGCGCCGCCAACCCCGCCGGCGGAGCCTTCGGGTGACGTGGAACCGGCCGCCCAGGATCCCGGTGGCGACGGCCCGGTCGAACCGCAGGTCGCTGTGGAGGAAGCCTCAGCGGGCGGTGCGCCCGTAAGCGAGCCGGAGAGTCCGTCGCCCGCCGCCACCCCGGCCGAGACGGCGCCGCCACCGGACGCCGCGGGCGCCGGGGACTACCAGGTGCTCGCGCTCCGCTACCGGCCGCAGACCTTCGCGGACCTGGTCGGCCAGGAGGCGATCGCCCGCACCCTCCAGAACGCGATCCGGAAGAACCGCATCTGGCACGCGTTCCTCTTCGCCGGACCGCGCGGCGTCGGGAAAACGACCACGGCCCGGATCCTCGCGAAGGCGCTCAACTGCGCGTCGAACGAAGGGCCAACCCCGGAACCCTGTGGAGACTGCCCGTCCTGCCGCGAGATCGCCGGCGGCTACTCGCGGGACGTGCCCGAGATCGACGGCGCGAGCAACAACAGCGTGGAGAAGGCGCGCGAGATCATCGAGACCGCGCACTACACCCCGTCGCGCGACCGGTTCAAGATCTTCCTCGTGGACGAGGTCCACATGCTGAGCGGCGGCGCCTTCAACGCGCTCCTCAAGACGCTCGAGGAACCCCCCTCCCACGTCAAGTTCATCTTCGCCACCACCGAGATCCACCGGATCCCGGACACCATCCTCTCGCGCTGTCAGGAGTTCGAGTTCCGCGCCGTCACGCAACGCGTCGTGGCCGAGCGCCTCGGGCACATCGTGGACGACCAGGGACTCGAGGTCGCCCCCGAGGCGCTGGCCCAGATCGCCCGGTTCGGGCAGGGGAGCCTCCGGGACGCCCTTTCGGCGCTCGACCAGGTGATCGCCGCGGTGGACGGCGCGGTCACGGCCGCGGACGTCAGCGAGGTGATCGGGGTCCCGGACGTGCAGATCTGCCGCCGGGCGGCCACCGCGATCGTCGAGGCGGACCGCCGGGCGGTCTTCGAGATCGTCGAGGAACTGGTGCGCGAGGGCCGCGACCTGAAGCACTTCGTGACCCTGCTCATGCACTACCTGCGGGACCTGACGGTGGTGCGGGCGGCGCCCGACCGGCCCGACCTGCTCGAGTGGCCGCAGGAACAGGAGCGGCTCGCCGAGTTCGCCGGCCGCTTCAGCGAGGAGGACCTGCTCCGCAGCCTGGATGTCCTCACGAAGATCGAGGAGGGCTTGCGCTGGTCGCCCGAACCCAGGTTCCACCTGGAGATGGCGCTCCTGCGGCTGGTCGAGATGCCACGCCTGGCCGCGTTCGACCGGCTCCTCAAGCAGCTCGACCAGCCGGAGGCCAGGGGGCCGGCGCCCGCCGGCGGCGGAAACGGTCCGCCTCCCGCCAAGCCGCGGCTGCCCGATCCCCCACCCCCGCCCGAAGCCGCCGCGGCATCGGAGGACTCCGGCGGCAGTCGGCTCCTCGATCTGGATCCACCCCCGATCATCAAGGAGTACCAGGAGACGTTCGGAGGCACTATCGTTTCGGCGAAGGCCCTGCCGGGAGAATCCCCGCCGCAATCGGAACCGTAGGGGCTGGAACAATTTGTCGCCCGGGACGTCAAGCCCCGGTGCGAAGGAGGAAACGAGCGATGCTCTCGAAGATTCACCAGGTCACCCAGCAGATGGGGCAGCTCCGCAAGCTGAAGCGGCAGATCGAGTCCCTCGAAGGTGAGGGAGCCGCCGGCGGCGGGATGGTCAAGGTGCGGATGAACGGCGCCCGTCAGGTGCGGCGGGTCACGATCGACCCGGAAGCGGTCCGTTCCGGTGACGTCGAACTCCTCGAGGACCTCGTGAAGGCGGCGGTGAACGACGCCTCCCGGAAGATCGAGCAGCAGATGCAGGAGAGACTCGGCTCGCTCGAAGAACTCGGACAGCTCGCCGGCGGCCGATGAGCGGCCTGCCGGAACCGCTTTCACGGCTCATCGGTGAGTTGAAGCGGCTCCCGGGCATCGGGGAAAAATCCGCCCAGCGAATCGCCTTCCACCTGCTCCAGGGAGGGGCGGAGCGCGCCGCCGCGCTCGGTTCGGCGACGTCCACCCTGCACGAACAGGTCTCCCGTTGCGGGGTCTGCGGCAACTTCACCGACACCCAGCCGTGCGGGTTCTGCCGCAATCCGAGCCGCGGCGACACGATGCTCTGCGTCGTCGAGGATCCGGCGGATATCGCCGCCATCGAGAAGGCGAAGATCTTCAACGGCCGCTACCACGTCCTGGGAGGAGTCACGTTTCCCCCGCAGGGGGATCCCGAGGAGGAGCGCAGCCTGGCCAGCCTGCTGCAGCGCGTCCGCGACGGCCGGTTCGAGGAGGTCATCGTCGCCACGAACCCCACCCACGACGGCGAAGCGGCCGCCGCCTGGCTGGCGCACCTCCTGAAACCTCACGACATCCGGGTGACGCGCATCGGGATCGGCATCCCGATGGGCAGCGAGCTGGTCCACACGGACGAGACCACGATGGCGGAGGCCCTCCAGCACCGCAGCACCCTCTAGCTGGCGGCACCGGCTTGGCGCGCCGGCTTCAGCCGGCACAGCGGCGCCCCCCCACCGGGAGAAACGCTCATGATCGGGTCCTCCTGCACACCCCGCTGGTCATGAAAATGGCGGAAACGGCTTGGAACGCCGGTCTCCGACCGGCACGCGGCCCGAAGGGCCGCAGGCGACGTGTCGCTGTTTGCTCCCATGGGACGCCGGGACAAGGACGTGCCCTCGTTTCCGGTCGGCTCCGAAGGAGAGCGCCATGCCGCGGGTCGGCGTCACGACGTGGGGGGGGGGGGGCACCCCGCGGGGCGGGCGGGGGCCGGCGGGCCAAACCCCCGGCGCCCACCGGTGGCCGGGGCTCCACCCAGGACATCGGTGCTCTGTGGCGAAATGCCGAGGGACCGGCGGAACGGGTGGGAGTGGTCGTGGGGGCTCTCCTTTTCGTGGTCCTCGTCGGTTACCCCATCTACCTGTTCCTGAACGCGCT
>JAJEIY010000036.1 GCA_022828085.1 Acidobacteriota bacterium | reverse complement strand
TTTTGTTTGGGGGGTGGTATGCTCGGGTGTTTAAGTGTGTGTGTTCGGCCCGGGGGGGCTGCTGGGGGTTCCCGCGGTGCGGGGGGGGGCGCGCCGCGCGTGCCGGTCGGAGACCGGCGTTCCAAGCCGGTGGGGTCATCCCGCAGGAAAGTGCTGAACCGCCTGCGGCGCGGAGCGCCGCGCGTGCCGGCTGGAAGCCGGCGTTCCAGGCCGGGGGCGCCATCGGGCGCGGCCGCCGGAGCCCTAGTGCGGGTGGGCGTCCTCGTAGTGCTCGGCGAGCAGGTCCCGGCCGAAGTCTCCGGTGAGGTCGCGCCACACCGAGTGGATGTGGTTCGCGCCGTTCTGGGTGTTGTCGTACTCGATGAGGAAGGTCGGACCGTGGATCCGGTAGTAGTGCGGCTCGCCGGGCGCGGTGCTGCCGGCCCACGCGAAGTGGATGTCCCCGAGGCCGGCCGCGGTGATCCGCTCGAACTCCGCCCGGGCCAGATCGAGCCGCATCCGCCCCAGGTAGACCTGGATCAGCTCGACGACCTTGTCGCGCTGCTCGTCCGTCATGTTTCCGATCGCGATCCCGAGCGGCGCTCCCGGATCGGCGACGCGGTCCGTGCCGGTCAGGATGTCGGGCGGCGCCTCGGCATCGAAGACGACCTGCTCGCGCGCCTCCCCGGCGAAGAGCGCGAGCAGTTCCCTCGCAACCGTCTGTTCCGCCGCGAGCACCTCGAGACCCGTGTGCCGGCCTTCGTCGACGATCGCCGGATTGCTGCCCATGAACGCCGGCGCCGCGACGACCTCGCCGCCCTTGAGGGTGACGTTGAGCGACAGGTGATGCCCCTCGACCCGCCAACCCCAAGGGGCCGTCTCCGACGGTTCATCGAAGACCGTGAAGTGGTAGCGGTCGGAGTCGCGAATGTCGCGCCCTTCACGCTCGTAGAGGATCTGTTCGAGGTACATGATGCCGAGCGCCTTGCTGATCCCATCGTGGCTCAGCACGGTGCCGAGCAGGCGGTCGGCGAGCCGGCGCTGGGGCGGGCTGAACTCCCCGTACGGCAGTCCCTCCCGATCCCTCGGGATGAAGTGCCAGTTGAGCCGTTCCTCGTCATCGAACGGGAAGGTCGCCCGGGCCCGCTGGCCGTCATCGAGCGACGCCAGGAAGTGGCGCGCCCGGTCGATCATCTCGCCGGCGACATCGGGCGCGGCGGCCGTCCAGCCGATCGACGCCGCGACCGCCACACCGGCGAACAACAGGGCCCCGGCCCTGGTCCTGATCCTCAACTTCATCGTCCTTGCCTCCCTCCGGGGCCGATTCTACTTTCGGGAATCCGGCGGTGCTCCACGGCTACAATCGCCAGCCGTCTTGCCTGTCCGTCCGATCCTGCGGTACGGGGCTTCCACCCTCGCGACCCCGTCCGAACCCATCCAGGATTTCGACCGGAACTGGCAGGAACTGGTGGACGACATGGTGGCGACCATGTACGCGGCCCCCGGAGTCGGCCTTGCCGCGCCCCAGATCGGAGTGGGAGTCCGGCTGATGGTCATCGACATCACGGTCGGCGAAAAGGACGGCGAGCTGATCGTGATGGCCAATCCGGAGATCCTCGAATCCGAGGGGAGCCAGTCCGAAGAGGAAGGATGCCTCTCGGTGCCGGGGTATTCGGGGGTGACCCGCCGGGCGCAGTGGGTGCGGGTCCGCGGCCAGCGTCTCGACGGTTCCTCCTACGAGATGGAGGGGGAAGGACTGCTGGCCAGGGCGTTCGCCCACGAGGTGGACCACCTGAACGGCCGCCTCTTCCTGGATCGGCTCGGAGTCCTCAAGCGGGACCTCATCGTTCGCAAACTGCGCCGCCGCATGCGTCGCGGCGACTGGTAGCGCCCGGCGACCCGGCGCGGGTGCCGGTGGAGGGACGGAGGTGGAGCGCCTCCGCGTGGTCTTCCTGGGGACCTCCACGTTCGCCGTCCCGGTGCTCTCCGCGCTGCACGCGCGCCACTCGGTGCTCGCCGCGGTTACCCAGCCGGACCGGCCGGCCGGCCGCAGCCACCGCCCGCGCGTCAGCCGGATCAAGCGTCTGGCGCAGGAACTCGCGATCCCGGTCCGGCAACCGGAACGGATCCGCCGCCGGAGCGGCTGGGAACCGGTGGCGGACCTCGAGCCCGACGTTCTCGTCGTCGCCGACTACGGCCAGATCCTCCCGGCCCGCCTGCTGGCGGCGCCGCGGCTCGGGGCCGTCAACGTCCACGCCTCGCTGCTTCCCGAACTCCGCGGCGCCGCTCCCGCGATCTGGGCCGTGGCCCGCGGTCATCGCCGAACCGGCGTAACGACCATGCTCATGGACGCCGGACTCGACACCGGTCCGATCCTGCTCCAGCGGGAAACCGAAGTCGGGGCCACGGAAACCGCGGGTGAACTCCTTGCCCGGCTTGCTCCCCTGGGAGCCGAGCTCCTCATGGAGACCTTGTCCGGACTCGCCGGAGGACGGATTGCGCCGCGCCGCCAGGACGACGAAGCGGCCACGCTCGCGCCCCGGGTCCGGAAGAGCGATGCCGCCCTGGACTGGGAACTGGAGGCCCCCGCGCTGGTGAACCGGGTGCGCGCCTTCTCCCCCACTCCGGTGGCCTTCACGGCGGTCCGGGAGGGGAACGCCGGGGCAATCGCCCCGGTTCGGATCCACCGCGCCGCAGCCGCCGACGGTCTACCGGAGAAGGGCCAACCCCCGGGGTCCTTCCGGATCGCGGGCAGCCGGAGCGCCCCCCGGCTGGTCGTGGCCTGCGGCGGCGGCACCGCACTGCTGCCTCTCGAGGTCCAGGCCGCGGGACGGCGCCGGCTCCCCGTCGCCCAGTTCCTGCGGGGGAACGCCGTCCCGCCCTCCGGGCGTTTCGCGAGCGCCGCCGAAGCAGCCGGGCTGGCGGAGTCCTGACGGGGAACGGATCGCGATGCGCACCGGGCTGCGACGCGCCGCGTTCTTCCTGGCCGGGGCCCTGGGGATTGTGGCCGTCACCTACGGCGTGCTGGTCCTGGTGGCGAGCACGCGCCCTCCCCGGCCGGTGCATGATTTCTTCACCGCGCCGGTCCGGAACGTCGCTCACCGGGGAGGCGGCATGCTGGCTCCCGAGGCCACCCTGGCGGCGTTCGCGGCGGCCGCCCGGGCGGGGGCGGACATCCTCGAAATGGACGTCCGGCTGAGCGCCGACGGCGCGCTCGTGGTGATCCACGACGGCACGGTGGACCGCACCACCGACGGGAGCGGCGCGGTCGCCGAACTGCGCCTCGAAGAGCTGCGCTCGCTGAACGCCGGTTACCGTTTTCGGGCGCCCGACGGGGACTCTCCCTATCGCGCGGAGCGCGTCGTCATCCCGACCTTCGAAGAAGTCCAGGCGGCCCATCCGGATCTTCCCTTCGTCGTGGAGATGAAGACTCTGGACACCGCGGAGCCGCTCTGCCGGGCGATCCGCGACGCGGGGCGGGAGGATCGGACCCTGGTGGCCGCGTTCGGCCGCGAGTCCCTGGAGCGCTTCCGCGGCGCCTGCCCCGCCGTCGCCACGGGAGGCTCCTTCGGAGAGGTCGTGGCCTTCCTCGCCTTGTCCCTCGGGCGTCTCTCGGGGCTCTACGACCCCCCGTTCGATGCGCTTCTCGTCAGCGAGATGAGCGGTCCCCTCCGGGTCGTGACCCCCCGACTGCTCCGCTCCGCGCGCCAGGCCGGCCTTCCGGTGTTGGTCTGGACGGTGAACCGGGCCGACGACATGCGGCGTCTGCTCGCGCTGGGAGTGGACGGCATCCTCACCGACGATCCGCTGGCGCTCTCGGCGGCCATCGCCGCCTCCCGCTGAAGTGCCCGGAGCGCCCCGGAAGAAGACGGGCAGGCGCGGCGGAAAGAGCGCCGCCCCGCCCTCACGCCCCGCATCCCCCGCCCGGCGCGCCGCGTTCGCGGTCCTGCTGCGGCTGGAGCCCACCCGGGAGCGGCCCCGTCCCCCCCGGCCCGATGCCCTGATCGCCCGCCTGGAGGACGCCGGGGGGCAGCCCCCGAGCGATCGCGACCGGGCGCTCGCGCGAGAACTCGTCTTCGGCGTGCTGCGCCGGCGGCGGGCCCTCGACTACGCCCTCGACAGCTACTCGCGCCGGCCGGTCGGCAAACTCGATCTCCCGGTGCGCACCGCGCTCCGGCTCGGCCTCTACCAGCTTCGCTACCTGGACCGGGTCCCGGCCAGCGCCGCGGTCCACGAGTCCGTATCCCTCGCCGCCGCTTCCGCCCGCCCCGGGGCGGCCGGTCTCGTCAACGCCGTCCTCCGCGCCTACCTCCGGGCGGACCACCCGTGGCCCCGCGCCGGCGGGGACCGGGACCTCTATCTGCGCGCCGGACTGTCGTATCCGGACTGGATGGTGGACCGCTGTCTCGGGGAGCTCGGAACCGAGGGCGCCAGGCGGAGGCTGGAGGCCGGCAACCGCTCCCCGACGGTCTTTGTGCGCGTCAGCCGGCGGCTGGCGCTCGAGGAGGTCCGGAAGCGGCTCGCGCAGGACGGCGTGGAAACCGAACGTTTTCCGATCGCCCCCCGCTGCCTCAGGGTCACCGGGGGAAACCCCCAGGA
Source organism: Acidobacteriota bacterium (assembly GCA_022828085.1). Taxonomy (GTDB): domain Bacteria; phylum Acidobacteriota; class Vicinamibacteria; order Marinacidobacterales; family Marinacidobacteraceae; genus Marinacidobacterium. The sequence continues at coordinate 228,380 of JAJEIY010000036.1, read as the reverse complement.
TTCGTCCCTGTACCGGGAGGGCGCGATCCACGTTCAGGACGCGGGGTCGCAACTCGTGGCCTGGCTGCTGCCCGTGGACGGGGCCCGCCGGTGCCTCGATGCCTGCGCCGCCCCCGGAGGGAAAGCCACCATCCTCGCCGAACGGATCGAACCGCGGCCGCTCATTGCCGCCGACCTGCGGCCGGGCCGGGTGGCCCTGCTGGACTCCACCGTCCGGCGCCTCGGGGCCGGCAACGTGCTGCGGCTCGCCTCCGACGCGGCCCGTCCCGCCTTCGCGGCGGCAACGTTCGACCGAATCCTCCTGGACGTTCCCTGCAGCGGCCTCGGAACCCTGGCGCGGAATCCCGACATCAAGTGGACCGCCTCTCCGGCGCGCGTCCGGGAACTCGCGGAGGCCGCGGGCCGCATCGCCCGCGCGGCCGCGGACCTTCTCGCCTCCGGCGGCATGTTGCTCTACTCGGCCTGCTCGCTCGAGCCCGAAGAAACGACCGGGGCGCTCCGCGGCCTGCTCTCCGCAAGACCCGGCCTCCGGCAGCTCTCCCTCGCGGACCGGCTGCCGGAGGCCCTGGCCCCACTCGTCGACGAACAGGGCGCACTCCGCGTCGCACCCGAAGACCACGGGACCGACGGGTACTTCGCGGCGCTCCTGCAGCGTACCGACGGCTGAGGAAGGACCGGCGCCCGGGCCGTTCGTCCGGCTCCGGAGGACACTACACTTCCGCGAGGCACCATCACCTTGCGCAGTCTCCGGATCCGCTGGGCGCGCGGCGGGAAATCCTCCAAGTCGCGCCTGTCGCGGGGCCTCTACTACCTCCTGATCGGATCGCTGCTCGGCGCCACCTTCGCCTTTGCCGCCGCGGCAACCTTCCTGGTCGCCTCCTCCGCGGCGGACCCGACCGTTCCGGACCTCACCGGCCTCGAAGTGGCGGCCGCCGAGGCCGTGCTCGGCAGCGTGGGGTTGCGCGTCGCCGAGGGCCAGGCCCGTTTCGATGACCACGTCCCGGAAGGCCGCATCGTCTTCCAGGAACCGGCGCCGGGGTCGTTCTTCAAGCGAGGGCGTTCCGTTCAGGTGTTCCGAAGCCTCGGGCCCACCCGGCGCGTCGTTCCGCGGCTCGAGGGCAGCACGCTCACCGAGGCCCGGCGGCAGCTCGAAGCCGCCGAGCTGACCGTGGGCCGGGTGGCCGAGGTGGAGAGCGACACCTACCTCGCCGGCCGGGTGATCGCCCAGTCCCCCGTGGCCTACAGCGAGACCGTTCCCGACACCTCGGTCTCCGTGCTCCTTTCCGCCGGATCGGAGCCCGAATCCTTCGTCATGCCGGATTTCATCGGCCGCCGCTACGGGGAGATCGCCGATGACCTGAGCCGGAGCGCCGTGCGGGTGCGCGATGTCCGGAGCGTCCCCTACCGGGGGGTTCCGGCGGGCATCGTCGTGGACCAGGTGCCCGCGGCCGGCGCCAAGGTAAGCCGCGCGGACCGGATCGTGCTCACCCTGAGCCGGTAGATTCGGATGCGGCTCACTCCCTCCCTTCTCTCCGCCGACTTCACGCGTCTGGCGGAGGAGATACGGACGGTGGAGGAGGCCGGAGCCCACGGGTTGCACCTCGACGTCATGGATGGGCACTACGTCCCCAACCTGACCTTCGGGCCGATGCTGGTGGCCGCGGTGCGGCGCTGCACGGACCTGCCGCTCGACGCGCACCTGATGATCGAGAACGCCGCGGAACACATCGGGGCCTACGCGGACGCGGGGGCGGACGCGATCGCGGTGCACCCCGAAGCCGTGCCCCATCTCCACAAGACGATTTCCGACCTCCGTTCCCTCGACGTCCGGCCCGGACTGGCCATCAACCCGCTCTCGCCCCTGTCATCGCTCGATGAGGCGCTGGCAGCCGTGGACTACGCGATCGTCATGTCGGTCAACCCGGGCTGGGGCGGGCAGCGCTTCATCGAAGGCAGCATGGACCGCGTCCGCCAGGTCCGGAGGCTGGCGGAGCGAACCAACCCATCCCTCCAGATCGTCGTGGACGGCGGGATCAACGCCTCGCGGGTCGCGGCGGCCCGCGACGCGGGCGCCGACGTGCTGGTGGCGGGATCGGCGGTCTTCGGCGCCTCCGACCCCGCAGCGGCGGTTCGGGAGATGCTCGCGGCGTGACCGGCCGCGCGGGCGGGAGATTCACCGCCTCCGGCGGGCAAGCCGAACGGCGCCCTTGACCGGCTCGGACTCCCCGCGACCCGCCGGGAGCTCGTCCGCTCGGGCCCCTTCCCCGACCCGCGTCTCGATCCGCGTCCGGTACGCGGAGACCGACCAGATGGGCGTCGGGTATCACGGCGCCTACCTCCCCTGGCTCGAGGTAGCGCGGACCCGTTGGCTGCAGGAGCACGCCGTGTCGTACCGGGAACTGGAAGCGGGCGGCGTTCACCTTCCGGTCATCGAGGTGCGGTGCCGTTACCTGCGGCCCGTGCGCTACGACGACCACCTGATCGTCGAAGCCGCCGCCCACGGCTACCGGCGCTCCGGCATCGCGTTCGAATACCGCATCCTGCGCGAGCCCGACGGCGCGCTCGTGGCGACCGCCGCGACGCGGCACGCGGCCGTGGGGCCGGACGGTCGTGCGCGGCGCCTTCCCCAAGCGGTCCGGAACGCGTTGCGGGAGAGCGCCGCCGAAGACGGTCCGGTCAGCCGCTAGGCGCTAGCATTTCGTCGGCTGCGGCCTTTCCGCTCTCCTGCATGGTTCCTGACCCCGCCGGTTCCCCCCGCCGGACCTTCCTGACGCGCGCCCTGGCGGGAGCCGTCGTCCTGGCGGGGCTTGGGTGCAGTTCCGGGCCGCTCGGGGAGATCCCCACCGGGGCGCAGGCCGATCGGCGGCTGCTGGCGCTCGGACAGCAGAGCCTCGAGGACCGTGACTGGGAAACGGCCCGCACCTGGTTTCGCCAGTTGCTCGACAGCTACCCGCGCAGCCAGTTCGCCGGGGATGCCCGTTTGGGGATCGCAGACACCTACTACAACCAGCGCGGCGCCCAGAACGCGCTCCTGGCGGCCACCGAGTACCGGGACTACCTGACCTTCTTCCCGAACCACCCGCGAGCGGACTACGCGCAGTTCCAGATTGCCTTCGGACACTTCAAGCGGCGCCGCAGCGCCGACCGGGATCAGGAAGACACCGAGCTGGCGGCGACCGAGTTCGAGAAGCTGCTCGAGCTGTACCCCAACTCCCGCTATGCCGAGGAGGCGCGGGTCCATCTCGTGGAGTGCAGGAACGATCTCGCCACCTCCGTGCTCCTGAAGGCCGAGTTCTACCAGGACCACCGGAACTGGTGCCGGGGCGCCATTCCCCGGCTCGAGGAGATCCTGGCGAACTACCCCGACTTCGGCCGGCTCGCCGAGGTCCGCCACCGGCTGGGCCGAGCCCTCACCGAGTGCGGACGCGAGCAGGAGGCTCTGGTCCACTACCAGAAGATCGTGGAAGAGCACGCCGAGAGCCCCTACACGGAAGCCGCCCGCGAACGGATTCGCGAGATCCTCGCCCGCACCTGAGTCCGGCCTGCGGTTCGCCTCCCTACGCGCGGCGATGCCGGCCGGAGGCCGGCGCTCCGGGCCGGCGCTCCGAGCCTGAGCGGGACGGGCGCCGCACCTCTGCCAGGCAGTCTCCGCGATGGACCAGGACTTTGAGATCCGGCCGCCGCTCGGGAGCGGCAGCGGCTCCGCTGGCGGCAACCACGACATCACCCGCCACCAGACCCTCCAGGAGCGCCTTCCCACCTCGTTCGAGGTCGGCGGATTCCACCGCCACCCCGACGATGCGCCATCCCTGCATCCCGGATCGGTCGAGCCGCCGCTCCACCAGGGCCTCGAGGGCCGCCGGCCCTCGCCCCGCCTCGGGCGCGGGCTCGAAGCCCAGGACATCCACCTGCCGGTGGCGCTTCTCCCCCACCAGGAAGCCGCGCGATCCGTCCAGACCGGCTACCGCGTCCGCACCAAGGAACACCTCGGGCAAGGCATGCACCAGGCGGCGCGGGAGCGAACGCACCGCGCCGGCGCGCCGCTCAGCCAGGGAGCGCGACGCTTCGCGCTCCGGCGAAGTAGGAAAAGCCGGACCACGCGGTCAGGAAGGCCGCGATCCAAAGCCCCAGCACACCGTAGGGCGCCAGGGCCTCATAGAAGGCTCCGGCCAGCACCAGGAGTGCCGCGTACACCTGCGCGTGCATCTTGATCTTCCCGAGCAGACTGACCGGCACGCTGCTCCCACGCTGGAGCGCGACCATCCTCAGCGCCGTCACCGCGAACTCCCGTCCGACGATCACGATCGCGACCCAGGCGGGACAGAGCCCCCGAGCCACCAGGCAGATGAAGATCGTGGAAATGAAGAACTTGTCCGCGATCGGATCCAGCAGCGTGCCCAATGCCGTGATCTGGTTCCGCCGGCGGGCGATGTGCCCGTCGAGAAGATCGGTCAGCGCCCCGCCGGCCACCAGACCCGCACTCACCAGTTGCCAGCCGGGAAACGAGGCGAGCAACGCCACCGCCACGAACGGCGTGAGCAGAATCCGCAGTAGCGTAAGGCGGTTCGCCACGCTCATCTCCGGGACACGTTCGAACGAGTTCTCCGCGCCGGCGGCGCGGACCCGGGATGCTATCAGCAGCAGACCGCCGGAGCCGCGAGGGCGAGTACCCTGTCCGACTGTTCGATGAAGGCGGTCATTCTCATCGGGGGAAAGGCGCTACGGCTGCGCCCCCTCACGTTCCGCCGTCCCAAGGCGATCGTCCCTCTCCTTGCCCGGCCTTTCCTCGGTACCCAGTTCGAACTTCTCCGCCGGGCGGGGATCACCGACGTCATTCTCTGCCTCGCCTCGCTCCCTCGGCGCATCGAGGCCACCTTCGGTGACGGGAATGCGTTCGGGGTGTCGCTCAGGTATTCGGTGGAGCCGAAGCCCCTCGGTACCGGGGGCGCGATCGGACACGTGAAGTCCCTGCTCTCCGAACCCTTCGTGTGCCTGAACGGCGACTCGCTGACCGACCTCGACATTCGGGCGCTCGTCCGGACCCACGAATCCGCCGGCGCCCTGCTCACCCTCGCACTCACGCCGGTGGCCGACGCGTCGCCCTACGGGGTGGTCCGGGCCGAGACACCCGCCGCCGGGGGCGCCCGGCAGGTCCTCAGCTTCACGGAGAAGCCCGATTCGCCGGAGCCGGGCGAGATCAGCATCGGCGCCTACGTCATGACTCCCGCCATCTTCGAATTCGTCCCCGGCCGGGGCGCCTGCTCGCTCGAACACGAGGTCTTCCCGGCCCTGCTGGCGGCCGGCCATCCGGTCGCGGCGCACCGGCACGAGGGCTACTTCATGGATATCGGCGTTCCCGCGCGGTACCGGCAGGCCCACCGGGACGCCCTCGACGGCAGGATACGGATCCCGGGAGTGGGACGGCCCAATCCAGGTGGAGTCATCGTGGACGAGACCGCCTCCGTCCATCCCCGCGCCCGCCTCATCGGCCCCTCCCTCGTGGGACCCGAAGCACAGGTTCGCGAAGACGCCGAAATCGGGCCCTACGCGGTGCTGGGACGCCAGGTGCGGGTCGAGAGGGGCGCGCGGGTGGAGGACTCGGTCCTGTGGGCGCACACCCGCATCAGCGAGGACGCCGCCGTGTCGGACGCGATTCTGGGAGTCAGCAGTTTCGTCGGCCCGGGAGCCCGCCTTGCGGGAGCGGTCCTCGGCGACAAGAGCACCGTCGCCGCCCACAGCACCGTCCCATGGTTCGACAGCTGAGCGCCGACGAGGCGGGGCTGTTCAAGGCCTACGACGTCCGCGGGGCAGCGCCCACGCCGCTGTCTCCCGCACTGGCCTGGCGGGTCGGCCGCGCGTTCGCTACCTGGCTCGGGGGCGGACGCATCGGCATCGCCCGCGACGCCCGCGTGACCAGCCCGGCGCTCGCCGCGGCGTTCGCCGCCGGTCTCGAGGGGCCGAACGTCGAGATCCTCGACTACGGGATGTTGCCGACCGACGCGATGTGGTTCGCCGTCCGCCATGACGCTCTGGACGGCGGGGCGGTCATCACCGCCTCGCACAATCCTCCCGGAGACAACGGCATCAAGCTCGTCGAGCGCGACGCGGCGCCCGTGTTCCAGGAGAACGGGTTGCCGGAAGTGCGCCGGCTGGTGGACGAGGTTCCCGATCCCCCGGAGAACCCGCCGCCGACCCCGGAAACCCGTCCACCACGCGAGATCGCCTCCCACTACCGGGCATTTCTGGCGAGCGTCGTCGACTTCCGCTCCCTGCCGGCGCTCCGCGTGGTGCTCGACGCCGGCCACGGCATGGGGGGACTCATGGCGGCCGAGGTCTTCGCCAACGTTCCCGGCGAGTTTCTGGCGGTGGAGTTCCGGCCCGACGGCGCCTTTCCGAGCCGTGGCGCCAACCCGCTCGATCCCCGAAACCGGGAGCCCCTCGTGCGCCGCGTCCTCGAAGAGGGAGCCGACTTCGGCGTGCTCTGGGATGGGGATGCGGATCGGTGTGTCTTCGTCGACGATCAGGGACTGCACATCCCCGGAGACTTCACGACGGCCTTGCTGGCTCCGGCCGAGATCGCGAAGGAACCCGGCACTCCGATCGTCTTCGACCTGCGCTCCTCACGGGCGGTGCCGGACGAAGTGGCCCGCGCCGGGGGCCTGCCGCGCCCCGGCCGGGTTGGACACGCCTATCTGAAGCGGCGGATGCGGCAGGAGGACGCGAGATTCGGGGGCGAGCTCAGCGGTCACTTCTTCTTTCGGGCCGCCGGCTACGCGGACAACGCCCTGCTGCCCATTCTGCTGATGATCGAGAGGATCCGGGACGCGGGAAGGCCGCTCTCCGAACTGGCGGGCGATCTGCGCCGGCGCTACTTCACGGTGGACGAGGAGAGCCGCGTGGTTCCCGACCCCGCCGGCGCCGTCCGCATGGTGCGCGAGAGCTTTCCGGGCGGGAAGGTGAGCACGCTGGACGGACTCACGATCGATTTTCCGGATTGGCGTTTCACCCTCCGGCCGTCGAACACCGAGCCGGTGATGCGGTTGACCCTGGAGGCGTACCGCGAGGGTTTGGCCGAACCGCGCCGCGACGAACTCCTGGAGCTGCTGAACCGGCTGCGATGAAACTGCCGCGGCATCCGGAGCACCGGTCTCCAGACCGGCGGGCGCGGCGCTCCGCGCCGCCCAAGTCGCAACCCCGCGCTGACTTGCCGCGGAGCGGGACGGCCCGCCACCGGCCGTCCCCGCCGAGTAGAATCTGCGGCCCCCGGGCGGGCGTATCTCAGTTGGCAGAGTACGAGCTTCCCAAGCTCGGTGTCGCGGGTTCGAGCCCCGTCGCCCGCTCCAACCTGTTTCCTTTGTTCCATTCCGTCCCATGGCCATATTCCGTCGCACCAATGAAGACGAGGCATTCATGACCGAAGCGCCTCCCGCTCCCGAACGGGGCGCCCGCTCGACGTGGATCGGGCAGGACACCCTCGTAGAAGGCAAGATCACCACCCGGGAGGACATCTGTATCCAGGGTCGCCTCAAGGGCTCCGTGGAAAGCACCGCCGCGGTGCTGATTCCGGAGGGCGGCCAGGTCGAGGCCGACATCCTGGCGCGGAACGTGACCATTCACGGCCGGGTGACCGGCGACGTGGAGGCCGTCGAGAAAGCGGAGATCGGGGCGTCCGGAATCCTTGCCGGAGGAATCCTCGCCGCCACGGTGGTCGTCCAGGCGGGAGCCACCTTCGAGGGAACCGTGCGGACCCGCAGCAAGCCCGAACCGAAGCCGGAGAAGAAGGCACCCAAGGACGCGACCGCTGCATGAGGATCGGGACGGTCCGGGAGATCAAGGACAGCGAGAACCGGGTCGGGCTGGTCCCGGGGGGCGTCGACACCCTGGTGGCTGCCGGGCACGAGGTCATGGTCGAGTCGGGAGCCGGAAACGGCAGCCTCATCTCCGATGACGAGTTTGCCGCCGCGGGGGCGCGGATCGTGGAGACCCGCGACGAGGTATTCGAGACCTCCGATCTCCTGATCAAGGTGAAGGAGGTTCAGCCCGAGGAAGTGGAGCTGCTTCGCGAGGGGCAGATCCTCTACACCTATCTCCACCTGGCGCCGCTCCCCGACCTGACCGAGGGACTCCTGTCACGCGGAGTCACCGCCATCGCCTACGAGACCATCACGGCGCCGGACGGAAGCCTGCCGCTCCTCACCCCCATGAGCGAAGTGGCGGGCCGCATGGCGATCCAGGAAGGGGCGCACCACCTCCACCGTTCCTGCGGCGGCTCGGGAATCCTCCTGGGCGGCGTTCCCGGGGTGCCCCGGGGGCGCGCGGTCATCGTCGGAGGAGGCGTCGTGGGACTGAACGCCGCGAAACTCGCCGTCGGGATCGGCGCCGAGGTCACGATCCTGGAAAAGAGTTCGGCCCGCATGCGCTACCTGGACGACATCTTCGGGAGCCGCGTCACGACCCTCAAATCAAGCGCGGTCACCCTGGCGGCCTCGCTCGCCGAGGCGGACCTGGTGGTCGGCGCGGTCCTCGTCCCCGGCGCCGCCGCGCCCCGCATCGTCACCCGCGAGATGGTTGCCGCGATGCGCGAAGGCGCGGTCATCGTGGACGTTGCCGTGGATCAGGGCGGGTGCTGCGAGACCACCCGGCCCACGACCCACTCGAAACCCACCTACGTGGTGGACGGGGTGGTCCACTACTGCGTCGCCAACATGCCCGGCGCCATGCCCCGGACGTCGACGTACGCGCTCACCAACGTAACGCTCGAGTATGCGCTCACGATCGCCAACTACGGCTTCGAGGAGGCCGTGCGGCGCGACAGTTGCCTGCGTCCCGGCGTGAACACCTATGCGGGCCGGCTTACCTGCGGGCCGGTCGCCGAATCGCAGGGCCGCGAGTACCAGCCACTCGAACAACTGATCGCGTGAGCCGCCGGAACGGGACGGCGATGGGGAAGATGAACCCCACCGCTTCCGCGTCGGGCGGAGAGTTGCGGCTGTTCGCGGAGTGGATGGCTCCCGCCGACGGATGGACGAACATGCGGCGGGATCAGGCGCTCCTGGAGGAGGCCGCGGCGGGAGCCCCTCCGGCTCTGCGTCTGTATCGGTGGTCCCGTCCGACGCTGACCCTTGGACACCGGCAGACCGCCCGGGACACCACCGATCCGGAGGCGCTCGCCACCTCCGGAATCCCGTGGGTCCGGCGGCCCACCGGCGGGAGGGCGCTCCTCCACCTGCCGGACGAACTGACCTATGCCTTCGCGGCGCCCCGCGGCTGGGCTCCGGGGGTCCGCGCTGCGTACCTCCAGGTCATGGGCTGCATCTGGAGGGCGCTCTCCCGTTTCGTTCGGCTCGACCCGCCGCCGGCGGGCGCCCTGCCCCGGGACACCGCCTCACCCCGGCTGCCCTGCCACGCCGTGGCTACCGGCCACGAGATCACTGCCCGCGGTCACAAGCTGGTGGCGGGAGCCCAGCGCTGGCGCCGGGGCGCTTTCCTGCAGCACGGTTCGATCCCCTGGACAGTGGACCGCGCGCTCACGAACTCGCTGGCCGGTCTGCCGGCCGGCTCCCCCGTGGACGCGGTCGGTCTCGCCGAACTCCCGCAACTGGGTGCGCCAGGCATGCCGCCCTCCGTTCCAGAAGTAGCCGCCGCCCTGGGCGCCTCGTTCCGCCGGGACTCGATTCGCCGCGTGCTAGTGTGATGTGCCGGAGACGGTACGGCCCGGTTGTCCCGGTTGGGACCTCGTGACACGCACCACTTCCGGGACACCACACTCGTCTGATTCCAGCGTTTTCCGACCGATCTTCAGGAGCGATTGATGAACGATTCCTCACAAGGGGAACCACCCGAACCACTCGTGGACCCTCCCGGGGCGAATGGCGCCGCGGACGGGGATTCCACGGGTTTGCCGGAGACGGAGGAACGTACCGGGATCGAGGAGTTGCAAGGCCGGATCGCCACCCTCCATCAGGAGCTTACCGACGCGAAGGATCTTGCCCGGCGGGCGCAGGCGGACCTCGCGAACGTGCGCCGGAGGGCGCGGAACGAACGGGCCGAGTTCCGGTCGCGCGCCACCGAGGAAGTCTGCTCCGCGCTGCTGCCGGTGCTGGACGACCTTCAGCGCGCCGCCCTCGAGGTGGAGAGAACGACCGAGCGCTGGGACGGCGACGGCGGCGAGGATCCGGCCGGGAACGTGGTCCGGGGGCTTCACGAGGGAATTCGCCTGGTGCTGCGCCGTTTCCAGGACACGCTGAAGCGTCAGGGACTCCTTGAGATCGAAGCGGCCGGGGCTCCGTTCGATCCCCGCCTGCACGAGGCGGTACAGGAGATTCCGGCGGGACCGGGACAGCGCGAAGGCGACGTGGCCGAGGTACTGCGCCGGGGGTACCTCCTCGACGGCCGCGTGATCCGCCCGGCCACCGTGATCGTGGCGGGCGCGCCTCCCGAGCCGGCCGACGTTCCCGAAGGAACGGAGGAGGACTCGGATGATCGGGGTGACGAAGGACCGGCCAAGGGTCCCGCGACGCCGGGATCCGCCGCCGAGCCACTGTCCGCCTGATCCAGTCGATGCCCACCACCGCCCAGCGCGACTACTACGACGTCCTCGGCGTCGGCCGGGACGCGAGTTCGGACGAGATCAAGAAGGCCTACCGCAAGCTCGCGGTTCGCTATCACCCCGATCGCAATCCCGGCGACAAGTCCGCGGAGGACCAGTTCAAGGAGGCCTCCGAGGCCTACGGCGTCCTCGGCGATCCGGAAAAGCGGTCCCGTTACGACCGTTTCGGCCACGCGGGAGTCGGCAGCGCCGGACAGCCGATGAACAGCGAGATCTTTGCCGACTTCCAGGATCTCTTCCGCGGCAGCGTTTTCGACCTGTTCGGCGACATGTTCGGGGGTGGGGACCGGCACGGCCCGGCGCGCGGACGCGACATCCAGTACGAGCTGAGTATCGATTTCGGCGAGCCGAAGGAGGAGAACCGCAAGCGGATCCTCGTTTCCCGCGCGGAGCCCTGCGATTCCTGCCGGGGCAGCGGCGTCGAGGCCGGCAAGCAGCCGATACTCTGCGGCCGGTGCGGTGGGCGCGGCCAGGAGACCTTTTCCCGCGGCTTCATGGTCATGAGCCGCACGTGTTCCGGCTGTGGCGGGACCGGGAAGATCGTTCGCGATCCCTGCCGGGAGTGCGCGGGCAACGGGACGACACCGCGTGAACGGGAGATCACGGTTCGACTCCCCGCGGGAATCGCCGACGGGAACCAGCTGCGCGTCCCGGGCGAGGGGGAACCCGGCGCTCGTGGGGGGCCATCCGGTGATCTCTACGTGCGGGTCCACGTCCGGCCTCAGCGCGGGCTGCGCCGAGAGGAAAGCGACGTCCTCAGCGAGGCCACCATCAGCTTTCCGCAGGCGGTGCTGGGCACCGAGATTCCGATTGCCACCATCTGGGGGGAGGAAACGTTGCGCATCCCTGCCGGCACCCAGCCGCACACGATCCTCCGCCTGCGCAACAGGGGGTTCCCCGCCCTCCGGAGCCGCGGGCGCGGCAGCCATCTGGTGCGTATCCTGGTCGAGGTGCCGCGGAAACTGAGCGATCGGTCGCGGGCCGCGGTCGAGGCCCTCTCCGAAGAGTTCGGCCCACCACCCGGAGCCTCGTCGGCGCCGGCCGGACGGCATCCCCGCGCCGCGGAGGCGGAGGGCCGCGGGCACGCCGAAGCGAAGGGAGACGGCGCGGACAAATCCCGGTCGTCCTTCTTCGACCGCATCTTTTCCTGACGGGACCCTCCACGACGAACGCCCGGGAGTGGAGCCCGGCCGGGTCATCGGGTCCGGCGGAAGGCGATCGCACGGGAAGAACCACCTATCCGCTCGACCTGCACGGCGTCATGTCCCGGGCGGGCTGGGACGGCATCGTGGCAGGCGAGGACGACTTCCTCGGCGCCTCGGGATCCGCGGCGGACAAGGAGGGGATCCGTCTCTGGTTCGGTTCGGAGGACGCCCGCATCCGAATCGCCGCGAAGTGCCGGCAGCTGCTCGGTTCCCGGCCAAGCCGGGCCGGGGCCGAGGATGCCGTGGACCCAGGCGACGCGCTCCGCTTCGCGCCCCCGGAGCCTCCGCGCGACTGGACCACTCCCTATCGCGAGTTCTTTCGGGGAGTCCGAACCGGAGGATTTTTCATCCACCCGCCGCACGTTGTCCCCGAACCGGGGCTCCGGTCGCTCCTTCTCACTCCCGGGCCGGCTTTCGGCACTGGAGTGCACCCCACGACGCGGCTGGTCCTGGAGTCCCTGGAGGAACATCTCCGCTCCCGCCGTGTCAGGACCCGGGTTCTCGACATCGGGACCGGCTCGGGGATCCTGGCGGTCGGGGCGGCGCTGCTCGGCGCGGGACCCGTGGCGGCGCTCGACCTGGATCCCATGGCGGTCCGCATGGCGGCCGAAACCGCCGCCGCGAACCGCGTAGCGGGCACAATCCGTTTGCGTGAGGGCGACTATCGGGACCCGGCGCTGGCGGCCGCGTTGCGCGCGCTCGCCCCTGCCGGCTTCGACGTGATCCTCGCCAATCTGTCGGCCGGCGCCCTGATGGACTTCTGGGACTTCGCGGGACCCCGGCTACGGCCGGGGGGACGGATCCTCGTCTCCGGCTTTCTCCACCGGGAGGCGCCCCGCGTCCTTGGCGCGTTTCCCCGAGAAGAGCTCCGGACCGTGGAAATCCGGCTGGAGCTTCCCGAGTCGCCTGAAACCGACACCTGGGCGGCCGCCGCCCTGGAGCGCCGGGCGCCGCTCGGGGGCCGGGATCGGGCGGAAGTTTCCGCTGGCTGACGATGGGCGCCGCTCGCCGGTTCTTCGCGCCACAGGCGGCGCGTCGCCGCAACCTGCGCCTTGACGCGGCGGAAACGCACCGTCTGCTACGGGTGCTGCGTCTTGGTCCGGGTGCGGAGATCGAGGTTTTCGACGGCGCCGGCAACGCGTTTTCGGCCCGCGTCGTAGGGGTGGACGGCGACGCGCACTCCCTGGTGGAGCGCGGCATGGCCCTCCCCGGGCGGGAACCCGGGATTCGCCTCGCGGTCGGCGTGGCCATCCCCAAGGGAGACGGCCTGACCGCCATCGTTCGCCAGCTCGCCGAGATCGGCGCCGACACGATCGTGCCGCTGACCAGCGAGCGTTCGGAGGGACGCGCGACCGCCGTCCGCCTCACCCGGTGGCGCGCGGCAGCGCTGTCCGGGACGCGTCAGTCGGGACGCGCCACCGTGCCCACGGTGGCCGCGCCGGTCCCGTTCGAGGTCTGGACCCGCGGGGAGCTGGCCACCGATCGCTGGATCGCCTCACCGCGGACAGCGCAGACGGTCCGTCCCGGCGCTCCCGGTCCCCAGCCGGTCACCGGACGCGTCCTTGCCGTGGGGCCCGAAGGCGGGTTCTCCGCCAGGGAACTCGAGGACGCCCATCGCCACGGATTCCGCCGTCTCGACCTCGGTGAACGGATCCTGCGCACCGGCACCGCCGCGGTGGTGGCGGCCGCCCTTCTGCTCCGGCCGGCGGGGTAGCATCGAAACCGATGTTTCTGCTCGGACAGCGGATCGGGAACTACGAGATCCAGAAGAGCATCGGCCGGGGGACCTTCGGGGCCGTCTATCTGGTCCGGGACATGTTCCTGGAACAGCCCCGGGCCATCAAGGTTCCCCACGACCAATCCCCTGCCGGAAGGGAAGCGATCCTCCGGGAATCGCGCCTGCTGGCCACGCTCGAACATCCGAACATCGTGCGCCTGATCGCCTGCGACGAGCACGAGGAGACGCTGTTCCTGGTCATGGAATGGGTGAAGGGGACGTCACTGGCGCGGCGTCTGGACGGCGAAGCTCCGCTCTCGGCGGCCGCCTCCGCGCGAATCGCCCGTCAGGTGCTGAGCGGCCTCGCCCATGCCCACGATCGCAAGCTGCTCCACGGCGACATCAGCGCCGACAACATCCTGCTCTCGGGGGACGTCGCCAAGATCACGGACTTCGGGATGGCCCGGACAGTCCACGTCGCCGAACACGGGGCGCGCTGGATCGGCAATCCCTACTACCTGGCGCCCGAGCAGTTCCACGCGGAGGCGGTCTTTGCCTCCGACGTGTATGGGGTCGGCGTGGTGCTCTACCAGATGCTCACGGGCAGCCTTCCCTATCAGGATTCCGATCCGGAGCGGCAGCGGGCGCTCGTCGAGGCGGGCGGCAACGAGCATCCCCGGCGGCAGGTCCCGTCGGTCTCGACGGATCTCGACGCGGTGGTCGCGAAGGCGCTCGCGCCGCGGGTCTCGAACCGCTACCCCAACGCCGAGAGCATGCTCAGCGACCTTCGCGAGCTGGCCTCGTTCGGCCCTCCGCCCGAAGAACGAAGGGCGGTCATGGATCGAATCCGGGAGGCGGAGCGGCCTCCGCGCACCTGCTGGAACTGTGGCCGGCGGCGTCATCCGGACGCAACGCACTGCGCACACTGCGGCGCTTAGGAGTCTCAGCCGCAGACTCCCCGGAAACGCCGGTCTCCAGGCCGGCACGCGCCGGCCGCGGGCCCTCGCACGACGCTTCGCCATGCACCCTGACGGCCGCTCCGACAACGGGAGCGCCGGTCTGGCGTAGCCTCGCGACGTTTGCCCGCGCTCTGTGGAAAAGCCCCGCGTTACTCTCCCGCCCATGTCCCGAGCCGCGCACTCCTCCCCCCGTCGAGCCACGGCGTGGGGCGCCGCCATCGGTCTGCTGGCGCGGCGGGATCTCAGCGAGGGAGAGGTCCGGATGAAGCTCCTGGCGCGCGAGTTCGGCGAACCCGAGGTCGAGGAGACCATCTCCCGGCTGCGCGAACGCCGCTATCTCGATGACCGCTCGCTGGCCGAGGCGGTCGCCCGGACCCAGGCTCGTACCAGACACCAGGGCCCGCTCAAGGTCCGGGCGCACCTGAGGCGGCGGCGGATTCCCGACGCGCTGGCGCTCGAAGCCATCCGGGCGGAGTTCCCCGAAGGCGCGGAGGATGAGCGCGCCGTGATCGCGCTCCGGCGGCTGCAACCGGCCCCGGCCGTTTCCCGCGATGGCGGGCGGGATGGTTCGACATCGCCGGCGGAGCGGCGGAAGGAGGCCGCGCGCCTGTTCCGGCGGCTGGTCGCGCGGGGCTACTCCGGCGAGGCCGCCCGCCATGCGGTGCTCTCGGACGAACGACCGCTCGAACCAGAGCGCCACCCGGAACTCGGGACATGACCTCCCCGCCGGGCACCGGGGCCGAACTGCGGCGGGCCTTCCTCGATTTCTTCGCCGCGCGGGATCACCTGGTGGTCAAGAGTTCGCCGCTCGTTCCACGGGACGACCCGACGCTGCTGTTCGCGAACGCCGGGATGAACCAGTTCAAGAACTACTTCCTGGGGCGCGAAACGCCGCCGAGACCCCGTGCGGTCAGCGTGCAGAAATGCGTCCGCGCCGGGGGCAAGCACAACGACCTCGAAAACGTGGGCCTGACCGCCCGGCATCACACCTTCTTCGAGATGCTCGGGAACTTCTCCTTCGGGGACTACTTCAAGGAGGAGGCCGTTGCCCTCGCCTGGGAGTTCCTGACCCGGGACCTGGGACTCGATCCGGGGCGGCTTTCCGCGTCGGTCTTCGCCGGTGACGAGACCACCCCCGCGGACGACGAGGCACGCGAAATCTGGAAGGCGTACCTGCCCGAGGACCGGATCGCCTCACTTCCGGCCGCCGAGAACTTCTGGTCGATGGGCGATACCGGACCGTGCGGCCCCTGTTCGGAGATCCACTACGACCAAGGTCCCGAGTACCGGGGGGACGACCGCTATCTCGAGATCTGGAACCTGGTGTTCATGCAGTTCGACCGCGACGAGGCGGGGGTTCTGAACCCGCTGCCCGCGCCTTCGGTGGACACCGGAATGGGACTGGAGCGCCTCGCCGCGGTGCTTTCGGGGGTGGACTCGAACTACGACACCGACCTCTTTGCCCCACTTGTCCGCGCCGTCCAGGACCGCGCCTCCGGCGAAGTGGACCCCGGGACGGTACGCACGGCGGCGCGGGTGATCGCGGACCACGCCCGCGCCACCGCGTTCCTGGTCGCGGACGGCGTCCTCCCGGCGAACGAGGGCCGGGGTTACGTGCTCCGCAAGATCATCCGCCGGGCCCTGCGCTTCGGGCGCAAGGCGGGAATGCCGGAACCGGTCCTGCCCGACATCACCGGGCTCGCCATCTCCGGGATGGAAGACGCGTGGCCGGAACTGGGCCTCTCCCGGGAACTGATCCTGCGGGTCGCGGCGTTCGAGGAAGAGCGTTTCTCGGGGACGCTCTCGACCGCGATGAGCCAGCTCGACCGGGTGCTCGCCCGGGATTCCGTGCGCGAGGCCGCCGAGGTGCCCGGTGACGACGCCTTCCGCCTCTACGACACCTTCGGGCTTCCGCTCGATCTCGTGGACGAAGTCGCCCGGGAACACGGGATGTCGGTGGACCACGCGGCGTTCGAGGCCCGGATGCGCGAGCAGCGCGAACGCGCGCGCCAGTCGTGGAAGGGCAAACCCGCGGCCGCTTCCACCGCCTACCGCGACCTCGCGGGCGCCGGGCCGACCCGTTTCGTGGGCTACGACGGCACCGAAGCGGACGGGTGCCGGGTGCTCGCGACGCTCACCACCGGGGAGGGAGAGGCTCCGTTGCCCGTCCCGGCGCTGCCCGAAGGCGCGGCCGGAGAGCTGATTCTCGACCGGACGCCGTTCTATCCGGAGGGCGGCGGACAGATCGGGGACCGCGGGCTCCTCCGCGCGGCCGGCGGGGTGGCTGAAGTGGTGGACGCCCAGAACCGCGACGGCCTGGTGGTGCACTCGGTCCGCATGCGGGAGGGTTCCCTCGGCGCCGGGGAACCGGTCGAGGCCTTCGTGGACGGGACCCGCCGCCGAGGCGCGGCGGAGCACCACACCGTGACCCATCTCCTCCACGCGGCGCTCCGCAACACCCTCGGGCCGCATGTGAAACAGGCAGGCTCGCTCGTGGCCCCGGACCGGCTACGGTTCGACTTCACCCACTTCGCGGGCCTCACCCCGACCGAAATCGAGACCATCGAAGGCCGGGTGAACGAGCAGATCCGGGCCGACCGGGAAGTGCTCGCGAGCGTGATGTCCCTCGACGCCGCCCTCTCCCGCGGCGCCCTCGCATTCTTCGGGGACAAGTACGGCACCGAGGTCCGCGTCATCGAGGTGCCCGAGTTCAGCATCGAACTCTGCGGCGGCACGCACCTGGGGGCCACCGGCCAGGCCGGGCTGTTCGTCATCTTTTCGGAGGAGTCGGTGTCCGCCGGAGTCCGACGGATCGAGGCGCTCACGGGCCGGCCCGCGGTCGAACACGTGGTCCGCGGACGGCGTCTTCTCGCCGACATCGGCCGGGCGGCGAATACCCGAGCCGACGACGTGGCGCAGAAAGTGGAAAAGATGCGCTCCGACCTCAAGCGCATGGAACGCGAGGTGGAGCGGCTCCAGGATCGTCTCGCGCTCGGCGGCGGCGTAGCGCCGGCCTCGGCAGCCGGCGCTCCCGTCGAGACCGAAACCATCGCGGGCATCCTCGTGTGGATGCCGCCCCCCTTCGACGGGGTTTCCAAAAACGAGCACCGCCGGCTCATGGATGCGTTCCGCGACCGGCAGGACGGTCGTGCCTGGCTGGCGGTTTCGGCCGCTGTCCGGGACGGGCGCGCCGCCGTCATCCTGGGGGTCTCGCCCGAGGTCGCCGAGCGGCTGCCGGCCGACCGGCTCCTCCGGGAAGCGGCGGCAGCCATCGGAGGGCGCGCGGGCGGCCGCGCCGACCGCGCCGAGGGAGGCGGTCCCGATCCGGGCGGCCTGCCGGCCCTGAACGATCACGTCCGGGCCGCCATCCGCAGCACGTTCGGGAACTGACCCCCGGGCGCGGCGGCCCCGCCCGGAGGCGGCCGTCAGCGGGTCCCGGTTCGCGCCCGCGTCTCGTCCGCCGGAGCTTCCTCGATGCCGAGCCGGTTTCTCATGAACCACACCGCCCCGTAGACGAGCGGGGTGTCGACGACGGCGACGAACCACTTGAAGACCACACCGTTGGCGATCAGGATCGGGAGCCGCTCCGGGGTGATCTCGCTTGCCCCGAGCAAAGCGAGGATGGTGGTCACGAGGATCGTGTCCACGAGTTGCGAGGTGAACGTGGAGGCGTTGTTCCGAAGCCACAGATGGCGTCCCGCCGTCCTTCGCTTCCAGTAGTGGAAGAGCCGGATGTCGAGGTACTGCGCACCCAGGTAGGCGCACATGGAAGCCGTGACCGCAACCCCCTGAATCCCGAAGACCAGATCGAACGTCGGGTCGTCCACGGCGCTCCAGCTCGCCGCGGGCAGCCAGTTGGAGAGCATCACCAGTCCCACCACGAACACGCTGGCGAAGAATCCGGCGGTCACCAGTTGGCTCACCCGCCGGCGGCCGTAGAACTCCGACAGGACGTCCGTGCAGATGAAGGTGACCGGATACGCCAGGATCCCCACCGAGAGTTCCATCTGCGGGCTCAGGCCGATCAGGCCGAGGGCGGGAATCTCCCACACGAAGAACTTCCGGAAGATCAGGTTGCAGGCGATCAGCGCCGCAATGAAGACCGCGGCGAGGGTCAGGAAGACCTGCTCGCGGACGCGCGCGTTGTCCACGGCTGGCTAACGCGCTTTCCCGGGGCCGGGCGAGACCCGCAGCAGTCCGCCGTAGGTGTCCGTCCGCCGGTCCCGGAAGAACTGGAGCAGTTCCCGCAGTTCCCGATTCCTGCCGAAGTCGAGATCGGCGAACACGATGTCGGGATCCGTGCCGGCGCGGGCGACCACCTCGCCGAAGGGGTCGCACACGAAGCTTCCGCCGTAGTAGGTCATGGGACCCTCGACCCCCACCCGGTTGGGGGCTCCGACGAAGACGCCGTTCGCGATGGCGTGACCGCGCATGACCGTCCGCCAGGCATCCTCCGACGAATAGCCCGGACGATCCGGCTCGCTGCCGATCGCGGTGGGGAAGAGCAGCAGGTCGGCGCCGCCAAGCGCGAGGAGGCGCGCCGTCTCGGGGAACCATGAGTCCCAGCAGACCCCCACCCCGACCCGGCCGAACGCCGTTTCCCACACGGGATAACCGGTATCGCCGGGCGTGAAGTAGTACTTCTCGTGGTAGCCGGGCCCGTCCGGAATGTGGTTCTTGCGGTAGAGGCCCAGTTGCCTGCCGTCGGCGTCGTAGAGCACCGCGGCGTTGAAGAGCACCCCGGGGGCCGCTTCCTCGAAGACCGGTACGACCAGCACGATGCCGAGCTCGGCGGCGAGCCGGCCCAGTTCCCGAACCCGGTCCGACGGCTGCCGCTCCGCCAGCCGCCAACCTTCCACCGCCACCTGCCGCGGGAAGTACGGGAGGTCGTACAGCTCGGGCAGAGCGACGATCTGCGCGCCGCCGGCCGCCGCGGCGCGGACGGCCTCCACGGCGCCCCGGTGGGCGGCATCCCGCTCGGGCTCGATCGCCCGCTGGATCAGGGCAAGCCGGGCGCGCCCGCCCGATTCCCGGTCAGCCTGCATGGGCCAATTCTGCCCTCATCGGGCACTCCGGCAATAGCCCGGGAGCACGCTTCGATCGCCGACCCCCGGACTGCACCCGCTACCCGGCCACCAGGCCGAGCAGCACGAAACCGGCGAGTGCGGCTCCGGCGCCGATGAGGGCGTAGGGGAACTGCGTCCTGACGTGCTCCATGATCGAACACCCGGCGCTCCGCGCGGCGAGCACCGTGGCGTCACCGTAGAAGCAGGCGTGGGAGCCGAAGGCGCCCGCCGAAACCAGCGCTCCGAGCGTCAGCAGCAGCGGAGCCCCCAACTCGGCAGCGAGCCCGACGACGACCGGCATGCTGACCGTGTAGGCCCCCCAGAACGACCCGGTGGCGAACGCCACTCCCGACAGAGTCACGAACACGAGCGCCGGCAGCATCCAGGCGCTCGCGATCGGTTGCACGCTCCCGATGACGAATTGGGTCAGCCCGAGTGCCGCGTTCACGTCCCGCAGGATGAAGGAGACGAGCACGATCCCCAGGGGATAGACCATCTTTTCCATGCCGAGGAACGCGCCGTCGGCGACGGGTCCCAGGCCGCCCGCCGGCCGCACGAGCGCCGTCAGCGCCAGGGCAACTCCCAAAGCCGCCACCACGCCGAAGAGCGCGTCCCCGCCGAGCGCCAGGGTGGCCGCCGGCAGGACCAGGATCGGGACCAGGAAGGCCGGGGTGCGAAGGCCGGGACGCGCCGGCGCCTGGGTCGTCGCCGGTTCGAGGCTCTCGTCGAGGGCCGCGGTCACCGGAGTCGCTCCCGAACGGAGTCGGCGCTCGGCGTCCGCCATCGGCCCGAGATCGCGGACCGCCCCCAGGATCACCGCGAACACCAACAGGATCGCGAACCACGGATAGAGGAGATACGGGATCAGGGAGACATAGAGACCGATGCCCCCACCTGCTTCGGCAAGTCCGTTCGCCTCGAAAAGCCCGGCGATGAAAACCGTCCAGGTCGAAGCGGGAACCAGCACGCAGATGGGCGCCGCCGTGCTGTCCACCACGTAGGCGAGGCGGGCCCGCGAGATGCCGATCCGGTCCGCCGCGCCCCGAAACGCCGCCCCGACCGCCAGCGCGTTCAGGTAGTCGTCGACGAAGGTCACGACGCCAAGACCGAAGGCGCCCAGCAGGACGCCACGCCGGGTCCGAAGCCGCCGGGAGAGCGCCTCGCCGAACGCTCTCGACCCTCCGGCGCGGGCCAGGATGCCGATGAGAGCTCCGAAGAGCATCACCACCAGGACCACCCAGACGCTCGCCGGCTCGGCCATCACCGACTGGGCGTTCTCGAGGAACGCTCCCACAAAGCCCCCCCGCGAGAGCATCAGGTGGCCGAGCAGCGATCCGAAGATCAGGGCTTCCAGAGGCCGGCGGGTCCATACCGCGAGCCCCAGCACCGCGAGGGTGGGAATCAGGCTGAGCGCGCCCCAACCCTCCGCGCCGCTCACGCGCCGAGGACTCTCGGCGGGCGTTCGCTACCGCTGCTCACGCCGGCGTCTCGCCTCCCTACGGTCGGCGATGCCGGCCGGAGGCCGGCGCTCCGACGCGTTCCGGTTCCTGTTGGAGAACGCAGTGAATTCCGCCGCCGCCGAGGTTCACCGCCATCGCGTCGAGGGGCAGCACTTCGCGGCCCGGGAACACCTCACCGAGGATGGCGAGCGCGCGTTCGTCCTTTTCCCTCAGGCTCTCCGGCATGCCGGGCTTCCAGTACTTCTGGGCCAGCACGAGGCCGTTGGTCACCTGGAAGTTCAGATAGCTCGCCGCCGCGACCACCTTGATCTCGTCGTCCGGCGCGATCGAGGATCCGTCCTCGTATTCGAGCGGCTGGATGTAGTCGAACACCCCGTCTCCGGCCCGCATCGTGTCGAAGAGCGAATCCGGCGCGGGCACGCGCACGATACGGAAGGGACTCCCGTCCTGGTCCGTCGCGGCGCTCAGCCTCCGGAAACTCTCCTCCAACCGTTCGTGGCTGATCGCCGCGATCGGGTCCGTGCGGCGCTCTTCTTCGGTGATTTCCGCGAGCAGGATGGTCTCCGGGTCCGCGAACCGGGCGAACTCGTCCACGTGCCCGCCCGTGGTGATGACGGTGTAGACGCCGCCGGGGAGCCGTCCCCGGAACGTGAGTTCATCCTCGGCCATGCCTTCGGCGAGCCAGATGACCTTGGAGACTCCCAGGGTACGCCGGAACTCCTCATCCATGGCTTCGAGCGTCCATCCCGGGTTGCGCTGCAACTCCACCGCCTCCACGGCGATCATCACGCCCCTGCCGTTGAACTCGCGGGAGCCGCCCTCGCTGATCAGCGTCGACTTTTCCACCTCCAGGCCGAGCAGCTCCGCGACCTGGCGGTCCACCGCTTCTTCAAGCCGGGAGTTGGGGCTGTCCGGAGACTCGTAACCCCACATGTTGAATCCGAAATCGACAATTCGGAGACCGCCCCGGTTACCCCGCACGAAGATCGGTCCCATATCCCGCATCCAGATGTCGCCGTGCGGCACGGCGTGGACGGTCACGTGGCCGTCCGGAACCCCCTCGCGGCGAAAGCGCTCGCGGATGGCAGCCGCTTCGCCGTCATCCTGGGCCAGCAGTTCGATGGCCACCCTGCCCTCCGTGGCGCGGATGATCTCGATGAGGAGCGGCTCCGTCGGCAGCCCCCGCTTGTTCTCGTAGGTCGGCCACGCCATCCAGAGGGCACGGTGCGGTTCGAACTCGGCCGGGAACACGAAGGACTCGGCCGCGAAGTCCGCTCCCGGAGGCGGCGCGGGGCCGCCCCCGCACGCCCAGATCGCGGTCAGGAGCAGGGCGCCCGCAGGGTTCAGGGCGCTGGAGTTACCGCCGGGACGCCGCACCGGCCCGACTATACTCGCGGCCGCACTGGATCATTGGGGCACCGGGTGGCGGACGGCATCAAGAGCGACGAGTTCTTCCGCATCGCGGCCCTAGCGTCGGTCGCGCCTCCCGAGGGAGAAACGCGGACACGCAACCTGCTGGCCGCCCGCAAGGTGCTCGGGACGTACACGTCGCGGGTCGTGGAGACCGCCAGAACCGAGCCCGAAGCGCAACCCGGAGGATCTTCCGGCGAGGGTGCCGCCTGTCCGCTCCGTCCCGACGAGCCGCAAGGCGGTTTCCCGGACGGCAAGGCGTTCGAACTCGCTCCCGAGCGCGGCGAGCGTTTCGTTCAGGTTCCGCGGGTGCTCGGAGGCGGGTCGTGACGCCCGCCGGGGAAGACCCGTCCGGGTTCCCGCTGCCGTCCGGCGGCCGCGACCTGCCAGGGGCGACCGCGGCCGCGCTCGACCACGCCGAAGCAGTCGACCGGCGTATCCACGCGTTCCTGCACCTCGACCGGGAGGGCGCTACGACGACCGCCCGGCGCCTCGCGCAGCAGCCACCGGCCGCCCGGGGACCGCTCTTCGGACTCCCGGTCGCGGTGAAGGACAACATCGCGGTCCGCGGGTTGCCGTCGACCTCCGGGTCCGCGGTGCTCGGCAACTACCGGGCACCCTACGACGCCACCGTGGTGGAACGGCTCCGGCGGGCCGGCGCGGTGATTCTCGGCACCACGAACCTCGACGAGTTCGGCATGGGTTCCGCCACCACGAGCGGGTTCCGGGGCCCGACCCGGAACCCGGCGGATCCCGAGCGCATCGTCGGCGGGTCGTCGGGAGGTCCGGCGGCGGCCGTCGCCTCCGGTGCGGTCCCGGTAGCCCTCGGAACCGATACCGGGGGCTCGGTCCGCCTCCCGGCGGCGCACACCGGCATCTTCGGGATCCGTCCCACCTACGGGCGCGTCTCCCGTTTCGGGATCACCGCTTACGCGTCCTCGTTCGATCAGGTCGGCTGCCTCGCGGCGCATCCCGGAGATATCGGCCGGGTTCTTTCGGTCATCTCCGGAGCCGACCCCCGTGATGCGACGAGCGCCGATCGGGAGGTGCCGGACTTCGCGGCGGCCGCCACCCGCCCCACCTTTCCCGGCACCGTCGTGGCGTGCAGCGACGAGGACGTCGCGATCCTGGACTCCCCCTCGCGGACGGCGTTCCACCGGGTGCTTCGCCGGTTCGAAGCGGGAGGATCGACGATCCGCCGGTTCCGTCTGCCGGAAGCGGTCACGACCATCTCCGCCTACTACGTCCTGGCCTGCGCGGAAGCCAGTTCGAACCTCGCCCGCTTCGACGGCATGCGCTACGGCAGCCGCGCGGAGGGTGACGGAACCCTCGCCGCCGCGATACGCGCCAGCCGGACCGCCGGATTCGGAGACGAGGTGCGCCTGCGGATCCTGCTGGGGACCACGGTTCTCTCGCAGGGCTACCGGGATGCCGTCTACGCGGCGGCCACCGCGGCGAGGAAGGCGATCCGGGACCGGCTGCTCGGCCACTTCGACCGGGGAGAGTTCCTGTTGATCCCCATCGCGCGGACGGCGCCCCGGCACCTGTCCGATCCCGTCGAGGCGGGCCAGGACTACGACGGGGACCGGTTCACCATCCTGGCTTCCCTGGCCGGACTTCCCGCACTCGCGATCCCCGCCGGCGAGCGGGACGGCCTGCCGTTCGGCGTCGAGTTGATGGCGCCTCCCTGGCAGGAGGCGGCGCTGCTTTCGGCGGGCGCTGCCCTGGCCGCTTAGAGCTATTCCGGACTCCGCCCGGCGGTCCACGAGTCCCAGCCGCGGCGCGGCAGCGGCTCGGTCGCGCCGTCCGCGCGCTCGATCCGGATGCCCTCGTCCGCGCCCGTGACGCGTCCCACCCGGGTCAGCGGAACTGCCACTCTTGCCGCCGCGGCGCGCACCTGCTGCGCCGGCCCCGCGATCAGGAGTTCGTAGTCCTCGCCCCCGAAGAGAGCCGCCTCGAGAGCTCCGGCGCCCTTGCCGGCGAGCGGGACCCGGGCCTCCTCGAGCGACGCCCCGACGCCACTGGCGGCGGCCAGGCGGTGGAGATCGAGGGCCAACCCGTCCGAGATATCCATCCCGGCGTGCGCCGCGCCCGCGAGGGCCGCGCCCGCCTCCAGGCGGGGAGCCGGATCCAGTTGCCGGGCCACCAGCGCCTCCTCTTCCGGATCGAAGGGGATCGTCTTCCCTGCCTCCCGCCGCCGCAACAGGGACAGGCCCAGTGCCGCTCCGCCCAGGCTTCCGGTGACGAAGAGCCCGTCCCCCGGTTTCGCCCGGCAGCGCCGGAGAAGCGGGACGCCTGGAGTGCCGGAGCCGGCGACCGCGACGTGGAGCCCGATCCGTTCGCCGGCGGCGATGTTCCCTCCCACCAGCGGCGCTCCCAACTCCGCGGCCCGCTCAGCCGCCGCCTCGGCGATCCGCGCCGCGGCCGTCTCCTCGGCAGGGGGAGCCACGAGAGAGATGAGCGTGCCGGCGGGACGGCCGCCCATCGCCGCGATGTCGCTCACCGCGGCGGCAACGGCCCGGCGCCCGATGGCGCGCGGCGGATGAAGACGGCGGTCGAAGTGGACGCCTTCCTCGGCCGCGTCCGTCGTCAGCAGGAGCGTGCCGCCGCCCGGCCAGGCAAAGGCTGCGGCGTCATCCCCCGGTCCCAGGATCAGGTGGGGAACTCCCTCTCCACTCCCTCCCGGAAGCACCGGAAGAACATCCAGGATGCGCCGGAGCAACCGGTCCTCGCCGGTGGCCGGCGCCGGAAACGGATCCACGCCCGCTGACCGGTCTCCGGGACTGCCCGCCTCTCCCGTCGCGGCGGTGCGTGTTGCCTTGTCCACGGGCCGCGAGCCGGCACCCGCCACCGAACGGCGTCAGTCCGGAGAAGCGGTCGCCTGTTCCATCCGCCGGACGAGTTCGGCGAGCCGGCCCCGCACGGCAGCCACCGCCTCCTCGATCTCCGCCGGCCCGGCTTCGCCGGCCGCTCGCTGCCGCAGCAGTTCATCCCCCATGTTGAGCGCCGCCAGGATCGCGACCTCCTCCTTTTCGAGGTGCGGCGCCGCCTCCAGGATCTCCCCGATGCGTTCGTTCACGAGCCGGGCGACCGCCGCGAGGTCGGCGCCCCCCTCGTCCGAGCGCAACCGGTACGAACGTCCGGCAACCTCGACTTCGACGGTCTCGCTCATTGCCGCTCCGCGCCGGCGCCATCCCCCTGGGTGACGGCACGCAGCGCCTTCCGGATCACCTCGCGTTCGTCACGAAGGATCGCGGCGGCCCGCTCGGCCCGCTCCGCGCGGGTTCTGGCCTCCTGCTCCCCTTCCCTGAGGTCGTCCCGCTCCCGCCGGGCCTCGCGAACGCTCGCGTCCGTCGCCTCGGCGATCCGCCCGCTCACCCGCTCGAACGCGGATTCCGCCCGCTCGACGTCCTCCAGCAGTCCCCGAACGGCGGCGGCGGGATCGGACACGGACGCGCCTACTCGGAACTGGACCCGGCCGAGAGCGCCTCCCTCGCCCGGTCCACCAGACAGTCGAACGCTCCCGGATCGTGCACCGCCAGTTCCGCCAGTTGTTTCCGGTTCACCCCCACGCCCGCGAGCGACAGGCCGTGCGCGAACTGGGCGTACGGGAGCCCCCGCTCCCGGCTCGCGGCGCTGATGCGGGTGACCCAGAGGCGGCGGAAATCACGCTTCCGGGTGCGCCGGTCGCGGTAGGCATACGAAAGGGCGCGATCGAGCGCCTGCATCGCGTGCCGATAGAGCTTGCCGCGCATCCCGCGGTAGCCTCGGGTCTGTTTGAGAACCCGCCGGCGCCGGTCCCGCCGGTGGGTCCCGCGTTTCACTCGGGACATCGTGTCTTCTCCAACTCTCTGTGCGCGGTGGCGGAACGAACTCCGGCTGTCTAACCGATGATCCGCGCGATCATCTTCGCTTCGCCCTCGAATACCCAGGCCCCGCTGCGCAGGCGGCGGCGACGCTTCGCGGACTTCTTGGTAAGAATGTGGCTGTGGTAGGCGCAGCGGCGGCGCACCCGGCCGCTGGCGGTCTTGCGGAACCGCTTTGCGGCCCCGCGGTGGGTCTTCATCTTGAGTTTCATGATGGGCTTCCTGACAGCGTGGTGTGGTTCAGCCGGTTTCGGCGCGCTGGGCGCGACGGACGCGGGGCGCGTGCGCGTTGTCCTCCGGCCCCGCTTTTCCGGCGCGTTCGGTCCTGAGCGCTTCGAGCAGACGGCGGCTGGGAGCGAGGATCATGCTCATCTGGTTGCCGACCACGCTCGACCGGGATTCGACCGTGGCGATCTCGGCGAGCTGCTCGGTGACCTCGTCAAGGATGCGGTCCCCCAGTTCCCGGCGGCTCCGCTCCCGCGCCCGCTTGAACCAGATCGTGGCCTTGACCTTGTGACCTTCATGGAGGAAACGCTCAATCTGCTTCATCTTCGTGGCGCGGTCGTGCTGTCCGATGATGATGCGGAACTTGACCTCCTTGACCTGGTTCTGTTTCTGGTGTCTTTTGGAATCCTGGGATTTCTTGCTCTGCTGATACACGAACCGGCCGTAGTTCATGATCTTGCAGACCGGAGGGATCCGGTTCGGCACGATCTCGACGAGATCGAGTCCCCGGTCGGCGGCCAGCCGCCGGGCATCCATCAGGGCGAAGTCGCCAAGTTTCTCGCCGTCCTCGCCGATGACCAGGACGATGGGAGCTCGTATTCGGTCGTTTACCCTGAGAGAACTATCGATGGATCACCTCCGCACCGCGAGCGGGTCGGCGGATTATCGCCACTTCGGGTCCGGTTCGCCAGCGACCGTCCACGCGCGCCGGGGTTTTGCCACAGGCTGCCAGGTCCTTCACGGGGTGAGCGACCGGCTTCGCGTGAGTTCGTCGAGACGTTCAACGAGCGCGGCGGCCGTCATGGTTTCCTGGCCCCGCCGGCCCCGGGTACGCACGGCGAGGGTGCCTTCTTCCACCTCCCGGTCCCCGAGCACCACCATGAACGGAACCCGCCCCACTTCCGCCTCGCGAATCTTGTAGCCCATCTTTTCCCGGCGGTCGTCGACCGAGATCCGGAAGCCCCGCTCCCGGAGGGCGGCAGCCACTTCCGCCGCGTGCGCCTGGTGCCGGTCGGCGATGGGGATCAACACGGCCTGTAGCGGAGCGATCCAGACCGGGAGAGCCCCGCCGGTGTGCTCGAGGAGGAGGGCGAAGAAGCGCTCCACGGAGCCGAGGATCGCCCGGTGAATCACGACCGGGCGCTCCCGCCCGCCGTCTTCCGTCGCGTAGTTCAGATCGAAGGCCGGCGCCTGCGAAAAGTCCAGCTGGATGGTCGCGCACTGGTGGCTGCGGCGGAGCGCGTCACGGACGTGGAAGTCGATCTTCGGACCGTAGAACGCGCCGTCTCCGGGATTCACCACCCAGTTGTCTCCGGATTCGGCGAGGGCTTCCGCGAGAGCCGTTTCCGCCTGTTCCCAGGTCTCGGGACTCCCCACCGACTTTTCGGGACGGGTCGAGAGTTCGATCTGGATGTCCTCGAAGCCGAACTCGCCGTAGACCTCCTTCACCAGGTCCACGAGATCGCGGACCTCCGCCTTGACCTGATCGAGGCGGCAGTAGACGTGCGCGTCATCCTGGGTGAAGGCCCGTACCCGGGTCAGCCCGGAGAGAACGCCCGAGGGCTCGAACCGGTGGCAGTGGCCGAATTCCGAGAGCCGGAGCGGCAGGTCCCGGTAGGAACGGATGTCGGATCGATAGACCAGCGCCGCGCCGGGGCAGTTCATGGGCTTGACGCCGAAGCGGTTCTCGTCCGACTCGATGAAGAACATGTTGTCCCGGTAGTGGTCGAGATGGCCGCTGCGGGCCCAGACGGACTCGTTCAGGATCAGGGGAGTCCGGATTTCCTGGTAGGACCGGCGGTCCAGCTTTTCCCGCATGGAATCGAGCAGCCGATTCACCACCCCCATCCCCGCGGGCAGCCAGAACACCTGCCCCGGGGCCTCCGGAAGGATCAGGAAGAGCCGCTGCTCGCGGCCGATCCGCCGGTGGTCGCGCCGCTTCGCCTCCTCGAGACGGGAGAGATGGGCCGCCATCGCCTTCCGGTCGGTAAAGCTCGTCGCGTAGATCCGCTGCATGGGGATGCCCCGCGCGTCCCCCTTCCAGTAGGCGTTGGAACTCGAGAGCACCTTGAGCGCCCGAATCACCCCGGTGTGCGGCACGTGGGGGCCCTCGCAGAAGTCGAAGAAGCTCCCCACCCGGTAGCAGGAAACCCGCTGGCCCCCCTTCTCGCGGACCAGCTCCACCTTCAGGAGTTCGCCCTGATCTTCGAAGATCCGCAGGGCATCGTCCTTGTCGAGGATCTCGCGCTCGAAGGGCACCCGCGCCTTCACGAGCTCGCGCATCCGCGCCTCGATGCGCTCGAGATCCTCGGGAGTGAAGGGCTCCTCGACCTGGAAGTCGTAGAAGAAGCCGTCCTCGATCGGGGGGCCGATCCCGTAGCGGGCGTCCGGGAACAGGTCCTTGACGGCGGCGGCCAGCAGGTGGGCCGAACTGTGCCGAAACACGTGGAGCCCGTCAGAGTCCTTCGGGGTCAGGAACCGCACCTCGGCATCCGCGTCGGGGCAGTGGGCGAGGTCCACCTCCCGCCCGTCGACGGTGGCGGCGACCGCCGCAGCCGGGGCCACCCCGGAAAGCGGCGCTCCCGCCGGGAGTTGCACCTCGCCCCCGTCAGGAAGGCGTAGTCGGATGGAAGCAGGCACGCTGTCTTTTTATCCCGGCCGGGGGCGCCGCACAACACCCGGCGGGCGCCGCCCGGCAGTGGCGTGCGGCAGCCGGGGCGGGCTCGTACTCGAAACCGCGGGGTCCCGCGAACGGAGGAATGGTAGGCGCGGGCGGATTTGAACCGCCGACTTCTACCGCGTCAAGGTAGCGCTCTCCCCCTGAGCTACGCGCCTGTCCGAGAGGGGCGCGATTCTACACCGGAGCCCGGCCCTTCCGGACGCCGCCGGCAGGCGCGCTTCGCTTCGACTTTTCCACATTGCGCTCCGGAACGGGAAAGTTTCGGGCCGATCTGCGTCTAAGGACTTGGAGAGGTTTTCCATGTTGCATCCAGAAGAGGCCCCGGAGCCGGCGGCGGTGTCCCCCCGTGCCGCCGGAGGCCCCGTCCATCGCG
Organism: Acidobacteriota bacterium; assembly: GCA_022828085.1. Lineage (GTDB taxonomy): Bacteria > Acidobacteriota > Vicinamibacteria > Marinacidobacterales > Marinacidobacteraceae > Marinacidobacterium. The sequence continues at coordinate 198,810 of JAJEIY010000036.1, read as the reverse complement.
ACCCCGGGGACGCCCCGCAGACCCCGGCGCCCGGGGTTCCGCGCGCCGTCCCGAACCCGATTCCCGGCCTGCTGGCGCTGCTACGCCGCCAGGGGCGCATCCCCGCCGCCGAGGCCGGCCGCGCCGCGGCTGTCGGGCGGCTGCCTCCGCCGCAGCACGAGGCCGCCCTAGTGGCCGGGGGGATCCTCCCGGAAGAGGACATCGCGCAGGCAGTCGCGCTGGACGCCGGACTCCCCTTCCGGGTGATCAACCCGCTGGAACTCAACCCGGAAGTAGTGACCGGCGCCCTGCCGGCGCCGTTCGCCCGCCGGCACACCATCTGCGCCCTCGCCAGGGACGCGGACACCCTGACGGTGGCGGTCGCCAATCCCTTCGACCGCGGGGCCATCGCGGACCTCGAGCGATACCTGGGGGTTCGGGTGAAGGTCGTGGTCGCGACGCGTTCCGACATCGAAGGGATCAACGGCAGCCTCTACAACCTGCGGACGTCCCTGCGCGCCGCGGAGACCGAGTTGACCCACGACCACGGCGAGCGCGCGAACCCACCCGCGGGGGACCAGGAGTTCGTTTCGGAGTCGGAGGCCGCCGGCGACCTCGAGCCCACGACCCGCCCGGTGGTTGCCGCTCTCGACAGCATCCTCCACCAGGCGTTCGAGCACCGCGCTTCGGACATCCACCTCGAACCCAAGCGGGACCACGCCGTCGTCCGCTTCCGGGTGGACGGCGTCCTGCGGACCATGCACACCTTCCCCCGCATCGTGTACCAGGCCGTCGTCAGCCGCCTCAAGATGCTCAGCGGGCTCGACATCGCCGAGAAACGCCGTCCCCAGGACGGTCGCATCAAGCGCATCGAATCGGGAAAGGAGATCGAGCTGCGGGTTTCGACCCTGCCCACCGTGTTCGGCGAAAAGGCGGTGCTGCGGGTGTTCGATCCCGCGGCCCTCGTCTCGTCGCTCGAACAGCTCCGGCTGGCCGGGGACGAGGAGCGGCGGCTCCGCCAGATGCTGAGCCGCCGGGAAGGACTGGTCCTGGTCACCGGCCCCACCGGCAGCGGCAAGACCACCACGCTCTACTCGGTGCTTCGTCACATCGCGACGCCCGAGGTGAACGTCGTGACGATCGAGGATCCGGTGGAACTGGTCTTCCCGCCGCTCAGCCAGGTACAGGTCAATCCCCGCATCCGTTTCTCGTTCGCCGCGGCGATTCGCAGCGTGCTCCGCCAGGATCCGGACATCCTCATGGTGGGAGAGATCCGGGATGCCGAAACGGCCGAAATGGCGGTGCAGGCGGCCCTCACCGGACACCTCGTCCTCTCCACGCTCCACACCAACGACGCTCCCGGCGCGATCACGCGGCTTGCCGATCTTGGAGTGCCGCGCTTCCTGATCGGCTCGACACTGGTGGGTGTCGTCGCCCAGCGGCTCGTCCGCACCATCTGCCGCGGCTGCAGTCGCAAGACCACGGTCTCGGCCGGCGAGGCGGAGACCCTTTCAGCCTCCGCGGCAGCCGGCCGACCGGTCCGCTGGGGCGCCGGCTGTGCGCGCTGCCGCGACACCGGCTACCAGGGGCGCCGGGCCGTCTTCGAGATCCTGCCCATCGACACCCGGGCAGCCGCCGAAGTCCTGGCGGGTTGCGCGACGGAGGACCTCGCCCGCTCCGCGCGCCGCCAGGGAGTTCTCAGCCTCCGCCAGGCAGCAGTGCGGCTTCTCCTGGAAGGCGAGACCACGGTTGCCGAAGTGATTCGGGTCACGGGCGCCGGGCACGACCCCGGATTGGGTGGGGATCTGCCCGCGCCGCCTCTACCTTCCCGCCGGACCGTCGGCTCAGAAACCGAGCGCCCGGCTGATCACCAGGAGCAGCGCCGGGATTCCGTAGAACACTGCGATCACGTAGCCGATCGCCAGACTCCGGTTCGCCACCGCGATGTCCGCGAGTCGGCGCGCCGCCGCCAGCGGGATCTGCCGGATCCGGGAGACGGGGTAGACCATCAGGATCCCGACCAGGTTGAACAGGAGGTGGACGACCGCCAACTGGAATCCCCAGTGGGCGTTGGCGCCGGAAACCGCGAGGGCGGCAAGGAACGCCGTGACCGTCGTTCCCACGTTCGCCCCGAGGGTGACCGGAAAGGCGTCGTCGAGGAGCAGGAGCCCGGCGCCGGCAAGCGGGACCAGCATCGACGTGGTGATCGAGCTGGACTGGACGAGCACGGTGACCACGGCCCCCGCTCCCATGGCCAGGAGCGCGTGACGGCCGAGCACCCGGTGGAGGGCAGCCTCGCCCCGGCCCGCGGAGAGGCTCTTCAGGGTACGGACGAGCAGGCCGAGGGCGACCACCAGCAGCACCACCGATACGACGGCCAGGAGCGCGGCAGCCGCCTCGCCGGAGCCGGTCACGATGCCGGCGAACCACTGGATCGGCATGGGGACCAGCTCGATGATGCCCTTGAGGGGACTCTCGTAGTCGATGCCGGTCCCGAGCAGACCACCGAACTGTCCGGCAATCACGCCGGAGAGGCGCGCCAGGAACCCGGTGGCGATTTCGAGCGGCAGGAGGATGGCCACCGCGATCAGGTTGAACATGTCGTGGCAGGTGGCCACCTCGAAGGCCCGCCGCAGTTCCTTCCCGTCCCGGAGGTGTCCGAGGGCGGCGATCGAGTTGGTGACCGTCGTCCCGATGTTGGCGCCCATCACCATGGGGATGGCGTGTTCGAACGGCAGCGGGGACTCCGGGGCGGCGACCAGTCCCACGATGAGCGAACTGGTGACCGAGGAACTCTGGACCAGCGTCGTGGCCAGGATTCCGATGATGAGTCCCACGAAGGGGTTCGCCGAAGCCTGGAAGAAGCCGTCGAGGAGCCCGGAACCGAGACCCTTGAATCCCTCCCCCAAGCCGTCGATCGCCCCCAGGAAGAGGACGAACAGCAGAATCAGTCCCGCGAAGCGCGGCAACTGGGCAAACCGGCTCCCGCCGGGTTCGCGTCCGGGTTCCATCATGCCGTCCCTCGACAGGTCCCCGGCGCGGGGTCAGGCAGCAAATCCTCGGGGCAACCGGAAGGCGCCGCACCGGCATTTCGCTTCGTCATGGATGACTGAGCGCGGAGCGGCAGTGCGGCAGACACTGCCGGCGGAGGGTAGCGGCCCTGGTCCGTCCGGAATGTTACAAATCGGTAGGAAACGCGTCCCGCGGGAGTCTTATTCGGGAGCTTCCACGATCACGAAGTTGCGGCGCCACTCCCCGGGAGCGACCTGACGGGCAATCTGAATCGGGAAGGGCTCCCCGGCTCCCATCCCGGACAGCGCGTCGCGAAGATCGCCCGCTGTCCGCACCGGCCGCCCGCCGATCCGGGTGATCACGTGACCGGGCTCAATGCCCGCTTCATGGGCTATCCCGCCGGGAACCACCTGCCGGACCAGCACTCCCTCGAAGTCCGCCTGGAACTGTTGGGCAAGGGCTCCCTGCAGCGTTTCGCCCACGATGCCGAGCCGGCCGGGGGATTCCACCGGCCTCTCGGGCTCCGCAGGGGCGGCTGCGGCGAGCGGCGCGGCCTGCCGGAAGTCACGCTGGCCCAGCACCACGTCCACCGACATCTCCACTCCGTCTCTCAGGACTTCCACTTTCGCAGGTTGTTCCGGACGGGCGTCGGCAACCGCGAACTGCAGATCCGTACTGTCCTCGATCGGCCGGCCGTTGAACCGGACGATGATGTCCCCGCGCTCCAGGCCGGCCGCCGCGGCCGGCGAGTCGGGACCCGAAAAATCGTCGATCTGCGCGCCGCGGGCATCCTCGTCAAGGCCGAAGGCTTGCGCCCGCCGGGAATCGAGCGCCACGACCGCAACCCCGAGCCAGCCGCGGGTCACCTCTCCCTCGGAGGCAAGATCGTCGTACACCCGGCGCACCAGGTTGGACGGAATCGCGAAGCCGAGTCCGATGTTGCCCGGGGTCCCGGCCACCTGGATCATCGTGTTGACCCCCACGAGGCTGCCGTCGAGACCGACGAGCGGTCCGCCGGAGTTTCCCCGGTTGATGGCGGCGTCGGTCTGGATGAAGTCCTGGTAATCGCCCTGGAGCACCCTGCCCTTGGCGCTCACGATGCCGGCCGTGACGGAGTGGCTGTTGCCGAGCGGATTCCCGATGGCGAGCACCCAGTCCCCGACACGGACCTCATCCGAATCTCCCAGCGCGAGGTACGGGAAGGCCTCTTCTTCGGTCTCGAGACGGATCACGGCCAGGTCCGTCGGCGGATCCTGCCCGACGATCACCGCCTCGAGGGTGCGGCCGTCGGAAAACTCCACCTCGATGCGGGTGGCCCCGTCCACGACGTGGTTGTTCGTGACGATGAGCCCGCTCGGGTCCACGATGGCGCCGGATCCCCTGCCGACCTGTGTCCCGGGGGGTGACGGAACCGGAGGGAATCCGAAGAACTGTTCCAGTCTCGGATCTTCCGTGCCCCGGGTGCTTTCCCGCTCCACCAGCAGACTCACCACTCCCGGCGTCGCCACCCGCGCCACTTCGGCGAAGGCGTCGGAGAGGGTCCACGCCGCCTCGGTCCGGTCGCGGTCGGGAGTGTCGCCCGGCGCCGGGACGTCCGCGAGGCGCTGATGGCCGGGCCGGCGGCGGGCGTCCTCCTGGTCCGAAACCTCCTGACCCCGCGCGTCCGTCACGGCGGCCGCGAGGCTCGCAAACTCGGCGCTCTCGGTCAGACATCCGGGGGCCGCAGCCAACCCCGCGAGGGCAAGAGCGGCCGGCAGGAATCGAAACATGAACGGTGGCCTCCTTGGACGGGTCCCGCTAGAGCATCGGGAAACGAATATAACGCGGGCCGACGGGCCGCGTTCCGCGGGCGAGCGGTCGGCCGGCCGCGGCGCTGACGGCGAGCGAGCCGCGCCGGCCGTGGCACAGGCATTGCGGAAACGTGATCCAGCGCAACCCGACACCTGGAAAGGAGCTCGCCATGACCCGCACGCGGCACATCCTGACGACCCTGCTGGCAACGGCCTGCCTGGCCACCGCCACGGCGGCAGCGGAGTCCGGGCAACCCCCGCGCCGGGGGCCCTATCCGGATGCCTCGCAACGAAGCGTGCGCGAGGCCCGCTACGCCTTTTCGAGCTATGGCGGATTCCGCGTGCTGAACGTGACGAGCGATCTCTTCGCCGCGAACGAGTTCGACTTCGGGATCACCGATGACGACTTCCGGACCGGCAGCTTCGGCTTCGAGTTCGACTTCGCCGTCCTTCCCCGGGTAGACATCTCGATCGGCATCGACAACGGAAACGCTGAGACCTATGGGTCCTACCTCGACCTCGTGTACGACGACGGAGGAGAGATCGAACACTCGGCGCGTCTGGCCGTGACCGACCTGAGCCTCGGCTTGCGGCTGCGGCTGCTCGGCGGCGCGGCGCGGGTGCGCCCCTACCTGGTCGGCGGTCTTGCCGGGGCCTACTACCGGTACACGGAAATCGGCGATTTCGTGGACTTCGAGACCGCGGACATCTACTACGACGTGTTCGAGGAGACGTCGTTCCTGCCCGGTTTCTTCGCCGGCGCGGGCGCCGACGTGGCCGTCGTGCGGTTTCGTGAAGCCGGCAGCCTCGATCTCTTCGGCGAGTTCCGCTACGTCCGGTCCCAGGGCCGGCACACGGAGGGATTCGACGGCTTCGGCGACCTCAGGCTGGACCGGTCGGGCGGCCTCTTCGGCATACGGGTCCGGTGGTAGCGCTCCTTGACCCGGGGCAACCGGACAGCGCTGGCGTAGGCGCAATCGGCGCCGCCAGCAGGAACCTCACCATGACCCGCTTCGGCCGAAGCCTGACCTGTCTCATTGCGGCCGCGTGCCTCGCGACCACCGCCGTGGCCGAAGAGGAGGCGCAGCCCCCGCGCGGCAGCCGGGACCCCGACCGGTCGCCGTCCGCCGGCGCGCGGCCCCGCTACGGTTTCTCGGCGTTCGGCGGGTTCCGCGCGCTCCGGATCGACAGTCGGCTCTTTGACGCCAACGAGGCGGAGTTCGGCCTCACGGAGGACGATTTCCGATCCGGGCGTCTCGGGTTCGAACTGGACTACGCGCTGCTTCCCATGCTGGAGATCCTCGTCGGGTTCGATACCGGCCAGGCGGAGACCCGGGGAAGCTACCTGGACCTGGTCTACGAGGACGGGTCCGAGATCGATCACTCGGCGTTGCTCAGCCTGACCGACTACACGCTCGGCGTCCGCATCCGCCCCTTTCAGCAAGGGCGAGGGAATCCTTACGTCGTGTTCGGCCTGGCCCGGACGATTTACAAGTACTCGGAACAGGGCGAATTCGTGAACTTCGAGAACTTCGACATCTACTACGACGAACTCGAAGACCGATCTTCCTTCACGGGATTCTTCGCCGGCGCGGGTTTCGACTTCGCGGTGATCCGGATGCCCTTCGGGCGGCGGCTGGATGTCTTCGGTGAGTTCCGCTACTCCCGTGGCGAGGGCCGGCACCGCGACGGTTTCTCGGACTTCGGGGACCTCGGGGTGGCGCGCACCGGCGCGCTCTTCGGCCTTCGCGTCCGCTTCTGACGGCTAGCGGCCGGAACCCGACGACACGACGCTCGCTTCCGGGCGCCCGCCGGCCCTCGCTTCGGCGAGGATCTCCAGCAGGGCCGGATGCAGCGCCCCGTTCGACACCGCGATGTTCGGGCCGCCGTTCGAGAACGGTCCACCGTCAAAGTCCGAGACGAGCCCGCCGGCCTCCCGCACGATCACTTCCCCGGCGGCGGTGTCCCAGGCTCGGAGCGTCTCCTCCCAGAACGCGTCGAGGCGTCCCGCGGCCACGCAGCACAGATCCAGCGCGGCCGAGCCGGCGCGGCGCACCGCCCGCACGCGCCGCATGATGCGAACGAACAGATCCAGCGCCCGATCCATCGCCTCGCGGGAATAGGGAAACCCGGTGGCAAGCAGGGCGTGTTGCATCTCCGCCGTCGGCGAGACGCGAATCGGAACGCCGTTCAGGTGCGCTCCGCCGCCCACCTCCGCGGTGAACAGTTCTTCCCGAAGGGGATCGAGCACCGCCCCGGCGACGACTTCCCCGTCCTCCTCGTAGCCGATGGACACGGCAAACACCGGAAACCCGTGGGCGAAGTTGGTGGTTCCGTCCAGCGGATCGACGATGAAGCGGCACCCGGCCTTCGAACCGCCGACCATTCCGCGCTCCTCCGCCAGGATGGGCACCGAAGGCTGCAGCCGCTGCAGGCACTCGACGATCGCGGTCTCGGCGGCGTGGTCCACCGCCGTCACCAGGTCGATGGGTCCCTTGAGATCGACTCCGAAGGCCCGCTCCGCGCGGGCGCGGTGGGCCCTCCGAACGATGCCGGCTCCGGCTTCCGCCGCTTCGACGCAGGCCCGGCCGGCGGCGCTTCTCACGGTGAGCCGGGCACCTGCCGCTGGACCAGCACCACGCGCGTTCCCCCGCGGTCGGTCCGGGTCCAGGTCACCCCGTCCATGAACTGACGCATGAAGAAGATGCCGCGCCCGCTGTCCTTGAGCAGGTTGTCCTCCAGCAGCGGGTCCGGCACCTCCGCGGTGTCGAAACCCTCTCCCTCGTCCTCCACCGCGACCTCGACGGCAGGACCGCCGCCATCGCTGTCGCGGGTTTCAATCTCGACCCGCAGGCGTTTCCCGGGATCCATGCGGTTCCCATGCCGCATCCCGTTCGTGACGGCTTCCCGGACCGCCGCCCCCATCCAGTGCGTGGCATCCGCCCCATAGCCGCACTGGGCGCAATGACGCTCGAAGACTCCGAGCACGACTTCAACCCATTCGATTCGGGTCTCGACGTCGAGCCGAACCGTCACGGGCCGGCTTTCCCGGCTCACGCGGACTCCAGGCTCGGCTCCCGAACGGCCGGGTCCGGGAGGAACTCCCGCGCGGCGTCGGACCGTGTCTCGCCGTCGCCATCGTGAACTGCCGGCCCCGGAACGAGTTCGAACTGCGGTTCCGGGAGCGCTGGAGCGTCCTCGATCTCCACCGGCCCAGCCACTACCGTCCGGATCTCCGGCAGGACGGCGGACCGGCGAATGGCCGACGCCACGGAGGGCGCGGCGCGAATCACGAGCCCGGTGGTGAACTCCCCCGACTTCTTCTGGGCCCGTACCAGCACGTCCTGGCAAACGGCGCCCAGGGACCGCACCCGGCCGGACCCCCGGCACGCCGGACAGGAAGCCAGGAGCGCGGACTCGAGCGAGGGGCGTTCCCGTTTCCGGGTAACGATGACGAGCCCGGCCCGCGATTCGGGCGGGGCGACCCGGGTAAACGCAGGATCCCGGCGAAGTTCGGCCTGCAGCGCCCGGAAGACGCGATCCCGGTTCCGGCCCTCCTTCATGTCGATGAAATCGATCACGATGATCCCGCCGAGTCCGCGCAACCGGAGCTGGCGCGCGGTCTCCACCGCCGCCTCGAGATTGGTGACGGTGTTCGTCTCGTCGCGCTCTCCCGTGTCTCCGGTGAAGCTGCCGGTGTTCACGTCCACCGCCACCAGCGCCTCGGTCTGATCAATGATGATCGATCCACCCGAGGGGAGCCGCACGCGGCGCCGGGTCGCCTGCTCGAAGGCCACCTCGACGCCGTATTCCTCCAGGATCGGATAGTTCCGCGAGTAGAGCCGAACCTTGTGCTCCATTCCGGGAAGGAACTGGCGGATGAAGTTCACCATCCGCCCGTAGAGAGTTTCGCTGTCGACCCGGATGACGCTGAATCCCGACGAGAGCACGTCGCGGATGTAACGGAACACCATCGGCACCTCGGCCCGGAGACACGCGGGCGGACCCGAGAGACTCTCTTTCCGGATCTCGGCCCAATCGGCTTCGAGGCGCGTGATGTCCGCCGAGAGCGTCTCCTCATCGCGTTGCTCCGCGGTGGAGCGCGCTACCCACTCACCTTTCAGCGTGCTCCGGCGCTCGACCAGCGCCGCGATGCGGAGCTGTTCCCGGGGTCCCGCGGTGGCCCGCGAGGTGATGACGCCGGTGGGCGCCAGGGGCCGAAAATCAAAGAAACGCCCCTGGAGATTGAGGTCGCAACTGACCTTGTAGCCCTTCGGCCCCAAGGGCTCACGGACGACCTGCACCAGTACGGGCTGTCCGGCGCGCAGCAGGTTCTCCAGCCGGAGCCCGGGCTCTCCCGACCCGCCTCCGTTCGGGGCTCCGCCCTTGTCGGCTGAGGGCACCCGGCCTTCCTCCCGCCAGGCATCGAGCGCCCCCCGGGGAACCTGGTCGATCTGCAGGAACGCGTTCCGGTGCAGGCCGATGTCCAGGAAGGCCGCCTGCGTGCTGGGCACCACCCGCTGAACGCGCCCCCGGTAGATCCCGTGCAGCACGCTCTGCTCGGAGCGGTGTTCTACACCAAGTTCGACCACCACGCCGTCCTCGAGGAGGGCCATTCGGGTCTCCCCCGGAAGGCTGGTGACGATCAGCTCTCGATACACGGAACTACAGGAATACGCGGCGGGGAGTTCGCCGAAACCGTAGCACGGAAGGATCCCGGCGCCCGCTCCCCCGAAGGGTCAGGTGAGGAAGTTGCGGCGGCGCACGGAGGCGGCCAACCCGATGGCCGCCGCGGCGATCAGCAGCGAGTTCCCTCCGTAACTCATGAACGGCAGGGGGAACCCCTTGATGGGGACGATCCCCGCCACCATCGCGATGTTGTAGAGCGCCTGGAGATGGAGCATGAGAAAGAAGCCGCCCACCATGAAGGCGCCGGTCGGATCCTTGTTCTCGACCGCTTCCACCGCGATCTGCAGGAGACGCAGGCCCAGGACCAGGTAGAGCGCGAGCACGGCCACCACGCCCAGGAACCCGAACTCCTCGGCAAGCACCGCGAAGACGAAGTCGGTGTGAGGAGCCGGGAGAAACTGGAGGCTGGTCTGCGGCCCCTGAAGCCACCCGGTACCGAAGAGGCCGCCGGAACCGACCGCGATGGAAGCCTGCAACGTCTGATACCCCGCCCCCAGAGGATCGCTCTCCGGATTCAGGAACGAGAGGATCCGGGTTCGCTGGTAGTCACGCAGGCCGAACACCCAGATCAGCGGCAGGGCCATGACGGCGCTGCCGCCGGCGGCCAGCATCCACTTGCGGGAGATCGTCACGCCGCTGAAGAACACCATCCCGACCCCGATGCCGAACAGGATCGCCGCGCTCCCCAGATCGGGCTGCGCCGCCACCGCCAGCACGAGGGCGCCGGACGCCGCGATCCAGCCGACCGTGGCGCGGCGGCTCAGCGGCTCGTGCCGGGAGCGGGCGATCAGGTGGGCCAACAGGAGCACCAGGGAGATCTTCGCCAGCTCGCCGGGTTGCACCGTCAGGGTGCCCACCTCGAGCCACCGGCGCGTTCCCGCCCGAACGGCGCCGGAGGTGATGGCAATCGCGCTGAGGCCGAGCGCCACCAGGAACAGCGCCGGGGACAGGCGAGCCAGGCGGCGGTGATCCATGTGGTACGCGGCCACCCCGACCCCGAGAGCAAGCCCCAGCCGGATGACATGCGCACTGAGGGTGGCCCCCGAATCGACGCCCCGCAGGGCGCTCTCCAGCAGCAGCAGCGCAATCAGGACGAGGAGCCCCACCGAGACCAGCAGCACCCGGTCCACCCCCTCGCGGGCTCTCAGTTCCATGGCGCGTAACGACTCACTCGTCCACCGCTCCCCCGCCGGCCACTCGGGCCTCGGGTGAGTCCTCGAAGAAGGTCCGCAGAATCTCTCCCCCGATCGGCGCCGCCGCGGCGCCTCCGGCCCCTCCGTGTTCGACCACCACGGCGACCGCGATTTCCGGGTCGTCGAACGGCGCGAACCCGACGAACCAGGCGTGGGTGCGCAGCTCGTACGGCCGGTCCTCGTTGTTGGCGGCCACCACGTTCGCGCTCGCCACCTGGGCCGTTCCCGTTTTTCCCGCGACTTCCCGAATGGGCATCCGGGCCCGCCACGCCGTCCCCGACACCACCGCGTCCCGCATCCCGTCGCGGATCAATTCGAAGTATTCGGGCAGGATGCCGCCCACCAGTCCCCCGGGTTCCGTGCCCACCAGTCTCGGCGTGGGGATGTTCCCCCCCGAGGCGAACGCCGCCGCCAGCCGGGCCATCTGGATCGGGGTCACGGTGACGGCTCCCTGGCCGACGGAAACCGAGGCCGTCTCGCTCGCGTACCAGCGCTCTCCCGTGACCCGGCGTTTCCATTCGCGGGTCGGGACGACGCCACTGGATTCGTTCCGGAGGTCCACGCCGGTCGGCGCGCCGAGGCCGAAGGCCCGCGCGTAGGAGGCGATGACGTCCACGTCCAGAGCCTCCGACAGACGATAGAAAAAGACGTTGCACGACTTCGAGATGGCTTCGCGGAGCGTCAGGGAGCCGTGACCCTCAGTGCGGTGGCAGTGGAAGGTCCGACCCGCCACCCGGGCCCGGCCGTTGCAGGTGATGCGGGTTTCGGGCCCCACCACCCCCTCGGCCAGCCCCGCCGCCGCGGTGACCAGCTTGAAGGCCGAACCGGGCGGATACCGGCCCTGCACGGCCCGGTTCAGCAGGGGAGTCGCCGGGTCGGCAAGCATGGCCCGGAACTTTCCGGCGTCGCCGCGAAACTCCTCCGGATTCTCTGCCGGATAACTGCCCAGGCCGAGCACCGCGCCGGTCCTGACGTCGAGAGCCACGAAGGCTCCGCGCTGATCCTCGAACGCGCGATGCGCCGCCTCCTGGAGCGCGCCGACGATGCTCAGCTGCAGCGTCTCGCCGCGTACCGGTTCCGTCCGGCGGAGCCCGCCGGAGACCAGGACGCGCTGGCGGCTGTCCACCACCCGGTCCAGGAACCCGTCGGAACCGACCAGGGTCTGGTTGTAGACCCGCTCGATCCCGTCCTGCCCGACCAGATCTCCCGAGGCCGCGGTGACGAACTCCTCGAGCAGCAACTGCGCCATGGTGACCTCGCCGACGTACCCGAGGAGGTGGGCGGTGGCCTGACCGAGCGGGTAGTCCCGCGCCGGCACGAACTCGACCCGGACGCCCGGAAGTTCCCGCCGGCGCGCTTCGAAGAAGGCCGCTTCGGCGAACGGAATCCCGGAGCGCACCACAGCCGGGCCGCGGGCCGCCCGCGCCTCCAGCCCGGCACGCTCCTCGTCCTCCACCGCGAGAAGCCCCAGGTCCTCGAGCTGGCGGAGTCCGGCCTGGTCGGCAAGCAGGGTGAACGACGGCTCGCTCCGGGCGAGGACCTGCCCACCCCGGTCGACGACCAGTCCCCGGGGAGCGCGGTGACGTTCGGTCTGGAGATAGTTGTCCCGGGCGAGACTGCTGAACTCCTCGCCCCGCACGATCTGGAGCTGCCAGAAGCGGACGGTCAACAGGATGACGAATGCCCAGAGCGGGTAGCGCGCCAGCGTCAGCCGCCGGCGGATACGGGCGAGGTACTCGGCGTGGATCACGATGCGCCCGGCAAGCGCCTCATGGCGCCCCGTACCCCGCCGGCCGGGGCTTGAGGAACCGGACCACCAGAAGTCCGTAGATCACCGTGATGGGGATGCCGTAGGCGGCCGCCCCCAGTTCCCGGGCGGGAATCGCGGTGAATCCGGCGACTTCGCCAAGGGCCCAGAGAATCGCCAGATCGGCGGCGGCGGCAAACACAAGCAGCAGCGGAATCCCCGCCCGCGTGTCCAGCGGAGGGTGCTCGCGTCCGCGCGCCGCCAGGAAGACGACCAGGGGCTTCGAAAAACCATTCATGCCGAGAAGACCACCTGAGAACGAATCCTGCAAGAGCCCCGTCGCGAGACCAAATCCGATGGCCGGACCGGTCCCCGCGAGCAGCGCCACCGCCGCGGCGGTGGCGAGCAGGAAATCCGGCGTCACCCCTTCGCCCACGGTGAGCGGCAGTACCGCGGTCTGGAGCAGAAAGGCGGCAACCACCGCGACGGCGGCTCGCGCATAGCTCATGGCGCGGCGTCAGGGCTCGGGGGCCAGCCCGAAATCGGCCTGGCGCGGCAGCACGAACACCCGTTCGAGGGTGTTGAAATCCACGGCCGGCTCGACGGCGATTGCGAGGAGCAGACCGGCGCCCTCATGGACCGCCGCCACCCGCCCCACCAGGAGCCCCTTGGGATACAGCTGATCGAGCCCGCTCGAAATCACCTCTTCGCCGATGGCGATCGCCTGTCCTACCGGCACGAAATGCAGTTCGTAGCCCCTCGCGCCGTCCTCCGCCGCGGCGGCCCGGACCACTCCGCGGGTGCGACTGGAGGATGTGATGACGGCGACGGCCGCGGTCGAAGCCGACAGCAGCTCGACCTGGCTGACCCCGGGCCCGACCGCCACGATCCGCCCCACGAGCCCGCTGGCGGCCATCACCGGCGCATCGCGCTCGATGCCGTGCCGGCTGCCGCGGTTCACGGTGACGGTGCGATCCAGCGGCGATGCGCTGACACCGACGACCTCGCCGGAAACCGGCTCGCCCAGGTCCATGGCCGCGGCATCCAGGCTTGTGAACCCGCGCGCCCGCTCGAGCATCCCCCGCTGGACGGTCAGTTCCCACTCCAGCCGGGCCACCCGGTCGCGCAACGCGTCGCGGGCCAGCCGCATCTCGTGCGCATCTCCCACGGTCTCCGCCCACGACGACACCGCGCGCGTCGAGTTGACCACGAAACTCTGGCCCCCGCCGAAGACGGCGGCCAGGCCGTCCCGAATCGGAACGCCGATCCCGCTCCGCACCTGAAAGGTCAGTCCCAGGAAGTTGGCGGCCAACACGATCCCCAGGAGGATTCCGTGGCCACGTTTCCCGGGCACCGGTGGCTGCTTTCCTCCTTCAGGCCGGCCTTGGTGATTGCATCGTTGAAACTAGGTTAGCCCGCCGGGCTCAGGCGTCGTGCCGGGAGACCTGCTGGAGCAGGTCCATGCGCTCCAGCATGACGCCGGCCCCGTTCACGACGCAGTCGAGCGGGTGCTCGGCCACCTTGACCGCCAGGTTCGTCTCGTCGGCGAGCAGCTCCGGCAACCCCTCGAGGAGCGCGCCGCCGCCCGTCAGCAGAATCCCGTTTTCCACCAGGTCCGCGGAAAGTTCGGGTTCCACCTTCTCGAGCACGTTCGCCACGGCGGTGAGAAGCTGGTGCAGCGGACCGCTCAGACCCTCCCGGATGTCCTGATCGGTCACCGTCAGCGTGGCCGGGGACATCCGCGACAGGTCCCGCCCGCGGATTTCCATGCTGCGCGCCTGCATTCCGGGCCGGGCGCTCCCGAGCGCCATCTTGATCCGCTCGCCCGTCCGCTCGCCGACCAGCAGTCCATGGGCCCGCCGCAGGTGTTCGATGATCCCCTGCGTGAACATGTCGCCCGCGGCGCGCACCGACGTGCCGGCCGCGATCCCCGAGAGCGAGATGACCGCGATGTCGGTCGTGCCCCCGCCGATATCCACCACGCAGCAGCCGATCGGAGTGGTGACGTCGAGTCCCGCGCCGATGGCGGCCGCGATCGGCTGTTGGACCAGGAACACCTCGCTGGCCCGCGCCCGGAGGACGCTGTCGCGGACCGCGCGCCGCTCCACGGGGGTGATCCTGAGAGGCACGCCGACCACCATCCGGGGCGCCGCCCAGCGCCGCCGTCCCAACGCCTTCTGGACGAAGTGGCTGATCATCCGCTCCGCCGCCTCGAAATCGGCGATCACCCCGTCCTGCATCGGACGGATCGCCTTGATGTGGTCGGGGGTCTTGCCGACCATGTCGTACGCCTCGGCCCCGACCGCCTCCACCCGCTTGGTGACCGTGTTCATGGCCACCACCGACGGCTCGCGGAGGATGATGCCCGAATCCTGGGTATAGATGAGGGTGTTGGCGGTCCCGAGATCTACCGCGAGATCAACCGAGAAGAGACTGAGTAGGTATTTGAGCATCAGGCGAGGCCGGGTAGCGGCACTGGGTCGAGGATTTCAGGAAGACCGGGACGGGAAATGCGGCGAGAGAGTACCAGTGAAACCGCGATCGTGACAGTCTCAAGCCGTGCGTTTTCTCGTCCGGGTTTGCCGGCCGGCAGCCCTCGGCGGTACCATGGCCGGTTGCCATGATCCTTGAGTATTTCCGCGACCGCCGGTCGGTCGGCTGGTTCGTCGGCGCCGGCCTGCTCGCTCTGGTCATCCTGGCGTTCGTCGCCCTCTATTTCCCGGACTTCATGGGAGACCCGGCCACTGCCGCGATGCGCCGCGGCGTCGCCTGGGTAGATGGCGAGGCGATCCCGGCATCGACCTTCCTGGACCGGTATCGGAACGTCGCGCGCATGTACCAGGAACAGAGCGGCGGCGACTTCTCTCCCGCCCTGGCCCGTCAACTCGGCATTCCGGAGCAGGTCGTGGGCGAGCTCGTGCGCAGCCAGGTGCTGGTCCGGGAAGCGGAACGTCTCGGAATCGAGGTCACCAACGCCGAAGTCGGAACCAGCATCGCCACCTCTCCCACCTTTCAGGAGAACGGGGTCTTCATCGGCCGGGACGCCTATCTCGCCATGCTGCGCGCCGCCCGGCTGAACCCGCGGGACTTCGAGGATTCCGTGCGGTCCGACCTGATGACCGAGAAGCTCCGGTCGCTGGTCACCGAGTCACCGCACGTGTCCGACCTGGAACTGAGGGAGGAATACCGGCGCCGCAACGAGAGCGCCTCGCTCGACGTCTGGTTCCTGACCGTAGACAGCCGGCGCGGCGACGTGGAGGTCACCGAGGCGGAGGCGCGCGAGCGATACGAGGCGGAACCGGCGGCGTTCGAGGTCCCGGAGCAGCGGCGGATCCGCTACCTGACGCTCTCCGAGCAGATCCTCGCCGAGGAGGTCTCGGTCCGGCAGCGCGAGATCCAGCGCTACTACAACCGCAACCTGTTCCAGTACCAGACGGGGGAGCAGGCGGAAGCCAGTCACATCCTGCTGCAGGCGGAGACGGAAAGCGATGAGGACGCCACCCGCACCCTCGCGTCCCGGCTCGCCGAGCGGGCGCGCACCGGCGAAGACTTCGCGGAACTCGCGCGGACCTATTCCGCTGACGAAGCGACCCGGGAAGCGGGGGGAGCCCTCGGCGTCTTCGGCCCGGAGGAAATGGTGCCCGAGTTCTCGGAAGCGGTCTTCAGCATGATGCCGGGCGAGATCAGCGATCCCGTCCGCACCGACTACGGCTGGCACGTGGTGCGGCTCGACAGCCGCCAACCCGCGGAGACCCGGGAGTTGAGCGAAGTGGAGGGCGAGATCGAAAGCCGCCTGCGGCAGGGAAAGGCCGGCGATCTCCTCACCGAGCGGGCCCTCGAACTGGAGGGGCTCGTCGCGGGCGCCGATTCGCTGGACGAACTGACCCGCGACCACCCGCTGCTGATCCCGCAGGAATCGGACTTCTTCGCCGCCGGGGAATCGGTTGCCGGGGCCGGGTCGGCGGCACTCTCCACGCTCGCCTTCGAACTCGAAATCGGAGCGGTGGGCGGCCCGGTCCGGCTGCCGACCGGCTACGGATTCGTGGAAGTCCTCGAGGAACGGCCGCCCCACGTCCCCGAGTTCGAGGACATTCGCGAGCAGGTGATTGCCGAACTCGAGGAAGAGCGGGCCCGTTCCCTGGCTGAGGAGGCCGGACAGGCGCTTCGGGACCGGGTCGCCGGCGGCCGGACCGTCGAAACCGATCCCACGCCCCTGGATCGCTGGTTCCGCGGCAGTCCGCTCGGGATCGCCGGAATGCTCCCCGACCACGAGGAGACGGTCTTCGGCGCCGAGGTCGGAGACCTCGTCGGCCCGCTGGAGGCGGACCGCGGCTACGCCGTCATCCGGATCAACGGAAAAGAGGGTTTCGCCGAGGCGACGTTCGAAGAGCAGCAGGAGCCGTTCCGGGCGCAGATGGCCGAAGAGAAGAAACAGCGGATCTGGGCCGCGTTCGTCGGGGCCGCGGGCGAGCGCTACGAGATCCGTATCGACCGCCAGGCGCTCAACGACCTGATCGGGTAGCCCGATGCAACTTGACCTGAGGGAACGGGGCGGCGTCTCGTTGCTGCAATTGAACGGCCGCCTGGTGGACGGCCACGGTGACCAGGAGCTTAGGGAGGCCGTGGACGTGCTCCTCGACTCGGGCCGCACCCGAATCGTCGTCGATCTCAGCGGGGTCAGCGCGATCGACAGCGCGGGCCTCGGCGAACTCGTCGCGGCCGCCCGGCGCGTCGCCCGCGCGGGCGGCGCCCTCAAGGCCCTCCACCCGCGGGAGCGCGTCGTTCACGTGATGAACGTCGCCCGGGTGCTGCCGTTGTTCGAGGTGTTCGAGACCGAAGATCAGGCGGTCGCCAGCTTCACGACGGACGCCTGACCGCCGGGATCCCGAGACATCCTTGATTTCGGTCGAGGAAGCGCTCCGCCGGATCCTCGAACGGGCTCCGCGCCTGCCGGCCGAGACGGTCGGGCTCGGAGCGGCCCGGGGGCGGGTGCTCCGGGAGGACGTCTTCGCGGACCGGGACCTGCCCCCCTTCCACCGCTCGGCGGTGGACGGTTACGCCGTCCGCGCCGCCTGCCTCGCGGGCGGCGGCCGGCTGCGGGTCGTCGACCACATCCCCGCGGGGACGATGCCGAAGGTCCGGTTGGGCCCGGGAGAAGCGGCGGCCATCATGACGGGCGCCCCGCTGCCGGAGGGCGCGGACGCCGCCATCATGGTGGAGGACACCGTTCGCGACGGCGACTTCGTCGTGTGGCCGGCTCCGGGAAGGACGCCGCCCGCCGTCGAGCCGGGGAACCGGGTCACCGCCCGGGGCGCCGAGGTTCTGCGGGGTGCGAAGCTCCTCAAGGCCGGCGTCCGGGTTTCGCCGGCGGCCGTGGGGCTCCTCGCCACCGTCGGCAAGGTCCGGGTGGAGGTCGCCCGGCGGCCCCGGATCGCCGTGTTCTCCACGGGCGACGAACTCCGGCATCCGCGGACCGCCAGACCGCGGCCCGCGGAAATCCGGGACGCGAACAGCCACCTGATCGCCGCCCGCTGCCGCGCCCTGGGACTCCCGGTCCGGCGGTTGGGGTTCGCCGCCGATGATCCCGACCACCTTGCCGCGACAGTTGCTTCCGGCCTCGCCGCGGACGTGCTCTTCATCAGCGGCGGCGTGTCCATGGGGCGCTACGACTACGTCGAGCCGGTGCTCGAACGGGCCGGGGTCCGGCTCCTGGTGACCGCGGTCGCCATCCGTCCCGGCAAGCCTTTCGTCTTCGGGATCACCGGGGACGCCCCTCCGGTCCTCGTCTTCGGCCTGCCCGGCAATCCGGTTTCGGCGCTCACCACCTTCGAAGTCTTCGCCCGTCCGGCCCTCGACGCGATGCAGGGGGTCGCCGATGCGAGGCCGCCGCGCCCATCGGTGCGCCTGCTCGCCCCGGTCAGGGGGAGCGGACCGCGGCGCGCCTTCCTGCCCGCCCGGGTGGGGGTCGCGGACGACGGGACCCTGACGGCGCGGCCGATCCGCTCCCAGGGATCGGGCGACATCGCGGCGGTGGCGCTCGCCAACGCCCTCGTGATCGTGCCGGAGGACACGGAGGCGATGCCCGCCGGAGCGAGCGTCGAAGCGCAACCGCTCCCCGGGTTTCCGGACGCCGGGGCCGGGTGGCATGATCCCCGCCGATGAGTTCCGGCGGTTCTGAGCGCGCGGCGTCCGCGGCGCCCCTCAGCCATGTGGATTCCGGGGGAAGCGCGCGCATGGTGGACGTGGGAGCCAAACCCGTCACCGCGCGCGAAGCCGCCGCCGAAGCCTTCGTGAAGGTCTCGGAGGAGGCGCTCGAGATGGCGCGCCGCGGGAACGCACCCAAGGGCAGCGTGCTGGACACCGCGCGCCTCGCCGGGATTCAGGCGGCGAAGTCCTGCGCCACCCTGATCCCGCTGTGCCATCCCCTGCCCCTCGACCACGCCGAGGTCTCGGCGGCGTTCGAGGAGACCGGGGTCCGCATCGTGTCCCGGATCCGTTGCCGGGCCTCCACCGGGGCGGAGATGGAGGCGCTCACCGCGGCTTGTGTGGCTGCCCTCACGGTCTACGACATGCTGAAGGCCGCGGACCGGGCGATGGTGATCGGGCCGGTCCGCCTCCTCGAGAAGAGCGGCGGGGCGAGCGGCGACTGGAGGGCCGACGGTGCCTGAGGCGCGGGACACCCTGCTGGCCGCTCTCAAGGCGGAGGGCTCGGCGGTCGTGGCGCTCAGCGGCGGGGTGGACAGCGCGACGCTGGCGGTCCTGTCCCACCTGGCGCTCGGGGAGCGCAGCCTGGCGGTCACCGGCGTGAGCGCGAGCCTCTCCCGTCATCAGCAGGGGCTCGTCGAGTCGGTCCTCCGCGCCCATCCCATGCCCCATGAGTGGCTCGCGACGGACGAGTTGGCCTCCGCGGACTACCGCCGGAACGGTGCGGATCGCTGCTTCCACTGCAAGAACGAGCTCTACGGCCTGCTGCGGGAGGTCGCCGACGCGCGCGGCTTCGCCGCCGTCCTGGACGGCACGAACGCCGGCGACGTGGGGGACATCCGCCCGGGACGGCGCGCGGCGGCGCTCCACGGCGTCCGCTCGCCGTTCCTCGAGGCCGGAATCGGCAAGGCGGCCGTCCGGACGCTGGCCCGCGAACTGGGCCTGCCGGTGGCCGAGGAACCGGCGTCAGCATGTCTCGCCTCCCGCGTTCCCGGCACGATCCAGATCGACGCGGGGGTCCTGAACCAGGTCGAGGCCGGTGAAGAGGCGCTCCGGGAGCTCGGTTTCTCCGCCTTCCGGGTCCGCCACCACGGGGACCTCGCACGCATCGAGCTGCCGCCCGGAGAGATTGCCCGCGCCCTCGGCACGGAGGTCGGGGGCCACCTTGCGGAGCGCCTGCTGGGTCTCGGATACCGCCGGGTGGCGGTGGACCTCCGCGGCTACCGGCCCGCCGGTCTCGCGACGCCGTTCGATCCGGACCGCGATCTCGCCTTTCTGCCCGCGAGCGCCGGGGGCTGACCGCGGGAAATTTGCTCGAAATCCGGATCCTCGCCGACCCCGACGAGGACGACGGTTCCGGCCGGACCGTCGAGGTCCGCCTCAGCGCCCGGCCGCGGCCGGACGAGGACCCGCTCGAGGACTCCCGGCTCTTCGCCGCGGGGGACCGGGAACGCATCGTGGCGTTCGTCGCGGAGATGCTCGAACGGCATGCGGCCGCGCTTCCGCCGCCCCGGCTGGAGTGCTGCCGGCGCTGTGACCGCGCGCTGGACCCGCAGGCGGAAGGCGACGGGCGGCGACCCTTCGTCTGCCGGAGCTGCCAGCGGGTGGCGCGGGATCCCCGGCCGGCCGGACCCGAGAGCGCCGGTGAGGGAGTCGAGGTGCGCTTTCTCGGGACGGGCGACGCCTTCGGCGCCGGCGGGAAGCGCCAGGCCGCGATCTTCGTGCGGGCGCTCGGCAGCCGGCTGGGGCTCCTGCTGGACGCCGGTCCGGGGTGCCACGCCGCCCTCCGCGCCGAGGGGCTCACGAGCGACGATCTCGGGGCCGTGGTGCTGAGCCACTTCCACGGAGACCACTACGGGGGGGTCCCGTTTCTCGAACTCGACGCGATGCGGAGCGGACGCAGCGAACCGCTCCGGATCATCGCCCCTCCGGGCGCGCGGGAACGGCTGGCGGCGCTCCGGGATTGCCTCTACCGCGATCTGTCCATCCCGTTCGAGGAAGAGATCACGGAGGCGCTCCCCGGCGAGACCATCGGCCTGCCGGCGGCCCTGGAAGGCGGCTTCGCCCGGGCCCTGGCGGCGCGCCACCAGCCCGAAGCCTGGGCGTTTTCGTGGAAGCTGGACCTCGGCGGCCGGACCGTCGTCTATTCGGGCGACACCGCCTTCAGCGACGAACTGATCGCCGAGTCGGCGGCGGCCGACCTCCTGATCCACGAGTGCACGTCACTCGAAGCGCTTCCCGGTCACACCTCCCATCGGGAGCTGGAGGAGGCGGCGTCCCGGATCACAGCCCGCCGGGTGCTCCTGGTGCACACCGGCGAGGACGTTCTGGGCGCGACCGGCCTGGCGTTCGAGCGGGCCCACGACGGGTTGCGGGTCGTGGTCTAGCCGGCGCGCCGGCCTCCGGCCGGCATCGCCGAGCGCAGCGAGGCGAAACCGTGCGGTCTATCGGCGGCCGGAGGGACTCCCCACGCGGCGCCGGCAGTCGCTCAGTCGGCGTTCTTGTCGGAGGAGGAGTCGTCGTCGGAACCGGCATCCGGGTTCGTGACGCTCTTCATGGAGTTCCGGAAGTTCCGAATTCCGGCTCCGAGACCCTTCCCGAGCTGGGGAAGCCGCGAACCCCCGAAGATGAGGATGACGATCCCCAGGATGATCAGGAGTTCGGTCGCCCCGAAGGGGCCGACCAGGAGGACCGGGACCCACAGGAAGGAAGTCATGGGGCGATTCTATCCGCTTATCCCGTTCCGGCCGGGAACGCCGTCGCATCGGCCTTCGCGCGCCGGTACACGACCGCCGCCGCCGCGATGTCCTCGGCGGCGATTCCCTGGGACTCGAACAGCGCCGGCCCTGCCGCCGCGCTCCCCTTTCCGGCCGCCACCACCTCGCCGATCGTCTCCAGGTCGTCCCACCGCAACTCCCCGGCGGCGACGAGCGGCGCCAGATCGCCGCACTCGATCCGTGCCTGCTCCCGGTCGTCCACCACGATGCGGCCGGCGTGACGCACCGCGGCGCCGTCGAGTTCCCGTCGCCCGAGCGAGTTTCCTCCCGCCGCCGCCACGAAGGCGCCCGCGGCGAGCCACGCGCCCCGGACGACCGGCTCGGCGGCATTCGTGACCGCGATCACGATGGGTTTGCCGCGGACCGCCGCCTCCCCGCTGGGCGCCGCTACGACCTCCACGCCGAGCCGGCCGGACATCTTCCGGGCGAACCGGGCTCGCCGTTCGGGATTGCGGCAAAACGCCTCCACCCGGGTGAGCGGGCGCACCAGCGCGAGGGCTTCCAACTGCGTTTCGGCCTGGGTTCCGCACCCCACGATCCCCGCGGTGGACGCGCCGGGAGCGGCCAGGTAGTCCGCAGCGACCCCGGTGGCGGCGCCGGTCCGGATCTGCCCGAGGGCGTCGGCTTCCATGATTGCGGCAAGCGATCCGGTCTCCTGGTCGAAGAGAAGGAGCACGAAGCGCATGCCGTCCCGGGCCGTCAGGTAGGTCTTGAGCCCCAGGTAGCCGAGCGCGGCACTCGAGGCGCTCATCGTGTGCAGCATCCGGCCCGGGACCCGGACCCGCTGCCGGGGCCGGTTCTGGGCTCCCCCCTCGCCGAGCTCCCGGAAGACCTCCTCGACCGCGTCCAGGGCGTCCCGCATCGGAAGGGCTTCGCGGACCAGCGATTCCGGGAAGTAGAGCGTCACGGGCGAAAAGGGTACGCGGAGCGCCTCCCGGCCCCTTTCCTACAATGGACGCCATGGACGTGCTGACCGCGCAGCAGATGCGCGACGCGGACCGCCACACCATCGAGGAGGCCGGGGTTCCGGCGCGCGTCCTGATGGAAAACGCGGGGCGGGCGGTGGCCGACATCGTCGCCGCCGAATCGGGCGCGGGCGGCCGGCGGATCCTCATCCTCTGCGGGCGCGGCGGCAACGGGGGCGACGGCCTGGTGGCGTTACGGGCGCTGGCGGCGCGCGGACTGCGGGGCACCGCCGTGCTGCTGGCCGACCCGGAACGGCTCACCGGAGAAACGAAGGCGAACTACGAGACCGCGATGCAACTTGCCCTCCATGTCGTGCCCTGCCCGGACGAAGCCACCTGGGAATGGGCGCTCCGGCAGACCGGCCCCGACGGCCTCGCCGCCCCCCGCCCCGGGGTCATCGTGGACGCGATCCTGGGGACGGGGAGTTCCGGCCCGCTCCGGGGGCTTGCCGCCCGGGTGATCGCCGACCTGGATCACGTCGGACGGTTCCGGGACGCGGTCCGGATCGCGGTGGACATCCCGACCGGCCTTTCCGCGGATACGGGGGCGGCGCCCGACCTCTGCTTTCGCGCCGATCTCACGGTGGCGCTCGCCGCGCCGAAGATCTGCCATTTCGTCTATCCGGCGAGCGCCGCCTGCGGGGAGATCCGGGTCGCGGAGATCGGGATCCCGCGCGTCTGGCTGAACGCCGGCACCGCGGGAGTCCGGACCAACGACGAACGCCGGGTGGCGCCCTTCTTCCCCGCGCGGGCGCCCGGCGTCCACAAGGGACAACTCGGCCGACTGCTGCTCGTTGCGGGCTCCCGGCGCATGCCCGGCGCTGCGGCGCTCGCGGCGCAGGGCGCCCTGTCCGCGGGCGTCGGTCTGCTGACCGTTGCGGGCCCGGCCGACGGGCTGACGGAGCTGCCTCCGGAGGCGATGCGGCTGCCGCTGCCCGCGTCCGGCGAAGGGGAGATGTCCCTCGACGGGGTACCGGAGATCGCGCGGTTCGCCGGCGATGCGATCGCGCTCGGGCCGGGCCTCGGCAGCGGCGAGGAAACGAAGGAGGCGGTGCGCCGGATCGTCCTCACCACCTCGCTGCCGCTCGTGCTGGACGCCGACGGGCTGAACGCGTGGGCCGACAGGGCCTCGCGCCTCGCCCAGCGGCCGGGACTGGCGCTGACGCCCCATCCGGGAGAAGCCGCCCGGCTGCTCGGGCTGACCAGCGCGGAGGTTCAGGAAGACCGCCTGCGGGCGGCCCGGCGCCTCGCCCGGGAAACCGAAGCCGCGGTGGCCCTCAAGGGACCGGGGACGCTCATCGCCGACCCGCGCGGCGCCGTGTTCGTGAACCGTTCCGGCGGGCCCGAACTCGCCGCGGGCGGCTCCGGCGACGTCCTCACCGGAGTGGTGGGAGCGCTGCTCGCCCGCCGCCTGGCCCCGCTCGAAGCGCTCTCCGCGGGCGTGTTCCTGCACGGACTCGCCGGGGGGGAAGCCCGCAAGAGCAGCGGGGAAGACGCGGTCACCGCATCCGGCGTGGCCGCCCACCTGGGCCGGGCGGTGCACCGGTTGCGCCGGGAGGTGTCGCCGTGACGGCCTCCCCGGCGTCGGCGGACGCCGTCGCCAGCCGCAGCCCGGAGGACACGCTCGAAGCGGGGGCCCGCCTCGCGGCCCGCGAACCCGCTTGCCGGGCCTTCTATCTCGAGGGAGATCTGGGCGCCGGGAAGACCGTCTTCGCCAAGGGGCTCGCGCGGCACTACGGCGTGGACCCCCGGCAGGTCACGAGTCCGACCTTCGCCCTGGTGTCACGCTACGGAGAGGGAGCGCGCCCGGTGTACCACCTGGACCTCTACCGGATCGAGCGCCCCGAGGAACTCCGGGAACTCGGCATCGAGGAGATGGAGGAAGAGGATGCGGTGGTGATCGTCGAGTGGCCGGAACGGCTCGGACCGTACCGGCGGGCGGACGCGACGCGGGTGCGTCTCGTTCGGGAAGCGAACGGGGCCCGCCGTATCGAGATCCGGGCCGGGGCGGAGGGTCGATGAACGTCTGGCCGGTTCGCCTCGCGGCGGCGGCGCTGGCCGCGCTCACCGCGGCGGCGTGCGGCGATTCGGGGCCGCAGGTTCCCACCGAGCGCTCCAACCTGGTCCTGGTCACCGTCTCCTCACTGCGCGCCGACCACCTCGGGATCTACGGCTATCCGCGCAACATCAGTCCGAACCTCGACCTGTTCGGGGCGTCGGGGGCGGTGTTCCTCGAAGCGTTGACCCCCTGGCCCGAGACCGGGCGCGCCGCGGCGGCGATTCTCACCGGGGTGGACCCGAGCCGGAGCACTCGGGGGGAGCCCGCCCGGCTGCTCGAGGGCGCCACCCTCGCGGCCCGGTTGCGCGAGCACGGCTACCGGACCCTCGCCGCGGTCAGTCATCCCGCGCTCGCCGCCGAGCTCGGCTTCGGGAGCGGTTTCGACGAGTTCCGCGAGCACTGGGGCGACGGGGCCGCCGCCACCGGTCGCGTGCGGGACTTCGGGATCGAGGCGCTGGGAGCGGCCACCGAAGCCGCCCCCGTGTTCCTCTGGCTCCACTTCGCCGCGCCCGCCCGGCCGCACGCGCCGCCGGAAGAGGACCTGAGCGCCGTCCGGAGCGACACGATGACCCCCGCCGGCCCGCGGTTCCGGGGCGGGGCCCAGCCGACCGCGGCGGTCGCTCCCGGCGCCGGCTACGGGGAGCTGGCGGACGGCTACGACGCCTCCATCCGGTCGGTGGACCGCGCGGCCGGCGCCGTGCTCGCGAGCGTGGCGTCCGGTCCGCTGCGAGGCAGGACGCTGTTCGTGGTGGCCGGGTTGCACGGCGAGTCGCTCGGGGAACACGGCCCCCCCTTCGAGTCCCCGCGCACCCTGTTCCGGGAGACGCTCGAGGTGCCGCTGCTGGTCGGCTGGCCCGGCGGGGACGGGAGCCGGGTCCCCACCGAAACGCGTTTCGGATCGGCGGTGGGCCTCGGCGACGTCGGCCCCACGGCCCTCGAGCTGATCGGCGTGCCGCCCGCGGACACCCTGCCGTTGGGGACGATCGGCAAGTCGCTGGTTCCGGCGCTGCTCGGAGACGACCCGCGTCCCCACCGGCGTCTCTACGCGCAGTCCGAGCGCGGGCTCTTCGGCGTCTACGACGGCCGGCTGCGGATGCTGCGCATTCCGGTTCCCGGCCAGGAAGCCCCCCTGTTCGCGCTGTTCAACCTCGTTCGGGACCCCAACGAGGCCGAGAACGTCTATGAGCAGGCGCGCTTTTCGATGGAGCCGCTGAAGGCGCAACTGGAGACACGGCGGATCCAGACGGTGGCGTGGCGGCAGGAGAACGAGGGTGGTGGCGCTCCGGGTCCGGACGTGTCACCGGAACTCGGCGAGGCGCTCGAAGCGCGCGGATACCGCTGAGGGTCCGGACGCTCCGGGCTACGCGCCGCGCCCGTCGCTGGTCGGCGGTGTGCGGTTTCGCGGCCCTGCGGGCCGCGGTGCCGGTCGGAGACCGGCGTTCCAAGCCGTACGCGCGATAGGGCCGAGGGGCCCTGCGCGGGCTAGATCCCGGCGGCTTGCAGCTCCGCGAGGACGCGTTCCGGGCGGAGCGGGAGGCGGCGCATCCGGACGCCCGTGGCGTCGTGGACGGCGTTCGCGATGGCCGCGGGGACGGGCTTGTGGGAGGGTTCGCCGGCTCCGTAGGGCTTGAGGTCCGGGCGGTCGGGGTTCGGGTCGCCGTTCACCACCACGATGTCGATGCGCTCGGGGGCGTCGCGGTGGGTGAGGGTCGGATGCGTGCGCCAGTCGACGCTCGTGACCTTTTCGCCGTCGAACCGGACTTCCTCGAAGAGCGTCCGGCTGATGCCGTGCAGGAGGTTCCCCTGGATGGTGTTCTCGAGGCCGTCCGGGTTGATCACGAGGCCGCAGTCGTGGGCGCACACCATTCGCGGGACGCGCACTTGCCCGGTCTCGCGGTCCACCTCGACTTCGGCGATCACGGCGACGGTGGTGCGGGCGCGGTAGGCGTAGGCGATGCCCCGCCCGGTGAGCAGACGCCCGCTGCCCACTCGGGCGGGTGACGGCCGGGCATCCCAGCCGTAGGCCTTGGCGGCCGCTTCGACCACCGCGATCGAGCGCGCCCGGCGGAAGATCTCGTCGTCGTCCGAGGCGCGCCGCAGGAGGCGCAGCCGGAACTCCACCGGGTCCGCATCCGCGGCCGCGGCCAGCTCGTCGATGAACGACTCCGCGGCGAACGTGATCTGCGGGCCGTTCGGGTCGCGGAGGTTCCCGGTGCGGAGCGGCGTCTCGAAGACCAGCGGGAGGCGGACCGCGCGCGTCTCCTCGCGCCGGTGCGGGACGTGGTACATGGCGTCCGGCCCGCCGGCGCCCCCGGGCGCCGGCCGCTCGGGCCGGAGGCCCATCAGTTGCGCGATGAGCACCGTCCGGGCCTGGTTGTAGCCGACGTGCGCGTAGTTGGCGATCCGGCCCTGATAGTCCATCGCGACCAGGCTGCCGTCCGCATCGAGTCCCCCCCGGAGGTCGATGGCGAAGGCGGGACCCTTGGTGTCCCACGCCGTCTCCTCGTGCCTCATCCACTGGACCCGGACGGGGCGCCCCAGTTCCTTCGCGAGGTAGGCGGCCTCGAAACCCGCGTCGTCCGCCGCCGTGCGCCCGTAGAGCTGCGGGCCCTCCATCCAGATCACCCGCACCCGCTCCGGCGGCATGCCCAGGAATTCGGCGATCCCGGTCCGGTGGCTGTACGGCTTCATGTCGTTCGTGTAGATCGTCATCTGGCCGTCCGAAGGATCGGCCAGCGCGTGGGCGGGCCCGATCGCCGTATGTCCCTGGAAGGGAACGTCGTAGGCGGCTTCGACGACGGTCGCGGCGCCCGCCAGCGCCGCGTCGGGATCGCCCTCGACCTCCGCCGCCCAGCGTCCGCCCGGGTTCGGCTCCGGCTCCGCGCTCCGCAGGTAGTCGAAGAGGTCGTCCGATGCCGGGAACGGCGCCGTGGCGGGCTTCTCCCAGGTGACCGCCAGGCCCTCCGCGGCCTCGATCGCCTGTTCCTCGCGCTCGCACACCACCGCGACGTAGTTCCCCTCGCGCACCACCCGGAGGAAGCCGGGCATCCCGCTCACCGAGGACTCGTCGACGCCGGTCAGCGTCGCGCCCGCGAAGGGCGGACGCACGTTCCGGGCGTGGACCATCCCGGGGAGGTTGACGTCGACGGCCCACTCGAACGATCCGTCCACCTTGGCGGGGATGTCGTAGCGCGGGATCGACTGGCCGACCAGCTTCAGGTCCTGCACCGGCTTGATGCTCGCGACGCCGGCGGTCTGGTTGATGTTGGCGCCGGTCAGCGCGACGTCGAAGCGCCGGCCGCCCACCAGCTCCCCGTAGGTGACCGTCTGCGAGGGATCGCTCGCGCGCGAGATCACCCCCTCGCTCACCCGAAGGTCCTCCACCGGCGCGCCGAAGCGCTCGGACGCCATCTCCAGCAGCACCCGCCGGGCCTCCGCCGCGATCCGGCGCCCCACCATGGCGTCGCGCTCGATCGCGTCCGAGCCGCCCGAGCCGCCCTGGTCCACGGTCAGGTCGGTGCGTCCCATGACCACCGTCGCCCGGTCGAAGGCGAGGTCGAGCTCGTCGCACATCATCTGCCGGGTGGCGGTCCCGGTCCCCTGGCCGCCGTCGGTCTTGCCGACGTAGAAGGTCGCGCTGCCGTCCGGGTGGACGACGAGCCACGAGTCGAGCTGGAGGAAGTCGGGATCGGGATAGGGGCCGTCGGCCGCGGGCTGGGCCGCGAGGCCTTCGCCGGCGGCGCCCAGGGCGCTCAGGCCGAAGACGAAGAGGCCCGAGGACTTGAGGAAGTCGCGCCGGGAAGCGGTCCCCTCCCAGCGCCCGAGGGCGCGGTCGATTGCGCTCATGTCGCGCCCGCCGCTCATCGGTCCGCCTCGGTCTCGGCCATGGCGGCCGCGGCGCGCTTCACCGCCGACTGGATCCGGAAGTAGGTCATGCAGCGGCAGAGGATCGGGTTCATGCCCCGGCGGATCTCGTCGTCGGACGGGTTCGGGTTGGTGTCGAGCAGCGCCGCGGCGGTGAGGATCTGGCCGTTCTGGCAGAACCCGCACTGCGGCACCTGCTCGTCGATCCAGGCCTGCTGCACGGGGTGCAGCTTTCCGTCCTCGGGCAGTCCCTCCAGGGTCGTGATCTCGCCCCGGGTCCGGGAGACCGGCAGGATGCACGAACGGATCGGGCGCCCGTCCATCAGCACCGTGCACGTCCCGCACTGGGCGAGGCCGCAGCCGAAGCGCGGCCCCCGCAGCCCCAGATCGTTCCGGAGGACGTAGAGCAGCGGCGTCGCCGGATCGACGTCGACCGTGTGGGTCTTGCCGTTGACCGTGAGCGTGGTCTCTTGCATCGATGGTTCCCCTGCCGTGCGGAAGATGTTACTGGCTAGCGGAGCCCCTCGACCCGCTCGAAGGTCATCGAGTTGCCGCTCGGGAAGAAGAGCGTCAGCAGGCCGCCCTCCACCGTGACCTCGCAGGGTTCGCGGTGGTTCGTGTCCGCTTCCTCGGCCGAACGCATCGCCATCGCGAGCGGGGCCGCCGCGAGCGGCCCGGCGGCGTCCCCCGCCGACAGGTGGTACTGGTGGGTGAGCACCAGAGACCTTCCATCGCGCGACCATTCCCCGCCCTCGGCCGACCCGCGGACCGCGGCGCCGTCCGCGCCGGTCACGAAGAAGGTCACGGACCACTCGCCGCGCCTGCCGTCGTCGCTCCGGGCGAGGAACACGATCCGGCCGTCCACCGGAAGCGCCTCTCCGGCCGCGAGGCGGTACTCGCGCGGGCGCCAGGAGCCGACGATGGGATCCGGGGCGGCGGAAGCCTGCGGGGAGGCAGAATTGACGTTCGCCGGCCCCGCGGCGCCCGCGGCGGGAGACACGGTCAGCCCCAGCGACACCAGGGCGGACCCGGCCAGAAGCACAAGAGAAGGAGGAGGGTTCGAACGCATGCGGCGAACAAGGCTACCCGCTCGCTGGCGCGGGCGTCCGCGTGCCGGACGGAACCCGCCCGCGGAGTAACCTTCCGCCGTCATGAGGACCGTGGGAGCGGGGAGGATGCGGCTCGGTCCGGCTGCCGGCCTTCTCGCCGCGCTGACGTGGTTGCCGGGGTGCAGTCTCGTCGCCAACATGGCGGTGAACTCGATTTCGGGACTGCTCGCCGAGGGCGAGGCCGTCCTCCGTTCCGACGATGACCTCGACCTCGTCAAGGCGCCGCTCGCGAACAACCTCTGGCTCATGGAGACGATGCTGGAGACGAGCCCCGAGCACCGGGAGATGCTGTTGAGCGCGACCAAGGGCTTCCTGCTCTTCGCCTACGGCTTCGTGGAGCCGGACCTCTTCGATCTCGACTTCACCCAGTTCGAGGAGAAGCAGGCCGTGCGGCGGCGCGCCGCCCGGCTCTACCGCCGCGCCACGGGCTACGGCATGCGGGGTCTCGAAGTGAACCATCCCGGAATCGAAGCCCGCCTCCGCCGCGACCCGGAGGCGGCCGCCGCCGAGCTGGAGGTCGACGACGCCGCCCTGGCGCTGTGGACAGGCACCGCGCTCGGCGCCTGGATCGCGATGGATACGGACAATCCCGAGGCCACCGCGGACCTCTCCCTGATGGGCGCCC
Organism: Acidobacteriota bacterium; assembly: GCA_022828085.1. Lineage (GTDB taxonomy): Bacteria > Acidobacteriota > Vicinamibacteria > Marinacidobacterales > Marinacidobacteraceae > Marinacidobacterium. The sequence goes on along the minus strand of JAJEIY010000036.1, from coordinate 168,797 downwards.
TGCTGAACCGGTCCCGCGAACTCGACGACACGGTGGACGACGGGGTGGTCTACGACTACCTCAGCATCTACGAGGTGTCCCGGATCGGGGGCTCCATCGACCAGGGACGCGAGTACTACGAGCACGCGCTCGGGATCGGCCCGGCGCGGGCTCCGGTGCTCTGGTCCACCTGGGCCGAGACGGGATCGGTCGCGAGCGGCAACCGGGAGGAATTCGAGACCCTGTTGCGGCAGACGCTCGATTTCGACATCGACAGCGAACCGGGAGCGCGTCTCCTGAACCAGGTGGCGCAGGAGCGGGCCGCGTGGCTGCTCAGGAACGTCGACGACTATTTCCTCGACGGCATGCAGAACCCATAGAAACAGCAGAGAATTCCCTTATGCCGAACGTCAGAAAGTTCCTTCCGGCTGGCCGGAGCGTCGCGCTCGTGGCTCTCGCCCTCGTCCTGCCCGCGGCCGCCGCCGAGGCGCGGGTCAACCTGCGCCTCGCGACCGTCGCGCCCCGGGGGTCCGCCTACCACCTGATCCTCGACAAGATGGCCGCCGAGATCGGCCGCGAGACCGGCGGCGAGGTGCGGATCCGCATCATCGCCGGGGGCGCCGCCGGCGACGAAACCGCGATGATCAGCAAGATGCGGCTCGGCCAGGTCCAGATGGCCGCGGTCTCCAACGTGGGACTCGCCGAACTGGACCCGAGCGCCTGGACGCTCTCCATCCCGATGGTGTTCCGCGACTACCCCGAATGGGACCACGTCCGGGAGGCCATGAACCCGGCGATCGCCGAAACGCTGAGCGGGCACGGGTTCCAGGTCATCGCCTGGGCCGACGTGGGCTGGCTCCACTTCTTCGCGAGCGACCCCGTCAACACCCTCGAAGACCTGCAGGCGCTGAAGCTGGCGGGCGCCTCGAACGACCAGACGGTCCTCGATCTCCTGCGCTGGTCGGGCTTCGACCCGGTCCAGATCAGTTCGGTCGAGCTGGTGAGCGGCTTCCAGACCGGACTCATCGAGGCCGTCCCGCTGCCGATCGTGCTCGCGGAGGGGTCCCAGATCTACCGCTCGGCCAAGTTCATGAACGACCTCCCCTGGGCGCCGCTGCAGGGCGCCATCATCGTGCACGAGCAGGGTTGGGAACGGCTCGACCCGTCCCAGCAGGAGGTGGTGCTCCGCAAGAGCAACGAGGCGGCGGAATCGTTCCGCGAGACCAACCGCGAGCAGGAGCGGAAGTCGCTCGCGGCGATGAAGTCGCGGGGTCTCGAGGTGATCGAGGCCTCCTCCGCGTTCGAAAGCGCCTGGATGGAGACCGCGGAGAAGCTCTTCCCGCTGGTCCGGGAGCAGCTCGTCTCCCCTCCGGTGTTCGACCGCATGATCCGGCTGCGCGACGAGTACCGGGCCGCCAATGAGTAGCCCCGCCGCGGACTGACCCGCGCAATCCGCCCCGGGGAACCATGAGTCCGGACGCCGCAGGGGCCCTCCCGGACGGGACCGCCGCGACCCCGGAGCCAGCCGCTCCGCCCCGGAGCCGCCTCGCGGTCTTCGAGGACGCGACCTCCGTCGGCGCGCTCGTCCTCATGGCGGCGATCCCGATCACCGAGGCGCTCATCCGTCCGGTCTATCCGACGGGCATCCCGGGCTCGTTCATGTGGGTGCAGCACCTGACGCTCTGGGTCGCCTTCCTGGGGGCGGCGGTGGCGTCCCGCCGGGGCGAGCTGCTCTCGCTGAGCGCCGGCCCGAGCATGGTGTCCGAGGTCTGGAGGCCGCGCCTCCTGTCGCTGTCGGGCGCGGTCGGGGTCGTGGTGTCGGTCACGCTCTCCTACGCCAGCGTGGTGCTCACCCGGGCCGAGTGGGAGGGCGGCCGGGAACTGGCGCTCGGCGTCCCGGTCTGGGCCGCCGTGGCCGTCATGCCGGTCGGCTTCCTGCTGATCGCCTGGCGGCTCTGGCGGCGGGTCCCGACCGCCTGGGGCCGCTGGACCGCGGTCCTCGGCCTCGCGGTTCCCCTGCTGCTCCACGAGGGGCTCACCGGGTGGGACCTCACCGGATACGGCATCGAATGGCCGCTGCTCGCCCTCATCCTGATCGCCGCGGCGTTCGGGGCGCCGATCTTCGTGGCGCTCGGCGGCGCTGCCGCGGTGCTGCTGTGGAGCAACTGGGACCCGGTCGCGGCGATTCCCGCCGAGGCCTACAGCATGGTCACGAAGCCCATGCTGCCGACGATTCCGCTCTTCACCCTCGCGGGCTACATCCTCGCGGAGGGCGGCGCGCCCAAGCGCCTCGTGGTGCTCTTCCGCGGCGTCTTCGGCTGGATGCCGGGCGGGGTGGCGGTGGTGGCGATCGTGATGTCCGCGTTCTTCACCTGTTTCACCGGGGGCAGCGGCGTCACCATCCTGGCGATGGGCGGCCTGATGTTCCCCCTGCTGCTCGCCGACGGCCACCGCCCCAGGTTCGCGACCGGGCTCCTGACCGCGGCGGGCTCGCTCGGCCTCCTCATTCCCCCCTCGGTCGCCGTCATCCTCTACGCGATCGTCGCCGAGGTGGACATCCCGCGGCTGTTCGTGGCCGGACTGATCCCCTCGGCCCTCCAGATCGTGCTGGTGGCCGGGTTCACCATCCTGGTGACCCGGCGCTTCGCGGGCCAACGCTTCACGGGAGGTACCTCGTCGTTCCGGATCGGGGAAGCGGCGCGGGCGCTGTGGACCGCGAAGTGGGAGGCGTCCATCCCCTTCGTGGTCATCGGCGTGATGCTCGGCGGCATCGCGACGCTCGTGGAGGCCGCCGCGATCACCGTCCTCTACGCCCTGTTCATCGAGTTCGTGATCCACCGCGAGGGGAAGACGTTCTCGGACCTGGTCCGCACCGGGGCCAACGCGGTGACCCTGATCGGCGGCGTGCTGCTCATCCTCGGCGCCGCCCTCGGGCTCACGAACTACCTGATCTTCGCCGACATCCCGGGGATGGCGATCGACTGGGTGCAGTCGTTCGTGGCCTCCCCGCTCTTCTTCCTGTTGCTGCTGAACATCTTCCTGCTGATCGTCGGCTGCCTGATGGACATCTACTCGGCCATCGTGGTCGTGGTGCCCCTGGTCGCGCCGCTCGGACTCGCCTTCGGCATCGATCCCCTGCACCTCGGAGTCATCTTCCTCACGAACCTCGAGCTCGGCTACCTGACCCCGCCGGTGGGCATGAACCTGTTCCTCGCCTCCTACCGGTTCAAGCGGCCGCTCGGCGAGGTCTATCGCGCGTCGGTGCCGTTCCTGCTGATCCGGGCGGGCGCGGTGCTGCTCGTGACCTACATCCCGTACCTGACCCTGGCGCTGCCGGGACTCTTCTTCGACTAGGGGAAGACGGCGGAGGCGGAGTGGACTTCCAGATCGCCGACCGGCAGCGGAAACGCCGCGTCCGGCGCCTGATTCTGGCTGGCGGCGGCGCCGCCGCGCTGCTGGCGGTGTTTCTGCTGCTCGGCAGCATCGCTCCCGGCGCGCCCGAAGTGGACCGCTCGGTCGTCTGGACGGGCGTGGTCGAGCGCGGCGAGCTGGTCCGGCAGGTCCGGGGACCGGGCAGCCTCCAGGTCCCGCCCGAACAGATCCGCTGGCTGGCCGCCGAGACCCGCGGCCGGGTCGAGGAACGCCGCGTGCTCCCCGGGACCCCGGTGGAGGAGGACACCGTGCTGCTGGTCCTCTCGAATCCCGAACTCGAACAGCAGACCCGGGAGGCCGAACTCCAGCTCCGCGCCGAGGAGGCGGAACTCCGGCGCCTGCTCGACCAGACGCGTTCCGACCTGCTGGAGCAGCGGAACGCGGCCGGCCAGCTCGCCGCTTCCTCGTCCCAGGCGCGCCGCCGCGCCGATGCCGACCGGAAGCTCTTCGAGGCCGGGTTGGTGGGGGAGCTGATCCACCGGCGCAGCCAGGTGAGCGCCGAGGAACTGGAGACCCGCCATGCCCTCGAGGAAGAGCGCCTCTCCATCCTGGCCGATTCGAGCGAAGCGCAGGTCGCCTCCAAGGAAGCGACCGTCGCGCGTTACCGGGCGGTCCTGGAACTCCGCCGGCGGCAGCTCGCCGCCCTCACGGTCCGGGCCGGACGCGCCGGGACCCTCCTGGAAGTGCCGGTCGAGGTCGGCCAGGAGGTGAGTCCCGGAGCGAACCTCGCGCGGGTGGCGGATCCGCGCGAACTCAAGGCGGTGCTGCGAATCGCCGAAACGCAGGCGCGCGACGTCGAACCCGGCCAGCCGGCGCTCGTGGACACCCGGAACGGGGTCGTGGAAGGCGTCGTCTCCCGCGTGGACCCCGCGGTGCGCGAGGGAACGGTGGCCGTGGACATCCGGATCGCCGGCGAGCTGCCCCGCGGCGCCCGGCCGGATCTCTCGGTGGACGGCACGATCGAACTCGACCGGATCCCGGACACGCTCCACGTCGGCCGGCCGGCGTATGGCCAGCCGGGGAGCACCGTCGGCCTCTTCCGGATCGCGCCCGACGGCGAGACCGCGGAGCGGGTGCCGGTCGAACTTGGCCGGGGCTCCGTGAACCGCATCGAGGTGCTGGCCGGGCTCGCCGAGGGCGACGAGATCATCCTCTCGGACACCTCCGCCTGGGACGCCTGGGACGCCATCCGGCTGCGGTAGGCGGCCCGGGCGCGGTAGCGCGCTCACCGAAGACATCGGCAAGAAGACAGGACCGCGGCCGGCCAGGCACGGTGGCGGCCGCCCCCGGCCCCATTCGGGCCGATGACGGACCGGATCGCCGCTGACCGGAGATGATAACACTCTGTTGTAGACTGCCATCATGATTCGGACGCAGATCAGCCTTTCGGACGCGGAGTACCGAGCCGCCAAACGCGAAGCGGCGCAGCTCGGGATTTCCCTGGCCGAGCTGCTGCGACGATCGTTGCGCGCGGTCGTCCCGAGCGACGAATCGAAGCCGTGGATGCGCTACGCCGGCATGGTCGAGACCGGCGATCCTCATTCGAGCTCGCAGATCGACGAGGTCGTATATGGCCGCCGGCGCTGACGCCTATGTGGATACGTCGGCCTTCATCGCGTTCGTCGACCGCTCCGATACGTGGCATCCCCTCTTCCGCCGTCTGTTCGCCAGCCCGCCCCGACTCCTGACGTCGAGCCTCGTGGTCGCAGAAGGCCACGGCTGGCTCCTACGCCGCTACGACCGCACCAGAGCGCTGCAATTCCTTGCCATGGTCGACACGATGGAGCCTCTCCAGATCCTTTCGGTGGGCGCTGCCGAGATCGAGAACGGCGGCGCCGTACTTCGCCGGTTGCGGGATCAGGACCTGACGCTCGCGGACGCGGTAGGGCTTCAGGTAATGGCCGATCGCAAGATCCAGCGGTGTTGGTCCACGGATCGTCACCTGGGGCTCACCGGCGTTCCGCTCGTGATCCACACGGGCTGAGCCCGGCGGCCGCGCGGTTTTCGGACCGCACTGCCGGTGCCGGAGCGACCTCAGGGCCGGATCAGCGAGAGCGCGATGCGCTCCGCAACCCAATCCGCAAGTTCGTTCCCCTCGGCGCCGCCCGCGTCTGGAATGCCCAGCGGGAACCGCTCCGCGAACACGTACGGCGGGTCGGAATCCCGCACCAGGAGGACGTCCAGCCGGATTCGGGCGTCACCCTCGCCGGCGCCGGACGGAGGTTCCCAGGAGGACCCGGGGGCCAGGTCCCCGCCCGGCCCCGACTCCAGGCTTCCCGCCAGGACGTAGTCGGCGCCCAGCCGGCCGGCGATGCCGACAAGCCCCTCCTCGCGCTCCCGCGGCCCGAACGCAGGACGGAGCCGCCGCGGCGACAGTTCGAAGATGCCGTCCGGATCCTCCCCGAGGCGCGCCCGCACTGCCTCGGTGAGTTCTTGCGCGAGGGGGGCAAACTCCCCGCGGCCGGTGCGGTTGTCGAAGTCCGGGATCAGCAGTACCGGCCGGTCCACCGGGTCCGGCCGCCGGACCGCGGTCGGTTTCCCGGCGACCGCGAGCAGACCGAGCGCGGTCGCGAGCGCAAGGATTCCCCCCACCACGAAGGCCCCTCTCGGTACTTTGCCGCTCACCTTGCCCCCGGACGCTAGCGCGGCGATCATACGCATCGATTTCAAATGAATGCCGTTGCGCTGGTGAAGCAGGTCCCCGACCGGAACTCCGCCTTTCGCCCGGCGGGCGACTGGATCGACGAATCCAGCCTCGGGTACGGCATCAACGACTACGACCGCTACGCCGTCGAGGCGGCGCTGGCGCTGAAGGAGGCGGGACACGCGGCGGAGACCGTGGCGGTGACCGCCGGCCCGGCCGACGCCGGCCAGGTGCTGCGCAGTTGCCTGGCGATGGGAGTGGACCGCGGGGTCCATCTGATCACCGATCGCGCCCATCTCGCCGATCCCTTCTTCGTGGCGCGGGCGCTCGCCGATGCCGTATCCGGGCTCGACGCCGGGGTGGTGACCGCCGGCCTCCTCGCCGAGGACAGCGGCCACGGGCAGGTGGGGGGACTGGTGGCGGGCCTGCTCCGCTACTCGTTCGCTTCCGCCGCCACCGGACTGCATTTCCGGGACGGGCGCCTCGAAGTACACCGCGAACTCGAAGGCGGCCGGATCGCCGTCGTGGAACTGCGCCTGCCGGCGGTGGTGGCCGTCCAGACGGGCATCAATACCCCGCGCTACGCGAGTCTCCGCGGCATCATGGCCTCGCGGCGCAAGCCGGTGGAACGCGTGGAGCTCGCCGCTCCCGCGGACGGCGGCGAGCTCCGCCGGCTGACGCTCGGCAGGCCCGAGCGGGGCGCGAGCGCCGAGATCCTCCCGGGTTCACCCCAGGAGGCGGCGGCGGCGCTCGTACCCCGGATGCGGACCGGCGCCGGAATCTCCTTTCCCGGAGACGCACCATGAGCCGCCGGGTCCTGATCCTCGCCGAGCGGAGCGAAAACGGCATCACGGACGCCAGCTACGAACTGCTCGAGGCCGCCTCCCGACTCGCCGGCGGGCCGGACGGGGTGAGCGCCGTCCTTCCGGTCGGTGACGCCAGCGAGGCCGAAGGGCTGCGCGAAGTCCTGTCGGCGGGAGAACTCCTGCTGGTGGAGGGGCCGGCGCTCGCGGCCCCGACCGCGGACGGTTTCGCGGCCGCCGTGCTGCACGCCCGGGAGGCCAGCGGCGCCGAGTGCGTCCTCCTCCCCCACGACCCGGTCGGCTGGGACGTGGCGCCGCTGGTCGCGGCGCGGCTTTCGACCGCCGCCGCCACTGCCGTGTCGGCGCTTTCCTGGCGCGAGGACGGGCTCGTTGCGAGGCGCTCCGCCTTTCTCGGCAAGTTCGTCCAGGAGGTGGCGGCGCCCGGCCTTCCCGCGGTGGTCACGGTGGAACGCGGGGCCTTTCCGGCCCGGGAACCGGGGCCGGCGCTCTCGGTGCGCATCCTCCCCTCCCCCGTGGGCCCGGACGACCTGCGTTCCCGCCTCGTCGAGATCCGGGACTCGGCTGCCGGCGGGGTGGACCTGACGGCGGCGGACGTGGTGGTGGCGGCCGGCCGCGGCCTCGGCGGTCCCGAGAACCTCGACATCGTGCGCGAACTGGCGGCGGCGCTCGGCGGCGTGGTCGGGGCTTCCCGGGCGGTGACCGACGCCGGCTGGCTTCCCCACGAGCTCCAGATCGGCTCGAGCGGCGCCACCGTGTCGCCGAAGCTCTACGTCGCCTGCGCCATCTCCGGCGCCATCCAGCACCTCGTGGGCATGCGCGGCTCCCGCTTCGTGGTGGCCATCAACAAGGACCCCGACGCCCCCATCTTCGGCGCGGCCGACGTGGGCATCGTCGGCGACGCGCTGGAGGTCATTCCGCTCGTCACGGAGGCGGTCCGCAGCAGCAGGTGAGGGAACGCCGGCCTCCAGGCCGGCACGCGGCGCGGAGCGCCGCAGGGCGCGTTCCCGTGATCCGTGCCGCGCCTGCGGGTTGCAGCCTCCAGCGGAGAACCGCGCCGACCCCGGTGTGGATCGTCAGACCATCGCGTCGGGCCGGACCCACGCGTCGAACTGCTCCGCGGTGAGCAGGCCCAGCGCGAGCGCCGCTTCCCGGAGCGAGGTCCCGTCGGCATAGGCCTTCTTGGCGATCTTCGCCGCGTTGTCGTACCCGATGTGCGGGTTCAGCGCGGTGACGAGCATGAGCGAGCGCTCCAGGTTCTCGCGGAGGCGTCCCTCGTTCGGCTCGATGCCGACCACGCAGCGTTCCCGGAAGCTGTCGCAGCCGTCCGCGACGAGCCGCGCGCTTCCGAGGAAATTGTGGGCGATCAGCGGCTTCATCACGTTCAACTCGAAGTTACCCCCCGCCCCACCGACCCCGATGGCGACGTCGTTCCCGAGAACCTGGGCGGTCGCCATGAGGAGCGCCTCGGACTGGGTCGGATTTACCTTGCCCGGCATGATGGAACTCCCGGGTTCATTCGCCGGGATCCGGATCTCCCCGATCCCGGAGCGCGGGCCGGAGGCCAGCCAGCGGATGTCGTTCGCGATCTTGTGGAGCGACACCGCCACCGTCTTCAGCGCGCCGTGGCCCGCGACCAGGGCGTCCTTCGAGGCGAGCGCCTCGAACTTGTTGGGGGCGGTCACGAACTGGCAGCCGGTGAGCCGGGTCAGCCAGGTCGCGGCCCGCGCCCCCATCTCGGGGTGGGCGTTCAGGCCCGTCCCCACCGCGGTGCCCCCGAGCGCCAGCTCCCGGAGGTGCGGTAGCGAAGCTTCGATCCGGGCGGCGCCGTGGTCCAGTTGGGCGGCGTAGCCCGAGAACTCCTGGCCGAGGGTGAGCGGGGTGGCGTCCTGGAGATGGGTGCGGCCGATCTTCACCACCGAGTGGAAGGCCTCCGCCCTTTCGGCGAGCGCCGCCGCCAGCCCGCGCACCGCGGGGAGGACCCGCTCCTCGAGCGCCAGCACCGCCGCTACGTGCATCGCGGTGGGGAACACGTCGTTCGAGGACTGGCCGCGGTTGACGTCGTCGTTCGGGTGGATGAGCCGCCCCTCGCCGCGGGATCCGCCGAGGATCTCGCTCGCCCGGTTCGCCAGCACCTCGTTCATGTTCATGTTGGACTGGGTGCCGCTGCCCGTCTGCCAGACGAGGAGGGGGAACTCGTCCGGATGCCCCCCGGCGAGCACCTCGTCGGCCGCCGCCGCGATGGCGTCCGCCTTGTCTTCCGAGATCCGGCCGAGGTCCCGGTTCACCAGCGCGGCCGCCTTCTTGACGAGCGCCAGCGCGGAGACGATTTCCCGGGGCATCCGCTCGCCGGATATCCGGAAGTTCTGCCGGGAGCGCTCGGTCTGCGCCCCGTAGAGCCGCTCCGCCGGAACGGTCACCTCCCCGAGGGTGTCTCGTTCGATTCTGATCTTCGACTCCGTCACCGGATCCTCCTCTGGTCGCGGCGGCCGCGCCGCGGCGGGATCGTACTGCGCCGCCGCCCCTCCCGGCCCGGGGGGCTCGCATGGGCGGGGCGCCGGCCCCCGGACCGCGACTCCCCCTGAAGACCGCCGCCGCTCCGGGCCGCTGCCCCGGTCAGGCGCCTTCGGCCGATTCCGAATCCTTCGCCGGGGGCCCGTTCGCCGAGTTCCGGGTACCGCTCCAGCGGTCCATCCATTCGTCCACCAGCCGGGTGGCGACGTGGCGTGAACCGAGGCCGAACGCGAGCACCGCCGCCACCGCGACGCCACCGAAGAGCGTGCCGAAGGCGACGGTGATGATCTCGTTGGCAAGCCCCATGTGACGAAGCGCCACCGCCCCCGACAGCACCAGGATCGAAACGCGGGCCGCCATCGCCAGCCAGGGACCGTGCCGCAGACCGCTCGCAGCGATGGTGCCGGCCGCCAGCTTCGCGAGGAACAGCCCGACCGCCAGCAGCACCAACCCGAAAACGATGCGGCCGCCGAGCACCAGGAAGTCGCGGATCAGGGCGCTCAGGGACTCGAATCCCAGCAGATTCGCGGACTCGATGGAAGCGAGCAGCATGATCGTCACCAGGATCAGCATCCCGGCGATCTGCGACGGACTCCGGCCCTCGAACTGGGTGCGAGACAGACCCAGTCCCACCGAAATGTTGTCGAAGCCGGCGCCAGCCAGCACTGTCTGGACCAGGTTCGCCAACACTCGTCCCACCACGTAGGCGACGAACACCACGAGCACGGCGCCGAACAGCATGGGAATCGCGGCCAGGATGGACCCCAGCATCTGGCTGGCCGGCGCGGTCACGGCGTCGAGCTCGAGAGTGTTGAGCGTCGCGATCAGCACCGGGATCAGGATCAGGCCGTACACCACGTAGCCGATCAGGGCCGACAGATTCATCTGGCCCAGAACGGGCTTCAGGCCGAGGCGCTCTCCGGCGCGGTCGAGGCCGGCAGCGGTCCCCAGGTTGGCCGTTATGCGCCGCACCAGGCTGGCCACGAACCAGCCGATCGCCAGGGTGACGCCGGCGCCGAGCAGGTTCGGCAAGAAGCCCAGCAACTCGTCGATCAGCGCCTGCACCGGCTGTAGCAGCCCCTCGAGGGCCAGCGCGCCGAGAACCGCGGGCAGGAAGAGCAGGAAAACAAGCCAGTACCCCGCCTGGCTGATGCTCGCGGTAAGGGCGGGCGCGACGGAACCGTCGTCGCGGACGGCGCCGAGCCGGCGGTCGAGGTCCACCCGGCCGAGGATCCCGGACAGGACGTTGCGCACCACGGTGGCCACGGCCCAGGCAAGCAGCAGGAGCGCGGCAGCCCCGCCGAGGCGGGACGCGAAGAGGCTCAGTTCGGTCAGGAAGACGTTGAGCGGCTCGGCCAGGTCCGTCAGCCGTAGCGTCTGGAACACGGCCATCACCACGAAGAGCATGGCGATCCAGAACACGACGGAACCGGCGGCGCTTTCGACTTCGATGTCCTTGCGCCCGGTGATCCACTCGCCCAACCGATCGTCAATCGTGGTGCGCCGCAGCACCCGGATGACCAGCGTTCGCAACACCAGCGCGATGAGCCAGCCCAGCACCAGGATGCCGAGGGCGCCAAGGACCGTGGGGACGTAGTCAATCCCCGCATCCATCACGCGTTGCAGGATGGCCTGAATCGTCTCGTTCATGCGAACCCCCTCCGTCACGTCCCGCGAGACCTGGTTTCAGCCTCCGCGATCGCCAGTCGCGCCACGCGGCACGGTTTCCAATATACCGATACTCGGGGCCGTGCGGCCACGGCGAACCCGGTCGAACGGCCGCTCAGCGGCAACCACCGAGGTGTTTGCCGAAGAACTCCTCGACCCGGCGGTAGAGCGCGATCCGGTTCTCGGGGTCGCGGAAGCCGTGTCCCTCGGGATAGGTATGGGCTTCGTACTCGATCCCGTGTTCCTCGAAAGCGGCGACCGCGAGCTCGAAGTTCAGGAACGGCGCCCGGACGTCGCGCTCCCCGTGCTGGATCAGGACCGGAGCGGTGATGTTGCCGATGCGGGCGAGGGTCTCCGTCTTGTCGTATATGTCCGGACGCTCCTCGGGCAGCCCCCCGTGGCCGTCGATCGTGAAGATCCGGCCCAGCCGGTCCTGGTGCTCGAAGGTCTGCCGCTCGGAGTAGATCCCTGCCATCGGCGCGGCGGCGTCGAACTTGTCCGGGGTGCGGGTGATCGCCGCCATGCTCTGCATGCCGCCGTAGCTGTAGCCGTAGATGCCGACCCGGCCGCTCACGTACGGCTGCTCCCGCAGCCAGTCGGCGGCGGCTCCGGGATCGAGGGCCTGTTCGTTCAGCCAGTCCTCGTCTCCGAGGTCCTGGAACTCCCGCCCGAACCCGGAGCCGCCCCGGTAGTTCACGGCAAGCACGACGAAGCCCCGGAAAGCGAGGTACTGGTCCGCGAGGTTGGGGCCCGCCAGGTAGGAATTCGTCCCGCCGCCGTGGACCTGCACGAGCGCCGGGCAGACGCCGCCGGCCTCGGCCTCCGGCGGGAGATAGAGGAACCCCTGGATGTAGTGGCCGTCGAAGCTGCGGTAGGAGATCTCGCGCGGCGACTGGACCCCGTCCCAGCGGGGCGCAAGTTGGGTCAAGCGCTCCGCCGGGCCGCCGGACGCCGGCACGGTGTAGAGATCGGACCCTTCGGTGGCGGAAGAACGGACGAAGGCGAAGCGCTCCGCACCCGTGCTCGCGGTGACGCTTCCGAACACTCCGCCGAGGTTCGTCAGGCGGGTGGCCGCGCCGCCCGCCGCGGGAACCGACCACAGGTGGTGTTCGCCGCGCTCCTGGTGGGTGAAGAACAGGCGCGCGCCGTCACCGGACCAGAACGGGCGGAACCGGTAGGCAGTGGTGAAGGAGGACATGGGGAGCGGTTCTTCCGGGCCGCCCGCCGGGTCGAGGAGATAGAGATCGGCGATGTCGAGATACCAGTACTGCTCGTTCTTCACACCGAGGACCGCAAGCCGGCCGCCGTCGGGAGACCACGCGGGGACCGTGGAGATGGCGCGGATCGAAGTGGTGAGCCGGCGTTCGCCGCCGGTCGCGGCATCGGCAATCCAGACGTCGTCGGCACGGTAGTCCGCCTTGTTCCCGACGTAGGCGACCGTCCCGCCGTCGGGCGACCAGGAAACTCCAAACCGCACCTCGTCGGCGGTCATGGCGCCCGAGGTGAGCTGGCGCGGGTCGCCGCCCGACGCCGGGACCAGCCACACGTCCTGGCTGCCGCTCGCGCTCGCCATCACGGCCACGGTCCCCCCGTCCGGGGACCAGGCGGGGGCGCGGACGCCTTCCAGCCCGTCGGTGAGCTGAACGGCGTCCGGATCGCCGACCGGGGCGCGGAAGAGATTCCCGTCACGCAGGAAGGCGATCCGGCGGCTGTCCGGCGACCAGGCCGGGGAGCTTCCGGACAGCCAGAAGCGCGGGACGGGCGGTTCCTCGGTGAGGTCGAGCACGTGGATGCCGCGGCCATCGGCGCTCTCGGCCACCGCCGCCACCCAGCGGCCGTCGGGCGAGATCGCGGCGAAGAAGACGCCGCCCCGGGCATCGCGGTAGATGTTCTCGAGGGTGAGGGGGACCCGCGCATTACCCGGACCTTCACCCCCGGAGGGGCCGCCACAGGCCGTGAGAGCGAGGGCGCCGAAACCCAGCGCCCGGAAAAGGACTTGCGAGCGGGCGAACCGGCTCGGGCGGAACGAAACACGGGCGGGGATCCGAGTGGCATGCGGCACGATGACTTATCGTGCCACCCCTTCCGCCCGGAAGAAACGGACATGCCGTCGAAGCGCCAGGCGATCACCTTCGAAATCAGCGTCGAAACGCTGGAGCAGCTCCGCGAGATCGCCGCGAAAGAGGGTCTAGGGCTCCCGGTGCTCGTGGACGAGGCGCTACTGGACCTTGTCGAGAAGCGACAGCGGGGCCTTGTCCGGCCGCACGTCATGGCTGCCTATCGGAAGAGTCGCGAGAAGTACGACGAGCTGTACAAGAAGCTGGGCAGCTGAGGGACGAGAGTCCTTTGCGCGCGAGGAATCGCGCTATCCGCGGCGCTCTGCGCCGCGGTGCCGGCCGGAGGCCGGCGTTCCAAGCCGGAGGCGCCCTCCCGGCCGGCGGCGTTTCCTTCCGGCAGCACCATCACCGCGCGGCCGGTACCATTGGGCCTCTTGAGCGGTGGAGAAAAACGCATCCATGAGAACTGACGCCCCGCCCCGCCGGCTGGCCGCCGCCCTGTGCGCGGCGCTTTGCTTCGCCGCGGGGTCAGCGACCGCCCAGACCAGCGCCGACCAGAACTACTTCGCCTACGTGGCGGCCGAGTCCGACGACACCGTGGACCTCGTCCGCTTCGGCCCGGACGGCGGCGAGCTGCTCCGGCGGATCCCCGTGGGGATCCTCCCGAACGAGATCGAGGGACCGCACGGCGTACGAGTCTCGCCCGACGGACGGCACTGGTACGTCTCCATAGCCCACGGCATGCCCTACGGCACCGTCCACAAGTACGAGACCGGAACCGACCTCGAAGTCGCGGACACCACCGCCGGCCTCTTCCCCGCCACCATGGACATCAGCCCGGCGACCGGCTTCCTGTTCGTCGTGAACTTCAACCTGCACGGCGACCACGTCCCCTCGAACGTCTCGGTGATCGACACCGTCTCGATGACCGAGATCGCCCAGATCGAGCAGGGCGTCATGCCGCACGGATCGAGGCTGAGCACCGACGGGATGCTGGCCTACTCGGTCGCCATGATGAGCGCCGAGCTGTTCGAGATCGACACCATGACGTTCCAGGCCAGCCGGCGGATGCGCCTCACCGGCGACAACGAGACCACGAAGGCGGTCATGGAGGACGATCCCCACGCGGGACACGCGATGGGCGGGGGGCCGGCCGCGAGCCCCACCTGGGTCCAGCCGGCTCCCGACGGCAAACACGCCTACGTCGCGCTCCAGGGGTTGAACCAGGTCCTCGAAGTGGACCTCGAGGCCTGGGAGCCCCGGCGCCGGTTCCACACGCAGCGGGGGCCCTACAACGTCGACGTCTCGGCGGACGGCAGGCACCTCGTGGTGACCGAAAAGACGAATGACTCGGTCGGCTTCTGGGATCTCGAGAGCGGAACCGAGCGGGCCTCGGTGGCGGCCTCGGCGCGCATCACCCACGGGGTGGTGATCACTCCGGACAGCCGCTTCGCCATCGTCACCGTCGAGGAAATCGGCGGCGAACCCGGGCGCGTCGAGTTCTACAACCTCGAATCCCTGGAGCGCGAAGCGGTCGTCGAAGTCGGGAAACAGGCCTCGGGCATCGCCTTTTGGAAGACGGAATAGCCGCGGCGCAGGGAGTGCCGGCGAGGCTCCCCGTCTTCCTGGTCGCTCTCGCGCTCGGCGCCGCGTGCGCCCCTTCCGAGCCCGCACCGGCGGACTCCTCCGGTGATGCCAGCCCCGACTGGCCGGACCGGTACGCCGAATACGACGCCACGATCGGGGACGTCCCCGAGTACCACGCCATCCAGGAGCGCCTCCAGACCGGCTGGAACACCTGGGACAGCCGCAGCGTGCTGCGCTACGTCCTCCTGCCCGACGGGCTCGGCGTGAACCTCGGCCTCAAGCGGCACCGCTACCTCGAAGAGGACCACCTGACGGAGGCGCTCATCGGGAAACGGGAGGAGGGCGCGGAACGGGTCCGTCCCGGCATCCGCGCGGTGGACGGGTCCTACCAGCGGCTCGAGATCGCCTGGCGCGGCCTCACCGCCACCGTGGAAGCGGGACACGGCGAGGATGGCGAACTCTCGGTCCTCGTGACTCCGGAGCCTGATCCCGGCGCGCCGTTCGAACTGGTGGTGAGCGCGGGCCTGGCCTGGAACCGGCCCGGCGCGGTGGAATCCGTGCAGGGCGGCCTCCTGGCCCGGACGCCGGGAGGCGAGCGGCTCGTCCGGGTCGCCGGAACCGTGGAGGCCGATCCCTACGCGGGCGATCTCACCCCGCACCGGGTGGTGCGGCTCACCGGGCCCGTCGGCGTCTACACCGGACGCCCCGCGACGGAACCGAAGTCGACCGGTGACCTCCGGCGCATCCTCGACGCGCGCCGCGCCGAACTCGAAGCCCGCGCCGCCGCATACGGGGAACTCGCGGAAGCCTGGCTCGCGGTGACCTCCGGTTTCGCCTGGAACACCGTCTACGAGCCGGGCCACGAACGGGTGGTCCCCACCGTCGGCCGGCTCTGGAACCGTGAGTACGGCGGCGTCGCGCTCTTCGGCTGGGACAACTTCTTCCTGGGCTACCTCGCGGCGCTCGAAGGCCGCGACCTGGCGCTCGCCGGCATCGTCGAACACCTCCGGGGCCACACCCCCGAGGGCTTCCTGCCGAACGACAACCGGGGAAACGGGAGCAAGTCCTGGGACCGCTCCCAGCCGCCGGTGGGGGCGATCATGGTGCGCGAGGTCTATCGGCGCTTCCCCGAGCGCTGGCTCCTGGAGGCGGCATTCGAGCCGCTGCTCGCCTGGAACCGCTGGTGGCCGGAGGCCCGCGCCAACGGCGGCCTGCTCTCTTACGGGTCCCACGAAGCGAAAAACCCCTTCGCCGAGCCCGTGGTGCGGACAAAGACGGCGGCCGGCTACGAGTCCGGCATGGACGACTCCCCGATGTACGAGGACGTGCCCTTCAACCGACAGCGGAACGTCATGGAACTCCAGGACGTCGGGCTCACCAGCCTCTACATCGCCGACTGCCGGGCCCTTGCCGAACTGGCGCGGCTCCTGGGACGCGACGCCGCGGCGGAGGAACTCGAAGCCCGGGCGGATGCCTTTAGCGAGGCGCTCGACGCGCTCTGGGACGAAGACCGCGGCTATTACCTCAACTACCGCACCGACCTCGGCCGGCCCTCCGAGCGCCGCTCCCCCACCCTCTTCTACCCGCTCCTCGCCGGCGTGGCCTCCGAAGCGCGCGCCGGCAGGCTCATCCAGGAGCATCTGCTCAATCCGGAGGAGTTCTGGGGCGAGTTCGTATTGCCGTCCACCACCCGCGACGACCCCTCGTTCCCCCGCCAGCGCTACTGGAAGGGCGCCATCTGGCCGCCGCTCAACTTCCTCACCTACCTGGGGCTCCGGCGGGCGGGCGATCGCGCCACCGCGGCCGAGCTTTCGGCGCGTTCTCTCGATATGTTTCTCAGGGAGTGGCGGCGCAAGGGCTACGTGAGCGAGAACATCTCCTCGATTACCGGAACGGGGGACGACGAGCGCCTCTCGAGCGACCCCTTCCACTCCTGGGGCGCGCTCTTCGGGGTCATGGCGTTCATCGAGTCCGGCGATCTGGCGGCGCCGGAGGATCCCCTCCCGCAATGATCCGCGGCCGCTGCGCGTTCCCCCTTGCCGCGCTCGCGCTCGGAATCCCGGCGGCCGCCGCCGCGCAACCCGAGGGGCCGCCCCCCTGGCAGGACCCCACGGTCTTCCAGATCGGCCGGGAACCGCCCCGGGCTTCCTTCACCCCCTATCCCGACCCGGACGCCGCCGTCCGCGGCCGTCCCGCGGACTCGCCGCGCCGCATCTCGCTGAACGGCGACTGGAAGTTCCACTTCGTCCCCCGGCCCGCCGACCGGCCCGGCGCCTTCTTCGAGCCCGGCTTCGACGACTCGGCCTGGGACGAGATCCCGGTGCCCTCGAACTGGGAGTTGCTCGGCTACGGCTATCCCGTCTACCGGGACGAGTTCTATTCCTTTCCCGCGGACCCGCCCTTCGTGCCCGAGGACGACAACCCGGTGGGTTCCTACCGGCGGAGCTTCGAGATCCCGGCGCGCTGGGAGGGCAACGAGGTCTTCCTCCGGTTCGACGGCGTCTATTCGGCGTTCTACGTCTGGGTGAACGGCTCGTTCATCGGCTACAGCGAGGGAAGCCGGACTCCCGCGGAGTTCCGGATCACGGAGCAGGTCGCGACCGGGCCCAACACCCTCGCGGTGCAGGTCATCCGCTGGAGCGACGGCAGCTATCTCGAGAGCCAGGACTTCTGGCGGATCAGCGGGATCGACCGCGAGGTCTCGCTCCTCGCCCGGCCGCCCACCTTCGTACGCGACTTCTCGGCGAGCGCCGACCTGGTCACCGGCTACCGCGACGGCATCCTGGACTTCAGCGTGAACGTCGCGAACCGGGGGCTCGGCGCGGCGGGAGCCCACGAAGTGCGCTACGAGTTGTTCGACCCGGACGGCAACTCGCTCTGGGGCGGTCCCGAACTCCTGCAGCTCGACGTGCCCCTGGGCAGCGAGGCTTCCATGGGGGCCACCGCGACGATCCCCGACGTCCGCGCGTGGTCCGCGGAGACCCCGAACCTCTACCGGCTGGTGCTGTCCCTCGCCGGCGCGGGCGGGGCGGTGACCGAGGCCACGGCGATCCGGGTCGGTTTCCGGCGGATCGAGACGGCGGACGGCGAGCTGCTCCTGAACGGCCGTCCCATCGTCCTCCGGGGCGTGAACCGGCACGAACACGACCCCGAGCGGGGCCACGTGGTGGACGAGGCGGGAATGCTTGAGGACATCCGCCTCATGAAGCGCCTCAACATCAACGCGGTCCGGACCGCGCACTACCCGAACCTGCCCCGCTTCTACGAGTTGACCGACGAGTACGGGCTCTACGTGGTGGACGAGCCGAACATCGAGTCGCACGGGATGGGCTTCCTGCCCGAAGTCACCCTCGCCGGGCGTCCCGAGTGGCGGGACGCGCACCTCGACCGCACCGAACGGATGGTCATCCGGGACCGCAACCACCCGTCGATCGTCATCTGGTCACTCGGCAACGAGGCCGGCGACGGCGAGAACTTCGACGCCACCTCGGAGTGGATCCGGGAGAACGACCCCTGGCGGCCGATCCTCTACGAGCCGGCCGGCGAACGGGACGCCGTGGACATCGTGGCCCCCATGTACGTCCGTCCCTACTGGCTCGAACACTACGCCGCCTCCCGGTCGGAAAAGCCCTTCCTGCTCGTCGAGTACGCGCACGCCATGGGGAACAGCGTGGGGAACCTGGCCGACTACTGGGAGGTGATCGACTCCGATCCGAAGCTCGTCGGCGGGTTCATCTGGGACTGGGTGGACCAGGCGATCCTCCGTGAGGACGCGTCCGGCCGGCCGTTCTGGGCCTACGGGGGGGACATCGGACCGCCGGGGATCCCCACCGACGGCAACTTCCTGGTGAACGGCCTGGTGTCGGCAGACCGGAAGCCCCACCCCCACGCCTTCGAGGTCAAAAAGGTCTATCAGCCCCTCCGCATCCGGGCGCTCCACGCCCGCTCGGGACTGATCGAGGTCGAGAACCGGCGCGCCTTCACCGATCTCTCCGACCTCGCCGGAAGCTGGCAACTGACCGCGGACGGCGTGGTGCTCGCCGAAGGGGACGTGCCGCCCGTCTCCACGCCGCCGGGCGGGACCGAGATCGTTTCGTTCGACATCCCGGAGACCGGGATCGAGCCCTGGATGGAGCGGCTGCTGACCGTCCGCTTCCGCACCCGGGAGGACGCCCCGCTGGTCCCGGCCGGCCACGAGGTGGCGTGGGAGCAGTTCTTCGTGGACGTGGTGCATCCCGACGACATCGAGGAGGAGGAAGAAGAGGAAACCGGGGAGGAGGAAGGCGAGGAAGAGGAGGAAGAGCCCGCCGAGGGCGAAGCGGAAGTCCCGGAAGAGGAGCAGGAGGAGGAAGAGCCGGCTCCGGAACCACCGCCGATGGAGCCCCTGACCGTCCGGGAGTCGGAGGACGCGGTCACCGTGGGCGGCCGGGGCTTCACGCTGGAGTTCAGCCGGGAGCTCGGCACGCTCCGCTCGTTCCGGGCGGGAAGACGGGACCTCCTGAACGCCGGCCCGGTCCCCAACTTCTGGCGGGCACCGACCGACAACGACTACGGGAACGGCTTCCCGGCGCGCTCGGGGGTCTGGAAGACGGCGGGGAGCCCCCCGGCCCGCGTTCTCGAGGACATCCTGGTGCGCCAGGACGACGACCGGCTCCGGGTGGTGGTGGAGAGTCGCTTCTCGCTCCGTTCCGTCGGCGCCTTCTACACCCTGTCCCACGAGGTGTTCGGCAACGGGACGGTGGCCGTCTCGGCGCGGCTTTCCGGCGTGAACGAGGACCTGCCGGAGATGCCGCGCTTCGGGACCCTGCTCACGCTGCCGGAGTCGCTGTCCGAAGCGGAGTGGTACGGGCGCGGTCCCCACGAGAACTACTGGGACCGCCGGACCGGCGCGGCGGTGGGCCGCTACCGGGCCCCGGTGTCCGAGCTCGCCCACCCCTACGTCCGCCCGCAGGAGACGGGCACCCGGACCGACGTGCGCTGGGCGACGTTCACGGACGGCACCGGCGCCGGACTGCTGGTCATCGGCCTCCCCCACCTCTCGTTCTCCGCCCTGCCCTACCGGATCGCCGACCTCGACGGGGGTGAGACCAAGAGCCGCACCCACTGGGCGGACCTCGTCCCCCGCGACGAGATCACCCTCGCGGTGGACTTCCGCCAGACCGGGGTGGGGGGAGACGACTCCTGGGGCGCGGTCCCGCACCGCGAGTACACGCTCTGGCCGCAGAACCTCGACTTCCGCTTCCTGATGCGCGCGATCGGGCCGGAGGACGACCCGAGCGTGTTCACGCGGCTGGTGCTTCCTGACGCGGCGGCGGAGGACGCCGTCTACGGCCGCTCCCTCGAACTCCACGATTTCGGCGAACGGAACCTGGCGGCGCATCTTGCCCGGGGCGTGACGGCGGACGTGGAGCCGCCGGAGTCATCGCCGTACTCGGCCGCCGGCGACGCCGGACTCACCGACGGAATCCGGGGGTCGGTGGACCGCCGCGGCGGCCACTGGCAGGGCTACCGGGCAGACGAGGTCACCGCGGAGCTCGATCTCGGGCCGGCGCAGCCGGTGTGGTCCGTGAAGTTCTCCTTCCTCCAGCACCCGGGCTCCGGCGTGTATTTCCCCCGGCGCGTGGAGGTCGCGACGAGCCTCGACGCGCAGTCCTGGTCCGAACCGGCGGTTCAGCAGGTCCAGGATCCGGACGCCGTCGGACGCGACACGCCCGAGGGCGGCCGGCAGCGGATCACCGTGGCGCTCGAGGGGGGCGAGGCGCGCTTCGTGCGCGTCCGGATCATCGGACTCGGGGAGGTGCCGGCGCCCTGGCCCACCGGGCCGGACGGCGCCCGCTACGAGGGCGAGACCGCCTGGATCTACCTCGACGAGATCATCGTCCGGTAGGGGAAGGAACCGCAAGACTCCAGATCCGCATTGCGGCGCGACGGCTTGGAACGCCGGTCTCCGACCGGCACGCGCGGCGCTCCGCGCCGCGCACGTCGTAACGCCCGTCGGCCCCACGGCGTCTCCGGCTTGGAGCGCCGGCCTCCGGCCGGCATCGCGGCCGAAAGGGCCGCGACATTCGCGTCCCACTGATCGCGAGAGTCGGAGTTGCGACCTCCTCGGGCGGGCGCTGCTGCGAGAATCGGCCGGCATGGGTCGCCACTCCGTCAGCCGTCACCTCCGCGTCGAGGTCGACGCCTACGACGAGGCCATCCGGAGGTTCATCCCCGGTTACGAGACGATGCTCCGCGTCGCGGCGTGCGAGATCGCGAGCGTCGAACCACGTCATGTCCTCGACCTCGGGGGCGGCACCGGCGCCCTGGCCGAGGCCATCCTGCTCGCGGCGCCGGGCGCGACGGTCGAGCTCGTCGACGTGGACCCCGACATGCTGGCGGTGGCGCGGGAACGCCTCGACGCGTACCCGGGCCGCGCGGACTTCCGCGAAGCTTCCTTCGACGACCCCCTCCCGGACGCCGACGCGGTCGCCGCTTCGCTCGCCCTCCACCACGTCCCCACGATGGACGAAAAGCGGCGGCTCTTCGCCCGGATTCACGAGTGTCTCCGCCCGGGCGGCGTCTTCGTGAACGCGGACGCCACGATGCCGGCGGAGCCCGAAGCCCGGGAGCCCGTGTGGCGCGCCTGGGCCGCCCACCTCGGGTCGTGCGGCATTCCGGAAGAACGCGCCTACCGGCACTTCGCCGAATGGCAGGAAGAGGACACCTACTTCCCACGGGAGGTGGAAGCCGCGGCAATGCGCGCCGCCGGATTCGAGGTGGGCGCCGTGTGGAGCGACGGGCCGATGGTCGTCGCGGTGGGGAAACGTCCGGTCGCCGGCTAGCCCCCGAGCAGCGACCGCGCGAGCACCCCCATCCCGAACCCGAAGTAGTTCCCCACCGCGTAGCCGGCGAGCGCCACCGCGATGCCCGGGAGCATCTGGACCGCGTAGCCGCGGGCGGAGGCGATCGCCACCGCCGAGGCGGCGCCGCCGATGTTCGCCTGGGACGCCACCGAGAGGGTCCCGGCGTCGATCCGGAGCAGCCGTCCCACCCCGAAGATCACGAGTCCGTGAACGGCGACGATGAGGGCCGCGAACCAGAACAGCACCGCGCCGGCGGCGAACATCTCGGAGACCAGGGACCGGGCCCCGTTCGCGGCGAGGAACAGGTAGAGGAGCGAGTTCCCGAGCACCGGCGCCCCCCGGAGCTTCCGCACCGGGCCGACATGGCCGAGGATCAGGGCGATGGTCGTCAGCCAGAGGACCGACGGGACGACGGGCCACACCGCCGCGATCAGGCGCGACGCGACCATGGTTCCGAGCGTGATCGCCGCCAGCCCGAAGAAATCGAGCATCCGCAGGCTCTCGCCGCTCTCGTTGAGCCGCTGTTCGAGCGTCAGGGGCCCCTCGCGCGGACCGGGCGGATCGAGATCTCTGCCTCCCCGCAGCAGCGCCGGAATCGCGATGCAGGCGGCGAGCCAGATGCTGGTCACGATCACGTCGGCGGCGAGCGCCCCCGACATGAGGTTCGGATCCGTCTCGAAGGCCGCGGCGAGCGCGTAGAAGTTGGCGCTGCCCCCGATGTAGGTCCCGGTGAACTGGCCGGTTAGCTTCCACGCCCCCGGACCGAGCGCGTCGGCGAGCAGGACCGTCGCGAGGAAGGTCCCCAGCATGGTCCCGAGCGCCCCGAGCCCGAACGCGGTGAGCATCGCCTTCCCGGCCTTCAGGACGGCGCGCAGATCCACGTTCAGGAGCACGAGCACGATCGCGGCGTTGATCCAGATGTTCGAGATCTGCTCGTAGCTCTCCGCCTCTCCAACCAAAAGGCCGGTGTTGGAGAGCACCATCCCGAACAGGAGGCACAGCAGCCCCGCGCTCAGCGACCGGAAGAAGCGGTAGTTGCGCTCCAGCCAGACGGCGAGGAACACCGACGCAGCGAGCGCCAGGAAGATCCCGAAGGGGTCCTGGATCAAGAGGAGCCCTTTCTCATCCCCCGAGCAGCGTCCGCGCCAGGGTCCCCATCCCGAACCCGAGGTAGTTCCCGAACGCGTAGCCGCCGAGCGCCACCACGATGCCCGGGAGCAGCTTGTCGCCGTAGCCGCGGGCGGTGGCGATCGCCACCGCCGAGGCGGCGCCGCCGATGTTCGCCTGGGACGCCACCACCAGCGTTCCCGCGTCGAACCGGAGCAGCCGGCCGATGCCGAAGATCACGAGCCCGTGGACCCCGACCGTGATCAGCGCGTAGAGGAAGAGCGACGGCCCGTAGGCGAGCATCTCCGAAACCAGCGACTGGGCGCCGTTCCCGGCGAGGAACAGGTAGAGGAGCGAGTTTCCCAGCACGGGGGCTCCCCGGAGCCTCCGGACGGCCGGCGTGTGGCCGAGAACGAGGGCGATGGTGGTGAGCCAGAGCACCGCCGGAACCGCCGGCACCGCGGCGGACAGCAGCGGGGCCGCCATCATCGCGCCGAGGGTGATCGCGGCGAGCCCGAAGAAGTCCATCATCCGGAGGCTCTCGCCGCTTTCCTTGAGCCGCTGCTCGAGCGTCATGGGGGCGTCGCCTTTCCGGACCGGGCTGAGCCCCTTCCCCCCGTAGAGGAGCGCCGGAATGATGAGGCAGGTGGCGAGCCAGCAGGCGGTCACGATCACGTCGGCGGCAACCGCCCCCGACATGATGTTCGGATCGGTCCCGAAGGCGCTGGCGAGCGCGTAGAAGTTCGCCCCGCCGCCGATGTAGGTGCCGGTGAACTGCCCGGTGAGCTTCCAGGTCTCGGGGCCGATGGCGCCGGCGAGCAGAAAGGTGGCGATCGCCGTCCCCAGCATGGTCCCGGCGGCGCCAATGCCGAACGCGCCGAGCATGGGCTTTCCCGCGGCCAGGAGGCTGCGGAGGTCCACGTTGAGGAGCACCAGCACGATCGCGGCGTTCACCCAGATGTTGCCGAGCTGGTAGTAGGCCTCGGCGTCCCCCGGCAGGAGTCCCGAGTTCGACAGGATCATCCCGAAGACGAGGCACATCAGGCCCGCGCTCATGGCGCGGAAGAAGCGGTAGCGCTTCTCGAGCCACACGGCGAGGAAGACCGTCGCCGCAAGGGCCAGGAAGATGCCGAAGGGATCCTGGATCACGGGCGCTCCCTGTCGGTCAGCGGGCCAGTTGCTGTGGGAATGCAGTCCGGTGGGTCGGTCAAACGCCGTGATGGCGCCGCCGGCTTGGAACGCCGGTCTCCGACCGGCACACGCGGTGCTCCGCACCGCGCACGTCGTGACGCCGACCCGCGGGATGTTTCTCTCTCTCGGAGCCGACCGGAACAGGGGGCAGGTGCTTGTCCCGGCGCCCCGTGGGGGCAAACAGCGCCACGTCGCCTGCGGTCCTTCGGGCCGCGTGCCGGTCGGAGACCGGCGTTCCAAGCCGTTTCCGCCTTTTTCATGACGGGTGGGGTGCGTAGGAGGACGCGCGCACGGGCGTTTCTCACGGTCGGGGCGCGTCCGCCCACTCGCGCACCGGGTTCACGAGGGTTCCGATGCCCTCGGCCCAGCAGGCGGCGGTGTCGCCGGGCTTCATGAAGATGGGCGGGGTGCGGGCGTAGCCCACCCCGTCCGGGGTCCCGGTGGCGATCACGTCGCCCGGCCGGAGGATCAGGTTGTGGGAGGCGAACTGGATGAGTTCGGGGATCTTGTGCTCCATGATGCCGGTGTTGGCGTCCTGCATCACCTCGCCGGAGAGCGTGAAGCGGATGTCCAGGTCGTGGGGGTCGGGCACGAACTCCGCCGGGGTGATGAAGGGGCCGAGCGGCGCGAACGTCTCGGTGGACTTCCAGACCAGCCAGTCGGATCCGTAGCGGTCGTCGCCCCGGCCCTCGCGGTCGCCCACGTCGTTCATCATGGTGTAGCCGAAGACGTGGGCGCCGGCGTCTTCCGCCTCGACGTCGCTCGCCGGACGGCCGATCACCACCGCCAGCTCGCACTCCCAGTCCACCATCTCCCGCTCGGGCTTCATCAGGATCGGCTCGCCGTGACCGATGGCGATGCTGCCCGGCTTCATGAAGAGGTACGGGTTCTGACGCCGGTCTCCCGGCTCGCGCTGCCAGAAGTGGTCCATGGAGACCTGCTGGTCGTCGAGCGCCGACGCGTCCGACATCGCCGCCGGCGCCCCGGTGGTCATCTCCACCCCGTGCGCCGGGTAGTTGAGCGCGGTCGCCAGGATGATGCCCGGGCGCACCGGCGGGAAGACGTGGAGCCCCTCGAGGTCGTGAATCCACAGCGGGCGCTCGTCCGCGGACTGGTCGAGGAGCGGCGCCACCTGGTCCACGATCGCGTGGACCCGGTCGCGCATGCCGAGATGCCAGCGTCCCGCCAGCTCCTTCATGTCTTCGGGCATGGGGAGCGTCACCCACAGCCGGTTGTGCCGTTCCAGCGAAGCGTTCGCCCCGGAAAGCTCCACCGCGTAAGCGTCGCGGAGGACGATCCCGAGGAACGCCTCGCCCCGGTGTTCGAAGGTTCCGAGGCGGAATGGCTCGCTCGAAGCGGCGGCCGGGACCGCCAGCGACAGCACGAGCGCGGCGGAGAGCGCGGTGCGGCGTTCGTTCATGCCGGCGGCGGAGTATGCCAGCCTGCGTCGCCGGACGTCAGGGACGGAGGTCCAGCACCGGGTCCTTCTCCCCCGTCATCTCCCAGCGGACCAGCGTGATCGGGATGACTCCGGCAGCGTAGAACCGATCGAAAAAGTCCTTCACCGTGAAGTCCTCACCCTCCAGCACCGCGACCTCGGCAAGGAGCTGTTCGATCTGGATCTTCCCGATCACGTAGCTCGTCCCGTAGCCCGGCTGGCGCAGGTAGAGGCTCTGCTCGCCCCTCACCAGGGCCCCTTCGGTCAGCCAGCCGCGCGGCGTCCACTTCATCGCGTAGGCGACCGCCTCTTCCATGTCGAAGCCGCCGCCGTGGAGGTGCAGCCCGCTGATGGCGCGCGCCGCCCGCTGGGCGAGCATGATCCAGGTGAGCTCCCGCGACCGCGGCGAACCTTCGAGGAGGCCGAGGTGCATGAACATCTCCTCGACTCCGGTGGCGAGCCCCTCCGAGCGGAACGCGTAGATGTTGGACAGCGACGGCACCGCGCGGACGGGGCTCAGGTGGGGTGCGTCCCGCATCGCCGCCAGCTCGATCCAGTGGTGCATGTGCGGCCGGAAGGCGTCCGGGTCGCGGTAGTTCACCTCGCTGAAGAAGTTCCGGAGGTCGTCCGGGTTCTCGAGCGGCTGGAACGTCCCGTTCACCGCCCGGAGCGCCGGATCCATGTAGTCCTCGATGCTCTGGACCTCCTCGCGGACCAGGAACTCCATATAGCGGTCCACCGACTCGTTGAGCCGCCGGTCGAACTCCTCGGCGGACGCGATCCGCTCCAGCTCCGGCAGCGCCCGGTTCCGGTTCTCCTCGAGGCGCATCGAGGAGTGCGAGCGGGCCAGCTCCCGCTCCATGATGGTCACGATCTGCTCCCATGACCAGGGCAGCAGGTGCACGTGCCGCATCGCCCAGGTGTAGTTCTCCGCGCCCACTCCCGAGGGACCGGTCTTCGAGTCGGCCTCGGCCTCGAGGAACTCCCTGAAGTCCACGGTCGCCGCGTGGGCCGCCTCCACCGCGGCGTCGAGGTCGGCGCTCGTCCCGGCCACCCGCTCGCCGAAGGCGGTGAGGTCGGCGGCCTGGTTCCGGAAATAGCGGAACCCGCCGAGCCAGAGATCCCGGGCGTTCGATTCCGCGAGGTTCTCCTTCGCCTGCGCCAGCAGTCCGGGAACCGTTCCGATCCGCGCCGCCAGTTCCGCGGCGTCCGCCTCGGAGAGCGGGTAGTCGTAGGTCCACAGGTCGATGAACCCGTGGAGCACCGGACCTTCGTGGGCCGGAACGTCGCTCTCGGCCGCGAAGACCTGCACGTAGAAGCCCGGATCGCGGGCCCACGGCCGCCGCACCCGGTGGTCGAAATCGAGCCCGTTCATCTCCGCGCGGAGCAGGTGCCAGTCGACCTGCTCGGAAACCGGCCAGCTCCCGGGGGCGAGCGCGTCCAGCCGGGCGCGCCAGGCCGGCAGCTCGGCGTGCTGGCGCGCCATCGCCGCGGCGCCGTAGTCCGGAATGCCTTCCCGGAACTCCGGCCGCTCGAATTCCCGCCACTCCTCGAACAGGGCGACGAGGTCGGCGTGGGCGCCGGGTTCGGTGGCGGCCGGCGGGGCCGGTTCGGACCCGCAGCCGGCGAGAGTCCCGGCGAAGAGGAGCGGCAGCAGCCGCGGTGCAACAGGCATGGGCGCGAAGCGGACGGTCATGGGGTGCCTCCCGGACCCCCGATCGTACGCGTCCCGGCGGCGGCGTGCAGGAAGTCCCGTACCGGACTACAGGAGCGACCGCAGCGCGCGCAGGAAACGCTCGACGTCGTCCCGGGTGTGGTAGTGCCCGAGCGACGCCCGCAGCACGCCGCCCTCCGGATCTCGGCCAAGCTGCTCCAGCGTGGTCGAGCATCCCAGGTCCCCGGCGGCGACCTGCACCCCCTCGGCCTCGAGCGCGGCGCCGAGCGCCGGAGCGCTTCCTCCTTCGCAGGTGAAGGTGAACGTCGGAATCCGGTACGCCGCCCGCCGGGGATCGTCTTCCCCGAGGACCGAGACGCCCTTGATGCGCGCGAGCCCCCGCAGCATCCAGCGGGAGAGGATCCGTTCCTCCTGGCGGATGCCCTGCATACCCTTCCGCATCGGTTCCCGGCGTCCGAAGCGCTCGGAGGGAGGCGCCACCGGGGCGTTCGGCGCCTCACCGAGCCGTTCGGCGTAGGACACCGCCCGGGCGAGCCCGGCGAGGATGCTCGGCGAGACGGCCCCGTTCGGCGAAGCCGCGGGGCCGAGCCGGCGAGCCCAGAGCGTCGCGCCGCGGGCGCCGAAGAGTTCCGCGGCGTCCGCGATGACCGCGTCGCAGCGGAGGTTCCGGATGTCGAGCGAGCCGTGCGCCATGAAGTGGCTCGCCTCGGTGGCGAGCACCGCGTCCGTTCCCTCGAGCAGCTGCGCGACCGGAATGATCTCGTTCAGCGAGCCCGTGACCGGACACGCCTTGGTCAGCAGCACGAGGCGGGTCCGCTCGTCGACCAGCGCTTCGAGGTCGCGGAGCAGGACCCTGCCCAGCCGGCGCGGCCGCCAGTCGGACACCTCCACGCCCTCCGGGAGCGCCGCCTGCCAGGCGGCCCGCCGGTCGTCCGGCTCCGAGCCGCAGAGGACGACGCGGTCCCCTTCGCGGAATCCGAGCGAGAGGACCACGCGCCGCACCAGGTCCGTGTAGTTCTCGCCGACCGCGATCTGATCGTCCGCCCAGTCCACGTTCGAGTTCCAGAACCACGCCAGGTCGGCCCGCAGGTCGGCTTCCGCCGACGCATCGGCCCCCACGGGCCGCGGCCGAAGGGTGCGGGGAGACCCCACGCTGTCGAAATCCAGCAGGCGGGCCGT
This sequence comes from Acidobacteriota bacterium, assembly GCA_022828085.1. Lineage (GTDB taxonomy): Bacteria > Acidobacteriota > Vicinamibacteria > Marinacidobacterales > Marinacidobacteraceae > Marinacidobacterium. Next base: position 140,660 of record JAJEIY010000036.1, on the reverse strand, counting down.
CGGCGGATTGAATGATTCGGTCACGAACGAGAGTGGGAGATCCATGAGTGGCAGGGGCCTCCGGGCCGGGGCGAACGCCCACCCCCGATTAGGATAAAGCGCCCGGAGCGATCTATGGAGGATTCAAACCCGCAATTCCTGGAGTTTCCCGGCGCCGATCCGCTTTTTTCGGTGCGGACCGGCAGCCGTGGCATGGTGGTCGTCACCGGCAACGACCGGGTCGCCTTCCTCACGCGCATCATGTCCGGCGACCTGCCGGAGGCTCCCGGCGCGGCGCGGACAGCCCTCCTCGGGCCGAGAGGCAGCCTGATCGCGCCGGCGGTCGCGACGGTCACGAGCGGGGCGGTGCTCCTCGATTGCGAACGTGCCCGCGAGGAGGCGCTCGCGGCGGCGCTGGACCGGTACCGGATCGCGGACGATGTGGAGATCGCGGTCGCGGAACGCGGCGACTTCGAGATCGTCTGCACGGACACCGGTCCGAGTCCCGGCCGGCCGGATCCGAACTCCCCGGGGTGGGTGCTGGAGACCGGATTCGGGTTCGTCCGCCGTGATTTCCGGCCGTGGCCGGCGAAGACGATCGTCCACGTCGGACTCCGGAGCAGCGGCCGCACTTCGTTCCGCGACCTGATCGAAGACGGCGGCGAATCCGTGGAAGCGTCGCCCGAAGAACAGGAGTACCTCCGGATCCTCGCGGGCGAGCCGCGGTGGGGCGCCGAACTGGACGAACGGTCCCTGCCCCTCCAGAGCGGGCTCTCCGCACACGTCCGCCTCGGCAGGGGCTGCTACATCGGCCAGGAGTACGTGGCGCGGCAGGCGCACCGCGGCCGGATCCCGCGTGTCCTGCGCCGGCTGGAGTTCGACGCGGAGTTCGTTCCCCAGGCCGAATCGGTCGTCCTCTTCCACGCTGATCGCGCCGGCCGGGTCACGAGCGCCGCCGGGCGCCCGGACGGCTGGGGCGGTCCGGCCAGCCTCGCCCTGGCCGTCGTCTCGGCGGAGGTGCCGGCCGGCGCCTCCGTCCAGATTCTGCGCGGCCCGATGGCCCGCGTGGCCGAAATCTGAACGAGCGGACCGCGAAAAACACCTCGGAGCGCCGCATCACCGTTCAGGGCTCGCATTTGATCCGCGCTCCTCGCTGCACCACAATGGTGCATCATGGTGCAAGCTGCGCGGGCCCCCTCCCGGGACACCGTCCGCCGGGTCTCCGTCTCCTTCGACGCCGCGGACTACGAGGAACTCCGGAAGATCGCCGCCGAGAAACGGGTGTCGCTCGCCTGGGTGGTCCGCGACGCGGTCGCCGCCTACATCTTCCGCCGCGGTCCTCTTTTCCGGCAGCCGCCGCACTCCCGGCCCGCCCGGAGGACTCCGGAATGAGGCCCGCCGCCCTCGCCCGATTCCCGGGCGCCGGGGGTGTCAGGTTCTGGCGTATCCGCCTCGGAGAATGCACGCCATGAGCGCGACCCTCCTTCTTGCCCTGCTCGCCGCGGGCCTCGTCGGCGCCACCTGCTACTTCGTGGGGTTCCGCACCGGCGAACGGGCTGGCCGCGCGGAAACCCGCAGGCACGTCGACAACATCGCGCGCGCCGCGGCCGCCGAGAGCAACCAGCAGGCCCGGGAGGCCTACGAACACGCCACCGGACAGGCGGTCGAACGCCTCCAGGCCGCGGCCCGCTCGGACCGGGAACTCGGCCAGGCGAAGTTCGCGGAGACCGCGGGGCCCCTGCGCGAGTCGCTCGCCAAGGTCGAGGGTCTCGCGCGCGAGCTGGAGCGAAAGCGGGCCCGGGAACATGGCGCCCTCGAAGAGGTGGCCAAGAACCTCTCGGAGCACGTGCAGAGCGTGCTGGGCAGCAGCCGGTCCCTCCGCGAGGCGCTGAAGGGCGACCGCCAGGCTCGCGGCCGCTGGGGCGAGATCCAGCTCCAGACCCTGATCGAGTCGGTGGGGCTCACCGCCCATTCCGACTTCCGGACCCAGACCGGAACGAATGGCGCTCGGCCCGACCTGCTGCTCCAGCTACCCGGAGGAGCGGTGCTCCCGGTGGATTCCAAGGTGCCGATGGACGACTACCTGACCGCGACCGACGTGGATTCGCCGGAACTCCAGGAGGCGGCCTTCGCCAAGCACGCCAGGTGCGTGAAGTCGCACGCCGACGCGCTCGGCAAGCGCGAGTATCCGGTGAAGCTCGGCGACGGCCCGCCGTTCACGGTGATGTTCCTGCCCATCGAGTCGCTGCTCGCGGAAGCCATCCGGCACGAGCCGGACCTCCTTCAGTACGCCGCGAACCGGAAGGTGGTGCTCGCCACCCCGCACACCCTTCTCGGCCTGCTCTGGAGCGTCGCCGCGATGTGGCGAAGCGAGACCAGCACCCGGAACGCCGAGGAAATGAAGCGGGCCGGTCTCGAACTCGAAAAGCGTCTCGAGATATTCCTCGGTCACTTCGCCGACGTCGGCAGCCAGCTCGCCCGGACGAACGCTGTCTACAACGCCGCGGCGGGGTCGGCCGAGTCGCGTCTCACGCCGCACCTGCGGAAACTGCGCGAGCTGGGCGGCCAGCCGGAGGAGACGGGCCATGACAGGCTGCCGAAACCCGTCGAGGTGGCGCCGCGCCGGCTCTTCGACGGCGACGTGGACGTGGTGGCGGAGCGGGAGCTGCACTAGAGGACGAGCCGCCGGCCGGTTCCAACGCGCGACCCCGGGACCGGCGTGGCGGCCGGGGGGATGCCGGCAGGGGGGACACCTTTTGGCGCACTCGGCCGCCATGATGTCCCCATGACGATCCTCGCCCTCCTTCTCGCCGCCCTGACGGCGGTTCTGGTCCCGGGCGGCCTTTACCTCGCCACCGTGGAATCGCCCGGTTCGACGACCGCGCGCCGGAGCCCCGGGCCGGACGCCCGCTAGGCCGGCATTTCAAGCGGGAACGACGCGTGGGCCGTCCTGCGGTCCCACCCGCAAGCCTTACCAGGGATCCGGGGTGAGTGCGGGAAGCACCACCGCAGGCCGGGTCGACTTGAAGAAGATCAGCACGTCGTACCAACGTGCCAAGGGAATCGAGCGCCAGTAACTCTCCGGGGTGTCAGGGTCGTAGCAGCAGCCGATGTTGCGGAACGGACGGAGGTCGCCGAGCCAGGCACTGCCCGGCGAACTCGCGTCCCAGGTGCGCAGGTCGAGTACCAGACGGGACGCGGAGGCGCCCGCCAGGTAGTACTCGAACGAGTGGGGAATTGGAGGGCTCAACTCGTTCACCATTTGGCCGACGTACTCCGATCCCCGGCGCGTGACAGCCGTGAACTGCCCGCTTTCGTGGCCGAAGGCGACGCTGAGCAGATCGTCCCCGAACATCTCGTGCAGGTGAAACCCCGTGGCGGCGGGATTTCGCGCGAAATGGGAGTTGTGGGCCCAAAGGACCAGCCCACCGCCCGGCCCGACGCGCCCGTTGATCCAGGCGATGTTCTCGGCCATGGACTCCGAGCGTGACTGCTCGCGGGCAAACATCAGGTGGTACTGAACCGCCACCCGCAGGCTTTGGAGCGCTACCGCGAAGGCATCCTCATCGGATGCCGCTTCGTATTCGTCCCGGTTCGCGACCAGGTCTTCCCGCACTGCCTCGAGCGAATCCCCGCAGGCGGACCGGTAGATCTCGGTCTGATCGGCGTATCGTGAACTGGGGAACCGTCCGGTGTGGTCGTTGGCAAAGGTCTCGAGACAGTTGAGATCGGCCCCCACCGACGCCGCGCGTTCGGGATCCACCGAACGCAGGTACTCGCGGACGTTCCTGAGCGCCAGTCCCGGGTACTGCATGTCGAATCCATGGAATTCCAGGTGGCCTCCGTCTTCGTTGTAGGCCCGCATCCACTTGATGAGTTCGAGCATGGACTCGGATCTCCACACCCAGAAGTGCATTCCGGACAGCAGCCTGTGGGGGTCTCCCTCGCCGGTTTGCAGGTAGCGGTTCAGGAGGCGGGTCTCCGGCCAGGTGCCCTCGAGCGCGAACGTGTCGAAACCCTTCTCTTCCACGAGATAGCGAAAGAGGCGGGCCTTCATCTGGTGGAAGTCGCGGGTGCCGTAGGTGTTCTCGCCGACGGCGACGATGCGGGCCTCGCCAACCACCTCCCCGACGCCGGCAAGATCGCGGTGCGGGAGAGAGAAGTGAGTGCCGTGGAACGGCACGGCACTGGTTTCGATCCACTCCTCGGCGGCCGTCGGGTCGGGAACTGGTTCGGGTCTCGGCGTCACCGTCGGCAGCACCGCGGTCGCGCGCGTGGACTCGAAGTGGATGATCACGTCGTACCACTCCCGGAGCGGGGCCTCATGCCAGTAGTCACCGGGTTCGTCGGGGTCGTAGACGGCGCCGATGCCGCGGAACGGCCGCGTCTCCGTGAGCCATGAGTTTCCCGCCGAGATCGTGCCCAGGTCCCGGAGATCGAGCACGAACCGGGGCGCGGAGGCCCTCTCCAGATAGCTCTCGAAGGAGCCCTCGACGGGCTCGTCGAGTTCGTGCTCGGCCAGTCCCCGGTACTGCGACCCAGTCCGGGTAATCGCGGTGAAGTGGCCGCGGGCGTGGCTGAAACCGACCACCACCATGTCGTCCCCGAATGTCTGCCGCATGAAATGACCCTGGGCCCCCTCCTGTGTGGAGACGTGGTAGTTGTGGGCCCAGAGGACCATTCGCCCGTCCGGCCCGATCCGGTCGCTGATCCAGCCGACGTTTTCCGCCATGGATTCGTCGCGATCCTGTTCGCCTGTCTCATCGAGGTGGTATTGAACGGCGACGCGCAGGCTCCGGAGGGCGACCTCGAACGCGTCCGTTCCCGAAGCGGCCTCGTACTGCGCCCGCCTCACGAACAGCAGGTTGCGGACCTCCTGCAGTGAAGCAGCGCAGTCTCGTTGATAGGCGAGGGGCTGGCTGGCGTAACGCCGAGTCGGGAACCGTCCCCTTTCGTCGTTCGCGAAAGCGTCGAGGCACTGGATCCATTCGTTGACGATCCCGACCCGATCGGGATCCACCTCGCGGAAATAGGCGCGCACGTTCTCGAGCGCGAGGCCCGGGAACTGCATGTCGAAGCCGTGAAACCCGATGTCGCCGCCCGCCTCGTTGTGGGTGCGCATCCACTCGATCATCTCGAGCACCGACTCGGTCCGCCAGGTCCAGAAGAAGAGACCCTGGAGCAGCTCCCTTGCGTCACCCTCGCCGGTCCGAACGTACCGGTCCAGAAGCCGCGCCTCCGGCCAGGTGGCTTCGATGCCGAAGGTGTTGAACCCCATCTCCTCCACCAGGAAGCGCAGCACGCGGGCCTTCATCTCGAAGAAGTCGCGAGCCCCGTGGGTGTTCTCACCCAGGGAGACGATGCGGGCGTCGCCCACCAGTTCCCTCATGAACTCCAGCTCCTGGTGGGGAAGCGAGAGATGGGGACCCTCGAACGGCTTGCCGTTGGCGTCGAGCCAATCCCGTACCGGATCTCCCGGAAGTGCGCGACGCGGGACCGTGGACGACGGCGCCACCGAATCCTGACCGCAACCCGCGGCCAGGACTGAGGCGCCCAGCAGACAGACCAAATGGCAGCTCGAGAACCTGCTCATCACCGAACACCTCCAACGAAGGCTCCGCGGAGTCTCGGCAAGGATCGCCTCGGCGCAGGATGGCTGCGAAGCCACCGTGCGCCCGCGCATGCCCCGGAAAACTCCACCGTCCGGGAGGAGGGCAAGCAAGGGGAAGGCCACGGATCCCCCCTGTCCCCCCAACCGCCGGTTGGCGGCGCGCCATGTCCCGCGCTCCCGTCCCCGCAGCGGCCGGTTCGGATCGCGCCGGTGACCTCTGTCCGACCGGACGCGATAGCCTCTCACCCGGGAGGCGCCCATGAGACGCATCGCACTTCTCGCCATGGCGGCGTTGCTGGCGCCGACGGCGGCACTCGCCACCTGGTCGGTGATCGCGGTGGACCGCAACTCCGGCCAGGTGATCGTCGCCTCGGCCACCTGCGTTCGGCAGTCGCGGTTTCCGCCCCGCCCCGCGCGGGACCTGATGGACATCCAGGCCGTGATCGTGCCCGGCGTGGGAGTCGCCGCCTGCCAGGCCGGCGTGGACAACACGCGCGCGAACCAGATGCTCGTCTACGAGGAAATCCGGAAGGGGACCGATCCGGAGCGGATCATCGAACTCCTTCGCGAGCAGGAGAACCTCAAGGACGAGCCGCAGATGGAGCGGCGGCAGTTCGGCATCCTGGATCTCCAGGGCCGGAGCGCCGGCTTCAACGGGAGCCGCAACAGCGCGGCGTCGCTCTACGTGGCGGGCCAGGTCGGAGACGACATCTTCGTCCAGGTCCAGGGGAACATCCTCTTCGACGACGACGTGGCGGAGGACGCCGTGCTCGCGTTCATGCGGGCGAAGGGCACCCTCGCCGACCGGGTGATGGCCGCCATGGAAGGCGCGGACCGCGCCGGCGGCGACAAGCGCTGCACCTGCGAGGAGGAACCGAAGCCCGCCGCCCCCTGCGACGGCAAGACCTCCCACGTCGCCTACATCGCCATCGCGAACCGGGACGACGCGCTGGGCCAGTCGCACAACGACGGCGACTACTACGCGTACATCAGCGTCAGCGACGAGGACATCCAGCCCCACGAGAACGCAAACCCCGTCATCACCCTCCGGCTCCGCTACGACGCCTGGAAGGATGCCGGCAGCAAGCGCACCGGGATGCCTCCGTCCCTGATCCCCGAATGAGACCGCTGCCGCTCGCGGCGCTCGCCGCCTTCGCCATCCTCGCCGCCGCGCCGGTGGCGGGAGAGAAACAACCGTCCGAAACCGACGCTTCCGCCAACTGGCCCCGCTTCCGGGGACCGCTCGCAAACCCGGTGGGCGCCCACCCGGACCTGCCGGTCACCTGGTCCCGGACCGAGAACGTCGAGTGGGCCGCCGAGGTCCCCGGGGTGGGCTGGTCGTCGCCGGTGGTCTGGGGGAACCGCGTCTTCCTGACCGCCGCCACCAGTCCCCGGGAAATGAAGGGCCCGTCGCTCGGGACCGATTTCAGCAACAACTACATCGCCGAACTGCGCGCCCAGGGCCTTCCCCCCGAGGAAGTGAATCGGCGCCTCTTCGCCCGCGACCGCGAACTGCCCGAGGAGATCGTCATCGGTCTCCATGTCTACTGTCTCGACCTCGACACCGGGGCCATGCTCTGGGAGCGGGAGGTCTACCGCGGCCAGCCGCTCGGGGGCCGGCACCGGAAGAACAGCTACGCCTCCGAAACGCCGGTGACCGACGGGACGAACGTCTATGCCTATTTCACGCATCACGGCCTGTTCGCTTTCGACATGGAAGGGAACCCGGCGTGGGACGCCCCGCTCGCGGCGCATCCGACCGTCCGCGACTTCGGCACCGGCGCTTCGCCCGCGCTCTCCGGAGACCGCCTCTACGTCCTGAACGACAACGAGGAGTCGGGTTTCCTCGCCGCTTTCGACAAGCGCAGCGGAGAGGAGCTCTGGCGCACCCCGCGCGAGATCACCGAGCGGCGCAGGACGGGCTGGTCCACCCCCTTCGTCTGGGAGAACGAGGTGCGCAGCGAGATCGTGACCCTGGGCCCCGGCATCGTGATCAGCTATGACCTCGACGGGAATCCGCTCTGGCACATGAAGCGCATGGCGGGAGGTCCGATCCAGAGCCCCTTCGCGTGGGACGGGCGTCTGTTCATCTCCGCCGGCGCCTCGGGCGGCCAGTACCGGCCGCTCGCGGCGATCCGCCCCGGAGGCGCGGGAGACATCACCCCGCCCGAAGGAACCGACTCGAACGAGCACGTCCTCTGGTACGACCGCCTCGCCGGCGGGACCTACCTGCCGACCCCGGTGATCTATGACGGAGCCCTGTACGTGCTGTATTCGCGCGGCATCTTCGCCCGCTACGACGTGGATACGGGCGAACGGGTCTATCGCTCCCGGATCGCGGAGGGCGCCGCCGCCTTCACCGCTTCGCCGTGGGCCTACGGGGGATACGTGTTCGCCCTCGGGGAGGAAGGCGACACCTTCGTGATCGAGGCCGGCGACGAGTACCGCCTGGCCGGAGTCAACGATCTGGGTGACTGGAGCCTGGCCTCCCCGGCCATCGTGGGAGACCGCCTCCTGATCCGCACCCAGAACCACCTCTATTCCATTCGCGGGCAGGCGGAAGCCGCGGAGCAGCCCTGACGGCCGGGACCAGCCGGTTTCGGCGCCGTCTCGGTGCGGCGCTAGTCTGCCTCGGGGTGCTCCCGGGATGCCGCGACCCGGGGGCGTCCGAACCCGTTCCCGAGCCCCGCGTCCGCTTCGTGCTGCCGCTCGGCGGGGTCCCCGGCCGGGACTGGGTGATCAACAACTACGTGGACCGGGATTCCGGGGCCGGCGTCCGCGACTACCAGGGTGGCCGCAAGAGCTACAACCGCCATCAGGGCACCGATTGGGACGTGCCCAACTTTCGCTGGATGGATCGCGGATTCCCCGTCCTGGCCGCCGCGGACGGCCGGGTCACGGCGGTGCACGACGGTGAGTTCGACCGGAACGTCGCCTGTGGATTCCTCGGCATCCTGGAACAGCCGAACCTCGTCGAGCTGACCCACGTGGACGGGACGCGTTCGCGCTATCTCCACCTCCGCCGGGGATCGGTGAAGGTCGCCGTCGGACAGCGCGTCGCGGCGGGAGATCCGCTGGGGGAGGTCGGGAGTTCCGGCTGCTCCACGGCGCCGCATCTCCATTTCGAGGTGCGCGGTCCCGGAGGCGCGGTCGTGGACCCCTTCCGGCCGAATCTCTGGATCGATCCCCCGCGCTACGAGACCGCACTCACCCTGATGGACCTGGTCGTCCGGGACGGACCGATCGAGGGTGAGGACGCACTGAAGGATCCGCCGCCGAATGCGGAGCGCATCTCTCCGCACCGGACGCTCGGCATCGGCCTCTCCCTCGCCGGAGGATCTCCCGGGGACGAGGTCGAAGTGCTGCTCGAGGGCGCCGTCCAACGGGAACTCGTGGCCCCGGTTCCCGGCGAACCGCCCCACGGCTACCGGTTCTGGAACCTGCCCCCGGACCGGCATCGCGGAACGCGACGCATCCTGGTCCGCACGCGCGGCAGGGTCCTCGCGAGCCACGAACTGCGCTGATCACCGCGTCTTCCCGTCCGGACCGCGTTCCGCCCGCGCCTCGCTCCCGGGCGCGCCACAATGACGTTGTGCGCCTCTGGTCGCTCCATCCCCGGGAGTTGGACCGCCAAGGGCTGCTGGCGGTCTGGCGCGAAGGACTGCTGGCCCGGAAAGCCCTTGCCGGAGAGACCCGCGGTTACCGGAATCACCCCCAGCTCCGGCGATTCCGGGAACACTCCTCTCCTCCGGACGCCATCGCGGCCTACCTGCACGCGGTGGCCGATGAGGCAGAGCGGCGCGGATACCGGTTCGACCGCACCCGGATCGGGAGTCCGGAACGCGCCGCAGCGCCCATACCCGTGACGACGGGGCAACTGCGGTTCGAGGCCCGGCACCTGGCCGCCAAGCTCTCGGAGCGCATCCCGGAGACCCTCGCCGGACAGCCGGCCGCGCCTCGCCCACGGCCACATCCGCTCTTCCGGGTCCGGCCCGGTCCCGTCGCCGACTGGGAACGCGCCGGCGCAGCGCACGCTCCTCCTCCGCGAACCCCCTGATCCGCGGCTGCCGGCCACCTCCCGGCCAGCGGATGTTCGCGGCGCCGCCTCCTGGCCACCGGACGTTTGGGATCGCATCGATCCCAACCACACCCCAACTCTCGCCACACCCCAACGGTATACGCGCGTCACCAAGCCCGCTCCGCCGGCCCCGGATCGATCAGCGAGGCTCGGTCCGGCCGGCCTCCCGGGCGAACCACACCGCCGCCTTCTTCAGGATTTCGACCTCCTCCTCGAGCCGCCGGATCTTCGCCTTGGCCTCGCGGAGTTCCCGCCGCTCACCCTCGCTCCACCCCGCGGACGCGCCGTCTTCCGATTCGGCCGCCGCGACCCAGTTCCGAATGGCCTGCGCGCTCGGATCGAACTCGCGCGACAACTCTTCCGGGGTACGCCCCCCTCGCACCAGGTCGATCATTCGGCGCCGGAACTCCTCCGAATAGCGGCGAGGCCTCCCGGTCATTCTTCCCGGTCTCCTGGATCCGGCAACGGAGCGCCGGGCTCTTCGAGGTGTTCGTGATCGCGCCTTGCACGAACTGACGGGGATGGGGTCGGACGGGATTTCATCGCCGGCCCGGCAATGGTACCCCGATTTTGTGGCCAGTCAATCTTCTTGGGTGCAGAGTCACGTCAGTCCTGCCGACACAATGCCCCGGGCCGGCCGAGGGCGGATTTCGCGTGCCCGCAGGACCGCCGCAAGCGGCGATCCCATCGGCCCACGCCGACTCCGCCCAACCACTCCAGCGCTGGATTGGTGTGTCATTTGTGAACCGGAACCTTGTGTAAACTACTGTGAAATTCGCGCACTGCCCTGGTGTCGCTTGGGGTTATTTGGGCAAACAAAAGCGCCGCAACAATGCAACGCACCCGTTTCGGTGAGGCGGACCGCGTGAGGCTTCCCGCCTCGGCGGGCGGCACGCGGTGAGGGGCGCCATCTCCGGCCCGGCAACGGCGCCGATCCGGAGCGGCGCAGGCCCGTTGGGCGAGGTGGACCACAAGGTGATCTACCGGTTCATGGATCTTCACCAGGAAGAGCACCGCATCGCGACCATGGCCCGGGTCCTCGGCGTCTCCCGGAGCGGCTATTACGCCTGGAAGACGCGGCCCGTCAGTTCCCGGGCCCGGACGGACGAGCTGCTCAAGAAGGAAATCAGCAACGTGCACGCACTCCACGAGGGCGCCTACGGCGCTCCGCGCATCCATGGGGAACTGCAACGCCAGGGCTGGAAGGTGAGCCGCAAGCGGGTGCCCCGGCTGATGCGGGAGTTGGGCATTCACGGCCTCGCGCGCGGACCGCGCCGCCGCCGGGGGCTGACGGGCGCCGAATAAGCCCCGCCGCCCGGCTGCCGCTTCGCCGCGGGCGGCGCGGGCATCCGCGGGTGACGCGGGCTCCACGCTCCGCCCGCCCGCCGCGGAGCGCGGCGCGCTCGCGTCAGGCGGGCCGCAACTGCCGGCCGATCCGGGTCCACAGCCAGGGGACCCGGCGGACCGACAGATCGAGCAGGTAGGCGATCAGCCCCAGGAGCGCGAGCAGCGGCCACAGGGCGCGGGAGCGCACCACCCGGTCGCCGGCGGTCGCGAGCACCTGCGCCGGGGTCGGCGCCACGACGCCGCCCGTCTCCGCGGCCAGCGCGGCGAGGGCTTCGTCGTCCGCCGGCAGGAAGCGGTATTCGTCGGGATAGCTCAGATGGATGGCCCGCTCGAGGTCGGCCCCCTCGGCAAGATCGTCCGGAAGGGACTCGCCCACGATGCGGAAGCGCGCCGTCTCGCCGGGACGCAGGTCGAGCGGAACCTCGGCCTCGAATCTTCCCGGGCCGGTCTGCCGGATCGTGGTGCGGCCCACGAGCCCCGCGTACGAGATCTCGAGTTCGGGCACCACGTCCTCGGGATAGCTTCCATCCTCGCGGATCAGCGACAGGCTCACATCGGCGGCGTTCCCGCGCCGTGACACCTCGAAGTCGAGATCGGCTCCCTCTCCGCGACGCATGGCGTCCCGTACCACCTGCGTCCAGAACTTGCCGTAGCCGTTCCATTCCACCCAGTCGGCGGCCCAGCGATTCTTGCAGTCGGACGTGAACATGGACGCCCGGCCGAGTCCGTATTGCCAGCGGGCGAGGAGCGGCTCCTCGTCGGGGCCTTCCAGAAGCACCTCCGCGGTGTCCTTCGCCATCGTCGCCACGAAGCCCTTCAGTTCCGGGGCGGCGTCGAAGTCCAGGCCCTCGAGCACGCGCGCCATCTGCCTCACCACCGGGCGGAACGGCTCTTCGACCAGCGTGGCGTCGAGGGCGATCTGGGTTTCCTCGACGAAGATCTGCTGCACCCGTCCCGCGTCCCGGATGAAGTAGCTGCGCCCGTCGCCCCACTCGGCGATGTCCGACAGCAGTTCCCGGTCCGCCTCTTCCCCCACCGCCACGGTCGAAATGGTGATCTCGTCCTCCATCATCCGGGTGACGAGCTCCTCGTAGTCGTCGGGATAGGTCTTTCCGTCCGAGAGCAGGATTACGTGCTTGACCTTGGAGGGACTCTCGATGAGCTGCTCGTAGGCACGGTCGAGGGCCGGATAGATGTTCGTCTGGGCGCTCGCCTGAATCCGGCTGATCCCCTCCTTGATCCACTCCCGGTCGGCGACCAGTTGCAGCGGGATCGTGGTGTAGGGGTTCCAGTCGAAGGTCACGACACCGAAGCGGTGCGTGTCCTCGAGCAGATCCAGCGCGGCCTTGGTGGCTTCCTTGGCCAGCGCGATCTTCCTCCCGTACATGCTGTAGGACTTGTCCAGCACGATGATGAGGGACAGATCCTTCCACTTTTCCTCGATCTGGAAGTCCACCGGCAACGCCTCTTCGAGCACGGACTCCGAGTATCCGTCCTCCCCGTAGCTGGATTCACCCGCGGCGAAGACCAGCCCCCCGCCCTCGTCGCGGACGTAGCTCGCAACCTGCTGCATGACCGGCTCGGGGAGGCGGTCCGGGGCCACGTCGCTCAACACCACGGCGTCCCAGGTGTTGAGGTCGAGGCGGGGAAGCGCCGACGCCGGGGCGGTGTTCACCGTGACGCCCTCGGACTCCAGCGCGCTCCTGAGATAGCGGGCGCTCTCGGGCTGTCCTTCGACGTAGAGCACGCTCGCCTCCTCCTTCACCGGCACCTCGACGGCCCGCCGGTCGTTGACCGGAAGTCGGTCGCCGGCCACCCGGATCTCCGCTTCGAGAACCGTCATGCCCGGGTCCTCGATGCGGACCGGCACCGGAACGGTGGAAGCGCCGGGCGGGAGTTCGACCTCGATGGCGGCCAGCACCTCTCCGTCGGCGAGAACCCGGATCTCCGCCGGGCCGCCGGCAGCCGAGAACACCTCGGCTTCGACCCCGGTCATCTCTCCCGCCCGCACGGCGGGGGGCAACCGGATCGCGTTCACGAAGCCTCCGCCGTCGCTCCGCACACCCGACGGAGCCGGGAAGACCCGCACGCCCGCCTCCTTGAGGAACGCCAGCGCGGCGGCCGTATCGCCTTCGGTTTCCCTGCCGTCGCTGAACAGCACCACCCGCTTGAGCCGGTCCGGCGGGAGCCGCGCCGCGGCGTGGCGAAGCGCCGCTTCGATATTCGTCCGGCCCTGGTCCAGCGCGTCCGGGGGTGGAAGCCCCGCCGCCGCCCCACTGTCGAAGACCTGCACCTCGAGCAACGCCTCCGCGTCCGGTACCGACACCGCGCGGTCGGCAAAGGCAACGAAGTGCGCGTCCTCGCTACTGAGCGCCCGGCTCGCCTCCCGGGCCCACGCGACCGCATCCTGCATCGATCCGGAGGCCACGCTGCGGGAGACATCCACCACGAACGCCACGGCCACCTCCCGCGACCCGGCGCGGATCACCGGCCGGCAAAGCGCGAGCAGCAGAAACGCGGCAGCGAGCAGGCGCAGCACCAGCGAAGCGCGCAGCCGCAGCTTCGGCCAGCGGAGATTCGACCTGAGCGCCACCAGCACCACCACGCCGAGGAGGGGCAGCAGCAGGAGGGGCCAAAGCGCTTCGAACGTCATCGGGGTTGCGGTGGACTGCGGAATCCTATGCGCGCCGGCTCGATCGCGGTCTGGAGGACCGTTCGGGGCGCCGGCCGGACGCGGCGCGTAGCATGCATCGAGGCGTTTCGGCTAATTTCGACGACCCGTCGCTCCGGGAGCGCCCGCCCCGGTTCAAGGAGTCCTGTCATGCCTCGTCCCTCCATCTCCCTTCGCCGCGCCACTGCGGCGGCCGCACTGCTGAGCCTCGCTCTCGGCGCGGCCTCCGCCCGTCCCGCGCAGCAGGCCGCATCCATCGCCATCGAACCCGACGCACTGACCCTCGAGGTGGGAGAGACCGCGCAGCTCGCGGCCACCGTGATGGACGCCGCGGGGAACCCGGTCGCGGATGCGCGGGTGGTTTTCTTCTCCGGCAACCGCCGGGCGTTGACCGTGACCCCGGGCGGACACGTCTCCGCGAACCAGCCGGGGGATCACGAAGTCACGGCGCTGCTGCCCGACCAGGCCTTTGACGGCAACTGGGACTACTACAGCAGCCGGGACCCCGGTCTGCGGGCTTCGATCCGGGTGAGCGTGAGCACGCCGGCGCTGGCCGACATCTTCTTCGAGGACGCGCCTCCCCGGGTCTGGGCGGGCACCGAAGTGCGGTTCCCGCTCGCGGGACGCGACGCGGCGGGACAGGTCAGCCGCGGACTCGAGGCGGGCTACGCGACGAGCGACAACAGCGTCGCCGTGGTGGACCAGGTCGGCATGGTGTCCTTCCTCACCACCGGGTCGGTGCAGGTGGCCGCCATGCACGGCGAAATGACGATCTACCACGAAGTGGAGGTCCTGCCCAACCCGACCGCGCGGCTGGCCCTCGAGGCGCCGGACCGGACCGAGGTCCGCACCGGGGACGTGCTGCAGTTCCGGGCAGCCGCGCTCGATGCCTCGGGGAACGAGACCCGGGGTCCGGCGATCCGGTTCGCGGTGGAGTCCCGGCCCGACCCGTTCCGGCCGGAGTCGCTGGGGGCCGGCGCGCCCGCGCAGGTCACCCCCGACGGGCGGTTCGTCGCCGAGCAGCCCGGGGTGTACACCGTGGTGGCGATGAGCGGCGACCGGCTCGCCCGCCGGACGGTCCGGGTGGTCCCCCGCAACGTGGAGCGCGAGGTCGAGTTCCTCGGGCACGCCCGGGTCTCCGACCGGGTGACCGGGGACCTCTGGGTCTGGGAAGGCGTGGACGGGCGCGACTACGCGGTGCACGGCACCTGGAACGCCGAGGGACACGCCTACTTCTACGACGTCACCGACCCCCGGAACATGGAACTCATCGACACGGTCCAGGTGGACGCCCGCACCGTGAACGACGTGAAGGTCTCCGAGGACGGGACCCTCTGCGTGATCAGCCGCGAAGGAGCGTCCAACCGGCGAAACGGAATCGTGATGATCGACTGCACGGATCCGCACAACGCCGAGATCCTGAGCTCCTTCGACCAGGGGCTCACCGGCGGGGTGCACAACGTCTTCCTCGACAACAACCACGTCTTCGCGGTCAACAACGGCCGGCGCTGGGACGTGGTGAACGTGGAGGATCCGCGGAATCCCTTCCGGGTCTCGCGCTTCGAGACGGACACCCCGGGCCGGTCGGTGCACGACGTCTGGATCCGGGACGGCATCGCCTACCAGGGCGGCCGCAGCGACGGCCTCATCATGGTGGACGTGGGCGGAGGCGGCAAGGGCGGCAGCCCCAACACCCCGGTCGAGATGGGGCGCTTCCCGCAGATCACCGGCTGGAACCATGCGGTGTGGCCCTTCCGCAGCCCCTCGACGGGCAAGCTCTACGTGATCGGCGGCGACGAGGCCTTCTACCTGAATCCGCGCCGGCCCGACGCGGGCGGCATCCTCTGGGAGGAGGGCATCCCCTCGCGCGCGAAGGGATGGCTCCACTTCGTGGACTTCACCGACCCGGAGAACCCCGAGGAGGTGGCCCGTTTCGAACTCGCCGACTCCGGACCCCATAACCTCTGGGTCGACTGGGAAGAGGAGGTCATGTACGTGGGCTACTACGACGCGGGACTCCGGGTCGTGGACGTGTCGGGCGACCTGCTCGGCGACCTCTACCGGCAGGGCCGCCAGATCGCCCGCTTCTTCCCGGAGGACAACGAGGGATTCCTCGCGAACGCCGCCTTCACCTGGGGCCCCCAGCCCCACAAGGGGACGATCTTCCTGGCCGACTTCAACAGCGGCCTCTGGGCGGTCCGCCTGAAGGATCCCGAGCCGGACACCGGAGGGAACTGAGCGGCAGGATGCCCCTCGACGAAACCGCACGCGGCCTCGGCGGCTTCCTGTTCCGCCGGCTCCAGACGCTCCGATTCTTTCTCGCGTCGTTCCGCTTCATCTTCTTCTTCCTCACCGCGGGGCGCGCGGTGCGGCGCCGCTACGCAGCAGCCGAGCGGTCCGGGGACACGATCTGGCTGGACCAGGGCCCGTTCCGCCAGGAGCGCGACGAGGCGCCGAACTGACCGTCCGCCGATGAAGATCCGCGACGTCCCGCCGGCCGAGTACGCCTTCGGCTACCGCGTTCCTCCGCGTTCGGGCAACGAGATCAACGGACACGGGGAGCGCGAGCCGCGCCGGGCCACCCAGGTGTTCCACAACGCCGATTCGACCAAACCGATCGACTGGCAGGGACTCGACGACTTCTTCATGTGCGTCAACCCCTGGCAGGTGGTCCGGCACCGGCTCCTCAACAAGTTCGAACTGCGGAAGGAGCGGGGCCCGGTGGCCCGCCGGGTCGTGGATGAGGGCCCCGAGAAAAACGCCGCATTCGTGAAGACGGCCGCCCGCGAAGCAGGGGCGAGCCTCGTCGGAGTCGCGGAGATCCGGGAAACGGACGTCTTCGAGGGACGCGAGGCGCCGTACCGCACCGCCGTCTGCATCGGGCTCCCGATGGTGCGGGAGGAGATGGCGCATGCGGCGCGTCCCCGGGGGGCGGCCGAGGTGATGCGGACCTACCGCCGGATCGGCCTCATCGCCATGCGCCTCGGCCGGGAGATCCGCCGCCGGGGCTTCCCGGCGAAGGCCTATGGGGACCCGAACGCCACCGACATCCTCCACATCCCGCTGGCGGTCCGCGCCGGACTCGGCGAACTCGGCAAACACGGCTCGATGATCAGCCGCGAGCACGGCTCCAACTTCCGGCTGGCCGCGGTGCTCACCGACATGCCGCTGGCGCTCGACGCCCCGCGCGACATCGGGGTGGACGACGTCTGCGCCCACTGCCGCCGCTGCGTGATCGACTGTCCGCCCGACGCGATCCACGAGGAAAAGCAGTGGATCCGCGGGGAGCAGCGCTGGTACGTGGACTTCGACAAGTGCGTTCCCTACTTCACCAAGACCTACGGCTGCGCCATCTGCATCGAGGTCTGTCCCTGGTCGGAGCCCGGCCGGGGTGAGACCCTGAGCGACCTGATGCTGGCGAAGCGCGAACGGGCGCGCCCCCAACCCCCCACTCTCGAGGACGAACAATGACGCAAGACCCGATTGCCAAGGATTCCGTCGCCGGCCGGCGACTCGCACGGCTGGCGCTGCTGGCCGCCGCGTCCACCACGGCTCTCTCCGCGTGCGGCGCCCCGCCCGCCGAACCCGAACTCCGCATCGCGGTGGCGCGCTTCGCGCACGAGACCTGCACGTTTTGTCCCGGCGGAGACACCGAAGTCGACGACTGGCTTCGGGTCAGCGAGCCGGTTACCGGCGAGGCGCTGCTCGGCTCCGGCGGCTACGTGGGCGGCTTCGTCCAGCGCGCCCGCGAGTTCGGCGACGTGGAGCTCGTGCCGCTGAGTTCGCCGGTGGGAGTGTTCGGGGGCTCCTCGCGAAGCTGGAACACGAAGGAGACCTTCGACCACTTCCTGAACGCCATGCTCGCCGAGCTCGAGCAGCAACTGCCGGTGGACGGGGTCTATCTCGCGCTCCACGGGGCCATGGCGGTACGGGACGTCCCCCGCCCCGAAGCCGAGATCGCCCGCCGCTTCCGCGAGCTCGTCGGTCCCGACGTTCCCATCGCCGGCACCTTCGACCTCCACGGGAACGAGGACGGCGAGTTCCTCGAGCACGCCAACTTCGCCTTCGTGACCAAGCGCTTCCCCCACTACGACTCCTACATCCAGGGTGAGCGCGCCGCCCGCGCCCTCCGGATCAGCGCGCGGGGCGAATACGAACCCACCACCGCCACCCGCAAGCCCGGGGTCATCACCGCCACCGTACTGCAGTGGACCGGCCAGTCCCCCGCGATGGACATCATGGAGCGGGCGCGCCGCTGGGAGGCGCGCGAGCACGATGCCTACGTGAGCGTCTTCTACGGCTATCCCTGGTCGGACGTCCCCGACGTGGGCGCCACCGTCCACGTCATGACGAACGGCGACCAGGAACTCGCGGACCGGATCGCCGACGACATGGACGACTTCATCTGGCGGGTCCGCGAGGACTTCGCCCTCGGCACGTATCCCGGCCCCGAGGAGGCCGCGCGGATCGTCTCAGCGGCGATTGCGGCCGGCGAGACGCCGGTGGCGGTCGGCGATCACAGCGACCGCCCCGGCGATGCGACGCACATCCTGAACGCCTTCACGGAGGCGGGGATCGGCAAGACCCTCTACGGCACGATCAGTTCGCCCGCCACCCTGGAAGCGCTCGCGGCCGAGGACGTCCAGCCGGGCGATCCGTTCGACTATGAAATCGGCGGGTTCACCCCCTCCGGCGGCTCCCCCACGCGCATCACCGGGACGCTCGAGTACTTCGACGAGGGTTTCGGCTACGACCGGATCGCCGTCGTCTCCTTCGGGGACGGCAACGTCGTCTTCCTGGTTCCCGCCTACGAGCAGGTGCTCTACCCGGAGGCGTTCCGGATCGGCTCGATCAACCCCGATGACTACGAGGTCTTCGTGGTCAAGTCCCGGGTCCATTTCCGGCGCGGCTTCGACGAGACCGGCTATGCCCGCACCATCCAGATCGTCGAGGCGCCCGAGCCGTTCGTGGGGACCACGTTTCTGGACGCCCTGCCCTACGAGAACGTCGACCTGAGCGAGTTCTACCCCTACGGGACGCCGCCGAAGCGGCGCTGAGGCCGAACGGCGCTACTCCGGCTCCGCCAGCCGGTTGTAGCGGCGCAGGATGTCGCGCAGCCGGTCGTGCGGTAACCCGTAGATTTTGCGCCCGTTCGCGCCGACCATGTCCCGTCCCGCCACCACGGCGTTGACGATGGCCTCCTCGGTGGCCTGCACCACTCCCTCGAAGAGGGGGTTGATGTTGTTGTTCGCGAGGTTTTCGAGCGGGGCGACGCCGCCCTCGTTGTGGGCGGCCTCCTCGTTGGCCGTGGAAAAGGCGATGAAGATGTCGCCCGAGCCGTTCGAGGCGATGCTGCCGACCCGCCCGAGCGCGAGCGTGGTGCGGCGGATGAAGCGGTTGAGCTGGTGCGGCAGCAGCGGCGCGTCGGTGGCCGCCACGATGATGATCGAGCCGTCGCGGCCGTAGGCGTCTCCGTCCTCACCCGGCGGGGTGTCGAAGGGGCCCCGTTCGGGCGTCAGGTCCGGGATCTCCCGCCCGACGGGAACCCCGGCCACCGTCATCAGGTTCCGGCTCCCGAAGTTCGACTGCACGAGCACGCCGATCGTGTACTCGTTGCCCCCGGCCTCCACGATCCGGGACGAGGTGCCGATCCCGGCCTTGAAGCCGAAGGTGCGCATGCCGGTGCCGCCTCCCACCGAACCTTCGGCGACCGGCCCGCCCCGCGCCGAATCGAGCGCCGCGAAGACGTGTTCCTGCCGGACGTGAAAGCCGTTGATGTCGTTGAGGAAGCCGTCCCAGGTCTCGGCCACCACCGGCAGGCTCCAGTCCGGCGCGTCGAGGTTCGCCTGCGCCCAGGCGATCGTGGCTTCGTGGACGGCCCCGACGCTGTGGGTGTTCGTGATCATCACCGCCCCTTCCAGGATGCCCCGATCGCGAAGCCAGGTGGTCCCGGTCATCTCACCGTTGCCGTTCAGGGTGAACCAGGCGGCGAACACCCGGCCGCGGCTGGCGCGGCCGCGGGGCAGGACGGCGGTGACCCCGGTGCGGACCGGTCCTTCCCCGACTACCAGCTCCCCCTCCCCCCGGATGATGGTGTGGTGGCCGACTTCGATCCCGGCCACGTCGGTGATGGCGTTCAGGGGCCCCGGAGTGCCCTCGAAGGGCACCCCGAGATCGCGGGCGCGGGGCCCGTCCTGGGCGAGCGCGGGGACGACGGCGAGACCGGACGCAAGCAGCGGCGCGGCGAAGAGCGCGAAGCGGTGTCTCATGGGCAAACTGCCTCCCGGAGCAAGCCTACGGGATTGCCGCTCGCCGTGCCGCGCCGCCGGGTACCATGCGCGCCGTGGCAGGCGACTCCCCGCACCCCGGACGCCCGTTGTGTGGAAACCTGATCATCGCCATCGGAACGCTGGCGTTGTCGGCGGCGTGTGCGGCGCCGCGCAGCACCCTACCGACGGCGGACCGGAGCGCGCTCGCTCGGGAACGCCGCATCCAGCAGGAGCTCGCGTTCCAGGTCCAACAGGAGCGTCGGCAGCGCCTCGCCGACCTGTCCTGGCCACTCCGGCGCGACGGAGCAGTCCTCTGCGGCGACCGTGTGGCAGCCGGCTTCGGCTTCGCGTTCGATTCCTCCGGGCGCTACGAGCCGGGCGAGCGGGCGGCGGTTTCAAGCGTGCTCAGCCTCGGACTGCTGCCCACCGTGACGACCGTGGTCCGCGGCGGCCCGGCGGACTACGCCGACATCCAGCCCGGGGACGTACTCACCCACGTGGGCCGCTACCGGCTGAACGAAGGGGAGGCAGGGGTCGAACAGGGACTCCGGTGGCTCGCAGAGTTCGCCTCCGGTCCGCCGCCCTTCCCGGCGGTGACCGTCCGGCTCGAGCGCGACGGCGAACCGTACATTCAGGAACTCGTTCCCGACCTGGTCTGCGCGTATCCGGTCGTCCTCGCCGAAAGCGATGCGATCAACGCCTACGCGGACGGGTCGGCGGCCTACATCACGAACGGCATGCTGCGGTTCACCGAAAGCGACGAGGAGCTGCAGGTGGTCATCGCCCATGAACTGGCCCACAACCTCGCAGGACACCTGAGCGACCGGAGGCAGAACATGGCCGTCGGCGGTCTGTTGGGGCTGGCCGCCGACATCCTCCTCGCGCGGGCGACCGGCGTGGACTCGGGCGGCGTGCTGACCGCCGCCGGGCTCGCCGCCGGGTCGCGCGCCTACAGTCAGGACTTCGAACGGGAGGCCGACTACGTGGGGATGTACCTGCTGGCGCGCGCCGGAGTGGAAACCGCCGAGGTCGCGCGGTTCTGGCGCCGGATGGCGGTCGAGCACACCGGGGCCATCAAGAACGACCACCGATCCACCCACCCTTCGACTCCGGAGCGCTTCGTCCGCCTCGACGCCGCGCACGCCGAGATCGAAGCGAAACAGGCCGCGGAAGAGCCGCTCGTTCCGAACCGCACGAACGAACGTTGACTCGGGCGCGGGCCGCTCAACGACGCCCGTCAAACAGCGACTCCGGCGCGCCGGGCGCCCGGGGCGGACGGAAGAGATCCAGTCGGAACGGGGGATGCTTCTTGTCGAGCCCGTACCGCCGGGAGGCCACCCGGAACCGGGTCGCCAGCAGCTCCGCGTAAGGGCCCTGCCCCCGCATCCGTTGCCCGAACTTCGCCTCGTAGAGCTCTCCGCCGCGGGTGTCCCGGATCAGGCTCTCCACGTGCGCGGCGCGCGTGGGAACGTGCGTCTTCAGCCACTCGGAGAACAGTTCCTTCAGCTCGTGCGGCAGCCGCACCAGGATGAAGCCGGCCGAACCCGCCCCCGCGCTCGCCGCGGCTTCCAGGATGACCTCGAGTTCGGAGTCGTTGAGCGCCGGGATCATCGGCGACGCGAGTACGCCGACGGGAACCCCGGCCTCGCGCAGCGCGGCGATCGTCGCGAGCCGGCGCGCGGGCGCCGCCGCCCGGGGCTCCATGGCCCGGGCGAGGTCCCGCCGGAGCGTGGTCACGGAAACCATCACCTGGGCCAGTCCCTCCTTCGCCATCGGGACGATAATGTCCAGGTCCCGGAGGATCAGGGCCGATTTGGTGACGATGCCGGTGGGGTGGCGCGCCTCGCTCAGTACCTCCAGGAGCTGCCGGGTGATCCGGAGGTCGCGCTCGACCGGCTGGTAGGGATCGGTGTTCGAGCCGAGCGCCAGCGGGCCGACCTCGTAGCCCCGTTTTCGAAGTTCCCGGCGCAGCAGGTTCGCGGCCTCCGGCTTCGCCACGATCTTCGTCTCGAAATCGAGGCCGGGCGAGAACCCGAGGTACGCGTGGCTCGGACGGGCAAAGCAGTAGATGCAGCCGTGCTCGCAGCCGCGATACGGGTTGATCGAACGGTCGAAGGGGATGTCCGGCGAGTCGTTCCGCGCGATGATCGTCTTCGTCCGATCGATGATGACCTCGGTCGGCACGCGTTCCGGCGGGGGATCGCGCGCGTCCCAGCCGTCGTCGAAGGCCTCCTCGCGGAGCGCCTCGAACCGGCCCGCGGGGTTGGACACCGCTCCCCTTCCGCGGAGGGGCCTCCCCCCGCCTCCGGGGCCCACGGCCGCGCTATTCCGGCTGGAGGGCGCCGAGCGCGCCCGCGAGGGCGGCCTCGATCTCCGCGGCCTCACCCGAGGTGCGAATCAACTGTCCGCCGCTGATCTCGGCCAGGTAGATCAAGGCCCAGAACGGGTCCACATTCCTCAAACCGCGCATGTCGCGGCCCTCATCCTGCAGATGGCGGCCCTCGAACGTGATCTGGTTCGCCAGGTCGTCGGCGCTGATGCTCCCGTAGGTCCCGCCGACCCGGCCCGACCGGGTCAGGTTCGGGGGGGCGGTCACCGCCAGCACCGTCGGGGGCACCCCGGCGGCGGCAAAGAGCGGCCACGAGTCGCGAGCCCAGCTCGCCCCGTCCACGCCGTCCGTGAAGACGACCACGACCGGGCGTCCCGGCCGGTCCGCGAGGAGGCCGAACGCCAGGGTGAGCGCGTTGTTGAACGCTGCCGGACCGCCGCTGCGCAACTCCGCGGCCGCAGCCGCGGCATCGGCGCAGGTTCCATCCCAGCCGGCGTGGAGTTCCACGGAACGGGTGAATCCGAGGAGCGCGCAACGATCCTCCTCGTCGAGCGAGGAAAACAGCGACTGGATCCCGGCGACCGCGGCGCGTAGCCGCGCTCCCGAGACGCTGGAACTCAGATCGAACACCGCGACCACCGAGAGCGGTTCCTGCCCGGTCCAGACCGGCAGGGGCAGCTCCTCGCGCCGACGACGCAAGAGGTCAAGACCCGCGCCTCCCACCCCGGGCGCCGAGGGCGCCTCGGGATGGGCCTGCATCCGAACCGCGGCGGCTGGCTCGCGCGCACCCTCCTCGTCGGCGGATCTGGCCGTTTCACCGCCGAGAAGGACCGCCGGGACCAGGACTCCGAGCGCGATCACGGTGAGTCCTCTCATCGTTCGCTGCCTCCCTCCGCGGGCTCCCGCACCTCGTTCTTCATCGCCTCGAAGATCCCGGGATAGTCAAGGGCCGGACCGAGCCAGTAGCGCCATTCGGGTTCCCACCCCGTTTGCGCCCGCGCCAGGAGGGCCCCGGCCGCCTCGGCGGCACCCTCCGCGTCACCCTGGCTCAGTCGCGCCGCCACCAGGCCGGCAACCGCCGCCGGCGAGCGCCGCGAGCGCCGGACGGCCTCGGCAAAGGCGGCCTCGGCGGCGGCGAACTCCCCGGCCCCGAGCGCGATCTCGCCCCGAATGAGCAGCGAGGCCAGCCGGGGTCCCGATTGCAGGCGGACGTCTCCGAGCTCGTCCAGGACGAAGGCGGCGTCCTCCGCGCGCCCGAGATCCAGAAGCACGCCCGCAAAGCGGATCCGCAGTTCGGGATCGTCCGGAGTCTCCTCGAGGAGTTGCTGGAGCATCACACCGGCGCGCGTCAGGTAGGTCGGTTCCTCGCGCTGTTTCCCGAACATCCACAGCGCCGCCGCGAACGACCGCCGGACATCGGGGTCACCAGGCAGATCCTCCAGGGCCCTCTCGAAAGCCGCCACCCCGGGCCCGACCGAAAGCTGCACCTGGTAGGAATAGCAAAGCGCCAGCCACCACCGGCGGATCCAGTCGTTGCGGTCCTCCGGATCCGGAATCGCCTTGAGCAGATTCCGCGCCATCTGGAGATGGGTCTCGGGATGACCATGGGCGGTCGCTTCGGTGTGCAGGAGCGCCGCCGCCTTGAGTTCCCGCGCGCCGGGCGTGGACGCGATGAAGTCGCCGACCACCCGCTCCACGGAATCCGGATCGAACCCGGCGAGCACGCGGCCGGAACTGATGAAGAGCCCGCCGCGGACCTCGTTCAGCAGCTCCTGGTAGCCGGTCGCATCGAGGCGGCCCTGAGCCGGCACGGCGCCGGGCGCGCCGAACGCGGCGGCCAGCGACAGGACAACGGAAATCGGGAGGAAACGCACTGTCTTGGGATGGGTGAATGTAGCAGGATGCGTGCCAGCGGCCCGTGTCGCTTGCGGCTCCGGCCGGCTTCCCTTCAACGGCCGGAAAGGACGTCCCGCAACACCCGGAGGAAGTTGCCCCCGAGCAGCTTCGTCAGATCCTGCTCGCTCCAGCCGCGCGCGTGCAGTTCGGCGGTGAGGCGTACCCAGCGGTCGAAGGCCGCGAGCCCGGCGTCCGCGTAGTGCCTCGAGTCCGGGTCCCAGCCGTCGAGCGCCGCATCGGTCGAGAGTCCCACGTGATCGATTCCGACGAGTCCCGCGATGTACTCGACGTGCGCGACCATGTCCTCCATCCCCGCCTTCCCATCGCCGTCCCGGTCCAGCATCCAGCCGATCGGCGTGACCCCGATGACGCCGCCCGTCGCGGCAATGGCCCTCAGCTCGTCGTCGTCCTTGGTGCGGTCCTGCGGAGTGAGGGCCTCGGCGTTCGCGTGGCTCGCGAGGACCGGTTTGTTCGAGAGAGCCGCGGCATCGAGCGTGGATTGCCGGCTCAGGTGGGAGACGTCCACGATCATGCCCAGCCGGTTCATTTCCGCGATGGCCCGGCGACCCAGCTCCGTCATCCCTCGCTCATCTCCCTCGTAGGAACCGTAGGCGAGCCGTTCATCCGGTTCGTGTCCCTCCTTGTCGCCGTAGCGAAGCTGGAGCACCCGGAGACCCTCGGCGTACCAGCGGCTCAGGTTGGACAAGTCGCCGTCAAGCTGCCATTGCGGCGCCACCCGGGACTGGAAATAGAAGACATACGCGTACTCCCCGTGCTCGCGCGCGGTTTCGATGTCCTCCCAGGTGAGGACCACCCGGGCGCCGGCGATCGTGCCGTTGTCGGTCCGGTTGCGGAAGTCGATCATCCCCTCCAGCCCGAAACCGCTCATGCTGAAGATGCCCATGTCGATCCCGGTGACCGCCTTGAGCGTGCCGAAGTCACCCGCGCCGGCGCCGGGAAAGACGGAAAGCTCACACCCGGTCCGGCAGTGCGGATCCACCCTGGCCAGGCTGCTGGCGGTGCCGTCCACGACGTACTGGCGCGCCACGAACTCGCGGGCCCATTCCAGGTCGGCTGCCGTGGCTCGGACCGTTCCCGAGGCCTGCCGGTCCGCCGCCGCGGCCACCAACCCGGGGGGTGGAGCCGTCGTGCGAAGCGACGCAGCGGATGGAGGCGTTACCGTTCCGCGTCCGTCGCTTCCCCGAACCGACGCGGACGCCGGCAGCAGCATTGCCAGGATGAGGACTCGCAAGTGGACCATTCGGCGCCTCCCGACGTCATCTGAGTGTCCGGAGCCGGCTGGGGCCACGGAACCTTCCACGCCGATTCTCCAGACCCCATCCTAGTGTGGTGTCCCGGAAAGGAAACTCAAGCCGCTTGTCAGAACCTCCCCTTCCCCGACGCTCGCCCCGTGACCCGGTCGTCACCGGTATGGGTCTCCTTTCCCAGGTCGGCACGGGAACGGCCGAGCACCGCGAGGTTCTGAAGTCCGGAACGCAGGTTCCGTTCTCCGTCTACGAACCCGGGGTCCAGTGCCAGACCGGCTGCCAACTCGTGGGCGCCTACAAGGATCCTCTCGATCCGGCGGACCTTGGGCTGGACCGCTCGGAAGCGCGTTTCATGGGCCGGATGTCCCTGCTCGCGGTGCGCGCGGCACAGATCGCGCTCGAGCAGTCGGGGCTCCCGACGCGGGACCTCGCGGTCGTGGTCGGCACCGGCACCGGGGAAATCGAGACGCACCGGGAGGTCGTGCGCCGGGTGGAACGCGGCGGACGTGTCCGGGTCCTGCCGACCACGATCCCCCGCATCATGGCGTCCACGGTCTCGGCGAATCTCGCGACGGTGCTCAAGACCCGGGGCCCGTCGCTCTCCGTGACCGCGGCCTGCGCCGGGGGCGGCTATAACCTCGCCATCGCCGCCGCCTGGATCCGGGAAGGCATCGTGGACCACGCGCTCGCCGGCGGAGTCGAAGCGGAAGACGTGCACTTCCATCTCGGCTTCGACTCCATGCGCGCCTACACGCGGCTCGACAACCACCGGCCGGAATGGGCTTCGCGGCCCTACGCCGCCGATCGCGCCGGGTTCATCTTCGGAGAGGGCGCCGGAATCCTGGCGCTCGAGTCGCGCGAGTCCGCCGAGCGCCGGGGGGCGGAAATCCTGGGCTCGATCCGCGGCTTCGGGATGTCGTCCGATGGCAGCGGCGAGATGGTCGCACCCGACAGCGAGGGCGCCGAACTCGCCATGCGGAGGGCGCTCCGGCACAGCGGCGTACCGGAACGGGCGATCGGCTACATCAACACGCACGGCACCTCGACGCCGCTCGGCGACATCTCCGAGGTGCGGGCGATCCGCCGCGTCTTCGAGGACGGCCCGGTCCCGTACGGATCGACCAAGGGCTATACCGGCCACACCGTCTCCGCGGCCGGCGCGCTGGAAGCCGCCTTCACCTTCCTCATGCTGCGGGAGGGCTGGATCTCCCCCTCGGTGAACGCGGAACCGCTCGACCCGGAACTCGCGGACTACCCTCCGGTCCTCCGTCCCACCGGCACCGATGCCGAGTGGGCGCTCTCCAACTCGTTCGGCTTCGGCGGGACCAACATCTCCCTGGTCCTCCGCCGGGAAGGCTGAACAGGAAGCGCCTGCCTTCCGGCCGGCATCGCTCGCAAAGCGGACGAGACGCCCATGCGCACGTCCTCCTGCGCACCCCGCCCGTCACGAAAATGGCGGAAACGGCTTGGAACGCCGGTCTCCGACCGGCACGCGGCCCGAAGGGCCGCAGGCGACGTGTCGCTGTTTGCTCTCATGGGACGCCGGGTCAAGGACGTGCGCTCTGTTCCGGTCGGCTCCGAAGGAGAGAGCCATGCCGCGGGTCGGCGTCACGACGTGCGCGGTGCCGAGCACCGCGCGTGCCGGTCGGAGACCGTGGTTCCAAGCATTTTCACAGCAAACTCCCCTCGCCGTCACGCGAAGTGGCGATGCGGCCCCTTCGTCCCGGCATTACCGTAGTCCCCATGTCCTCACCCGGGAGCAAGAACCGATGCAAGTAGATCTTGAATGGAACGGCGCCACCGGCTACGACATCACCACCCCCTCCGGGGCCTCCGTCCTTCTCGACAGCGACGCCCGGGACGGCCCCTCGCCCATGGAGGCCCTGCTCGCGGCGGTGGCCGGCTGCATGGCGATCGACGTCGTCCACATCCTGAAGCGCATGCGCCGCGCTCCCGAACGCCTCTCCGCCCGCGTCTCCGGCCGGCGCGCGGACGACCACCCCAGGCGCTTCGTGAGCATCCGCCTGGAGTTCACCGCCTCCGGCGGCGACGTGGTGCAGGACCGCCTCGAGCAGTCGGTCGAGCTTTCGTTCGCCAAGTACTGCAGCGTCCTCCACAGTCTGGCGAAGGACACCGAAACGAGCTGGTCGGCCCGTGTGGCGGCGGACAGCCCGGTCCCCGCCTGAACTGCGGCAGGGATCTCACCGGCTCCGGGGAACCGGCCGTCGTTGCCGGGTGGTGGCGCGCTCGGCTCAGGGCCGGGCCGTATACCCCGCGCGGGTCCGGACCCGGACCCCCCGCTGCCTGACCCGAACCTGGATGGGCACGAAACCTCGGCGCTCCGGATCGGGACTGAAGGCGAGCACATAACGCACCCTGAGGTCCCTCAGGACCTCGCGGAAGGCCTCCTCCAGATCCTCGTCCGAACGGATGGTCACCGATCGCCCTCCGGTCGTTCGGACCAGGTCCTCGAGGAGTTCGATCCCCTCCCGATCGGTCCGCAGGATCCGGGAGGGCCGGGGCGCGGGCGCGATGATGGAGTAGAGCAGCACCTCCGAGGCTTGCACCGAACTCCTGATGTGGCGTTCCCGCGCCCAGCTCAGGTTGTCGAGTCCATCCGTGAAGAGGAGGAGCACCGGCCGGCCGCTGCCCCAGTGGAGCGCGGCCAGCGACTTCACGACGCCGTCCCAGAGAGCGGTCGCGCCCCCTCCTCCGGTCTGCAGCAGGCCATTCCCTACCTCGTCGTTACAGGAGGCGAACTCACGGACCCACGACGCCCGGTTGGAGAACGCGACCACGGCGCAGTCGTCGTCCTCGGTGAGCGCGCCCGCGAACTGGCGCGCTCCAGCGGCGAGCCGACGCCGACGCTCGCCTGCGGTGCTCGCGCTCACGTCCATGGCGAAGAGGACGGCCAGCGGCAGGGAATCCGGATCCAGCAGCCGGAACTCCTTCGGCTCTCCCGCTACCAGCAGCTCGAAGTCCTCGGCCTGGAGACCGCGTACCGGGCCGTCCCGGGTCGCCGAGACGTCCACCAGGACCGCGCGGGTCTCGACCCGGAACTGGGCCGCCACAGCACCTGGGGCGGCAAGCGTTGCGAGGGCCAGAGCCGCTCCCGCCATCAGTGCCGCCGACCGGTCCAATTTCGTTCTTGCCGGCGGATCAGGTGCTGACCAGATTGCGCAGCCAGTCGAGGGACGGCTCGACGGGCTCTGCCCAGGTGATCAGGAAATCGGCCCACACCCGGTCTCCCCGGGGCAGCGCCATCGCTTCCGTCGCAAGTTCCGCCGCCTCGTCCCAGCGTCCGCGGGCCTCGAGCGCGGCCACCAGGGCGGCGACCACGGCGTGCGAGGTCGGAGCGAGTTCCACCGCCTCCCGCAGTCCGGAGATCGCCGGCTCGAGTCGTTCCTGCGCAATCCGGGTCTCCCCCAGCAGCAGCAGCCGGGGCACCCAGAGCAGATGCGAACTCGGCTTCTCGCTGACCTCCCGCAGCCGGTCGGCGGCGCGATCCACCCGCCCCTGCCCCAGCGCGACGAGCGCGAGCCGCAGATTCAGGTCGTCCCGGTCCCCGAGCCCGCGCGCGACCGTTCTGGGGGACTGGAGGGCCACGCTCCGGCCCACCAGTCCACGCGAGGCGGCCTCCCGGAACAAGTCGCGGGCGTCCCTCCAGAGTTCGTCTTCCCGGACGTAGCGGGCCCGAACCGACCAGACGACCGCGAGCTGCCAGGCGAGCGCGGCATCCCGCCGCGGATCGGACTCCTCGAGTAGCCGGCTCGCCGACAACAGGTCCATCCGCGCCAATCGAGCCCGGGCGGCCGACAGCACGATCTCCCGCCAGAGCAGGTCGCGGAGATTGGAAGACCCCTCCTCGCCCCAACCCGCCACCGCTTCCTGGCGAAGGTGGTCCGGAAGCCCGCGGATCCACTCCCGCGGCAGGTCGTCCACCGGTTCCCTGATGGGTCGGATCGCCCGGTTCCAGCCGAAATGAGCGACCGCTTCGGCGTGCATCAGCGCGGCGGCCAGCCGTCCCCGGAAACCTTCGAGGTCGTCCGCCGGTGGGAGCGAATCGAAAAAACCCTCCCGCGCGCTCCGAAACTCCACCGGCACCCGGCTCCCGATCCGCCGCGCCGTCTCCACGTAGCGGCCGGACCGGTACTGCGACACGAGTTCTCCGTAGGCCTCGGGCGTGAGCCGCTCCGCGTCGCGCTGTCCGGACGATCCGGGCCAGAGGAACGCCCGCCGACTCCTGCGGCGTCCCGGGCTCGTCATGCGCTTGTCGGGCTCCACGGAACTCCAACCCGAAGATTACAGCGCGCCAGCGGCGGGGCCGGGCCGGACCGCCACCCCGGGTCCCGGAACCCGCACAAGGGGACCCCGCACAATTGCCCGCCATGCCCCATCCCAGCCGCCGCGAATTCCTGGCCTCGACGGCTCCCGCCGCCGCGGCCTTCTGGTCTGTCCCCCGCTTCGCCCGCGCCTCCCGAGCCCTTCAGGACGGCGTCGAGGGCGAACGCCTCGCCAGCCGGATGGAAGCCATCGCGCGGCTCGGCGCGACGCCGGAGGGCGCCCTCCGAACCGCGGGGAGCGACGCCGATCTCGCGGCCCGCGGCGCCTTCGCCGGCTGGCTCGAGGAGGCCGGACTCGAGGTGCGCACCGATCTCGCCGGGAACCTGATCGGACGTCTCGCCGGAGCCGATCCCTCGCTGCCTCCCCTGCTGACCGGATCGCACCTCGATTCGGTTCCGGAGGGCGGGAATTTCGACGGCGTGGCGGGCTCGATCGCCTCCCTCGAGGCCGCCGCCGCCATTGCCGCCTCGGGCACGCCGCTCCGCCATCCCCTGGAGGTGGCCGTGTTCTTCAACGAGGAGAACGGGAAGACCGGAAGCCGGGCGCTTGCCGGCGAAGTCACACAGGAGGAGATGGAACTGGCGGTGTACGGGGGGTTGACCCTGGGCCAGGCGCTCGCCCGGGTGGGCGGCTCGCCCGAACGCATCACCGAGGCGGCGCTCGAACCCGGTCACTACGCCGGCTTCCTCGAACTGCACATCGAACAGGGCCCCACCCTCGCCACCGAGGGGATCGAGATCGGAGTGGTCGAGGGCATCGTCGGCATCCGCCGCTTCCGGGTCCGGGTGTCCGGGTTCGCGAACCACGCGGGCACGACCGCGATGGGGATCCGCCGCGACGCGCTGGTGACTGCCGGCCGCTTCCTGGTGGCGGTCCACGAGGAGACGCAGTCGTGGCCGGGACGCCAGGTCGCCACGGTGGGACGTATCGAGGCGCACCCCGGCGCGGCGAACGTCATTCCCGGCGCGGTGGACCTGAGCCTCGAAATCCGGGACCTCGAGATGGAGCGAATCGAGGCCCTCTACCAGCGTTTCCAGGAGCTCGGACGCGAACTCGCCCGCCGGAACCAGACGGACATCAGCTTCGAGCCGTACTACCTGAGCCGCGCCGCCCCCTGCGACCCGGGGTTCATGGACACCGTGGAGGGCGCCGCGGAGAGCCTCGGCTTCTCGCACCTGCGGCTGCCGTCCGGCGCCGGACACGACGCCCAGTCCATCGCCGTGCTGGCGCCCATCGGCATGCTCTTCGTGCCGAGCCGCGACGGGATCAGCCATTCGCCCCGGGAGTTCACGAGCCTGTCCGACATCACGAACGGGACCCGGGTGCTGCTGGAGTCCCTTCGGCGCCTGGACGGATCGATCGACTGACGGCGCCCGTCCTCAGCGCCCGTCCACCGGGACGACGCTCCCGGTGTCGGCGTAGCCCACGATGCCGGCCGCCACCACGCGCCGAAAACCGTCCTGCGCCGCACCGCCCTCGCCGTCGAGCTCCAGATAGAGCCCCTCCGGGAGCGCGGCGAGCTGCGGGAACGAATGGCCGGGGCCGCTGCGGAGCGCGGCGCCCGGCTGCACCACCACCGCCACCGGCGAAGCGGTGAGCCGCAGCCGGAGAAGGATCCCGGAGGCGGTGGCCGCGATGACGGAGAGCCCGAGCACGGCCAGCAGCAGCCCGCGCCGGCCGCGCCGGATCATCAGGAAGGTCCAGCAGGCTCCCGCCAGCAGCACGAACGCGCTGAGCAGCCCGGCGAACCGCGCCGGCGGCGTCTGCCGCAACCAGACGTGGAGCCCCTGCATGGAACCCAGAAGCTCGAGCAGGAACGTGTCCGGATCGCCGGCCGCCGCGGCGTCGGTGAGCCGCCGGTCGAGGACGCCGCGTGCGAGGGCGACGTTGGTTCGGGCGTCCGTGTCCCCGGGCCGGATCACGAGCGACCGCTCCCAGTGCAGCATCGCGTGGCCGAGCCGGCCGGTCCGGTACTCGGCGTTTCCGAGGTTGTAGTGAAGCGCGGCCCGGTCGAGGTCTCCGGGGGCCGCGAGCAGCCGGCGATAGACGGCCGCCGCGGACTGGTAGTCCCCCGCGTCGTAACTCCGGGCGGCGGCGGCCGCCTCCGCCTCGGCCGTTTCCTGGGCGGCCGCGATTCCGGAGGATCCGATCCCCGCGGCCAACACCAGCAGACCCAGGAGACGGCGATCCCTCATCCCGCGTCTCCCCTCCTGCCGAGCTGCGCTTCGAGCTCGCGAACGAGTTCGGCGGCTTCCTTCGCGTCGGAGCCCGCCTGGCCGGCCCCTCCCGAGGCGGCGAAGCGCGCTCCTTCCGAGCGGGACAGGAGCGCCCGGAAGCGGCGGGCGGCATCGGCCGCGGCGCCGGCGTCCTCGAGCCGCCGCGCCACGCTCTCGGGAGTGAAGCCGTGCCGGGACCCGCCCAGCCGCGCCGCCGCGTATTCGGTGAGCGCGTCCCCGACCCGGGCGGCGGCCTCCGGCCCGTCTCCCGCCACCCGCGAGAGCGCCCGCTGGGCATCCCGGGCGGCCCGGAGACGGCGGAATTCGGCCGGATTGGCTTCCCGCCAGGCCCGCCGCCGCCGAACCGCGAGGAGGCCCAGGTTCCACAGCACCGGCAGCGCGAGGCTCAATCCGAAGAGCGCTCCGGGACGCCAGGGACCGGCCGGGGGACCCGTTGCGGGCCCCACGGGCTTCAGATACCGGATGTCCTCCCCGAACCGCTCCACCCCCACCGGGCCTTCGGTTCCCGGCGCGGCCAGGGGCGCTCCCTCCACGCGAATCTGAAGGGGATCCGAGGCCAACTCCTCGTAGGCGCCGGTCCGCGGGTTGAAGACATCGAGCGTGACGGCGGCGATGTTCCGGACCCCGCCGGCTTCGGGCACTATCGGGAACTCCCAGATCTGCCGGCCTCCGAAGGCGAGTCCCGATCCCTCCTCCCGGAGGCCGGTCTCGGAAGACGCATCCGGGTCGAAGAAGCGGACCGCCCGCCGCGTCTCGGGCTCCTCGGGAAGGACCGGCGTTCCGGCAGCCCGCAGGTTGCCGTTTCCCTCGAGTTCGACGCGGAGCACGAGCGCCTCGCCGGCCGCCGCAGTCCGGTCGCCGAGCGCCGACCCGTGCCGCCTGACTTCGGCACGCAGCCGGTAGTCGCCCACCGCGCCGGTGAACCCGGCGGGCCGCCCGGCTTCGGGCAGGGGTTCGGCACGGATCGTGACCGCGGGCGCCTCCCGGACCACCACCGTTTGCTCCGGGCCGAAAAACGACCGGCGCGCGCCCTCGATCCCGATCTCGAAGCGCGGTCCCGGGAGCTCGCGTTCCCCGGCGCCGGTCGGGAAGACCGCGCGCATGAGCAGCGGCCAGGTCTCGTACGCCACCCCGTTCAGGGTGCGGCGTTCGCGGCGGGGCCCCGGCAGACTCCGGCGCTCCCGGATCTCGCTCCCGCTCAGGCCGCGCTCCTGCCAGGGAACGTCGGGGAGTTCCACCTCCTCGGTCCAGAACCCCTCCGGCTGGGCCAACTCGACCGGGGCCGCCGCAAACACCGGGAGGCGCGACCAGAGCCGGTAAAGGACGAGAACCTGCTCGCCCACGCGCACCTCGGCATCGGGCGCCTCGGCCCGGATGAACACGTCCTCTTCCCGGACCTCCGGAACGGGCTGATCGCGCCGCCGCAGCCGGTCGAAGGGATCCCCGAGCCCGAAGGGAGACGAAAAAGGCGAGGAAAAGGGAGAGGCGAACGGATCGGGGGCGGCGGGGCGGAGGCTGCCCTGCTCCACGCGCACCCGGATCGGGGAGGTGGGCTGGTACCCCGGAACCGGAATCTCCGGAATCGTCAGTTCCCCGACCGCCAGCGGCCGGAGCCGGTAGATCCATTCCGTCGCGCGCGTCATCTGGAAGTTGACGATCTCGGTCCTGGACATCCGCTGGCTGCCGAGCACCTCGAAACCGGCCAGCGCGGATAGCGCGGGGGCTCCGCCGCGCTCCTCGGGCACCGAGACCGTCAGGGTGAGCGTGTCCTCGATCCCGATGTGGTCCGCGTCCACGCTCGCCTCGGCGGCCTCCTGGGCATGGACGGACGGCGCGAGCAGGACCGCCAGGAACGCGGTCACGAAGCCCCGCCTCATCAGTGCCGGCCCCTCCGGAGGGCCCGGGCCCGGCGCTGCTCCAGCCGGTCCTCCTGGAACGCCCTCTCCACTTCGGCGAGCGCGGCCAGGATGCGCTCCGCCTGCTCGGGGCTGATCTCGGGTACCTCGCCGGGAGCGGAGTCCGGCGTTTCGGCGCCCGGACCGGCATCCTCGGGTTGGCTGCCGCTCGTGTCATCGGCAGGCGGCCGGTCCTGCGACTCTGGGGAACCTTCGGGAGGGGACTGCTGTTCATTCCCGGACTCCTGGTCCGGATCCTCGGAGGACGGGGAGTCCTGGCGATCCTGCCCCTGTTCCTCGGGGTTCTGCCGCCCCTGCCCGTCCTGGTCCTGCGGTTCCTGATCCGCCTGCTCCTGATCCTGCTGTTCCTGGTCCTGCGACTCACCCTGCTGTTCCTGTTCGTCGGCCGCGCGAAGCGCCCGCTCCAGATTCTGGCGGGCTTCCAGGTCGTCCGGGTCGAGGGCGATGGCTTCCCCATACGCGGCCGCCGCCTCCCGGAACGCGCCGCCGCGGAACAGGGTGTTGGCCAGGTTGAAGTAGGCGTCGCGCCGGACCGCGCCGCCGGCGTCGCCCCCAAGCGCCGCCTGATAGCCGCGG
This sequence comes from Acidobacteriota bacterium, assembly GCA_022828085.1. Lineage (GTDB taxonomy): Bacteria > Acidobacteriota > Vicinamibacteria > Marinacidobacterales > Marinacidobacteraceae > Marinacidobacterium. The sequence continues at coordinate 106,139 of JAJEIY010000036.1, read as the reverse complement.
AGCGCTTCGGCGAGCGGGCCCTCCTCGCCGGCCGGGGCGCCTTCCGCCTCGCCGAGCCGGTAGTGGACCCCGGCGATGTTGAGATCGTTCTCGGGCGCGTCCGGGAATTCCCCCTCGGCGCGTGAAAAGGCGCGCAGCGCTTCTTCCAGGCGGCCCGCTTCGAAGTGCTCCGCCCCTTCGCGGGTGTTCCTTTCCCCGCCGCCGAACAACTGCGCCGCCATCAGCAGGACGAAAGCGGCGCGGATCACGAAACGCCTCCCCGGCTTGCCGGCGGCCGGCGGCGGCGCGACGGGCCCGCGAACCCGGCCGCCGTGATCGCACCGGCGGCGAGCGCGGCGGGGATCCAGAACTGCTCCCGGTAGCGCCGGGAGATCTGGGCTCCCAGCTCCCCGCCTTCGATCCCCGCGATCCGCGCCGTCAGGCCTTCGATCTCGCGATCGTCGGCGGACACCTCGAAGAAGACGCCTCCGGCAAGGGCCGCCAGTTCGGAAAGCGCCGCGCGGTCCAGCCGGCTCACGATGGGAGAGCCGGCGGCGTCCCGCATCAGCGTCGGTCCGGAATCCGAGTCCGCCGGGATGGTGGCCCCGCCCGGCGTTCCCACCCCGACCGGAAGGACGACGATGCCGTGTTCGTTCGCCGTCCGCGCCACGTCGGCGATCTCGGTGACCCGCAGGTCGTCCTGCTGGCCGTCGGTGAGCAGCACCACCACCCGGTGCCGGCTCTCCTGGCGCTCGAACGCGCGCGCCGCCTCCTCGATCATCGCGGCCAGGTTCGTTCCGGGACTCTCCACCGCGCCGGTGGCGATCCCCGCGAGCAGGGTCCGAACGGCGCCGAGGTCATGGGTGAGCGGACACTGGGTGAAGGCCGTCCCGGAAAACGCCACGACCCCAACCCGGTTCCCGACCATCCGATCGAGCAACTCGCCGGCGATGTAGCGCGCCCGCTCCATTCGGGAGGGCGCCACGTCGCGGGCGTCCATGCTGAAGGAGGTGTCCATCGCCAGCACGATGTCGACCCCGACCAGGGTCACTTCCTGTTCCTGCCTTCCCCACTGCGGGCGCGCGGCCGCGGTCGCGAGCAGGAGGACGGCGCCCAGCAGCAGGAGGTCCCGGAACCGGCGGCGGGCTCGGCTGTCTCCTTCGATCAGCGCCGCCGCGCGGGTTCCGAAGCGGGCCAGGACCCTCCTCCCGCGGCGCGCCGCCAGCAGGACGAGCGCCGCCCCCAGCGGAAAGAGCAGCAGCAGGAACAGCGCCGACGGCTCCCCGAAGCGCATCTCAGCGAGCCCCCGTCCCCGGAAGGGACGCCGGAGACCGTCCTGTTCCGTAAGTCATGGCGAGGTCCTCAGCACCGTGGCGCCGAGCGCCATCCCCGAAAACAGGAGGACCGCGGCCCATCCGGCGAGCCGGGGTCCATCGTCCGACCAGCTCGTCCAGGTCGGCGCCCGGAGTTCGGTCCTCTCCAGCGCGTCGATTTCCTCGTAGACCGCCCGGAGACCCTCGCTGTCGCGGGCGCGGAAGTAGCGGCCCCCGGTGGCGTCGGCGACCTCGGTCAGCATCGCTTCGTCAATGCCGGGCGCGTTCCGGACGTCGAGGGAGCCGTCCGGCCGCCGCATCACCATCCGGCCGCCCTGCTGGCTCCCGGCGCCCACCGTATAGACCCGGATCCCCCGGGTCCGGGCCAGCCCGGCGGCGGTCAACGGGTGGATTTCACCCGCGTTCGATACCCCGTCGGTGAGCAGGACGATGACCCGGCTCTCCGCCTCGGAGCCCGCCAGCCGGTTGACCGAGGCCGCGATGGCATTGCCGATCGCCGTCCCGTCGGGGATGTCGCCGATGTCCACCTCCCGCAGCCGGTCGGTGAGGACGCCGTGGTCGAGCGTCAGGGGACTGAGCGTCACCGCGTTCCGCGCGAACGCCACGGCTCCCAACCGGTCGTCCGTCCGCCGTTCGACGAAGTCCGCGAGCACCTCCTTGGCGGCGACCAGGCGATTGGCCGGAGCAAAGTCCTCGGCCCGCATGCTCGAGGAGATGTCGAGGGCGAGCACGATGTCCACGCCGAGGCTGGTGCCGGTCTCCTCGGTGATCCCGGTCTGGGGACGGGCAAGCGCGATCACGGCAAGCGCCAGCGCGGCAAGCACGAGCGCTCCGGGAAGGAAGGCGAGGCGGGAACGGAGCGAACGGGGCAACTCCCGCAGCCGGGCCGCCTCCGGAAACCGCAGCGACGGCGGCGCGAGCCGCCGCGCGCGCACGACGAACAGTGGAACCAGGAGCAGCAGCAGGAGCGCCGCCGGCCACAGCAGGCGCATCAGCGGGCCCTCCCCTCGCGGCTCGTCTCGTCGGACATCACGGCGGGCGGTACGGCGGCGCCGGAAGGCAGCGCGAGTTCCTCCTCCCGGGCGTCCCCGGAATCCGGTTCCGCGGTGAGCGGCGGCCGGGTCCGGTCCAGAAACATCCCCGCCTCCCGGAACCGCGACTGCGCGGCGTCCGGCCGGAAGGCCCGTTCGCTGAACTTGGCGAGATCGGCCTCACCCAGGATGGACGCGAGCAGCGTCAGCGCCTCGCGGTGTTCGGGCGCGGCGCGACGCCGCAGGTCCCTGAGGACCTCCCCGGTGGTCCGTTCGCTCCACGCGGTCTCGAACCGGCGCCCCGCGTAGCGCTTCATGATCCCGGCGAGACGCTCGTAGTAGCCCACCACGTCGCCCCTTTCGAGGAGTCCGGCCCGGGCCAGCCGGGCGAGCGCCGCCTCTGCCTCCGCTGCCGGCGGAGGAAGCGGCACGGCCGGCGCTTCACGGCCGGTGCGGCGCCGCCACAGCCACCAGGCGGCGGCGAGCAGGACCAGGACTCCCAGCGCGAGCAGGCCGATCGCTCCCCAGCGCGGAGGCACGTTCAGCTCGAACGGCCCGCGGATGTCGTGGATGTCCCCCCCTGCTGCTTCGGAGTCGGGCGGCAACGACGAGACCACCCGCACCGGGGACGGCGGCGTCTCGATCAGCGACAGCTCGCCGTTCGCAGCCCGGACGCCGACCGGCACGGGGAGGATTTCGTGGTCGCCGGGGAGCACGAACGCGCCGAGCCGGAGGAGAAACCGGCTCTCCCCGGCGGGGGCGCCGTCCGGCTCGAGCGGGACCGCCCCCAGTACCCGGAAGTCGCCGAGGCTCTCTTCGACGACCGGGGCGGCCTCCGCGCCCTCGGCGTGTTCCACGACGATCTCCAGTTCGAAGACATCCCCGACCTCCACCGGTTCGGAAACCACTTCGGCGATCGCGCCGACGGCCGGTTCCGATCCAGGCTGGCCGGCCCCGGCCGCAAATGGCGCCGCCAGGCAGCAGACTGCGGTGAGGAGGGGCGCGAGTCTCATCGCCGCCGCTTCTCCCGCATCCGGAAGAACTTGCGAAGCGGCGCGTCGTAGGGCTCTCCCGCCGTCACCTCCACCACGTCCACGCCCGTCTCGCGAAGAGTCCGCGAAGCTGCGGCGCGGGCCTTGAGGGCGCGGTCCCGGAAGGCGTCCCGGACCCGCCGGTCCGAGGTGTCCAGCCGCACCGGGACTCCGGACTCGGCATCCTCGAGTTCGATGAGGCCGACATCCGGGAGCGCGTGCTCCCGGGCGTCCGTGACCCGGACGGCAATCAGGTCGTGCCGGCGCGCCGCTACCCGGAGGGGACGCACCCAGCGCTCGGGTGGGTCGCCGACGAAGTCGCTGACCAGGAAGACGGTCGCGCGCCGGCGCACCGCCCGATTCAGCACGCTCAGCGCCTCCGCGATGTCGGTCCCGGCGCCCTCGGGCTCGAAGTAGAGGAGGTCCCGCAGCACCCGGAGGCCTTGCCGCCGTCCCTTCCGCGCCGGAAGCCGGATTTCGGGGCGGTCGGTGAAGAGCAGCGCGCCGACCCGGTCCCCGGACCGGATCGCCGAAAAGGCGAGTGCGGCGGACGCCTCGGCCGCGGTGGCCCGCTTGAAATCGCGCCGGCTGCCGAAAGCGAAGGAACGCGAGACGTCGAGGAGGAACAGGACGGTCTGCTCGCGCTCCTCGACGAACTTCTTGACGTGGAGGTCTCCGGTTCGGGAGGTGACGTTCCAGTCAACCGAGCGGATGTCGTCGCCCGGGGCGTACTCGCGGACCTCCGAGAACTCCATCCCCTGCCCCTTGAAGGTGCTCAGGTAGGCGCCCGCCAGCGCCTCGGTCACCAGCTTGCGGGTGCGGATCTCGATGTGCCGCACCCGGGCGAGCAGTTCCGCGGTCGAGACCTCGGCCGAAGGTCCCGATTCCCCGGACGCGGTGCGCGGCGGAAACAGCGAGGCGAAGAAGCCCGTCGGGGCTTTGCCGCGGCCCGCCGCGGCGGGCGCTTCGTTCGAGGCCACCACGCTATTGAGCGGACCGGTTGTCAGGGAACCTCCACCGCGTCCAGCACCCGTCGGACGATCTCGTCGCCGTCCACCTCCTCCGCTTCCGCCTCGTAGGAGAGGATGAGCCGGTGCCGCATCACGTCGGGCGCCAGGTGCTTGACGTCCTCGGGGGCGGTGAAGTCCCGATCCTCCAGGAACGCGCGCGCCCGGGCCGCCCGGTAGAGGTCGAGACTCGCTCGCGGCGAGGCGCCGTGCTCCACGAGCCCGGCGATATCGACCCCGAAGGCGCCGGGATCGCGGGTCGCCCGCACCAGCGAGAGGATGTAGTCGCGGATCCGGTCGTCCACGTAGACCGCCTCGACGGCGGCCCGGGCGGTGGCGATCTCTTCGGGACCGAGGACCGGCTCGACGCGCGGCACGGCGAAGTTGGCCATCCGCTTCAGGATGACCCGTTCGTCGTCCAGCTCCGGAAATCCCATCCGCAGCTTCATCATGAAGCGGTCCACCTGGGCCTCGGGGAGCGGGTAGGTGCCCTCCTGCTCGATCGGGTTCTGGGTCGCCAGCACCACGAACGGCTCCTCCAGCTTCCAGGTCTCGTCGCCGATGGTGACCTGGCGCTCCTGCATCGCTTCGAGCAGCGCGCTCTGCACCTTGGCGGGAGCCCGGTTGATCTCGTCGGCGAGCAGGAAGTTCGTGAACACCGGCCCCTTCCTCGGCACGAAGGTCTGGTCGCGCTGGTCGTAGATGAGGGTTCCGATCAGGTCCGCCGGCAGGAGATCCGGGGTGAACTGGACCCGGGAGAAACCGGCCCGCACGCTTTCCGCGACGCTCTTTGCCAGCAGCGTCTTCGCGATCCCCGGCACGCCCTCGATGAGCAGGTGGCCGCGGGTGAGGAGGCCGATCAGCACCCGCTCCACGACGTCCTCCTGCCCGACCACGACCCGGCCGAGTTCGGCGGTCAGGCGGCCGGCGAAGGCCGAACGGACCTCCGGAACGTTCGGGGCGAACTGGCTGGCTTCAGTGGCGCCTGGCATGCGTCAAGAAAACTCCCGGGACTCGTTCCGCGTTCCCGGAATGTTACGCCGGGAAAGGGAGGCCGCTCACTGTTCTCCATTGACGCACCGACCAGGAACGCTGACCGGGGACGCTGTCGGTGATCTGCAGAGCAGAGCGGTCCAGTTTCCCTCAGGCTGGAGAGAGCAACCACTCGCGGATCAGGGTGCCGATACCCTTTACGTAAAACGTAAAATCGGTTAGAGTGAGCGCTCGTTGATCCGAAGCTTCAGGAACCGGAATACGCAGCGCTTCTTCGAAGGGTCCCGCGTGGCGGCGTTTCACGGGTTCGCCAATCAGGCGGCGCGCCGCCTGGTCTTGTTGGACAGTGCGGAGACACTGCACGACCTTGCCGCGTTGTCGGGCAATCGGCTCGAGGCGTTACGTGGAGATCGCGACGGTCAGTACAGCATTCGGATCAACACCCAATGGCGCATCTGTTTCCGCTGGACCGAAGACGGGCCGAGCGACGTGGAAATCGTGGACTATCACTGAAGGAGGCCGAACATGAAGAACGGTATGAGGCCGGTGCATCCCGGCGAGATCCTGCGCGACGAACTCGACGCGCTCGACCTGTCGGCCAACGCGCTCGCGAGTGCCCTGAAGGTCCCGGTGAACCGGGTCACCATGATCCTGAAGGGGCAGCGGGGCGTCAGCGCGGATACGGCGCTTCGGCTGGCGCGGTACTTCGGAACAACGCCCCAACTCTGGCTGAATCTGCAAAAGACCTGGGAGCTCCGCAAGGCCGAGATTGAGGCGGGCTCCGAAATCACCGAACGCATCACTCCTCGCCAATCAGCGGCGTGACCGGACTCCCGCGCCACGCTGCATGAGACCCCGGCCCACCAGGCGTCTCCTCTCTGCATTCCGGTTGGGGCGCGACCGGCAGGGCGGCGAAACCGCCAACCCCGAACCAGCGTAGAGCGCGGCAGCAGAGTCCGTCATCCTCTCCACGCACCACCCCAAGGCGTTCGCACCGCCCCCGGCCCCTCGGCTAAAATCGCCCTTTCCGAGCGCAGACCGCGCCTCCCAGACGGAGGGTTTCATGTTCAAGAAAGTCATTCTGGCCGTCGCCGCCTTCGCACTCATCGCGGTGCCCGCCATTGCCGAGGAAGAGTCCGACCTCGGCACCGTGCATTTCCCGAACTCCGGCTCGGAGGCCGCCCAGGCAGCCTTCCAGCGGGGCGTCGCCGCACTCCACAGCTTCTGGTACGAGGAAGCCGGCGAGGCCTTCAAGAACGCCCAGGAGATCGATCCCGACTTCGCGCTCGCCTACTGGGGCGAAGCGATCAGTCACAACCATCCGCTCTGGTCGGAGCAGGACATCAGCGCCGCCCGGGACGTCCTGAAGCGCTTCGGCGCCACCCGCGCCGATCGCCGGGCCAAGACCCCGACCGACCGCGAGCGCCTCTACATGGACACCGTCGAGGTCCTCTACGGCCCGGGTGACAAGTACGAGCGCGACGAGCTCTACCACCAGGCGATGCGGCGGCTCGCCGAGGCCCATCCCGAGGACAACGAGGCGCAGGCGTTCTACGCGCTCTCCTACCTCGGACTCGTCCGACGCGGCGAGCCGGGCTTCCACCGGCAGATGAAGGCCGGGGCGATCGTGACCGACCTGTTCCAGCGCGAGCCCGACCACCCGGGCGCCGCCCACTACGTGATCCACTCCTTCGACGATCCCGAGCACGCGCCCCTCGCCCTCGAGGCGGCGAACCGCTACGCCGAGATCGCGCCCGAGGCGCACCACGCGCAGCACATGCCGTCCCACATCTTCGTGCAGCACGGCATGTGGAACCGCGTCTCGGCTTCGAACGACGTGGCCTACAACGCCTCCGCCAAGTGGGTGGAGCGGAAGAACCTGTCGATCACCAAGCGTGACTACCACAGCCTCGAGTGGAAGGCCTATGCGGACCTCCAGCGCGGCGTTTACGGTGACGTCATCGACGCCATCGCCATCGTGGACGATGCCGTCGCCGAGACGGACGACAACCGGCTTCGCCGGATCTCCGCCTCCATGGTGGCCCGCCACGCGATCGAGACCGGCCGCTACGACGCCATCTCGCTCCCCTCGGGCGACGTGGACACGAGCCGCTACAACTCGACCGCCAACCTCCTGCTCGCCGCGGGAATGAAGGCGTTCGCCGAGAAGGACGCCGCGGGCGCCACCGCCGCCGCCGATCAGCTCCGGGCGCTCGCCGACAAGCGCGCCGCGGACGGGGAGGCGTACCAGGCCGACTCCGTCCGCATCCAGCAGCACGAGATCGAGGCGCTGGCCGCCCAGATTGCCGGTGACACCGAGGGCGCACTGAAGCACGCGAAGGCGGCCACCAAGATCGAGGAGACCCAGGATCCGCCGTCCGGCCCGACCTATCCGATGAAGCCCTCCCACGAACTCTACGGGGAACTGCTCCTCGCCGCCGGCAAGGCGGAGAAGGCCCGCGCCCAGTTCGAGACCAGCCTCACCCGGACCCCGAACCGGACGGCGTCCCTGCTCGGACTCGCTCGCGCTGCGGCCGCGCTCGGCGACGAGGATGCGGCAAACCGCGCCTACGCGACGCTCCAGACCTTCCTGACCGAGGCGGACGGCGACGTTAGCTTCCTCGAGGAGGTCCGCAGCCACGCCACGGCGACCACGGACATGCAGCAGTAGATCTACTGCGGTTCAGCACCGAGGGCGGCGCACCCGCGCCGCCCTCGTTTTGTGTACGGTTTCAGGAATCGCACTCCGGATGCCAGTCACCACGAGACTCCTGTTCGTCAAGCCTCAGCACGAGCTCGCGTCGCTATTGCGAAAGCAGCTTGACCATTGCACGTCAGTGTCTGTGGTCGTGGGCTTCATGAGTGAGATGGGCGTCAAACTTCTCGCTCCACCCCTCATGGCAACTCCATCGAAGCTCCGGCATCTCGTCGTTGGGAGCGGAAGTCTCGGGACGTTTGAAGCGTGCGACCGGTTGATCAAGGCCGGGGCCAACGCCGGCAGCGTCCGCGTGCATCTGGGGTTCGCGCGCAAGAAACACACGGGACGGTCGGATCGCGGCATGCTCCACAGCAAGATCTATCTGATGGAGATGGGGAACGGCACCTCGAGCGCCTTCATCGGCTCGAACAACCTGTCCGAGAACGGGCTGGCAGGACTCAACGGTGAGGCGTGTGTCCTGCTGGACGGAGCTTCCGCATCCTCCCAATTCGCGGACATTCGATGTCACATCGCCGAAGCCGCTCGGCAAGCCGTCCCCTACGACCCCTCGATGAAGGCTGCCTACGCACGCTGGGCGGGATTCAGGGACGCATCCACCGGGGCACGGAAACGGCTGGTCGTCATGGCCGAGGTTCCCGGAAACGGACTCCCACGCCCGGGTGAGGCGATCTATTTCGAGATTCCGCGAGCCATCCGATTCCGCGAGATTCCGACGGATGTGCACCTCTACCTGTTCGACACGCTTCCCGTCCCACCAAGGTGGACGTTCCAGGAGCTGAACCGAGCACGACGCTCGTGGCTCGCCAGATCGGTCGGCCTGGAAAACGATCGCGGCGGCGTTGCACTTCGCGCGGATTGGTTCATCCAGAGTCCCGCGTCGACGCTCCACCGCGCATCAGGCGTCGTCCGGCCAGCACCCGGACTGGGGATGCAGCAAGTCCGCATCGAGGTGAAGAAGGAAATTCCTCCTCACACTTTCGAATACGTCGTCGAAAGCAAACACGACTGGCGACCGGTATTCGACGATGAGGACAGTATTCCGGCGACCGAGGCCGACCGGACGCTGCTGAAGGGCCTATCCCTCGAGCGCAAAGAAGTCTTGTCGTGGTACCGCGTCAAGGGACTCGAACCGAACATCCCGCAGTCGGAGCGACCACACGCAGCGGCTATGCGCCGAATGTCACCCGAGTCGGGCAACTACATCGTTATGTTGCCCGGACGAAAACGACGTCCCACGTTGTTCAACGAAGACAACGCCTGAGGGCGCCGGCGGCGACGGCTTGGTCCATGTCCTCAAGCGAGACCGCACAGCCGTCGTGCGGCACGATGCCGAGTAGCCGGGCGACGGACCGCTGCGGCCGGATGCGCGCCTCTCTATCTTCGACCATGTAGCGGATCCGGTCCCCGCCCCGCAGATCGAGGGCCTGACGGACCGCTTTGGGTATCGTCGTCCGTCCCCGGGCGTCAATCAGGGATTCGTAGATCACTTCCCCTGAATTACCCGGTCCATCCGCTAGCACCACTCCGGGAGCCTAGCGAGCCGGCCCTCCGGCGACCGGACCCCTGCGACCTGCCCGCATTGGCATGGCGCTGGATGTTGGGCGCTCGTTTCGCGCTCCCGCGCGATGCCGGCCGGAGGCCGGCGCTCCAAACCGTCTGCGCAACCCCGCTGACTAAACTGCGCCCCCGCACGGGCAGCCCGAGCACAGCGCGCCGTGTCAGGCGCCGCTCTCCGTACCCGTCGCGGTCCAGAGAACGCGCTCACCGGGCGAGGGGCTCCGCCCCTTCTACGGATCCTCGTCGGGCCCGGTGGGCGGCGCCCGCACCAGATCCACGATGGCCCCGGGATGGGAGACCCGGATGGCGGCGCCTGCGGCCAGCCGCACTGGCTCCCGGAACGCGAACTTCTCCGCCCAGTCGGCATCGAAGCGGCGGATGCGCAGCAGTGGCGTCACCGCCCCGTCGTTTCCCACGGCCTCCACCGCGAACCCGTCCGGGCCGGGGTCGAGCCCTTCGGGCGGCAGGACGGAGAGGAGGGTCGCCGGGCCCACCGGGGTGGTTCCCGGCTCGACCGCCAGTATCTCGACCGGGCGGGTCCGGTCCGGGAGCGGCGGGAAGACCACCACCTGGGGCGCATCTTCGAACTCCAGCCCTTCGGTGTCGAACCCCTTGCGGTAGGACAGATGCAGGAAGAAACCCGCGTCCTCCGGCAGGCGGTCGAAGACTCCCTCCGGACGCATCCGGGGCTCCTGCCCCACCACCCACGTGAAGACCGGCGTCCCGCTCGCGCAGTCGTCGCCGGCGTACAGGACGGCACGCCGCAGGATCGAGACCGCTTCGCCGGGAATCAGCGCGAAACCGGCCGCCGCCGCTCCCACGCCCTCCCCCCGGACCAGCGGCTGGCAGACGGCTGCCTCGGACTCCATCTCGCCGATGACGACCGGCTCCGCCAGCGTCAGCCGGCTCAGGGGCAGATCCGCTTCGGCCCCCGGACCCTCCGGTTCTTCCTCCGGAGCCGGTCCCTCCGGCGCCAGCCCGATCGCCCAGTCCACGAGCATGTCCGTCTCCCGATCGTCAAGCGTCCGGGCGTGGGCGAAATCGCCGGTCCCGTCGTCGGGCAGCCAAGGGGGCATCTGGCGCTGGAGGACCTGCCGGGCAATGGAGTTGGCCCACGGCAACGCGTCCAGGTAGCGCATCAGGTTGACCGGCGCGGGACCGGTCCCCGAGTGGCAGGAGGCGCAGTGCCGCTCCAGAAGGGGGCGGATGTCGCGCCAGTAGCCGTAGCGGGAGAGTTCCGGTTCGTGGGCGTTCGCAGCGCCGAACCACGCGGGGACCGCAATCAGGATCGCCGCCATCCCGGCGGCGAGGCCGGTCAGCGCCGTGACGCTTCGCGCGGATCGTTTCATGCGGCCGTCCTTCACTCCGGCGCCCGCTCCGGAAGCCCCTGCATCCCCTCCGCGAAGATCTCGTAGGCCTCTCCGACGCGGATCCGGTCGCCCTGATCGCCGTAGAGGTCGAGCAGCCAGGCGCCCCGCACGATCCGCTTGAGCGCCACCCAGGGACGATCGGACGCCGCTTCCCCGTAAGCGAGCGCCAGCTCCTTAGCCTCCAGCGCCGGAATGAAGAGATCGGCCCAGCGGCCTTGGTCGATCAGCGCCTGGACCCGCCGGTCGCGGGCGCGGATGGCGTCCAGAATCGCCTGCGGAGTGTCGGGGACGCGCAGTTCCGGCAGTTCCGTCGGCGCCGCTTCGGCTGTGAGGGCCGCCTTCTCTTCATCGGAAAGGAAGATGAAGTCGAATCGGTCCTCGTCGTCGCGATCGGGGAACTGCACGAAGGCCGTGAATGCCGCCCGTTCTCCCGCCGCGGCCTCGACCGGCGTCTCGAGGGCGCCGGGAGCCGTCGCGAGCGCCACGGGGTCGCCGAGAGGCGCGCCGCGTTCGTCCGCCGGAACCACTCGCGCGCCGAAAGGTTCCGGCTCGATGGGCCGGGTGAAGGAGTCGTAAAAATAGAGGCGGAAGGCCCCGTCTTGGAGGGCGCCCTCCAGGTGGTGTACCCCGTCCGGCGCCATGAAGAGAATTCCGCCGTGGCGCGGGTTGTGGTCGCCGTGCGCGGAAACCCGGGTCGTCATGTCCCGCGGGAGGTCACCCTCGCAGACCCCGGGTTCCACGAACATGCGATCAGGATCGGACGGGCACAACCAGACCACCTCGCGTGTCGCCGGCACCAGCGAATCCCCGGTGTCGGGGCAGATGCCGGGCTCCTCCTCCACCACGGTGTCCTCCTGCGCCAGGCAGACATAGCGGGTGACCAGCGTCCGTCGCACCAGCGCCATCCCGCACAGCGGGCAACGTCCTTCCCCGTGCGCCTGGTGGTCCCGGTGCATGGGGCAGAGCCAGACCGTGTAGGCGTCGTCCAGGGTGCTCTCGTCCTGGGCAGCCGGGGCGCTGACGACCGGAGCCGCGCCGGACAAGGGGAATACCAGCGCAAGCGCGACCAGGAGGCCCTTCCGGACGCTCATGGCCGGGAAATTAGCAGGCATGGGCATGGGTGCGGCGGGGAGCTGGAGAACTGCGAGGCTGGAGCGCGTGGGAGCCGCCCGCGGCGCTCCGCGCCGCTGTGCCGGCTGAAGCCGGCGTTCCTGGCCGTACCCGTCGCGAGGCCGAAGAGGGCCGCGACGTGCGCAGCGCGGAGCGCTGCGCGTGCCGGTCTGGAGACCGGTGTTCCAAGCCGGCCGCGCCCTCTACTCCCGGCGGGTCAGGTTGACCACGATGCCGTTGGCGGCGCGGACCAGGTTCTGGGGGGTGATGAGGATTTCTTCCCCCCAGACGCCGGCGCCGACCCCGAGGACCGGCTCCTCCATCAGGGCTTCGTCGATGAACGTCCGGGCGCCTTCCTGCTGCCAGGAAAACGGCGGGATCGAGCCGATCCGGTAGCCGGTGAACTCGATCACGGCTTCCGGACTCGCGAGGCGAATGTTCCGGTTGCCCATCGCCTTCTTGAGCTTTCCCGAGATGACGTTCCGGTCGCCGCCCACCGCGATCAGCGCCCGCTCGCCCGTTCCCGACTGGAAGATCAGCGTCTTCACCATCTGGCTCTCGCGGTAGCCGAGCGCGTGCGCCACCGAAGCGGCGCCCTTGGGAGTCGATGCCGGGAAGGTCCGCCGCTCCCACGGGACTCCGAGCGCCTCGAGATGCCGGTGGGCCGGGAGTGCGCCGCCGCTCACCCGGTCCTCCGGGCCATCTGGCGGCCCACCTGCTTCCCGAGCCAGCGCACCGCGAACCGAGGCAGCAGGCGGGGCACGAACGGGACCAGCCGCGGGAAGAAGCCGGGGTTGATCACCACTTTCCCCCTGAGGGCCCCGCGGTAGCCCGCCCGCGCCACGGATTCCGGATCGGCGAGCGCGAGCCGGCGAATCCCCGAGAAGCCCTCGATGCCCGCCGTTCCCAGGAAGGGGGTGTTCACCGGGCCGGGACAGAGAACGCTCACCGTCACCCCGGTGCCCGCGAGTTCGCCGGCGAGGCCCTCGGTGAGGTGGAGAACGAAGGCCTTGGTGGACGCGTAGGTCGTGAAGCCGAGGCCCGGGACGTAGCCGGCGCCCGAGCCGACATTCAGGATCCTTCCCCGGCCCCGCTCCAGCATCCCGGGGAGATAGAGGTGACAGAGGTCGGCGAGCGCCGCCAGGTTGAGTCCGATCATCGAGCGCTGCACCGCGAGCGGCACGTCCGCGAAACGCCGGCTCATCCCGAATCCGGCGTTGTTGACCAGGAAGTCCACGTCCAGGCCGCGCTCACCGGTTGCGGCATGGAGACGTTCGGGGGCTCCCGGCTCCGCGAGGTCCATCGGCAGCGCCACCGCACGCACCCCGTACTCGGCGCGGATTTCCTCAGCGGCGTGCTCGAGGCGTCCTGCATTTCGGGCCACGAGCACCACGCTGCGCCCGTCAGCGGCGGCGAGCGAGGCCAGTTCGCGCCCGATGCCGGTCGAGGCGCCGGTGATCAGCGCCCACCCCGTCGTTGCCATGTCGTAGTCTTGTCGGCTCTCCGAACGCGGGTATTTTCCCGGAAAACCGTCCGTTTCATGGCCTCGAACCGTCGCCTCCGCCCCACCGCGGTCATTCCGCGCGAAGTGTCGCAACTGGCGTTCAACGCGCGGGTCCTTCAGGAGGCGCGGGACGAAACCGTGCCGCTGGTCGAACGCCTTCGTTTCCTCGGCATCTTCTCGAGCAACCAGGACGAGTACTACCGGGTCCGGGTGGCGGCGCTCCAGCGGATCCAGAAGATCAGTCCCAACCGACGGCGGTTCTTCGACTGGGATCCGTCGGTCCTCCTTTCCGACATCCAGAGCCAGATCCTTCGCGACCAGTCGCTCTTTCTGAAGACCTACGACGCCCTCCTGCGCGAGCTCGAACAGCACGGGATCCGCATCGTCACCGAGGCGGACCTGAGCCCAGAGCAGGGGGAGTACGTCCAGGACTACTTCGTCCGCGAGGTGCGTCCACACCTGACCCCGATCATGCTGGAGCGCAAAGGCCAGACGCTCAATCTCGACGAGCGGGAGATCTACCTGGGCGTCCGGGTCCTGCGCTCCGGCCGGTCCCGGCCGATGTTCGCCATCGTGGACATCCCCACCCGCTCCGCGGGGCGGTTCGTTCGCTTGCCGTCGGTACCGGGCCGCAACGACGTCATCCTGCTCGAGGACGTGATCCGCTATCGACTGCCGGAGATCTTCTCGATCTTCCAGGTCGAGAGCGCCAAGGGCTACGTGGTGAAGATCACCCGCGACTCGGGGCTCGACCTCGACGGCAGCCCGCAGGACAGCTATCTGCGCAAGGTGGAAAAGAGCGTGCGGCGGCGGCTGACCGCCTCGCTCGTGCGCTTCGTCTTCGACCAGACGATGCCCGGCGATCTGCTGGAGGCTCTCTGCCGGAGCCTTCAGATCCACGACCGGAGCGTGCTGGTACCGGGCGGCCGGCACCACAACTTCAAGGACTTCATCAACTTTCCACGGCTCAAGAGCGGTCTCCGCTACGAACCCTGGCCGACCCTGAGCCTCCCCGCCATCGATCGCGAGCGGTCCGTCATGCGGGCGATGCGGCGCCGGGACATCCTGGTCCAGACGCCCTACCAGCGCTTCTCCTACCTGATCGATCTGCTCCGGGAAGCGGCCATCGACCCCAAGGTCACCCGGATCTCCGTAACCATGTACCGCGTCGCGAACAACTCCGGGGTGGTGAACGCTCTCGTCAACGCGGCGCGGAACGGCAAGAAGGTCACCGCGGTGGTGGAGCTGACCGCCCGCTTCGACGAGACCACGAACATCGAGTTCACCGACGTCCTCACCCGCGAGGGAGTCCGCGTGGTCTTCGGACCGGAAGACCTCAAGGTCCACGCCAAGATGGGCCTGATCGAGCGGCGGGAGCGCGGCAGACGCGCCCTCTACGGCTTCCTCGGCACCGGGAACCTGAACGAGGACACCGGCAACCTCTACGCGGACCACTTCCTCCTGACCACGCACGAGGGGATGTGCCGGGACATCGCCCGCCTCTTCCGGGTCATCCGCCGGCCCTACGAAACCCGGGACATGGAACATCTCGTCGTCGCGCCCTGGACGCTCCGGAGTACGGTGGAGCACCTCATACAGGCGGAGATCGCCCGCGCCCGGCGAGGCGTGCCGGCTTCCATCGAGGCCAAGCTCAATCACCTGACCCAGCCGGACGTCGTCGGCCTCCTCGAGGAAGCCGCCGAGGCCGGGGTCCGGGTCCGGCTGATCGTGCGCGGAACCTTCTCGATCGCCGCCGAGAACCTGTCGGCGAACGCCGATTTCAAGGCGATTTCCATTCTCGACCGCTATCTGGAGCACTCCCGCATCCTCGTCTTCGGAAACGGCGGGGATCCGCTCTACTACTGCACCTCCGCCGACTGGATGCCCCGCAACTTCGATCGGCGCATCGAAGTCGCCTTCCCGGTCTACGACGAGCGGATCAAGAGCCAACTGCGGCGCTACCTCGATCTGCAGTGGGCCGACAACTGCAAGGCTCGCAAGCACGACTCGGCAGGGCGGAACGAGCGGGTTCCCCCGGGGACCCCGCGGCAGGCCGCCCAGCAGTCCATCTACCGGTGGCTCGCGGAGCGGGCGGCAGCGGAACGCGCGCACATCGAGCGGATCCGGGAGGCCCGGGCGCCTTCCGGTCCGGCGGTCGAGCCGGGAAGCGCTCCGGAACCCGGACCGGCTCAGGCCGAACTGCTGCTGACCAGCAGCGCGGCCAGTTCCTCCCCCGCGTCGAGTCGCACGTAGGCCTTCCCCGCGTCCGCGAGCGGGACCCGGAGACTCACCAGGGTCTCGAGGGCGACGCTGCCGAGCAGTTCCCAGGCGGTCCGGCGGCGGCGTTCGATGGACCAGGAGGGCCCCAGCGGGGGGAGATGGCTCACCTGACTCGAAACGATCCGGATCCGGCCCCGGTGGAACCAGCCGCCCAGCTCCAGTGGCGTCTTCCCCCCGGCCAGCCAGGAACCCGCGATCACGCGTCCGTCCCGGGCTGCGGCCCGGATCGCCGGGTCGAGCGCTGACCGGTTACCGGAGACCTCGAAGACCAGTTCGGCGCCGCCGGGGAAGGCGCGTTGCACCCGTTCCGGAGCCTCTTCCGGCGTAACCGCCTCCCGCGCCCCGAAAGCCAGCGACCGGCGGCGGCGCTCGGGCTTCGGTTCGACGGTGATGAGCCCGCCGAGCGGATACCGGGAGAGCAGCGCGGTGAGGGCCAGGCCGAGCACTCCCTGACCCACGACCACCACCCGCTCCCCGATCCGGGGCGCCCCGTCGAGCAGCAGATTCACCGCCGTTTCGAGATAGGGGAAGAGCGCCGCACGTTCGTCCGGGACTCCCGCCGGGACGGGGAGGAGGTCGTCCACCGGCGCGCAGAACACGCTCTGGTGGGGCACGAAGGCAAACACTCGGGAACCCACCGCCGGCGCGGCGGCAGGTGCGGCGGGTCCGAGCGTTTCCAGCCGGCCCACCGAGGCGTAGCCGTAGGGAAAGGGGAACCGGAACGAGCCGCCCGCGTGCGCGCCCAGGGTCTCATCTCGTGGAAGCGCGGGGTCAAGATCCCCGCGCCAGGCGGCGAGTTCGGTGCCCGTGCTGATCGCCGAGACGCTCGTTCGCACGCGCGCCTCGCCGGCGGCGGGCTCCGGCGCCGGCCCGCGGCGCACGGCGACGCGGCGCGGGCTCTCGAACCAGACGGAGAGCCGCTCGGCGGACGAGGACGGTCCGGGCACGGAGGTCAGGCTCCGCGCCCTGCGGTTGCGGCCCGCCTCCGGGCGCCGAACCGGGGACGCCCGGCAAACACGAGGTCGTCATCGAGCCGCGCCCAACCGAGCCCCGCGAGGTCCACCGGCGCGGGCACGCGGGCGAGGGCGGGCTCGCCGCCGACGAGCCGGGGGGCGACGGTGATCACCACCCAGTCCGCGAGCCGCTCGGCGAACATCGAGGTGAGCACCCGGCCGCCACCCTCCACGAGCAGCTTCCGCACGCCGCGCCGGTGCAGAGCGCGCATGACGGATCGGAGTGGCACCGGGCCGTTCGGCGAGCGGAACCTCAGGACCGTCACGCCGGCGTCGCGAAGCCGCGCGGCCCGCTCACGCGACGCCTCGAAGCTCGTCGCGACGAGTGGCGGCGGAGCAGCGCCGGAAGCTCCGCGGCCTCGGAGAAGCCGGGCCGTGGGCGGCAGCCGCAGCCGGCCATCGAGGATGACCGGCAGGGGGCTGTCTCCGGTAACGAGCCTCACGTTGAGCCGCGGATCGTCGGCCAGCACGGTGCCGATTCCCACCAGAATCGCGTCGTGGCCGGCGCGCAGCCGGTGCGTGAGTTCCAGCGAACGCGAGCCGCTGAGCCGGAGTGGCTCCCCGGGTCTCGCGGCGATGGAACCGTCCAGACTCTGGGCAAAGCTGACGGTGACGCGGGGCCGGCGGCGCGCCCCCTTCGCTTCGCGCGAGGTGAGTTGGGCAACCAGACCCTCGAGCCCCGCCGCGGCGGAACCGGCGCTCACGAGGGGCCGGGCGCCGCCCCGTCTTCCGGACCGCCCGCAGGGGCGCTGCGGAATCCCACGTCGTCCAGCAGGACATCTCCGGCGACCTCCGGGTCGAACCGGAACCGGATGCCGATCACCGGAGGCGGTTCGGCAGGCGGCCGAGGGGCGGGCGCCGCGCCGGGCACGGCGGGAGGGGGCGGAGGTGGCGGCGGCAAGAGATTCCTGCCCCGGATGGCGACCGACTGGGGGATTTCCTCGACGATGCGGCGATAGCGCTCAAGATTCATCCGGCGCGACTTCAGGAACTGGACCTCGAAGGGGGGTTCCGGCGAAATCGCGTCCACGACCGCGAACGCCGGCCCCTCGACGTCCTCGGGAAACAGCAGTTGCACCGTCATCCCGATGGACGGCGGCGCGGCCGGTGACTCGGCGTCATCTCCGGGCGGGTCCGGGTGCCAGACCACGGAGAACACGAAGTCGTCTCCGGCCGTGACCGTCATCGGTTCGGCGAAGCGAATCTCGTAGACCGGGTCCTCGGCCTGTTCGCCTCCGGACGTCTCCAGGCGGACGGCGGAGGTGGCCTGCTTGGAGCCGTCGCGGAAGAGGACTTCCTCCTCGCTCCAGCCGACCAGACCGCGAGCCTCGATCGTGCCGCCCTGAGCGGAGGCGGTGGCGAGATGAAGGTCCTCCTCGAAACCCGCGACGATGCGCGTGCGCGAGTCCGCGTACTGGTTCTGGTAACGGGTGTCCGGCAGGAACGGCGTCCCGGCGCGGTAGTCGCGGAGCAGGGGCACGAACGCCGCCTCACCGAGCAGCGTGGCGCGCAGGAACGCCAGGACGTACACCTGCGCCATCCGCTGCTGTTCGGCTGCGGCGAGGAGGGGGGCCCGGTTGAGCCAGAACATGCCCCAAAGACCCGAGTCCATGCCCCAGGTGGTATTGAACTGACCGTGGTTGCCCCGATGCGCGACGACGCCCGCCTTCAGTCGGAATCCGAGAGCCCCGGCGGAGCGCTCGGCGGCTCCGTCCAGACGGGTCCGGTGGAACTGGCGCAGACCGTGGAAACTGGGCTCGTCGGTGTCGTAGGAGCCCTGAAGCGCCAGGAAGTTGACGTCGTGCAGTTCGATGCGCCGCGAGTAGCGGCGGTCGATCTGGGCGATCGCCACGACGGACTCGATCCCGAAGCCGTAGTCGAACCGGTAGTTCGCATCATCCGGGAAAGAAGGAAGGTCGTTGAAGGCGGCGGCGATCGCCGCCGCCTCTCCGCCGCGCGAATGTCCGAGGAGGGCTACCCGGTCGAGGTCGAGACGGTTGTAGAGGGGTGAGCGAGGGTCCCGGTTCCAGGTCCGAAACAGCCGGAGGTGCTCCAGCAGCAGGATCGCGCGCGCCGGCATCTCGCGCCCGCCGAAGTCGCCCGACCAGGTCCCGTTGAGGAAGTTGGCGTCCACGGACGCGGTCGCGATCCCATGGCTCGCCAGCAGGTCCGCGAGGTAGTCGTAACCGGCATCGGAGAAGTCCTCCATCCGGTGGTTGCCGTGAACGATCAGCGCCACCGGGCGCCGGTTCCCGGGGCCGGTATCGGGGAGGTGGAGCCGGCCGTTCCGGGGAGCGTCCTCCAGGCCGAATCCCCACCACCATTCCCGGTGGGTCGCGCGAAAACCGCGCCACTCCGGGAGCACCCGGCTGAGATCCACGGAGGGCGAGCGGATGGTCACCGCGTCCCCGTACTCCGGCCGGTAGGGATCCCGTCCGCTGCCGTAGGTCAGGAGGCGAACCGGATGGGGCCCGCGCGCCGCCGGGTCCTCGGCGAGGACCGGCGGCGGATTGGGCTGCGCCTGCGCGGGCCGGACGTACGGATCCTCCCCCGGACCGAAGAACCACATTCCCCCGTAGGCGATGAGCCCGCCCCCCACCAGGGTGAGAAGCACCCCGCCCCGGCCGTAGGCCGCGCCGTGCGGCCGAAACACCATGGCGAGACCGGAGCCGACGAGGAACGGTCCGAGGAAAACGACCACCAGGAGTCCCGGAAGGAGCGCCTCCGGCCAGCGAAAGATGGTGCCCCGGAGCAGCCAGAGGCTCGCCCCCGCCGCCACCAGCAGCAGGAAGGCGTCGGTGGAGAGCCACTCGACGAGGCGCTCCGCAACCCGGGTCAACCCGACGAAGATCACGAGCGAAACCACGCCCGCCAGGAGTCCCGCGAGCGACGCCAGCAGCCACCCCGGGATGGCCCCGAAGGAAACGGCCGCCAGAGCATGCAGGATGACCACGCCCAGGGCGCTCGTGGCCGCGCCGGCCACGAAATAGCGCCGGATGATCGGCGCGTAGTCAGAGCGTCGCACTGGTCAGCTCCGGGAACCGCTCAATCGCCTCCGCCCCGCAGGTAGTCGTCGGTTCCGTCCAGCCAGTCCTGCCGCGGCGGCGTGAAGATGTCCACGTCCAGGGTGTCTTCCAGCGCGATCGCCTTGTGCGGGACCCACGAGGGAAGGACCAGCACCTCTCCGGCCTTCACGTCGATCGGCTCCGAATCCTCGTCTTCGATCCAGAACCGGAGCACGCCGCTGATCACATAGGTGATCTGCTCGTTGTCGTGCGAGTGCATCGGAACCACCGCACCCTTGTCCAGGTAGACATGGGTGAGCATGGCCCGGTCCGCAGTGATGATCCGGCGGCTGAGCTGGTCGCTCAGGCGCTCCTTCTCCATGGCTTCCCAGCGGATGTGACGTACTTGATCTCTCGCTGACACGGGACGTTCCCTTCCCGCCCCCGGGGGCGGCTTCCGATGATATCCGGGAACGCCGGTCTTCAGACCGGCCCCGCTCCGCTACCGCGGAGCGCCATCGCTCCCCCGCGAATCAACTCCAGTAGCCGACCTGGAGCCCCAGCACGATCCCGGTGACGCCCACGATCAGGGGAAACGCGGCCAGCCCGAGCAACGCCCGGATGCCGAGGCCGAGGGAACCCGGAGCGAACATGAGGACACCCTGCACCAGGAACGTTCCGTAGAGGGCGCCGTACGCCACGTTCGGCTGGGCGCAGAAGGGACAGTCGGGCGGGCCGGGCGTCTGGATGTTGCAGAACGCCGCCCCGCCGTTCCAGATGGAAACGCAGCCGCAGTCGTAGATCACGTGGCAGACGTTCAGGAAGAACGTTGCCGCCACCGCCACCAGCGGCGCCAGCACGGCCGCCCGTATCGCCAGCTTCCGGAGATTCATCAGTTTGCGCTCGGCGGGAGTCTAAGGCGAGTGGGCGAGGAGCGCCGGCCGGTTGCTGTGAGAATGCAACCCGCCCGACGACGAGGACGGTGAGGAGCGCCGGTGTTCACACCGGCATCGCCCGCGCAGCGGGCGAAACTCAAGAGCGTCGTCTTGCCGTCTGGCGCTGCCGCCCAACGGAATGGCGCAACGACGGCAAGTGCCCGGGCGTATGTCGCTTTGCCATCCTCGTCGCGGGTCCCCGCGTTGGGGCACGATGGCGCCGGGAGTTTCGCGGCCGTTGGCCGCGATGCCGGTCTGAAGACCAGCGCTCCCAGGGCCGCCCATAGAATTCGCCGCGCACATGGACCGGAGCAGGCGACGGGTCGCTGGTCTGCTGCTCCTGCCGGCCCTTCTCGTGGTGGCGGTGGTGGCCGCGGCGCCCATTGGTCTGCTGTTCCGGGTGGCGCTCTACCCCCCCGGCCCGGTCGCGCCGCTCACCGGGGGCCCGGAACTCGATTCCTTCGCCGGACTGCTGAGCGCTCCGTATCCGTCGGTCGCCCTGCGGACGCTCCGCCTGTCGCTCCTCACCACGGTGCTGGTCACGCTCCTCGGTTTTCCGGTCGCCCTCTTCCTTTCGCGCTCGCGGGGGCTCTCCCGCCGGATCCAGACGCTGCTGATCGTCTCCCCGCTCCTGATGTCGGTGGTGGTGCGCGCCTACGGCTGGATGCTGATCCTCGGCCGCCAGGGGTTCGTCGGAGAAACGCTCGCGGCGCTCTCGCTTCCCCGCGCCGGTCTCCTGCACACCGAGACCGCGGTGCTCCTCGCGCTGACCGAGTCGTTTCTCCCGTTCATGATCCTCGCGCTGGCGGCCAGCCTCGACCGGATCGACCCCGACCTCCTCGCCGCCGCCCGCGGCCTGGGAGCTTCGTCGGCGCGCACCTTCCTTGCGGTCGTGGTGCCCCTCACCCTCCCCGGCTTCCTGGCCGGAGCGAGCTTCGTCCTGGTGGGAAGCCTCTCGGCCTACGCCATCCCCGCCCTGCTCGGCGGAGCGGCGGCCCGCACCTTCGTCATGGAAATCTACGAACTGGTCACCATCAGCTTCGACTGGCCCACCGCGGCCGCCGCCTCCATCGTGTTGCTCCTCTTCGCCTCGGCGCTCCTCGGCGGAGCGGCGCTTCTGAGCCGCCGCCGGTCGGCGCGCACCTTCGGGACCTAGCAGCCAGTCGTGCCGCGAATCGCGCTGGGAGCCGCCGCGGCCGTCGCTTACGCGGTGCTCCTCCTGGCGCCCCTCGCGGTCATCGTCTATTCCGTGAGCCCGGGGGCGGCGCTCGAAATCCCGCCGTCCGGCGCGAGTCTTCGCTGGTACGCGGGCCTCGCCGACCAGCCGCGGCTCATTTCCGGCCTCTTCACGAGCCTGCTGCTCGGAGCGGTCGCGACGGGAGCGGCGCTCGTCACCGGCATCCCGGCGGCGCTCGCGCTCACGCGGGGCTCGCTCCCGGGGCGCGAGGCCTTCCTCGCCGTGCTCCTTTCCCCGCTCAGCCTCCCCGGTCTCGTCCTCGGTCTCGGCGTGCTGACGAGCGCCGCCGTGCTCGCGAACGCCACCGGCATCCAGACCGCCGGGACACTCCTGCCCCTGGTTGCCGCCCACCTGCTCATCACCATCCCCTGGGTCGTCCGCAGCGTGGCCGCGTCCCTCGAGTCCACCGATCCGGCGCTCGAGGACCAGGCGCGCAGCCTGGGCGCCGGCCCCTTCGCCACCCTCTTCCTCGTGACGCTGCCGAGCGCCCGCGCGGGTATCGTTGCCGGCGCGTTGTCCGCCTTCGTGATCTCCTTCGGCAACTTCGCGCTGTCCTTGCTGCTGGCCAGCGGCCGGACCGTCACGCTCCCGGTGGCAATCTACGAGGCCGTGGACCGCTACCAGGACCCGACCGTGGCCGCGGTGAGCACCCTCACCATCGCCGCCGCGGTGGCCGCCGCCGTGCTCACGGACCGGATTTCCGGCCCGCTCAAGACCCGGGACTCCTCCTCGGGAAGCGGCCGGCAGGCGGACCCGCCCGCCCTCGAGCCGAACCGATGACCTGCGGAAAACGCCCCCCGAGGCCGCCGGCGGCCGCGCACCTGCTGCTGGCCTTGGTGGCGGCGAGCCTGCCCGCCGGATGTGCCGGCCCTGCGGGAAACGACCTGGTGATCGCGGTCCCACCCGGCCGCATCGCCGACCTCGAGGACTACTTCGCCGGACCGTTCGAGGCGGCGACGGGCGCCAACCTCATCCCGGTCGGGCTCCGGTCCGCCGACCAGGCGGCCCGGGTGCGCGTCGAGACCGGCAACCCGTCCCTCGATGTCCTCTGGATCGACGCGGGCGAAGCGGCGCTGCTCGCCCGCGAGGGGCTCGTCGAAACTCCCTTCGATCCGGAGGCCTTCCCGGCGGAGGAGTTGCGGGTCCCCAATGCCGCGTGGGCCGACCCGGATGCCTGGTTCAGCCAGGGAGCTCTCCCGGCCACGTTCTCCTCCGCCGTCGGGTTTCTCTACAACACCGAGCATTTCCCTTCCCCGCCCGCCTCCTGGTCGGCGCTCGAAGATCCCGCTCTCGAGGGTCGGCTCGCTCTGTTCGGGTTCGGGAGCACGCTCGGCCCGCTCACCGTCGCCGCCCTGGCGCGCATCGACGCGGGGGACGAGACCGACGCCGATGCGGGATTCCGGCGACTCGGCCGGCTCCGGGACAACGTCCTGGTGTACGGCACCAGCGGACCCGCCAACAACCAATTGGTCGCTCAGGGCGAAGCCTCGCTCACACTGGGACTGCCCTCCCAGGCGCGACACCTTGCCAGCGAAGGTGCGCCCGTGGGATGGACTGCCCCCGCCGAGGGCGCGATCGCCCTGCCCCAGGGAATACAGATCGTCACCGGAACCCGGCGCCCCGAACTGGCGCGCGCGTTCGCGGACTACATGTTCTCCGCCGAGGCGCAGCAGACGGCGGCCCGGGAACTCCAGTTGGTCCCGTCGCGGAGCGGCGCCGAGCTTCCCCCCGGCCTGCCGCCGTCCGACACCCTCATGCGACTCGACATGGTGACCCTGGGGGATCTGCGTCCATCGTGGGCAACCCGTTTCCGTCGCGAGATGATTCCCTGATTATGACCTCCGAAGACCCACCCGTTTCCCAGGAGAGCGTGGATGCGCTCGTCCGGTGTCTCATGCCGCATCCCGCCGCCCTGGGGTCCCGCGCCGCCGGGTTCCGGAGCTGGCTGGAGCGCCTCGCCGGCGGATGGATCCGGGCCGGCATCACCGGGCCGCAGCCGCTGCCGCCGGAAGGCCGGCCGGGGCCGCCGGATCCGGCGGAGGTGGATCCCGATTCCATCAATCTCGTCCGGGCAACCCATCTGGACGATCTTCGCGACGCGGCGGAGTGGGCCGCCAGCGCGCGCTTCCTGAGCACCGAGCGGCGCGTGGCCATGACGCTGCTCACCGACGTACTCGCCATTGGCGCGGCGGAGCCGCTGCCCGCATTCCTGGCCGGTGGCGAGGCGGAGAGCATTCTCGACTCCTTCCGGGGCGGGTCCGCCCCCTCCGTGACCCTCTGGCGGCCGGTGGCCGGCCGCCGCTCCGCGGGAATCTGGTCCGCGATCCTCTGGAATCGCGTCGTCGGAGATCCCCAGGAACTGCATGCCGGGCCGGAGTGCATCGCGGCCGCAGTGGCGGCCGCCGAAGCGGGTGACCGCACCCTGGGGGAACTCCTCGATGCGATCGTGGTCGGCTGCGGCATCGGAAGCTGGCACCGGGACGCGGTGGGGACGGCGATGGAGGAGGCCGGCATTCATTCGCCGGGCGCGCTCGCCCCGGTGGCGACCGCGGCCGCGGTCGGCCGCCTCGAGAGGGTCGGCGCACGGAACCTCGCCCAAAGCATGCGGCGCGCCAGTGCGCTCACCCCGGT
Organism: Acidobacteriota bacterium; assembly: GCA_022828085.1. Taxonomy (GTDB): domain Bacteria; phylum Acidobacteriota; class Vicinamibacteria; order Marinacidobacterales; family Marinacidobacteraceae; genus Marinacidobacterium. The sequence goes on along the minus strand of JAJEIY010000036.1, from coordinate 81,403 downwards.
GCATCCATACCGGGCGTTCAGCGACGGCACGAGCGCGAAGCTGCTCTTCGGCGCCTTCGGTCAACTCCTCGGAGCGGCCACGGCGCTCAGCATCAAGAATCCCATCGGCCTGCTTCCCGCGCCCTCCCTCTCCCGCCGGTCGCGCCAACCGGGGCTCACATCCTTCGATCCGCGCACTGCGACGAGGGCGATCCACACGACCTCGCTCAAGAAGTTCCCCGGGTCGCGGGCCGTGCAGTCCGTACTGGCCGCCATCGAGAAGCTGCCCCGGATCGATCCGGAGAGCGTCGCGTCGATCACGGTCGAGACCTATCCCTTCTCGGCGACCGTCTCCGGCTGGTCCCGTCCGGACACCGGACCGATCGCCATGCAGAGCCACATACCCACGGTGGTCGCCCTGTGGCTCGAAGCCCGCCACCGGCGGGTTCCCTTCAGCGCGGACCACTATCCGCGGTTCCGGGCCCCGGCGACGCTCACGCTCGCCGAGCGGGTCACCGTGCAGGCGCACGAGTTCGGCGAGGCGGGAGCACCGTCGAGCCGCCGCATCCGTTGGGCGAAGGTGACCATCCGATCCAAGGCCGGTCCCGACCTGACGGCCTCCAGCGGACCTCCCTTCGCACCTCCCCCACCCGGGGCCATCCGTGACCGCTTCGCGAACCTGACCCGCGGCGCGGCCGTGCGCGACCCGCATCAGTTCCCCTATTCGGCGCCGGTTCGCCGCTTTCTGGGCCAGGAACCACCAGCGGCGCCTGGGCAGCCGCCGCCGACGGTCCTTCCCGCCGTAGAGCCCGCGGGCTCCGGAGAGGCGGCTGACGGGTCGGGCTCCGGAGCCGACTCGCTCTTCGGACGATCGTGAATCCACGCGACGCCGGGCTCGCCCTCGAAGGGCTCGGCAAACGCTTCGGCGAGACCGAATCGGTGTCGGGGGTGACGCTGCGGGTGGGGCGGGGAGAACTGATGGCCCTGCTCGGCTCCAGCGGGGCCGGCAAGTCCACCATCCTTCGCTGCATCGCCGGGCACCTGGAACCGGACTCGGGAGAGGTCTGGATCGGGGGCGAGCTGATGGATCAGGCGCCGCCCGAAAACCGGAACGTGGGAATGGTCTTCCAGAGCTATGCCCTCTTCCCTCACCTGAGTCTCCGGAGGAACGTCGCGTTCGGTCCCGAACGGCGGGGAGCGTCCCGCGGCAAGGCGGCGGGCCTCGCCGACGAGATGCTGGAGCGGGTGGGCCTCCTGGAGCTCGCGGACCGGTATCCCCGCGAGATTTCGGGAGGGGAACAGCAACGGGTGGCCGTCGCCCGGGCGCTCGCCATCCGCCCGGAGGTGCTGCTCCTGGACGAACCGCTCTCGAGCCTCGACCAGACGCTGCGGCGTGAACTGCGGTCGCTCCTGCGCGGCTTGCAACGGTCCTTCGAAGCGACGACGGTCTGGGTCACCCACGATCAGGAAGAGGCGCTGACGGTCGCCGACCGGGTGGCCGTCCTGAACCAGGGCCGGCTCCAGCAGGTCGGGACGCCCCTCGAACTCCACACCCGGCCGGCCAACACGTTCGTGGCCAGTTTCGTCGGCAAGATGAACCTGCTTCCGGCGGTCCCCGAGAAGGGCAAACCGGACACCTTCCGGCTTCCCGGCGGCCCGGTGTTGCGTGCGGATCGGGACGCCGCCCCCGCGGCCGCCGCCGCCGGTTCCGACGGCGGGGCCGGCGAGGTGCTCGTCGCCATGCGGCCCGAGGTCGTTCAGATCGGACACCCGCCGGCGGCGCCCGGCTTCAACCGGATCGGCGCCACCGTCCGGCGAATCTCCTTCCTGGGCGACCGCCTCGAAATCGAACTCGAGCTGACCGGGGGAACGCGGCTGCTCGCCCGCGGCAACACCCTGTTCGAGAGTCTGGCCCGGGAAGGCGACGACGTCCGGCTCCACTGGCCCGTCGCCGACACCCGCATCCTCGTCCCGTAGGGGCCGCCGCTCCGGAGCTGGTCGGAGCGCCGGCCTCCGGGCTTGCCTACACCCAGCCGAAACTGCGCTCCACCGCCTTGTTCCACGCGGCGAGCCGCTCATCCCGCTCGGCGTCGGACATCGTGGGCTCGAAGCGGGCCTCCTCTTCGAGAGCCCCCGCCAGTTCGGTCTCGGACTCCCAGAAACCCACGGCGAGACCGGCTGCGACCGCCGCTCCGAGGGCTGTGGTCTCGACGCACCGCGGACGCACCACGGGTATTCCCAGGAGGTCGGCCTGGAATGCGAGCAGGAGTCCGCTCACCGTCATCCCGCCGTCCACCCGCAATTCCCCGGGCGCGTGGCCGGCGTCGGCGCGCATCGCTTCGATCACCTCACGGACCTGGAACGCCGACGCCTCGACCGCGGCGCGCGCCAGGTGGCGCCGGTCGGTGTGGCGCGTCAACCCGCAGATCACTCCGCGCGCGTCCGAGCGCCACCAGGGCGCGAACAGCCCGGAAAACGCGGGCACGATGACGGCGCCCCCGGAGTCCTCCACCTGGAGCGCCAGTTGCTCCACCTCGGCCGCGGACCCGGCAAACCCGAGTTGGTCCCGAAGCCACTGGACGAGCGAACCGGCGACCGCCACCGACCCTTCGAGGGCATAGTCCACGCGCTCCGCATCGCTGTAGGCGACCGTGGTGAGCAGACCGGCCTTCGACGGGATGACCTCCTGGCCGGTGTGCATCAGCAGGAAGGCTCCGGTCCCGTAGGTGCACTTCGCTTCGCCCGGACGGCGCCGCAACTGACCCAGCAGCGCGGCCTGCTGGTCGCCGATGACCCCGGCGACGGGTACCCGGCGTCCGAACGGCCCGTCGGCGGTGGTCGCTCCCCAGGCTTCCGGGTGCGAGGCGGGAGCGATCTCGGGAAGCATCCGGCCGGGCACGCCGAGTGCGTCGAGCAACTCGTCGCTCCAGCGGAGCTTCCCGAGATCCATCATGAGGGTCCGGCTGGCGTTGGTCGCGTCCGTCCGGTGCACGGCTCCTCCGGTCAGCTTCCATACGAGCCAGGATTCCACCGTGCCGAACACGGCGCGTCCCGCCCGCGCCCGGTCCCGGAGACCTTCCTCGTGGTCGAGAAGCCAGCGTAGCTTCGGCCCCGAGAAATACGTCGCGGCGGGGAGCCCGGTCAGCTCCCGGAGGCGCTCGGCGCCGACCGCGGCGTCAAGCTCGGCGGCGAGCCCGGCGGTCCGGGTGTCCTGCCAGACGATCGCGGGAGCGAGGGGCTCCCCCGTGGCCGGGTCCCAGACCACCGTGGTCTCGCGCTGGTTGGTGATGCCGATCGCGGCCACGGCGTTCCCATCGAGCCCGGCGGCCTCGAGGGCGCCGGCCACGACCTGGGCCGTCCGCTCCCAGATCTCCGCCGCATCGTGCTCCACCCAACCAGGACGCGGCGTGAGTTGGCGGTGCTCGAGCTGGGCCGAGCCGACGATGGCGCCGTCGCGGGCGAAGAGGAGGCAGCGGCTGCTCGTGGTCCCCTGGTCGATCGCCGCCACCACCCGGGGCCGCGATCCGCCGCCTGCCGCGGACGTCACGGAGCGTTCAGGCGGAGCGCCTTCCCGGGCCTCGCCCCCGTCACCTCCCCGTCCTGAAGCACGAAGACTCCCGATACCAGCACGTGCTGCACTCCGGTCGAGTAGTGGTGCGGATCGCCGAACTCGCCGTGTTCCTCCACCGTCGCCGGATCCAGGACGGCGATGTCGGCGATGGCCCCTTCCTCGATCATCCCCCGGCCCTCCAGGCTCAGCCGTTGGGCAGGGAAGGACGCCATCTTCCGGATCGCTTCCTCGAAGGACAGCAGGCCCGCTTCCCGGACGTAGAGGCTCAGCACCCGGGAGAAGGTGCCGTAGTTGCGCGGGTGCGGCACCCCTTCCCCGGGCGCCACCACGCCCCCGTCCGAAGAGATCATCGTGCGGGGATGGGCCATGATCCGGCGCACGTCGTCCTCGTGCATGGCATGGAAGACGCCGCCGAAGCCGCCTTTTTCCTGCAGCTCGAGCGCCAGGGTCGCCCCGTTCTCCGGGTTCGACTCGAGACCTCGCTCGCGCAGGATGTCGCCCATGCTTTTTCCCTCGAGCGAGCGGTCCCATTCGCAGCGGGAGATCTGCACGTTGTCGGGGCTGCCGCCGCCGCGGTCCACCTCGATGTTGGTCTTGATCTCCTGGCGGATGCGTTCGCGCGTCTCCGGGTCCTGGAGACGTTCCAGCAGCGCATCGTTTCCGCCGGCGAGACTCCAACCGGGAAAGAGGATCGTCAGCCCGGTGGACGAAGCCGTGTAGGGGTACTGATCGATCGTCACGTCCACCCCGCGCGCCACCGCCTCGTCCACGAGCCGCAGGCTTTCGGTGCTCTGGCCCCACATGGGAGCGCCCACCACCTTGTGGTGCGTGAGCTGCGTCGGCAGGCCCCCCTCCTCGCCGATGCGGATGGTCTCGCGCACCGAGTCCATCAGCGTGAGCCCCTCCTCCCGCATGTGGCTCACGTGGATGCCGCCGTAGCGGGCGGCGACCTTGGCGAGCTCGATGACCTCCTCGGTTTCGGCGAAGGTTCCTGGCGGGTACTTGAGGCCGGTGGAGAGCCCGTAGGCGCCTTCCCGCATCGCCTGCTCCACCAGCGCCCGCATCTCGTCGAGCTCCGCCTCGGTCGGCGCCCGGTCCTCGAGGCCCACCACTTCGCGGCGGATGGTGCCGTGTCCGACCATCAGCCCCATGTTGATGGCGGAGCCCTCGGCTTCGAACTCCGCGAGCCATTCTCCGATCGGCAGCGGCGACCCGCCGTCCGGGCCGCCCATGGCGGTCGTCACCCCCTGCCGGAGGTAGTTCTCGGCCAGGGGATGGCGGAGCACGCCGCGCACGGCGTGGCTGTGGAGGTCCACGAAGCCGGGCACCACCGCGAGCCCCGAGACATCCACCCTCGTCTCCGCCCGGGCTCCGGAGAGATCACCGACCGTCGCGATCCGGCCGTCCCGCACGCCCACGTCCGCCATCCGGGCGGCGCCGCCGCTGCCGTCGTGCACTTCGCCACCGGCCAGCACCACGTCGTAGGGCTCGTCGCAGCCGGCGGCGACCGCCGCGGTCAAGAGGAGCGCGATTCGCAACATGCGTTGGGCCATGGGTCTTCCTCCGCGGGCCGCTCCGGTCGGGCATCGGGTCCGCGGGAACGGGCGGCGCCCGAGTCTATCGGTATGCTGCCCGCGCCGCCCCCCGGGACGGACAAAGGAGAACCCCCATGCGCTGGAACCGGAATCTGGTCATTCCCGCTCTGCTCGCGGCCCTCGTGCTGCCGGTGATCGCGGCCGGACAGTCGGCGCCCACGGTCCTCCCCCTGCGGGAGCGGGCGGCGCTCGTGGACCGCTGGCTCGAGATCCGCTTCGAGACCGTCCTGCCGGAGATCATGCGGCGCGAGGGCGTGGACCTGTGGATCGTCGCGGCCCGGGAGTACAACGAGGACCCGGTCATTCGCACGATGCTGCCCTACACCTGGCTGGCGGCGCGGCGGCGGACCGTGCTGGTGTTCCACGACCGCGGCGCGGAGGAAGGCGTGGAGCGCTTCGCGGTGGCGCGCTACGACATCGGGGGCATTCCGGGCGCCTGGGACCCGGAGACCGAACCCGACCAGTGGGCCCGGGTGGCCGAACTGGTCCGCGAGCGAGACCCCCGGGTGATCGGCGTCAACCGCTCGACGGACTTCGGCCTCGCCGACGGCATCACGTCCACCGAGTACGACGCCCTCCGGGAGGCGCTCGGTGCCGACCTGGCCAGCCGGCTCCACGACGCCGAGCGGCTCGCCATCGCCTGGCTCGAGACCCGGACCCCGGAAGAGATGGCCGTCTATCCGGCGGTGGTCCGCCTCGCCCGCTCCATCATCGCGGACGGACTGTCGGAAAAGGCCATCCAGCCCGGAGTCACCACGACCCAGGACCTCTCCTGGTGGTACCGCGAGCGGATCCGCGAACTGAAGCTCCAGACCTGGTTCCAGCCGGGGGTCTCGGTGCAGCGGCACGAAGGCGCGATGTTCGGCGGTGACGCCGGCGAACAGGGAGATTTCTCTTCCCGGCCGCCCCCGGACACCATCCTGCCGGGAGACCTGATCCATGTGGACTTCGGAATCACCTATCTCCGGCTCAACACGGATACGCAGATGCACGCCTACGTGCTCCGCCACGGCGAGACGGGCGCCCCGCCGGGACTGCGGGAGGCCTTCTCGACGGGCAACCGGCTCCAGGACATCCTGACGGACGAGTTCGTCGCCGGACGGACCGGCAACGAGATCCTGGCCGCCGCCCTGGCCCAGGCGAAGAGCGAGGGGATCAAGGCCTCGATCTACACGCACCCGATCGGCTTCCACGGCCACGCGGCGGGTCCCACCATCGGCCTCTGGGACCGCCAGGAGGGCGTGCCCGGCAAGGGCGACTACGAGCTCTTTCCGATGACCGCCCACTCGATCGAGCTCAACGCCCGGGTCGCCGTGCCCGAATGGGACGGCCAGGAAGTCCGGATCGCCCTCGAGGAGGACGCGATCTTCGACGGCGAGACGACGACCTACATCGATCCCCGGATGGAGCGCCTGCTGCTGGTCCCGCGCCCGCGCTGAGGCGCCGCCAGCGGCGGCGTAACATCCTTTTCCGCCCATGACCGCCGTCCTCCTCGGGACCCTGTTCGTCGCGGTCACGATCGGTGTTCTGCGCCTCCATCCGTTCCTGGCGCTGACCCTGGGAGCGATCCTCGCCGGCTCGCTCGCTCCGTCCGAACTCCCGGCCCCGGAACGGGTCTTCGCGGCTCTCGAAGCGACCGGAAGCGCCTTCGGGGACCTCGTGGGAGCCATCGGGATCGCCATCGCCCTCGCGGCCATCATCGGCGACTGCCTGCTGCGGAGCGGGGCCGCGGACCGCATCGCGGGATCGCTGCTCCGCCTGTTCGGCGAGGGCCGGGCCGTCTGGGCGCTCGCCGCTGCGGCCTACGTGCTCTCGATCCCGGTGTTCTTCGACACGGTGTTCTTCCTGCTGATCCCGCTGGCCCGCGCGCTCGCCCGCCGCGCTCCCGGCCGTTACCCGATGTTCGTGATGGCCATCTGCGCGGGCGCGGTCGCCACGCATTCGCTCGTCCCGCCAACGCCCGGTCCGCTCGGAATGGCCGACAACCTCGGGCTCGATCTGGGGACCGCCATCGGGTTCGGATTGCTGCTCGGAATGCTGCCCGTCGCCGCCACCCTCCTGATCGCGCCGCGGTTCGCGCGGGGCCTGAACCTCGAACCGGCCGAATCGCCCGGCTCAGGCCAAACCACGACCCACGCCGATCGTCCGGGCATCTTCGCCTCCCTGTTCCCCATTGCGCTGCCGGTGGTGCTCATGAGCGGGGCCTCGGTCGCTGCCGCCGGCGGCGGCGGGATGATCCCCGGGGCGGCCTGGGCGGCCGTGCTGGGTCACCGGAACGCGGCGCTCTTCCTGGCGGCCTTCGCCGCGGCCTTCGTGCTCTGGAGGACCCACCGGCCTCCGGTCCGGCGGCTTCTGGGCTCCTTCGGGAACGCCATCGGCGAGGCCGGTCCCATCATCCTGATCACTGCCGCCGGAGGAGCCTTCGGGCGCGCCCTCGCCGGCGCCGGAATCACGGAGGACCTCGCCCGGGTTTCATCCGCCGCGGACGGCTTCGTCCTCCTCCTGCTCGCCGCCGGGATCGCCTCCCTGCTGAAGCTCGCGCAGGGCTCCGGGACGGTCGCCATCCTCACCGGATCGGCGATCGTTGCCTCGCTGGTGCCCGATCCGGCCGCGCTGTCCTTCCACCCGGCCTACCTCTTCGCCGCGGTCGGATTCGGTTCGATGGTGGCCTCCTGGATGAACGACAGCGGCTTCTGGGTGGTGGGACGGATGTCCGGGTTCGGCGAGGGGGAGACGTTCCGCACCTGGACCGCGGTCGCCGCCACGGTGGGGGTGTTCGGGGTGTTGCAGGTCCTGCTGCTGGCCGCCCTGTTCCCGCTCGTCTGACCGCGCCCATATGCTCGCCTTCCTCGGGGATCCGCCCCCGTCAAACGGACCAACCCATGAGTGAAACACCAGGACCCGATCCCGGAGCACCCGCCCGCAGCCGGCGGAAGTTCATCAAGACCGTCGCCGCTGGATCGGCGGTGGCCGCGACCGCCCCGTCCGCGCTCTTCGGCGAACGGCGGATGATGGCCCGCCAACGGGCCCGCGAGTCTCCCGGCGGCCAGGTCGCCCCCTCCGACCGGATCGGCCTCGCCGTGATCGGGGCGGGCGGGATGGGGATGGCCGGAGTGGACACGGCGCTGCGCATCCCGGGGGTCGAGCTGGTGGCGGCCTGCGACATCTTCGACGGCCGCCTGGACGCCGCCCGCGAGCGGCACGGCGGCATCTTCACAAGCCGGGACTACCGGGAGGTGCTCGCCCGCGCCGATGTGGACGCGGTCATCGTGGGGACGCCCGACCACTGGCACCAGTCCATCTCGGTGGACGCGCTCGAGGCGGGGAAGGCCGCGTACTGCGAAAAGCCGATGGTGCACGACATTGCCGAGGGACACGGCCTGATCCGGGCGCAGGAGGAATCGGGGAGCGTCTTTCAGGTGGGCAGTCAGGGCATGAGTTCGCTCGGCAACGAGAAGGCGAAGGAGCTCTACGAGGAAGGCGCCATCGGCGAGCTCAACTACGCCGAGGGCTTCTGGGCCCGCAACGATCCGCTCGGCGCCTGGCAGTATCCGATCCCTGCCGGCGCGTCGGAAGAAACGGTCGACTGGAAACGTTTCCTGGGCCCGGCGCCCGAGGTTCCCTACGACCCGCTGCGCGTCTTCCGCTGGCGGAACTACCGCGACTACGGCACCGGGGTCGCCGGCGATCTCTTCGTCCATCTGTTCTCGAGCCTGCACTTCATCGTGAGTTCACGCGGTCCGACGCGCGTCCAGGCGACGGGCGGGCTGCGCTACTGGGAGGACGGCCGCGAGGTGCCGGACGTGCTCCTCGGCATGTTCGACTATCCCGAGACCGGCACGCACCCCGGCTTCAACCTGTCGCTGCGCGTCAACTTCGTGGATGGGACCTCCGGCAGCACGTTCCTGCGGCTCGTCGGCAGCGAGGGGTCGATGGACGTCACCTGGACCGAGGTGGTGCTGCGCAAGAACGTGGCCGTCGATCCGATGGACGCCTTCTCGCGGGAGAAGATGGCCGACGCGGCGGGGGACCCGGAGGGCCTGCCCGCCCGGGTCCGCATGCAGCCCCCGGTGGAGATCCACCACGCCGTCGAGCGCGGCTACCGCGGCGCGCTGGTGGACCACTACTTCAACTTCTTCGAGGCGGTCCGGGGCGGGCCGCCGGTGGTTCAGGACGCGGCCTTCGGCCTCCGGGCCGCCGCCCCCGCGCTGGCCTGCAATCTCGCCTATTTCCAGGACCGGAGCGTCCGCTGGGACCCCGACGCCATGAGGCTCGCCTGATGAACGTGAGAAACGACATGCACACGATCGGGAAAGCGCTCCTGGCGGCGGTTCTCGCCGCCGGTTGCGCGGATGTCGCCGAGTCTCCCCCCGCCCGAGACACGGATTCCGGCGTGGGCGCCCCCGAGCGAGCGCCCAACACCCTCACCGAAGCCGAGCGCGCCGCGGGCTGGCGTCTCCTCTTCGACGGCGAGACGTCCGAGGGATGGCGCGGCTACAACCGCGACGAGTTTCCCGACACCGGCTGGGGGGTGATGGACGGGATGCTGGTCGTGGGGGCAACCGCCACCGACCCGGACGTCCCGGTGGGCGGGGACATCGTCACCACCGAGTCCTTCACCGACTTCGACCTCAAGTTCGAGTTCCGGCTCTCCGAGGTGGCCAACAGCGGCGTCCTCTACCGGGTGATCGAGGAGGAGGGCTCCGAGATCTGGTTCAACGCTCCCGAGTACCAGGTGCTCGACGACGACGCCTACATCGAGATGGGGACGATGGACATGAACAGGCATCTCACCGGCGACAACTACGACCTGCACGCCGCGGGCGAGAAGACCCTGCACGGCCCCGGCGCATGGAACGAGGGCCGCATCCGGGTGCTGAACAACCACGTGGAGCACTGGCTGAACGGGAGGAAGACGGTGGAGTACGAGTTCGGCTCGCCGGAGTGGGAGGAGCTGGTCGCGGCAAGCAAGTTCGCTCCCTATCCGCGCTACGGCCGCGCGGCGTCAGGGCCGATCGGACTCCAGGACCACGGCCGGAACGTCTGGTACCGGAGCATCAGGATCCGGCCCCTCGAACCGGTCTCCCTGTTTGGCGGCGAGGATCTCGACGGCTGGCAGGTGCACGGCACCGAGCGCTGGTACGTCGAGAACGGGGAACTCGTCTGCGAGAGCGGACCCGACGCCGAGTACGGCTACCTGAAGACCGCCCGGACGTTCCGCGACTTCGACCTGACGATCGACTTCCTGCAGGAAGCCGACGGCAACAGCGGGGTCTTCTTCCGTTCGAGCGTCGAGGGCACGGTCGTCAACGGCTGGCAGGCCGAGGTGGCGCCTCCCGGCCTCTTCACCGGCGGGATCTACGAGTCGTACGGCCGCGGCTGGCTGGTGCAGCCCGATCCGGCGCTCGACGAGGCGCTCAACATGGGCGAGTGGAACACCATGCGCGTCCGGGCGGTGGGCGACCGGGTGACCACCTGGCTGAACGGGACCCGGATGGTGGACTTCGAGGACGCGCAGATCGGGGCGGCGGAGGGCTCGATCGCACTCCAGATCCACGACGGGGGCGGGATCAGGGTGCGCTGGCGGAACATCCGGGTGGTGGATCTGGGCGAATAGATCGGCCCGGTGCTCGAGCCACCCGGCGCTGCTAGACCGGCCCCGCCTCCCAGGGCCCCCACATCGCGTACGTCGTGCTCGACCGTGAACCGCCGACGCGCGACGATCCCTGCACGTTGAAGAACAACACCCTTCCGTCAGGGCTGAAACATGTTCCCGCGTACTCACCGACCGGGTCGGCCGCATGCACGAGGTTGAAGATCTGCCCCTCGCGATTCAGACCCCGGATGTAGTGGTCGCCGGTGCCGTCTTCACAGAGCACCACCCCGCCCCGCGGGCTGACCACGACGTTGTCCGGCGCATCCAGCATCAGGCTGGACAATGACTCGAAGACCACCGTCAGTTCGCCGGCGTCAGCGGATGTGGGACGGTAGTGGAAGACCTGTCCGCATCGGGCGGCGCCGCCGCTGGTCGACACGATGTAGATGCCACCGTCTCCATACCAGGCGCCTTCGAGCCGGTCGAAGCTCGCGGCGCCCTTTGCCCGACCCTGCCTGAAGACCGCCAGTGGATTCTCTTCGGCATCCGCGGGATCGGGATCGTCGATGTCCACCCAGTTGACTGGCAACACGGCGCCAACCGTCTGTCCGAGCGCCAGCGCGTGTCCGGGTCGGCCGGTGATCGCCAGCATCTGCAGACGGCCTCCTGCGGACAGCACTCCCACCAGATCGGGGATGAATCGGTAAAAGCCCGCACCCGCGTCCTCGTCCGGCTCGTAATCCCGGTCTTCGGTCTCGTAAACGATCCCCGTGGCCGGGTCCACCGCCGCGGCCTCGTGCACGAATCGCCCCATCGCGCGTAGCGGCAACGGATCCACCGGCCCCGTGGCGCTCACCGGAACCTCGAAGATGTACCCGTGTGGCTGCCGGTAGCCGTCCTGCGGGCCTCGCACGGTCTCTTCGCAGGACAGCCAGCTTCCCCAGGGCGTTGGCCCGCCCGCGCAGTTCACACAGGTGCCCGCCAGGGACACGAATTCATCCACCAGCTCGACTGCCAGCTCACCTGCCGACTCCGAGATCCGGACCTCCAGCGACGTGGTTCCTCCGGTGGCCCGTGGATCGTAGTAGGGCTCGCCGATGGGTCGCGCGTGCGGACTGGTGGCGCTGTCGACCATCTCGTGGTTGCGGATCAGGCGGACGTTGCCGTTCGGCAACGGGAAGGCGGCCATGCCGTCAAAGGCGTTGGGCACCTCGAGACCGGATCGTACGGACGAAGCGACGCCGCCCGAACTCAGGGCTACGCAGCGGAAGCCCTCGGGAATCTCGAACTGGGGACTGTCCGAGCTGGCCACCAGTTGCCCGTAGTCGGGCGCGCGCCGCGGCTCTACCGATGCGGCGGATGCGGGCGATCCGGCCGGTACCGCGGGCGGCGCCAGTCCCTGTGCCTCGCTGAGGCGCACCAGCCCGATCAGGGACGGCGCGGATACGGCCAGCCGCTGGAGGAACAGGCGACGATCGATCGGTCTCATCGCAGACTCCCTCGTGTCCCTACCGCAGGAAATCCTGCAGCCGCTCTCGGGCCAGCGTGAACCGTTCCAGGATGCGGGGGATCGGCAGCTCGCCGTACCGCTCCCGCACCTCGGCTTCGGAGTGATCGAGGGCGCGAAGAAGATCGCGAGCCGCTGCGTCCGCCGCCCCCGCATCGTGACTTCCCACCTCGCCGATCCAGACGGGTGACGTCTGGGCGAAAACCGAACCGTTCATCCCGGGCCAGCTCTCCGGACCGCCGTGGGCCCGGGCCGCGACCCACCCCCCGGCAGGAAGACTGACGGAGCCGGTCAGTTCGCGAACGCCGGGACCGTCGAGTCCCGAAAGGGTGTCCACCGCCTCCCCGTTCACGAGCAGGTCCACCTGCGCCACCGGGCCGGTGTGGGCCAGCGTCAGGGTCCAGGCGGCCTCCCCGCCCTGCCCGACCGCGTCGCCGGGACGCGCGCCCTCCACCCGGAAGTCGAGGAGCGGGCCGGTCGTGACGAAGCTCTTCCCCGCCCGGAGCGCCTCGAGGTACGCCGCGATCCGGAACGGCCCCGGCACGTGCACGTAGATCCGGGTGGTTCCCACGGCCATCGTCCGGTGGTAGTCGAGCATCACGTCGGTGCCGGCGGAGGCGGCGAGCGGCACCCCCAGGTTCAGGAACCGGTGCCAGAGGTCCGCGGTGCCGAACTCGTTGGTCCACAGGCACGCCACCTCGAGGGTGTCGAGATCGCCGAGCAGGGCGTCGGGGATCACCATGATCGGGATCGCGCCCAGCCCCGCCTCGCTCCCGAAAGGATCCGGGCGCGACACCGGGTGCATGTAGGCGCTCACCCCGCCCTGGCTCCGCGAATGGACCAGTGCGTCCAGATTGGGACGGTCGTCGGCCTCGTAGACCGGATACCCCGGCCCCCAGAACCAGGGCCAGAACACGCTCTCGATGCCGATCAGGCCGAGGTGGCCCAGGAAGTGGGAGCGGATTTCCTGCCCGAAGAGGACCGCCGGGACGTCCTCCACCCGGCGGTCCATGAAGAACTCGGTGTCGTTCCTCCGGTGATGGAGGTTGGCCATCAGGGGCGTGCCGAAATCCAGGTCCTCCCCCGCCTGCAGCAGTTCCAGATCGTCCGGGGAGAGCCTGGTCACGCCCCCGTAGTTGAGGTGGAAGTGGTGGTCGGCGGAGCGGTAGCCGGCGGCCCGCGCATCCCAGAGCGGTTCGAAGACCAGTTCGGCCTCGGCCGTTTCTCCGGGGGAAACGGGTACCGATGCCGTGGCGGGGAGACTGCTGAATCCGTGCGTCGCGCTGATCCGCACCTCCCCCGCCGCGGATGCCGGAACCTCGACCTCGACGACCCCGGGCGAGTAGAAGTAGACCCGGCCGTGGGTCCCGTCAAACCGGGGGAACACCCCGGGGATGACCGCAGGATGCCCGATGGGATCCAGCACTTCGAGCCGCGCCGGCACCGGCGGCATTCCGTCCGCCTTCCGCGTGGTGATCCGCACGCGGGCCAGCGGCGCCCCGAAGTCCCAGCCGCGAATCGGAACGTCCGTTACCGGGCCGCCGCGCGTGCTGATCTTCCGCAGGCGGAACTCCTCGTGCTCGTCCGCCTCCGTGTAGATCACCGACTCCCCGTCCGCCGTGAACGCCGGCGTCAGCGGCAGTCCCCGGGCGGCTACCAGCTCCATCGGATCCACCTGCTCGGGATCCAGCAGCATCAGCCGGTAGCCGTCGCCCCCGTCGCCCGCCGGCCAGTTCAGCGCCAGGACAGCCTTTCCCGGCGCTGCGCCGGGCCGGGCCTGCGAGGCGATGGACTCGGCCCGCAGTGAGGTCTCCGCCCCCGAAGCGTCCCGGACGATCACCGCGTCAGCGGAGGACCGGCCCTTGGCCAGGTAGGCGAGGCCCCCGTCGGGAAGCGGCTGCGGACGCACCTCCAGGCCGCGCCGCTCCGTGACCCGCGCCGGCTCGCCCGTCTCGAGCGAAAGCCGCCAGATGTCGAGATCGCCCTCGGTGGAGGCGCTGAAGTAGAGCGTTTCCCCGTCCGGCGACCAGGCGGGGTCGAGGACGATGGAGTCGTCTTCGAACAGGAGCGTCTCCTCGCCCGAACCGAGGTCGAGCGACCAGATGGTGAGACGTTCGCTGTCGTCGCGGAGGAACGCCAGCCGGGTCCCGTCGGGATGCCAAGCGGGGCGGCTGTCGAGTCCCGGCCCGCTGGTGACGCGCCGGGCGACTCCGGTCTCGGGATCGAGCAGCCAGATCCAGCCGCGCGCGGCGATGGCGATGGTCCTGCCGTCCGGTGAGGGCGCCGGATCGGTTGGCCCGGCGACCACCATCGGCAGTTCGAACCCCTCCACGTACACGTGGTGGGAGTACCCCTCGAGCTTCGGGTAGCGGTTCGTCCACTGGGCCGAGACGAGCCCGGGGACGAGCAGGATGAGGAGCGATAGGAGCGTAATTCTCATTGCGTTGCCTCGCGGTCCGGGCTAGGCGGCCCGCTGGATCTGCTCGGCCACCGGGACGTCGGTGACGAACATGTGGCCCGGCGCGTGGGAAATGAGGAGGTCCGGTTGCGCGTTCCGGCAGGCGACCTGCGAAGTCACCCCGCAGGCCCAGAAGACCGGCACTTCTCCCGGCAGCAGTCCCCCGTCCTCACCCCAGTCAGGCCGGGAGAGATCGTGGATCCCGAGCGCGGCCGGGTCGCCGATATGTACCGGCGCCCCGTGGGCGAGCGGCTGTTCGCCGCTGATCCGCACCGCGTCCTCGACCCGCGACTCCGGAATCGGCCGCATCGTGACCACGAGGCGGCCGTGGAAGGGCCCCGCCGGCTCGCACTCCCTTCCGCTGCGGTACATCGCCACGATGCGACCCTCGTCCTGGTGCCGGAGCCGGATTCCGGCCTCGACGAGTCCCGCCTCGAAACCGAAGCTGCATCCGAGCAGGAAGGCGGTCAGGTCCGGGGCCCATGCGTCCCGCACGTCGTCGGTTTCGAGCGGCTGACCGCCGCGGCGGGTCACCCGGTAGCGGGGGAGGTCGGTCCTCAGATCCGCTCCCGGAGCCAGGGCCGTCAGCACCGGGCTCTCGCTCATCAGCAGGAGGGGACAGGGCTTGGGATTCCGCTCGCAGAACGTCCGGAAATCCCCGGCGAGCGAACGCGGCAGCACGATCAGGTTGGCCTGGGCGAACCCGGGACACGCTCCGGAGGTCGTCTCGGAGAACCGGCCGTCCCGGCAGGCGGCGCGCAGCGCTCGTGGATCCGACCGGGGATCGCCGGCGTCGGGAGCCGGGGTTTTCCCGGAGTCGAGAGCGGGGCTTTCATGCATGGCGCCAACCTCCGGGGCAACTTTACGGGACGGCGGGGCGGAAGAAAGTGGGACGCATCCGCCCGCGTACCGGCTGTTATACTGCCCGCTTCGGGCGACTCCGCGATCTCCGCACGTTCCGGCGGCATTCGGACCGGGACCTGCCGGGAAGCGACGCGCCCGAAATTTTTTTACTCTGGAACAGCTCAAACCACCGCAATCGCACCCCCAGCCACCCGCATCCCCAGCGTTTTGTCCCGTTCGGCAGGCACGACCTTCGCGCGCGCCAGTGAAATCAGGCGCCGCTGGTTCGTGGTGGATGCGGGCGACCAACCCCTCGGCCGCCTCGCGAGCCGGGTCGCCCGGGTGTTGACCGGCAAGCACAAGCCTTCCTGGACCCCGTTCCTCGACTGTGGTGACCATGTGATCGTCCTGAACGCCGCCCGGGTCCGCCTCACCGGCCGCAAGGAAGAGCAGAAGGTGTACTACCGGACCAGCGGACGGCCCGGCGGCCTGAAGTCGAGAACCGCCGCCCAGGTCCGCGGCATCCACCCCGAGCGCCTCGTCGAGAGCGCGGTGCGGGGGATGCTGCCCAAGGGCAGTCTCGGGCGTTCGCAGTTCACCAAGCTCAAGGTCTATCCGGGCGGCGAACACCCGCACGAGGCCCAACAGCCGGAACCCCTCCCCGCCCACCTCGGCCCGTCATCCTGATGCCAGAACCCCTCGCCTACGGGACCGGCAAGCGGAAGAGTTCCATCGCCCGGGTCTACCTCCGGAACGGTTCCGGCGAGATCCTGGTGAACCAGCGGCCGCTCGCCGAGTACTTCCCGAGAGAGGCGTACCAGAACTGGGTTACCCAGCCGCTGCTCGCCACCGACCAGGGCGGCGCCGTGGATATCGATGCCCGCGTCAAGGGCGGCGGATTGTCCGGACAGGCGGCCGCGGTGCGGCTCGGGATCGCCCGGGCGCTGAGCGACAACGACGCGCGGCTGCGACCGGAACTCAAGCGCCGGGGTTTCCTCACCCGGGATGCGCGGCGCAAGGAGCGCAAGAAATACGGACAGCCGGGCGCGCGGAAGCGCTTCCAGTACTCCAAGCGCTGACGATGGCTCGCTTCTGGCTTCCGAGTCTCCGCTGGCGGGCCTCCGCCTGCCGTTGATCCGATGTCCACGACCGTAACGATGCGGGACCTGCTCGAAGCAGGGCTCCACTTCGGACACGAGACGAAGTGGTGGAACCCGCGGATGCGGCCGTACATCTACGGATCACGGAGCGGGATCCACATCGTGGATCTCAACCAGACACTGCCGCTGTTCCGGGACGCGCTCAACTTCATTTCGAAGCTCGGCGCCGAGGGCAAGACGATTCTCTTCGTCGGCACGAAACGCCAGGCGCAGGAGGTCATCGCCTCGGAAGCCGCCCGGGTGGAGGCGTTCTACGTGAACCACCGGTGGCTCGGGGGACTGCTCACCAACTTCCAGACGATCCGCAAGAGCATCGCCAAGTTCCAGGAGTTGCGGGAGATCACCGAGAACGCCGATCAGGGGGGCTTCTCGAACAAGGCCTGGTCGCGCCTCGACAAGCGCCGCCGGCGGATGGAAAAGACGCTGAGCGGCATCGAGAAGATGGACCGGTTGCCCGACGCGGTGTGCATCGTGGATCCCAAGAACGAAATGATTGCGGTCCAGGAAGCAAGGAAGCTCGGGATCCCGATCGTGGCCATCGTGGACACCGACTGCGACCCCGACCTCATCGACTACGTGATCCCGGGGAACGACGACGCCCTCCGGGCGATCCGCCTCTTCGCCGAGCGCATTGCGAGCGCGTTCGACGACGGGCGGCAGCTTCGCGGGTTGACGGCCTTCGGCGCCGACGGGGACGGTGCGGCGCCGGACGGGGCTGCCGATACCGCTCCGCCTTCCGAAGCCGCCGCGCCGGGTTCGAGCGGCCCTGCTGCGACGACCGGCCCCGACCCGGCCGGCCCGGGCGCGAGCAGCGCTGACGCGGACAACTCGGCGGCCTCCGGCGAAGCGTCCGCGGCGAGCGACGCCGCGGCTCCGGACCCGGACCCCGTCGGGGCCCCGAGCACCGTCGCCAGTTCAGAAACCGAGGATCCGGCACCGGCCGCCACCGGCTGACCGGACACCTCGAGATACCGCCGAAACGTCGCCGCCCCGGCGGCTTCAACAGGAGATTCCCCCAATGGCCGCCATCAGCGCGCAGGACGTCAAGAAGCTCCGGGACCAGACCGGAGCGGGCTTCGCCGACTGCAAGAAAGCACTCGTGGACGCGGACGGAGATTTCGACAGGGCCGTCCGCCTGCTGCGCGAGAAGGGCGCCGCGGCGGCGGAGCGCCGCGCGGGACGAACCACCAGCGAGGGGCTCATCCACTCGTACATCCACGATCACCGGATCGGGGTGATGGTGGAGCTGTCCTGCGAGACCGATTTCGTCGCCCGGAACCAGACGTTCCGCGACCTCGCGAACGACGTGGCGATCCACATCGCCTGCGCCTACCCGGCCCCGGCAAGGTGGGTCCGGCGCGAGGACGTGCCCGAGGCCGTGATCCACGACGAGACCGACCTCATCCGCGCGCAGTTGGCGCAGGACCCGAAGAACGCCAACAAGCCGCCCGCCGTGGTTGACCGCATCGTTTCCGGGAAGCTCGACCGGTTCCTCTCCGAGCGGGTGCTCGTCGAGCAGCCGTACGCCCTCGACGACTCCAGGAAGATGCGCGTCCAGGACCGGATCCTCGAGGCCGCGCAGGCGATCAAGGAGAACATCCAGGTGCGGCGCTTCATCCGCTTCGAGCGCGGCGAACAGCTTTAGCGACCGCTCTCGGCGAACAGCTTTGGCGTCCGGTCGCGGCGAAAGCCGCGTACCATGACCGCATGAGCGGGAGCCGGCCGAACCCACCGCGCCGGGTTCTGCTCAAACTGTCGGGCCAGGCGCTCAAGGGTGAGGAGCACGCCGGCATCTCTCCGGGTGAGGTGGAGCGGATGGCGCGGCTCATCGCCGCGGTCCACAAGGAGGGCATCGAGACCGCGTGCGTGATCGGCGGCGGGAACATCTTCCGGGGGCTCGGCGCCGAAACCCGCGGCATGGACCGGGTCACCGCGGATTCGATGGGCATGCTCGCCACTCTCATCAACGCCCTCGCCGTCCAGGAAGCGCTCGAAAAGCTCGGCTGCCACACGCGGGTGATGTCCGCAATCACCGTCCGGCAAGTCGCCGAACCGTTCATTCGCCGCCGGGCCCTCCGGCACCTCGAGAAGGGACGGATCACCCTCTTCGCCGCGGGAACCGGAAACCCCTACTTCTCGACGGACACCGCCGCCGCGCTACGGGCAAACGAGATTCGCGCCGACGTGCTCATCAAGGCCACCCGGGTGCCGGGGGTCTTCACCGGCGACCCGGAAAAGGACCCGGAGGCCCGTCCGATCCGCCGGCTCACCTATCTGGAAGCGATCCGGCAGGAGCTTCGCTTCATGGACACCACCGCGATCTCGCTGTGCATGGAGAACGACCTCCCGATCGTGGTGTGCCACCAGGACGACATTCAACAGGCCGCCCGGGGCGACGACGTCGGGACCCGGGTCGAAAAGCCGGCCCTCGACACGTAGGGCCGCGGGGGGAGCGGAAGCGATGGATCACCAGATTCTGGACGACCTGAACCGCCGGATGGACAAGACGGTCGAGGTGTTCGAGCACGAACTGGCTTCGGTCCGTACCGGGCGGGCGTCGGTGGCCCTGCTGGATTCGGTCCGGGTGGACTACTACGGGCAGCTCATGCCGCTGAACCAGGTCGCCACCCTGAAGACTCCCGACGCCAGCACCATCACCGTGCAGCCCTGGGAGCGCAATTTGTTGCCCGCGATCGACAGGGCGATCCGGGCGGCCGATCTCGACCTGAACCCGGCCTCCGACGGGACCATGCTCCGCATCCCGATCCCGCCGCTCAGCCAGGAGCGGCGGAAGCAGCTTGCGAAGAGCATCAGCCGGATGGCGGAGGAGCACAAGAACGCGCTCCGGCAGGTCCGGCGCGACGCCAACCAGCGCGCCAAGAAGCTGGTCAAGAGCAAGGAACTCTCCGAGGACCTCGAACACGACCTCGAGGCCGAGGTGCAAAAGGCCACCGACGCGCACGTGAAGCGGATCGCCGAGATCGCGTCCCGCAAGGAAGAGAGCATCCTCTCGGTCTGACGTGGCCGCCCCGTACTCCTATCTCACCCACCTGGAGTGCTCGAAGACCGGGCATCGCCACGACGCCTTCGCGCCTCAGAACCTCTCGGACGAAAAGCACCCACTACTCGCCTGCTACGACCTCGCAGCGGCGGCGGAGACGTTCACCCTGGCGGCGATCAAGGATCGGCCCTTCGATCTCTGGCGGTACCACGAGGTCCTGCCCATCCAGGAGGAACGCCACTGCCTGAAGCTCGGGGAGGGCGGCACGCCGCTGCATCCGGCCCCCACCCTGGGCGCCGAGCTCGGGATCCGGGAACTTCTGATCAAGGACGAGGGGATGAACCCCACGGGGAGCTTCAAGGACCGGGGACTCTGCCTGGCGGTCTCGGCGGCGTACCAGTTCGACGCCCCCGGGATTGCCCTGCCCTCGGCGGGGAACGCCGGCGGGGCGGCCGCCGCCTATGCGGCCCGGGCCGGGATCGAGTGCGTGGTCGCGGTGCCCCGCGACTGTCCCGAGGTGAACCGGATCGAGGCGTCGGTGTACGGGGCCGAAGTCCACTCCATCGACGGCCTCATCTCCGATGCGGGCCGCATGATCGCGGAACTCGCGCCGGGCCGCGGCCTCTTCGAGGTCGCCACGCTGAAGGAGCCCTACCGCATCGAGGGCAAGAAGACGATGGGCTACGAGGTCTTCGAGCAACTCGGGCGCCTGCCCGACGTGATCCTCTATCCGACCGGCGGCGGCACCGGGCTCATCGGCATGTGGAAGGCGTTCGACGAGATGGAGCAGCTCGGCTGGATCGGGCCGGAGCGGCCGCGGATGGTGTCCGTGCAATCCGAGGGCTGCGCGCCCATTCCGAAGGCGTTCGCGGAAGGCGCGGAAGCCTCCGAGATGTGGCAGAACGCGCATACCGTGGCTTCCGGCCTCCGCGTGCCCAAGGCGCTCGGGGACTTCCTGATCCTGGCGGCGGTCCGGGAGAGCGGCGGCACCGCGATCGCGGTCAGCGACGAGGAACTCATGCGCGACGCCCGCCGGATCGGCGCCGCCGAGGGCATCTTCGCCGCTCCCGAGGGCGGCGCCTGCCTGAGCGCACTGCGCCGGCTTCGCGATTCGGGCGACGTGGCCGAGGACGACACCGTGGTCCTCTTCAACACCGGCACCGGAGCGAAGTACGTCGAAGCCTTCCTCGGCCCCGGCGCGGCCGCCCAACACGCCGAGTTGTAGGGGAGCGGAGCGTCGGCCTCCGGCCGGCATCGACCGCCGGCAGGCGGTCGAAACCGCACCCCGCTCCCCGGACTCACGGCGGATACGGCTTGGAACGCCGGCGGCGCCATTACGGCTCTTGAGCGGCCCGCGGGACGGCGTCTGACAGCAACTGGCCCGGCGGCCGGCGCTCCCTTACTCTCCCAGCCTTCATGCTCGAAATCAGAAACCTCGTCAAGGTCTATCCGGGGCCCGTCGCGGCGCTCCAGGGCGTTTCGCTCGAAGCGTCGCGCGGAATGCTCGGGCTCCTCGGGCCGAACGGCGCCGGCAAGACCACCCTCATGCGCATCGTCGCCGGTCTCCTGGAACCCACTTCGGGCGCCGTGTTCCTGGACGGTGAGGACGTGAGCGGAGACCCCCGGCGCATCCGCGGTCAACTCGGCTACCTCCCGCAACACTTCGGCTTTTATCCGCACCTCAGCGGGGCCGCGATGCTTCGTTTCCTCCTCGTGCTGAAGGGCGTCAAGGCGCCGCAGGGCGTGAAACGCCTTGCCGCGGAACTCCTCGAGCGGGTGAACCTGCAGGACGCGGCGAAGCGCAAGGTAGGAACCTGGTCGGGCGGCATGCGGCAGCGGCTCGGCATCGCGCAGGCGTTGGCCGGGAATCCCCGGATCGTGGTCGTGGACGAGCCCACCGCCGGGCTCGATCCGGAGGAGCGGCTGCGTTTCTACCGGCTGCTGGCCGAGGTGGCCGAAGACCGGCTGGTCCTGTTGTCCACACACATCGTGGAGGACATCTCCGTGCTGTGTCCGAGAGTGGCCATCCTGACCGGTGGGCGGATCGTGGCGGACACCACTCCCAGGGGAGCGCGGTCCCGGCTCGAAGGCGCGATCTTCGAGGGCGCGGTGGACAAGCATGAGATGGAAGCACTCGCGGATCGCTTCGAAATCACGCAGGCGGTTCTCATCGAAGGGCGGAACCGGGTGCGGGTCCACGCTCCGGACGGACCACCGCCGGACGGCTTCGAACCGGTCGCTCCGAGTCTCGAGGACGCGTATCTCCTCCTCACCCGGAACGGCGCCGCCCGAGACGGCGAGCGGCCGCCGGAGACTCCGGAGTCGTGACCTCGTTCGCCCGGTGGGCCGTTGTTGCCCGCCGGGAACTGTCCTCGGCGCTCCGGCGGCCGTCCTACTGGTTCCTCTTCGGGATTCTCGTACTCGTGGCCTGGGGCTTCTCCCAGGGCAACGTGACCATCTCCAGCGGCGACGCCACCGCCGGCGGGGAGCGGTCGCACATCACCTCCGTGTTCGCCCAGAGCATGCTCCAGTCGGTCCTGATCACCGCGATGGGCGCCTGGTTCCTCGCCATCGGGGCGGGGCTCGTGCTGATCCGGGATGCGGAACAGCGGGTGGGGGAGGTCCTCCACTCCACCCGGCTGACCGTCCGGGAGTACGTGTGGGGCAGCTTCGCCGGAGCGGTGGTCGCCTTCCTGGTCATCTGGAGCCTGTTCCTGGCCGCGTCCATGGGCTTCAACCACCTCCTGGCGACCGGGGCGGACTCCCCGCAGATCGGCCCGTTCGTTCCCGGGAACTACCTGGTTCCGGCCCTGCTTCTCGGCCTTCCCCAGATCGTGTTCTTCGCCGGCGTGCCGTTCTTCCTCGGCGCCTGGACCCGCCGTCCCATCGTGGTCTTCGCGTTCCCGGTCGCCACGCTGCTCGTCATCCTGGGGTTTCTCATCAGCTGGTCGCCGAGCTGGCTCGACCCGGCGATCAACCGCGCGCTCATGCTCGCGGACCCCTCGGGATTCCGGTGGCTGAACGAGACCTTCCTGAAGCTGGACCGGGGCCTCGACTTCTACAACACGGCGCCCCTGCCGCCGGACACCGGATTCCTGCTCAGCCGCATCGCGCTTGCCGGCGCCGGACTCCTCGCGGTCGAAGCGGCGGCGCGCAACACCGCGCGCCGGCTCCTTCGTGGAGACACGGACTCGCTGGTGATCGGCTTCCGGCGGGGGCGCCGGGAGGCGCCGTCCCCAGTTGCGCAAGCTGGTCCGGTCTCTTCCGCGAGAACCCTCGGTGAGCTCGCCATGCGGACCGACCCGCCGGGATTCCTGCCCGCGGCAGCCGCGATCGGCCGCGTCGAGGTTCGGGAACTGACCGTCCGCGCGGGCATGTACCTCTTCGTCCCGCTGATCCTCTACCAGTCCGTCAGCCAGGCGCTCTTCGCGCTCGGACCGTTCGACTCCCCGCTGCTCCTGACCTCGGGAGCGATGGCGGCGCGCCAGTTCAACACCCTGAGCCTGCTCGTCTGCGTCCTGCTCCTCTTCTACACCGTGGAGTCGCTGATGAAGGAGCGGGCGCAGCGATTCGCCGAGATCTATCGCACCACGCCCGTCGGGACGGGAGCCATGCTCCTCGGCAAGACGGCGGGCAACGTGGTGGTGGCGGCGGGGATCCTGGCCGTGGCGCTGATCGCGTCCGCCGCGGTCATCACCGTGCGGCAGGTGCTCGGCGATCCCGTCGGCTTCGACCTCGGGCCGTTCCTCGCGGCGTGGGGCGGGGTGATGCTGCCCACGTTCCTCTTCTGGACGGCGTTCGTGACCGCCGCGTTCGCGCTCTTCCGGAACCGCTACGCGGTGTACGGACTCGGGCTGGCGATGCTGATCTACACCGTGTACCGGATGAACGTCGGAGACGCGCTGTCCTGGGTCACCAACTGGATCGCCTGGAACTCGATGATCTTCTGGAGCGACATGGGAGCCTTCTCGCTGGACGGGCGCGCCCTGCTGCTGAACCGCCTGCTCTACCTGAGTCTCATTCCGCTGCTTCTGGCCCTGGCGCTCAAATGGCTGGGGCGGCAGGAGTTCGACGCCACCCGGATCCTGCACCGGCTCCGGCCGCGCGCGGTGTTGCGGAGCGGGGTGCGTCTCCTTCCCTTCGCGCTGGCTCCCGCCGCCCTGGCCTCGGCGCTGTTCTTCGGCGGCCGGGCGGGCGACCAGGGCCCGGACGCCGAAGAGGCCCGGAAGGACTACTGGAGGCGCAACACGGCGACCTGGACCGATTTTCGGATGCCGTCGGTCTCGCACGTGGATCTGGACGTGGATCTGGAACCAGCGGCCCGCACCGCCTCCGTGTCCGGCGCCTACACGTTCGTGAACCACCGGGACCATGCGTACCCCGAGTTTCCGATCACCGCGGGACCCTGGGACCCGATCGCGTGGACCCTGGACGGGGAACCCCACGAACCGGAGAACCGCGCCGGGCTCTACGTCTTCAGCCTCGAGGAGCCGCTCGCTCCGGGCGGTTCGCTGACGGTCGGTTTCGAGTACGAGCTGCAGTACCCCCGCGGCCTGAGCACCAGGGTCGGCGGCCGCGGCCAGTTCATCCTTGACTCGGGAGTCGTCCTGACCGCCTTCGCGCCCACCTTCGCTCCGGTTCCGGGGTACCTCCCGGGAATCGGCGTGGACGAGGACAACCGCTACGACCCGCGGGAATACCCCGACGACTTCTTCGAGGGCGAGACCGAGCCGGCTCTCGGCTGGGGAGGGAGGCCCTTCACCACCAGGATCCGGATCACCGTCCCGGAGGAGTACACGGCGAACAGCGTGGGACGGCTTGCGAGCGAGGAACTCCGGGAGGGGCGGCGCACCGTGGTGTGGGAATCCGACCATCCGGTGCGGCTCTTCAACATCGTCGCCGGCCGCTACGCGGTCAAGGAGGGCCGGGGCACCGCCATCTACCACCACCCGGAGCACGACTACAACGTCGAGGAGATGTCGGCCGCGCTGGATGCGGCGCGGGTGCACTACTCGGAGTGGTTCCACCCGTTCCCCTGGGAACTCCTGAAGCTCTCCGAGTTCCCGGCGTACGCCGGCTACGCGCAGGGGTTCCCCACCAACATCACCTTCAGCGAGGGGATCGGCTTCCTCACGAAGAGCGATCCCCGCTCCCACGCCGCGTTCGCGGTGGTGGCGCACGAAGCCGCCCACCAGTGGTGGGCCAACATCCTGACCCCGGGGCGCGGACCCGGCGGCAACATGCTGTCGGAAGGGATGTCCCACTACGCGACCATCCTGCTCCACGAGGAGGTGCACGGGGACCGCTACCGCATCGAGTTCGCAAAGCGCATCGAGGACAGCTACGGGGACGGCCGTTTCGTGAACGCCGAGCGGTCCCTGGTCAAGACCGACGGTTCGCGGCGAGGCGACAACACGGTCATCTACGACAAGGGCGGGTGGGTGATGTGGATGCTCCAACAGGAGATGGGCCGGGAGAACCTCCTCGCCGGACTGCGCGCCTTCATCGACGCGTACCACGCCGGTTCGGATTTCCCGGTGATCCAGGACATGCTGGCCGTCCTGAGGGAGTTCGCCCCGGACCCAGAGGCCTTCGACGCCTTCACCGCCCAGTGGTTTTTCGACGTGGTGGCGCCGGAGTACCGGCTCTCCGGACTGACGAAGGAGCGCGCCGGCCGCGGCTGGATCGTTCGGGGAACCGTGGAGAACGCGGGGACTGGACGGATGACCATCGGCGTCGCCGCCGCCGCGAACGAGCGCTGGTCGGACGCCGGGGACGCCGGAACCCGGACGGTGGTGTCGCCGAGCTACCGGGACGCCCGGACGTCGGTGGAACTGGACGCCGGAGAGTCAGCCGAGTTCGAGATCGAGGCGGATTTCGATCCGGAACGCGTGCTCGTGGATCCGGATGTCCTGGTGCTCCAGCTGCGCCGGGAGGCGGCGGTCTTCGACTTCCCGGAATAGGACGAGCGCGGCCGGGACGGATGGGAGCACCCGCCGCGCTTGACGCAAACTGGCCATCGGCGGTTTCGACCGCGGGTCGGCGGTCGATGCCAGCCGGAGGCTGGCGCTCCGGGGCGTCCTCGCCGCCACCGGAGGCCGGCGTTCCCGGCCGGTGGCACGGCAAGGCCGGGTAGCCGAGCGTCGTTCCGCTGCGCTCGGCGCGGCAGCGCGCCGCTTCGCATCGACTTTTCCACAATTGGCCGCAGGGTGGGAAAAACCCGCGCCGATTTGCGTCTATGCATGGTGGAGGACTTCCCCATGCACGAACGAACCACCGATGCAGCGCAGACCGCCGTCCCGTTGCCGGAGCAGTCGGGCCGCTCCTATACTCCGGGAGCGAGTGAACAGGGTAGAGCGATGACGAGCGTGGAACCGGGACGCCTCGCCGGACGCGCGGCAGCTTCCCGCGAGCCGTTCGGCCGCGCAGAACGTGTCCAGCTCACGGTTCTGGCCGGGATGTTCGTCCTCGTGGCAGCGGTGTTGAGCGCCGGCGCTATCGCGTTCACCAACCTCAGCGGCCAGATCCTCGGCCTCCGCGTGGAAATGCGCGAGGAGATCGGCGGCCTACGGGCGGAAATGCGCGAGGAGATCGGCGGCCTGCGGGCGGAAATGCGCGAGAGATCGGTGAACTCTCCGACCGCATAAATCAGCTCTCCGACCGCATGGATCAGCTCTCCGACCGCATGACGCGGGTCGAAACGCTGATCGAGACCCACCTCGTTCCGGCCTCGAACGCCCGGAATCCCGCCGGCCCCTGAGCCACCGGGGGCCGCCCGGAAGCGGCACGGCCGTGTGCGTCACCCGTTGGGGACGGCGGTCCCGGCCGTTTCGGCTGTCGCCGCGGATGACGGGTCCAGTTTCGACCGCCTCTCGGCGGTCGATGCCAGCCGGAGGCTGGCGCTCCGAGGCGCTCCCCTACTGCTGGGCGTCCGTGGTGGTCTCCTCCGGCAGGTCCCCGAGCTTCACCGCCCAGAGCCCCGAGTTCCGGTCCGAGAAGTAGATGATTCCCTTGTGGGGCTGGGCGCCCCAGACCTGCGGGGCGTTGGGGAGGAACCCGTCGGGATCGAGCGGAAGGAAGCGGGCGATCTCCCTGCCCTGCCGGTAGAGGTTCCCGAGCAGTTCGCCGGAGACGTCCACGACGCGCAGCCCGCCGTTGTAGAACGCCACGTACATCACGTCGTCCTCGATCCAGATGTTGTGGCTCCCGGCCTCGGGGACCTCGTAGCGGCCGACCAGCCGCGGCGGCGCCTCGAAGTTCTCGTCCCACTCGAGGATGTGGATCCAGCCGCGCCAGCGGGTGGGCTCGTCGTCGTAGCCCGGCGTTCCGGTGCCGATCTCCGCGAGCGGGCTGTAGCGGCCGGTACGGGCCGCCTCGTCCCCGGCGAAGATGTAGAACTTGCCGGTGGAGACGCTCCGGTAGGGATAGACGGCGTGGTTCCACCCGGTCGGGAACGGGAACTGGCCCACGAGCTTCGGATCCTGGGGCGTCCCGCCCTTCCCGGCGCCGCCCACGTCGATCACCGCCACTCCGTCGCTCCAGTTCGCCGAATAGGCGATGCCGTCCACGACCCACACGTCGTGGATCGAGCGCGCCGGGTTGTCGAGCGCGAAGCTGCCCACCCGGTGGGGCACCGACGGATCCTCGATGTTGATGATGTCGAAACGCCGGCCGCCGGACAGTGCGTAGACGTGTCCCGCGTGAATGAAGGTGTTGTGGACTCCGCCGGTGAGCTGGTCGTCGTACTCGGCGAGCTTCCGGACCCCCGTCGAGGGATCGGACACGTCGAGGATCACGAGACCGTTCCGCCGGTTGGACGCTCCCTCGCGCGAGATGACCGCCGTCGCCCCGTCCTCCGAGATCTTGACGTCGTTCACGGTGCGGGCGTCCACCCGGACCACGTCCACGATGTCGAGGTTCTCGGGATCGGTCACGTCCCAGATGTAGGCGTGGCCGGCGGCGCTGTGCGTGCCGGTCATCGCGTAGTCGCGGCCGTTCGGAGCCTCCCAGACCCACAGGTCCGAGGTCGCCCGGTCCTTCACCCGGCCGTGGCCGACCAGCTCGATGGGCCGGCGGACCCCGCGCTCGGCGACCCGGATCACCGTGGAGGCGGAGACCTGCCCGGTGCGGGCCACCACGGTATAGACCCCCGGCAGATCCGCGACGAAGCGGCCGTCCTGGGTGATGAGCCCCGAGGAGGGGCCGCCCATCCCCATCGCGTCGGTCATCGCCGAAACGCTGTAGCCGACGGGGACGTCTTCGAGCGTCGCTCCGGCCGCATCCGTCATCACCACGCTGAGGTGCGTCACGTCCCCCGTTCGGGCCGTGCTCCGGTCAGGGGTCAGTTCCATCCTGGCGACGGGGTTCGGGACCACCTCCACCGCCATCTCGGCGCTGGCAGCCCCGGCGGTCGCCGTGACCGTCACCGTTCCGGGAGCGCCGAGCGCCAGCACCCCGCGAGTGCGGGTCCGCTCGATGGTCGGCGGCCGGGCGATCGGCATGGCGATGGCGTCGTCCGAAGACATCCAGCCGACATCGAGTCCCTCAACGAGCGTCCCGGTGTCATCCACGGGCTCCGCGCGCACCGTCACCTCGGTCCCTGCATACAGGGGCCCTTCCGCGGTGACGTTCAGCGTGGCTACCGGCCGCGGCAGGATGGTCAGCGGGATCCGCTGCTCGAGGTAACCCTCGGCCTCCGTATTCCGGGCCGAGGGATCGGGGCCGGAGCCCACCACCCGCACCATCACCGCGTACTCCCCGGGCCGCCGGGTCGAAACTTCGCCCTCGCGGGAGACCTTGAAGATGTTGAAGCCCCAGGTGCGCATCTCGAGGTTCCAGAACTGGCCGTAAAGGGGGAGATACAGGAACTCGACCTCGATCTCGTTCCCGTCCTCGTCCAGCGCGGAGGCTTCGATCTGGGCCGTTTCACCGGCGGTCAGGGTGATCTCCTCGGGCGAGACGGTGAGCGACGCGGGTCTTGGCCCTTCTTCGTCCTGCGCCAGCGCGCCTGCCGGGATGAGGAGGAGGGCGGCCAGGACGGCCACCCGGTTTCGGAAGTTCGGAAAACGCATCACCATGCCACTCCGTAGTCGTCGCCGTGGTGGCTCGACCCGCCCCAGAAGCTGCCGTGCTCGCGGTCGAACCAGATGGCGTTGATGGGTCCCGAGGTGCGCGGCGAGAAGCGCAGCGAATACCCCATTCCGGTCAACTCGTTGCGGATCCACTCGGGGACCTTGTCGTTCAGCAGCATGGAACCCGGCTCCGACTCGTGGGCGCCGAAGGAACTCCGGAGCTGGTAGCTGTTGAAGTTGGCGGCCTCGGCGGCCTCCTGCACGTTCATGCCGAACTCGACAACGTTCAGGAAGAACTGCAGCAGGTTCTGGTCCTGGCCGTCGCCGCCCTGGACCGCGAAGGAGAGGAAGGGCTCCCCGTCCTTGAGGGCGAGGCTCGGCGTCAGGGTGGCCCGCGGGCGCTTGCCCGGCTCGAGCACGTTGTAGGGGTTCATTGCGGGGTCGAGCACGAAGCTCTGCATCCGCTGACTGAGTCCGATTCCGGTCTCGCCGGCGAGCACCGCCGGCAGCCAGCCGCCGCTCGGCGTCACGGAGACCACCCACCCGGAGGCGTCCGCGGCCTGGATCGAGGTGGTGCCGGCGAGGAATCCCTCAAGGAACTCCTCGCGCTCTTCCTCGGTGGTGGGCGTCCCCGAGGTTCCGGAAAACCGGTTCAGGTACTCGCCGAAGGGGTTCTCGCCACCCTGGAAGGGATAGGGGTCCCCGGGCCCGATCGTGGGGTCGTTGCGGTCTTCCAGGATGAGTTCGGCACGGTGCCGAGCGTAGTCCTTGGAAAGAAGGCCCCGGATCGGCTCCTCCGGCGGGAAGTAGGGATCGCCGTAGTAGAAGTCGCGGTCGGCGAACGACAGGCTGATCGCCTGGTAGAGGGTGTGGATGTAGCGGGAGCTGTTGTAGCCCATCCCCTTCAGGTCGAAGGGCTCCAGGATGTTCAGCGCCTGGAGCAGGACCGGTCCCTGGACCCAGTGAGTCAGCTTGTAGACCTCGATCCCCTTGTAGTTCGTGGAGACGGGCTCCTCGATGTGGACCTTCCAGTTCGCGAGGTCCTCGGTGGTGATGAGGCCGCCCTGCTCCTGGGTGCCACGGGCAAGCTCCTCGGCGATGTCGCCCTTGTAGAAGCGGTCGTAGGCGGCGTAGATCGCCTCCTTGCGGCTCTTGCCGGCGGCGAGCGCCTCGGCCTCGGCGTCCACCAGCTTCCGCAGGGTGTTCGCAAGTTCGGGCTGGCGGAAGACCTCGCCGGGGCGCGGGCCGCCGGCGCTGAACTCGCGCGTCGAGGAGTCCTCGCGGTCCCAGTAGTTCCCCGTCTCGTCCTGCGGCCCCGAGGACGCCGAGCGTTCGTCGCGGTGCGGCAGCAGGGTCCGGCGCGAATACGGCCACTCGGCGATCCGGTCGGCGCCCCGCTGGATCCCGCGGGCCGCGGAGGCCTCGATGGGATAGCCGTCGGCCATCTGGATCGACGGCGCGAGCACCTGAGCGAGGGACATCGTGCCGTACTCGGCGAGCATCGTCAGGAGGCCGCCCGGAGTCCCCGGAGTCACCGCCGCGAGCGGGCCGACCGCGGGCGGGTACTCCAGCCCCTGCTCCCGGAAGTACGCCGGCGTGGCGCCCGTGGGAGCGACGCCGAGCGCGTTGATCCCGATCACCTTCTTCTGCTCGGGGTGCCAGATCAGCGCCTGGGTTTCGCCGCCCCAGCTCAGGGCGTCGAACATGGTCGCGGTGGCGCCCAGCATGGCGCAGGCCGCATCCACCGCGTTGCCGCCCTGGCTGAAGATCATGGCGCCGGCGGTCGCGCCCAGCGGCTTGCCGGTGATGGCCATCCAGTGCTTGCCGTGGAGGACGGGTTTTTGCGGCCGGGCAACGGCGCTGGCGGCGACGGCCAGGGCCGCCAGGAGGCAGAAAAAGACGGAAAAGGGGATGCGCTTCATGGAGGAGATTGTGCGGCTCCCCGCGCGGAGAGGCAACGGCGAGAGACGGATGAAAGCACCTGGGCGATAGAAACGCGGTCCATCGCCCGGAATTCGCGCGTGTCCTGGGCGATGGAAACCCAGGAGACCGGAACCGGCGCCTCGGTGGGACGATTGCGGAGCGCGAGCGTCATGAGCAAGGGACGGAGACAACGGGCATCCACCGCCGACCTGGTCGCCGCCGCCCGCGCCCGGCACCAGCGGGACCGGGTCCGATTGCTGGACGATCCGTACGCGTTCTCGTTGACGAGTCCCTCCCTGCGGCGGGTCCTCCGCTTTCGGCCCGCCGGCTGGTTCATGGCGAACTGGGCGCTACGCGGCCTGAAGCCGGTGATCCTGGGACTGCTGATCCGGGCCCGCTACGCCGAACAGGCGGTCGAGAGCGCCTTCCGGGACGGCATCCGCCAATACGTCATCGTGGGCGCCGGGCTCGATTCGTTCGCGTTGCGGCGGACCGAACTCGTCCCGCCGCTCGAGGTGTTCGAGATCGACCGCCCGGCGATGCAGGAGGTGAAACGGGAGCGCATCGACGCCGCCGGGATCTGGGCGCCCCCCGGACTCCACTTCGCCCCCGCGGACCTCGAGCGGACTTCGGTGATGGAGGCCCTGTCGCACTCGCCCTTCGACCCCGGGCGCCCGGCGATCCTCTCCTTCCTCGGGGTGACGTACTACCTGACTCCGGGAACCCTGACCGAATCGGCGCGCTCGATCGCCGCCGGGGTCGCTCCCGGCTCACGCCTCGTCCTCGACTACATGCTGGACGAAGCCTCCGCCTGGCCCGAGCACCGGAAGATGCGCGCCCAGCTTGAGGAGTACGTGGCGCAGCGCGGCGAACCCATGAAGAGCGAATACGGCCTCGCCGCGATGAGCGACCTGCTGGCTGACGCCGGCTTCCGCACTCTCGAGGCGATCACGATGATGGATCTCGCGGAGCGCTACGCGGAGGAGCGGGGCCCCCTGCCCTTCGAGACGCCCGGGCTCTTCGCCTGCGGGCTGTTCGGGAAGTAGGGGCCCGGTCGCGGGGTCGTGCGCGCGCCCCGCACCGACCGGGGATTCCGCGCCCGCCCCTACCCGAGCGGCGGACGGTGGTGATGCACCCCAAGCCGCTCCTCGAGCGCCCGGGCGAGCGCGAGGATCGTCCCCTCTTCGAAGAGCCGGCCATGAAAGGCCACGTTGCGGGTGATCGTGTGCGGCTCTCCCCGCGGATCGTCGGGAACCGGGCCCGCGCTTCGGGTAGGGCTCTCGTCGAGGCCGGCGCGCAGGCTGATCCCCGGGTGTCCCGTGTAGTTCATCGCCACCAGCAGCTCGAAGGAGCCGTAGGTCGGGGCGAACAGCGCGTCCACGTCGCTGTAGATGCGGTGGAACTCGTGCATGAGGCCGCGCCGGAGACGCTCGGCCTGCAGGTAGTCGACCGCGGACAGCAGGCGGACGCGGCGCCAGGCGTCGGGCCACCCCTCGGGCGGCAGCTGATCGTCGCGGCCATCGAGGGTGAGCGCCTCGTAGATCGTGGCGGCCTCGACGTAGAGGTTCGGGATCAGCGCCTGGTAGGGGAACGGCGGCAGCTCCACCTCGACGAGCTCCACGCCGAGTTCGCCGAGCGCCTCGAGTGCGTTGCGGTGTGCGTCGGCGACCGGCACCGAGGCTCCCGGACCGAACCCGACCTCGCGGAACCAGTCCGGTGAGTAGCCCACGCGGACGGCGGCGGGATCGATGCCGGCGTCGTATTCGAAGCCCATGGCGATGGAGGACGCCGATGTCGGATCGGGTCCGTTGATCGCGGCCATGACGGGCACCGCATCCTCGACGCGACGGGTGAGGGGCCCGATCCGGTCGAGGCTGGGGGTCAGCGGCATGGCGCCCTCGGTCGGCACCCGCCCGAAGGTCGCGCGCAGGCCGACGATGCCGCACTGGTCGGCGGGGTTGAGGATCGACCCCAGGCTGTCGGTGCCGATCGAGAACGAGCACAGCCCGGCGGCGGTGGCGGACCCCGGGCCGGCGCTGGATCCACCCGCGTGCTCCTCCGTGTTCCAGGGGTTGCGGACCTTCCCGCCGTACCAGCGGTAGCCGTTCGCGAGGCTGGCGGTGGCGAGCTTGCCGAGCAGGACGGCTCCGGCCTCGCGGAGCATGGTGACGATGCGGGCGTCCCGGTCGGGAACCTGGTCACGGAAGGGGATCGCGCCCCAGGTGGTGGGGATTCCCGCGGTGTCGAAGCAGTCCTTGATGCCGTAGGGAATGCCGTGCAGTTCGCCGCGGTAGCGCCCGGCGGCGAGTTCGCGGTCGGACTCGTCCGCCTGTGCGAGCGCCTGGTCGGCGGTGACCGTGATGTAACAGTAGAGGCCGGGCGCGAGGCGCTCGATGCGCGACAGGTAGATCTCGGTGAGGCGGCGGCTGGTGAGCCGGCCCGTCCGGATCCAGTGGGCCTGCTCGCGGACCGAGGCGTAGGCGATGTCGGCCTCGGCGTCCGGGAGCGCACCCGCTGCGCCGTCCGACATTGCGATGCGGTCCGCCTGCTCGGGGTACGACACCCCGGGCAGGCGTGGATCGAAGGTGATGGCCGGTTGGAGGCTGAGTTCGCGCGGGACGTCGCGGAGCTGGAGGACGCCTGCGACCTGGCCACCGATCGACTCGAGGAGCTGGTCGCGCTCTTCGGCGGTGTAGGTCACGCCGTGGAGTCTTTCGGCCTCGGCCAGCGTTCCGGCGGTGATGTCGGCGGCCGCGTTCGCCCCCGCTCCCGCGGGTGCGGCCGACCCGTCACCGGCGTCCGGCTGGCACGCGACAGTCCCCGCCGCGAGGGCGGCCGAGCCCGCCAGAAAGTCTCTGCGTGTGGTCCTGGGGTTCGATCTCATGTCGCCCTCCCCTCCTTTGGTAGCGGAACTCGTTCTCGCGAATCCATTCAAAGCCCTCCGGGCCGGGCTGGTCCACGCCGCCCCCCTGGATGAAGTTCCTGCCGAGGATATGGCCGTCGTCGACGAGGCGGTGGACCGGCTGGGCGCGGCTACCCGCATTGATGAGGCCGGAAATGCGGCGCCGTGAGGCCTGCCAGCGTTGCGCCGTGCGCGGCGCGGAGCGCCGCGCGTGCCGGTCTGGAGACCGGCGTTCCAAGCCGCTCCGCTGCCAGCGGCGGTTGGCGTTCGCTAGTTTGGCTGCGCGTCCGTGGTCATCTCGTCGGTGACCGCGAAGCGCTCGAACCAGTTGCGCAGCAGGAGCTGCACCCGCATGAAGTTCGTCGGCGGGCGGCTGCGGCTGTGCCAACTGTCGGTGAGCCGCACCATCGCCGTCGGGATCTTCCGCATCTTGAGCGCCTTGTAGTACTGCTCGGTCTGCTCCATCGGGGTGCGCAGGTCCTTCTCCCCGGTCATCAGCATCGTCGGGGTGGTGACGTTGCCGACGTACATGAGCGTCGAACGGCGCAGGTGCTCCTCCGGGTCGTCCCAGGGCAGCTTCTCGAAGTTCCGGTACCAGCTCGCTCCGTCCGTCGTTCCCACGAAGCTGAACCAGTTCGTCACCGGCGCCTTCGAGACCGCGGCGGTGAAGCGGTCGGTGTTCCCGACGATCCAGGAGGTGAGCACGCCGCCCCCGCTGCCCCCGTAGACGAACAGGTTGCGCTCGTCGATGTAGCCGCGCGCGATGACCTCGTCCACGCCCGCCAACAGGTCGTCGAGGTCCTTTCCGGGGTAGGCGTTCTTGATCTCGTTGCCGAACGAGCTGCCGTAGCCGCTGCTGCCGCGCGGGTTCGTGTAGAGCAGCACGTAGCCGTTCGCCGCGTGGTCCTGGTTCTTGAAGTCGAACCCGCTGTTGTACATGGCGTGCGGTCCGCCGTGGATGCGGAGGATCAGCGGGTACTTGCGCGACGGATCGAAGTCGGGCGGTTTCACGATCCAGCCCTGGATGTCGAGCCCGTCCGGCGACTTGTACCAAATCTCCTCGACCTCCCCGAGGGTGACCTCGGCGAGGATCGACGCGTTCGTGACGTGGAGGGTCGCCACCTCGTCGGGTGAATCGACGGAAAAGGCGACCAGGTTCCCCGGGGTGTGGTACGAGCTGACGACACCCACCGCGGTTCCGTCGCCGCTCACGGTGGACACCGAGAGCATGTGGTTTCCGGAACTGACCGGACGGACCTCGCCGTCGAGCGGCGCCAGGTAGAGGTTGTTCGTCCCCCGGAGCTGCGCGTTGAAGTAGACGGCGCTGCCGTCGGCCGCCCACCCGACGATCCCCGGACGGCGGCCCATCTCCGTCGCGATGACCCGCGGGTTCCCCCCGTCGGCGTCCATGACGTAGAGGCCTTCCTCGCGGTAGGTGTCCGTCGTGTGGTCCATGCCGGTGTAGGCGATCATGCCGCCGTCCGGCGAGGGCACCGGACCCGAGTCCGGGCCGGTGCGGCTCGTCAGGGTGGTGATCCGGCCGGTGGCCACCTCGACCCGGTAGATCTCCGATTCGCGCCAGGCGTGCTCGGCGTCCGGGGTCCTCAGCGACGTGAAGACGATCTCCGACCCGTCGCCGACGAAACGCGGCCCGTCGTGGTGGTAGTCGCCGCTCGTGAGCTGACGCGGGGTGCCGCCGTCGGCGCTCACGACGAAGATGTGCCGAAAGCCCCGCGGGTGGTACCCCACTCCGTCGCGCCGGTAATTCAGCCGGGTGACGATCCGCGGCGGCCCCGTCCACTCGGCGCCTTCGGGCGCCTGCGGCATGTCGATCGCCCACGCCGGGTCGGGCCCGGGGTCCACCACCGCCCGGAACGCGATGGAGCCGCTGTCGGGAGCCCAGACGATCTGGGAGGGCGGGCTGTCGAGCCGGGTCACCTGGCTCTCGGCGCCCTCGGCATCCATCCAGCGCACGAAGATCTGGCCGTCCCGAAGGAAGGCGACCCGGGTGCCGTCCGGCGACCAGCGCGGACTCCCGCCGTCGGTGAGGAAGCGGTTCTTCGAACCGTCGGCGCCGATGAGCCAGAGCTCCGTTTTCGTCCGGTCCTTCATGGCGTCCACGAAGCTGCGCTCGTAGACGACGTTGCCGCCGTCCGGCGAGATCTGCGGGCTCTGCACCGTCTCCCAGGAGAGGTAGTCGGCGAGCGCGAGCGGCCGCATCCCCTCCTGCGCGAACGCCGCCGTCGAAACGACGAGCGACAGGGCCACGACGGGACCAAGACCCTTCAAGCTGTGAATCCGCATTCGGACACCTCCGCTGCTGTGGCGCCGGCCGGCCGGCGCGCCAACCGGCGAGTTTACGGGAGACGGACGGCCGATGCCGGGCCACGGCCGGCCCGCGCCATCCGGGTTTCCGAAACCCGGTTTAGTATCGAGGACCTGCGGCGCGGCGGGGCGTCGAATCTCCAGGCCGGAGTTCGTCCCCGGGGATCGCCGGAGAGGAGCCCATGATGAACCGGAAAACCGGGACCGGCCCTGTTTCACGAGGAGTCGTCGCGCTCCTGCCGGCGCTGGGTTTCGCCCTCGCCGCGGCGTTCGGCTGCGCGCCGCCGGCGGTCGAGCCGGCGCCGGAAACCGTCTATCCGGGAGCGTCCTGGGAACGCCTCGCGGACCCCGCCGCCGCCGGATTCTCGGCCGAGGCGCTGAACGCGATCCACCCGTACGTGGACGGGATCAACACCACTGCCGTGATGGCCGTGGTCGGGGGCCGCGTCCTCTTCGAGCACGGGCCGGTGGATGAGATCAGCTATCTCGCCTCGGTCCGCAAGAGCATCCTCGCCATGCTCTACGGCCGCTACGTGGAGGACGGGACGATCGATCTCGAACTCACGCTCGAGGAGCTGGGCATGGACGACGTCCAGGGCCTCCTCCCGATCGAGAAACAGGCGCGGGTGCTGGATCTCGTCACCGCGCGCTCCGGGGTCTATCACCCGGCGTCGAACTCGGGGGACAACCTCGCGGACGCCCCGCCCCGCGGCTCGCAGGAGCCCGGCGCCTACTACCTGTACAGCAACTGGGACTTCAACGCGGCGGGCGCGGTCTTCGAACAACTCACCGAGCGCAACATCTACGACGCGCTCGGAACCGACCTCGCGCTCCCTCTCGGGTTCGAGGACTGGCACCGGTGGATCCACCGCAAGTCGGGAGACGCGACCCGGTCGCGCAACCTCGCCTACCACATGAACCTCTCCACCCGCGACATGGCCCGGATCGGCTACCTGATGCTGCGGGACGGCGTCTGGAGGGAGGAGCGCGTGCTTCCCGAGGGATGGGCCGGGCGGATCTCGGGCCTGGTCACGCCGTCCGCGGAGATGAATCCGGAGAGCCGGCGGGGAGGCGAGTTCGGCTACGGGTACATGTGGTGGGTGTGGGACGGCCCGGCGGTGCCGGAGGCGTTCCGCGGCGCCTACACCGGACGCGGCGCCTGGGGCCAGTACATCACCGTCATCCCGTCGCTCGACATGGTCGTCGCGCACAAGACGGTACCCGAGGTCGCCACGCCGTGGGACGACTACCGGGGGATCCTCGACCGCCTCGTAGCCGCCCACTGCGGCGCCGACTGCTGACGGCCGACCAAGTCGTGGCGGCCGGCGTCACCACGTCTGGGCTTCGTCCGAATAGAGCTTGAGCGGCAACCGGTACGAGATGCCGGCGTCTTCGAGCGTCGCGTGTTCAACGAGCTCGGCAAACCGATGGGCGCGCGTCACATAGGTCCGGCCCAGCAGTCGATCGAAGAGCCCGCCGAGGCGGCGCTGGAGCCGCATCGCGAGGAGCATTCCCGCGGTGTGCCGGCGCGGGAACCTGAGCTTGTCGGCGAGCTCGTTGCCGATGAGGGCCCGCGAAACGCGAAGACCGTAGTCCGCCAGCGCCGCCCGTTCGCCCGGCTCGGATAGCCCGATCACCACGGGCGCCACGTTCAGCAGCGAGTTGGCCATGACGATGGCGGACTCGCCCGGCTCCGGTTCACAGGCGGCGCCGATACGGCATATCTCGAGGGCGCTGGCCTCGTCGCGAAACAGCATGGCGTCCGGCACGCCGAGCAGAACCGCCGTATAGCGCCAGATGTGCATGTAACCGGCGCGTCTGGTGGACGACGAGCGGATGCGCCTTCGTTTGCATTCCATCCGTAACGTGATTGGCAATCGTCGAGCAGGTGCGGGAATCCCTGGACTGATCGAGCCGGGCGAACCGCCTCAGGTCACCGGGTGCCGGCGGCGGAAGCGCGGTTCTTCGTACTCGCTGCTCGCCAGGACCTCGCGCAGCGCTTCGACCGCGTCCCAGACATCCCGGTACCGCACGTAGAGCGGAGCGAAGCCGAACCGGAGGAGGTCCGGTTCCCGGAAGTCCCCGACCACCCCCCTCGCAATGAGAGCCTGCATGACCGGATAGCCGTAGGGGTGCCGGAGCGAGACCTGGCTCCCGCGCTCGCGGGCGTTGCGAGGACTCGCCGGTTCCACCCCGAACTCCCGGAGCCGCTCGCCGGCGAGGCGCAGGAACAGGTCCCCGAGGGCTTCGCTCTTGGCTTGGAGCGCCTCGAGATCGACTCCCTCGAAGGTCCGGAGCCCCTCCTCAAGGGCGATCATGGACAGGATCCCCGGGGTCCCGCTCAGAAACCGCCGCACCCCGGCCGCCGGCCGGTAGTGCGTTTCGAACTCGAAGGGGCTGCGGTGGCCCATCCACCCGGAGAGCGGGGTATCGAGAGACTGCTGGAGACGGCGGGCCACGTAGAGAAAACCGGGCGCCCCGGGACCGCCGTTCAGATACTTGTAGCCGCAGCCGACCGCGAACTCGACCCCGTCGTCGTTCAGTTGCAGCGGGAAGGCCCCGGCGCTGTGGCTCAGGTCCCAGACGACGGGAATCCCCGAGTCCCGCGCGGCCGCGGTGAGCCGGCGGAGGTCGTGTTTCCGGCCGGTCCGGAAGTCCACCTGGGTCAGCGTCGCGACCGCCACCTCGGGTCCGAGCGCGGCCTCGAAATCGTCCGGGGGCACGATGCGAAGCTCGGCGCCGCTCTCCCGGAGCAGGCTCACGAGCCCCTCGGCCATGTAGAGATCGGTGGGGAAGTTGGTCTCCTCGGCCAGCACCACTCGCCGCGATCCCGGCTTCCGCAACAGGGCCGCGAGCAACTTGAAGAGATTGAGGGACACCGAGTCGGCGGCGATCACCTCGTCCTCCGCGGCGCCGAGCAGCGGCGCGATCCGCGCCCCCACCCGCTCGGGCAGCCGGAACCAGCCGTGACGGTTCCAGGAGGCGACCAGGTCCCGGCCCCACTCGTCGGCGAGCAGCGACTCGATCCGGGTGCGCATTCCCACGGACGGGGGGCCCAGCGAGTTCCCGTCGAGGTAGATCACGCCCTCGGGGAGCTCGAACCGGTCACGGAAGGAGGCCAGCGGATCGTTCCGGTCGCGCTCGAGGACGTCCTCGCGCCGAAGCGGTTCGGGGACGCTCGCCGCCGCCCGCCGGTCTCGAGGCATGGAAGGGATTATTCCGCTTGGCATCCCGTCAACAGGGTCCCGCGTCGCCGAGGGCGGCCAGCGGTAGGTCGTCCGCGGGCCTCCGGCCCGCTGTGCCGACCAGAGGTCGGCGTTCCAAGCCGGCGCGCCATATGGACCGTGGGCGTCCCGCCGCCGCTGCGTTTTCACGGCAACCGGGCCTGGACGGCCTCGGTGCTGATCCGACCTTGTCGACGCACCGCCAGCCGTTCCGCACTACATTCTTCCCTTTGCCTTTGTTCGGGCCCGGACCACCGTGACCTCTTCCCTGTCCCGCTTCGACCCCGCCGTCGCCGGTTGGTTCCGGGAGCGGTTCGAGGCCCCCACCGAGCCGCAGGAAAAGGGATGGCCCGTCATCGCCCGGGGCGAGGACGTGCTGATCACCGCTCCGACCGGTTCGGGGAAGACGCTCGCCGCCTTCCTCTTCGCGCTGGACCGGCTGACGCGGGAGGCCCGGGGCGGGGCGCTCCCGGACGAGACCCGGGTGGTCTACGTCTCGCCGCTGAAGGCGCTGAGCGCCGACATCCGCCGCAATCTCGAGGCCCCGCTCGCCGGCATCGCCGCTCGTGCAAAAGCGGACGGGGAGCCGCTGCCACCGGTCCGCGCCGAACTCCGCACCGGAGACACCCCCGCCGCCGAACGGGCCCGGATGACGAGGAAGCCGCCCCACATCCTGGTCACCACCCCCGAATCGCTGTACCTGCTGCTCACCGCGGCCCGCGGGCGGGAGATGCTACGCACCGCGGACAGCGTGATCGTGGACGAGATCCACGCGCTCGCCCGCGACAAGCGGGGCACCCACCTGGCGCTCTCCCTCGAACGCCTCGACCGGCTCGCCGGCCGCCCGCTCCAGCGCATCGGGCTCTCGGCGACGGTGCGGCCGCTGTCCGAGGTCGCCCGGTTCCTCAGCCCGCGAACACCGGAGGGACCGACAGTGGTTCCCGTCGGGCACCGGCGGGAGATGGACCTGGCGGTGGAGGTTCCGGGGTCCGAACTCGGGGCGGTCGCCACCCACGAGATCATGGAGGACATCCGGGACCGGATCGCTGCGCTCATCGAGGAACACGAGACCACCCTGGTCTTCGTCAACACCCGGCGGATGGTGGAGCGGCTCACCCACGTGCTGAGCGAACGCCTGCCGGAAGACGCGGTGCTGGCCCACCACGGGAGCCTCGCACGCGAGGTGCGGCTCGAAGCCGAGCGGCGCCTCCACTCCGGGGAGGTCCGGGCGATCGTCGCGACCGCCTCGCTCGAACTGGGGATCGACATCGGCTCGGTGGACCTGGCGTGCCAGCTCGGCTCGCCGCGTTCCATCGCGGTGGCGCTCCAGCGGGTGGGGCGCTCGGGCCACTGGCTCGGCGCCATCCCGAAGGGACGGTTCTTCCCCACCACCCGCGACGAGCTGGTCGAATGCGCGGCGCTGATGGCCGCCGTGGAGTCCGGCGACCTGGACCGGATCCGCATTCCCGAAGCGCCGCTCGACATCCTGGCGCAGCAACTCGTCGCCGAAGCGGGCGCGACGCCGGAGGAACGGCACGATCTGGACAGCCTGTTCGGTTTCGTGCGCGGCGCCTATCCCTACCGCCGTCTCGAGCGGGCGGCCTTTGACGCGGTCGTCGGAGTGCTCGCCGAGGGCGTCGCGACCACCCGGGGACGCCGGGGCGCCTTCCTGCACCGGGACTCCGTCGCGGGCACGGTCCGCGCCCGCCGGAACGCCCGCCTCGCGGCCATCCAGAACGGCGGCGCGATTCCGGAAACGGCGCAGTACCAGGTAGTCGCCGAGCCCGACGACCGGGTGGTGGGCCAGCTCGACGAGGACTTCGCCATCGAGAGCTACGCGGGTGACGTGTTCCTGTTGGGCACCACGTCCTGGCGGATCCGGCGCATCGCCCAGGGACAGGTCCGGGTCGAGGACGCCGAGGGCGCGGCGCCGACCATTCCCTTCTGGCGGGGCGAGGCTCCGGGACGCACCGCCGAGCTGAGCGTCCGGGTGGCGGAACTCCGCGAGCGGGTCGAACAGAGCGCCGCGGAGGCGAGGAGCGCGTTGCAGCGGGACTGCCGCCTCGACGGCGCCGGGACTGACCAGGTCCTGCGCTACCTGGCCGCCGGCAGGGCCGCGCTCGGCGCCATGCCGAGTCAGCGGACGGTGGTCGCCGAGCGCTTCTTCGACGACTCGGGCGGCATGCAGCTCGTCATCCACGCTCCCTTCGGCAGCCGGATCAACCGCGCCTGGGGACTCGCCCTCCGGAAGCGCTTCTGCCGCTCCTTCAACCTGGAACTCCAGGCGGCGGCGACCGACGACGGCATCGTCATCTCGCTCACCGACCTGCACTCCTTCCCGCTCGAATCCGTCTTCTCGTTCCTGAAACCCGGCAACCTGGAACACGTGCTCACCCAGGCGGTCCTCGGGGTTCCGCTCTTCGCGGCGCGCTGGCGCTGGGCGGTCTCGCGGGCGCTCCAGGTGCCCCGCCGCCGGCACGGCCAGCGTGTTCCCCCTCCGATCCAGCGAATGCTCACCGACGACCTGCTCGCCGCGGTGTTCCCGGACCAGGCCGCCTGCGCCGAGAACCTCGCCGGCGAGGTCCGGATTCCGGAGCATCCGCTGGTGGACGAGGCGATCCGCGACTGCCTGCGCGAGGCGCTGGATGTCGACGGCCTCCGCGCGCTCCTCGAGGACATCCGGGACGGGAAGGTCCGCACCGTGGCGGTGGACACCCCCGAGGCGTCGCCCTTCGCGGCCGAGATCCTGAACGCCAACCCGTTCGCCTTCCTCGACCCGGCCCCGCTCGAAGAACGCCGCTCGCGGGCGGTGCGGATGCGCCGGTCGCTCCCGCCCGAGCTCGACACCGAGGCGGTGCTCGACCCCGAAGCGATCGCGCAGGCCGCCGCGGAAGCGGCGCCGCTGGTTCGGGACGCAGACGAACTCCACGACGCGCTCCTCACGCTCGGAGCCGTCCGGGAGACACCGGAGTGGAGCGGGTTCTTCGAGGAACTCGAGGCCGGGAACCGCGCCGGGACGGTGGTCGCCGGAGACGCCCGGTTCTGGGTGGCCGCGGAACGGTTG
Source organism: Acidobacteriota bacterium (assembly GCA_022828085.1). Lineage (GTDB taxonomy): Bacteria > Acidobacteriota > Vicinamibacteria > Marinacidobacterales > Marinacidobacteraceae > Marinacidobacterium. The sequence goes on along the minus strand of JAJEIY010000036.1, from coordinate 39,184 downwards.
AGGCTCGCCCGGGCCGTCTGGCCGGACGCCTTGCTTCCCCCTCGGGCCGCGGCCCCGGGCGACGGCGACGCCGCGGACACCCGGGCGGAAGCCGTGGCTGCGCTTCTGCGCGGGGTGATGGACTGCTCCGGTCCGGTCACCGTCGCCGCGCTCGCCGCCCGCCTCGCCCTTCCCGAAGCCCGGATCGGGGCAGCGCTCTCGCTGCTCGAGGCCGAAGGACTGGTGCTCCAGGGACGGTTTCGCCGCACCCCGGCCGCTGACCGGCCGCCCGAGTGGTGCCACCGGCGGGTGCTCGCCCGCATCCATCGGCTCACCCTCGCCCGGCTCCGCCGCGAGTCGGCGCCGGTCAGCGCCGCCGCCTTCCTCGAGTTCCTCGCCGGGTGGCAGCACCTGACCGCGGAGACCCGTCTCCACGGTCCGCACGGGGTCCGGGAGGTGATCGCCCAGCTCCAGGGACTCGAAGCGCCGGCGGCGGCCTGGGAGTCCCGGATCCTGCCGGTGCGAGTCACCGGCTACCGGCGCGACTGGCTCGACGCGAACTGTCTCTCGGGGGAAGTGGTCTGGGGCCGGACGTCCGATCCGGAGCCGTCCCCGAGCGGGAGCCCGGCGCGGCCGACCCGGGCCGCTCCGATCGGTCTGCTTCTCAGGAGCGATCTCAGCCGGTGGCTCCGGCCGCGGGGAGCGGACCCGGACGACCTCTCCTCCGCCGCCGGCAAGGTACTCGGGCTTCTGGAAAGCGGCGGCGCCCAGTTCTTTACCGAACTCCAGGCGCGATCCGGGTTGCTGCCCGCAGCTCTCGAGGATGCACTCTGGGAGCTGACCGCCCGTGGCCGGGTCACCGCGGACGGTTTCGACAACCTGCGGGCGCTCATGGATCCGCGGCGGCGGAGCGCATACGGGCGCTACCGCCGGCGCAAGGCCCGCTATTCGCCGGGCCGCTGGGCGCTCCTCGCGGCGCCCGGCGGGGGTGAGCCAGAACCCGCGGACCATGAAGGAGTGGCGCGCCAGCTCCTCCGGCGCTGGGGCGTGGTGTTCCGCGAACTGCTGAAGCGGGAGCGGACCCCGTCGCGCTGGCGGGACCTGCAGCTCGTCCTGCGGCGGCTGGAGATGCGCGGCGAGGTGGTGGGCGGCCAGTTCGTCTCCACCTTCCCCGGGGAACAGTTCGCGCTGCCCGAGGCGGTCGCACCGCTCCGCCGGGCGGGCCGGAACGGGGCCGACCCCGGGGCGCGGCTGACCATCGGCGCCGCCGATCCGCTGAACCTGTCCGGCATCCTGGTCCCGGGCCCGCGCATCCCGGTCACCTCGTCCGAGAACCTGGTCCTGGGCGATGGCGGGCTGACTCCCGGCGGCCAGGGCCCCGTCCGGATGACTCCGGCGTGAGCCGCACAGCTCCCGGGGAGACGAGCCGCTCCCGGAAGGAGGCCGGCGCGGCGCAGCCGCCTCCCGTGAACGCTGCGGGGCGTGCCTTCCGCACGCGCTTCGGCCGCGCTCCGGAAGGAGTCGCCTTCGCTCCCGGGCGGGTGAACCTCATCGGGGAGCACGTGGACTACTGCGGACTACCCGTCCTTCCCGCCGCGCTCTCCCACGGCGTCGCGCTCGCCTTTGCGGCCCGCCAGGACGACCGGGTGCGGTGCCTGACGACCGCACCCGGATTCGACGAAGCCGATTTCTCCCTCGGGGACACGCGCGCGCCCGCGGGATTCGGGCGCTATCTGGCCGCCGCCGGGGCCGCCCTCGACGCGGGCCGCTGGACGCCGGGGTCCCGCGCCGGGTTCGACGGGGCGATCGCCTCCGACCTTCCCGTGGCCGCCGGTCTCTCGTCTTCGTCGGCGGTGGTGATCGCGGGTGCGCTCGCGCTGCTCGCGGTTCGGGGCCGGGTGGTCCCCGGCGCCGGCCTGCCGGACGAAACGGCGATGCGGCTTGCCCTCGATCTCGCCGACGCGGAACACGGAGTGGCCATCCAGGGGGGCGCGATGGACCAGTCCATCTGCCTGGGCGGCAGGCGCGGGCACGCGCTCCACATCACTTTCGAGCCGCGCGGTTGGACCCCCGTCCCGGTGAACCCGTCACGGTTTCGCTTCGTGGTCGCCTACAGCGGCCGGCGCGCCGACAAGGGAGCCGCCGCCGGGCGCATCTTCGACGAACGTGTCCGGCAGACGCGGGAGGCGTTGGTCCTCGCCCGGAAGTTCTTTCCGGACGCCGATGGGTATCCGGCGCTCCTCGCGAACCACACCCTTCCGGAACTCCTCGCCGTGGCGGCGCGGCTGCCGGAACCGCTGGACGGTCGGTTCCGACACGTCGTGACCGAAGCCCGGCGCACCCGAGAGGCCGTGGAGCATCTCGGGAAGGGCGACGCCCCCGCTCTCGGCGAGGCGCTTGACGCATCCCACGAGAGCCTGCGGCGCGACTGCGAGGTCAGCACCCCGGACCTCGACGAGCTCGTCGAAACCGCCCGGGTTGCGGGGGCGCTCGGCGCGCGGCTCACCGGCGCCGGACTCGGCGGCTCGGTGGTGATCCTCGCCTCGCCGAAACGGGAACCGGCGGTCCGGTCCCACTTGACCGAGCGGTACTACCTCCCCCGCGGAATCGCCGTCCCCCAGGGCACCCACCTCCTGGACGCCGCACCCGCCGGGCCGGCATTCCTCGCGCCCTGAGCGGTCAGGGAGCCGAGCCGGGTCGCGCGAAGGTCCCGGTCACGTCGCTCGCGAGGCTGTAGAGAACCGGCACCACGAACAACGTGACCAGGGTGGCGAAGGCAACTCCGAAAGCCAGCGACACCGCCATCGGAATCAGCAGGGCGGCCTGATAGCTGCGCTCCGCCAACAACGGGGTCACGCCGGCGCAAGTGGTGACCGACGTGAGGATGACGGCCCGGAAACGCGCCGGTCCGGACTCGAGCGCCGCCTCCCGGGCCGATAGCCCCCGCGCCCGACGCCGATTCGTGAAGTCGAGCATCACCAGCGCGTCGTTCACCACGATCCCGATGAGCGGCACCATCCCGAAGAGGCTCATCGAGTCGAGGTTGATTCCCATGATGAGATGCCCGAACAGGGCTCCGGCGAGTCCGAACGGGATCGCGGCCAGGATGAGGAACGGCTGGGTCCACGAACCGAGCGGGATCGCGAGCAACACGAAGATGAGCATCACGGCCAGAAGCCCGCTGCGCGCCAGGGCTTCCTGGCCCTCCTCCGCCTCGCCCGCCATCCCGGCAACGCTGAAGTCGTATCCCGGGAAGCGCTCGCGGAGTCCGGGCAGCACCTGATCGCGGGCGGCGGTGATGACCGCGTCCGGGGTGGCCACCCGCCCGTCCACGCTGGCCAGCACGGTGACCGCGCGCAACGAGTCCACCCGGCGGATGACCGACTGTCCGGCGGCAGCGGAGACCTCGGCGATCGCACCCAGCGGGTTCACCCGCCCGTCGGGGCTGCGCACGAGCATCCCGGCCACCCCCAACGCTCCACCCGAATCGGCGCGCGGGGCGCGCAGCACCACCCGAATCTCGTCGCGGCCCCGCTGCAGCCGCGCGATCTCCTCGCCATGAAACGCCTGGCGGAGCTGGCGCCCCACGGCCCCCGCGGTGATCCCGGTGCCCGACTCCCCGGGCCGGACCCGAGCCACCAGACCCGGAGCGCCTCCCTCGAAGTCGTCGGAAACGGACGTCACTCCCGGAACCTCGCGGAGTCCCGCCTGGAGGGCCCCGGAGGCCGCCAGGAGGCCTTCGAACTCGGGGCCCCGAATCCGGAGCGACACGTCCGCCGCCTGTCCGAACGCATCGCTGATCACGGACACCCTGGCGTCCACCGGTTCCGATCGAATCCGGTCCCGGACCCGGTCCGCGACGGCGCGCGTCGGGATTCCCGCGCGGTCCTCCTGGGGGCTGAGCCGCCAGACGATCTGGCCGACGGACGGGCCCACCTCCGCAGCCTGTCCGCCGAAGGACTCCCCGACCCCGATCGGGATTCGCTGCCCCACCAGAACCGCGCGGTGACGTTCGACGTCCACTCCCGACTCGGCGCGAATCGCCTCGCGCACCTCGTCCACCGTCGCGTTGAGCGAGGCGACCACCGCCCGCGTGGCGTCCGAAGTCGCTTCCGCCGGCAGCTTGACCTGGACGAACGCGATGTTGTTGTCCATGGGGGAACCCGTCACGACCTGGACGAAGCCTCCCGCGGTGAGCCCGAACGCCAGGCACAGTGCGAAGACTCCGAGCGCCAGGGTCGCGAGCCGGTTGTCGAGCGCCCACCGGAGCGCGGGCCGGTAGATCGCCTCCACGGTCCAGTCGAGGCCCGACTGGACCGCGCCCCGGACCCGCGCGAGACGGCGGCTCGGACGCACGGACAGGCCGCCGTGCGCCAGGTGATGCGGGAGGATCCAGGCGGCCTCGAGCAGCGAGAACGCCAGGATCGGGATCACCATCCGCGGCACATCGCCGATCAGCTCGCCGTAGACGCCAGGAATCCCGAGAAGCGGGGCAAAGGCGGCCATCGTGGTCAGTACCCCGAAGGCGGCCGGGAAGAGGACCCTCCGGGTGCCGCGAATCGCCGATTCCTCCCGGCTCTCCCCACCGTCGTCCATCCGTCGCTGGACGTTCTCGCCCACCACGATCGCGTCGTCCACCACGATGCCGAGGGCCACGATGAACGCGAACATGCTGAGCAGGTTGACGGTGATCCCGAGCCCCGGCATCAAGAGGAAGGCGCCGAAGAACGTGAACGGCAGCCCGGCCGCCGTCCAGACGGCGAGGCGGGTCGAGAGCGTGAAGAAGAGGACCAGGAAGATGAGTCCGAGACCGGACAGCCCGTTCCGGACCATGAGATCCAGACGGCCCTGGAAATCCTCGGATGCGAAGTACCACGGCGTGACCCGGATCCCGTCGGGGAGCTCCATCGCCCGGATGACCTCCCGCGCGCCTGCCGTGGTGTCCGCGAGCCGGCCACCGTCCTGCAACAGAACGCTCAGGAACACCGCCGGCTCGCCGTTCATCGAGGCTTCGCGATCGGACGCCGCGAAGCCGTCGGTCACCGCGGCGATGTCCGCGAGCCGCACCACGCCGCCGCCGGACGCCGTGATGACCGGAATTCGCCCGAAGTCCGCGGCGGTCGTCGCCGCGCCCTCGGTACGCAGGCTGAGTTCATGGGCTCCGCTCCGTGCGGTGCCCGCGGGGATTTCCGCGGAACCCAGCCGGATGGCGTCCGCGACCCGGTCGAAGGTCAGTCCGAAACGCGTCAGGTTCTGCTCCGGGATCTCGATGGTCAGTTCCTGGTCCCAGCCCGTCAGCCGCTCCACGGCGGCCACCCCGGGCACCGCCACCACCGCGTCGTGGACGCGCCGGGCCGCCTGGTGGAGATCTCGCTCGCTCACCGCCCCGTGCACGGCGATCCGGAAGATCTCCCGGTACCGGGCGATTTCGGAAACCACGGGATCCTCCGCCTCGGCCGGAAGCGAGGTGAGGGATCCCACCCGTTCGCGCACCGTGTCCCCGATCCGGCGAATGTCCGCCCCGGCTTCGAGTACCAGCGTGAGCCCTCCGGCGTCGTCCGTCGCGAGCCCGCTCATCTCCCGCACGCCCTCGATGCCCCGCAGCGCTTCCTCGAGTGAGAGCAGCACCCGGGACTCGACCACTTCGGCTTCCGCCCCGGGTACCAGGACGCGCACCACGACCGCGGGGGAGGAGGTTTCCGGAAGGAGTTCGTGCGGTATTCCGCCGAGGGCCAGGTAGCCGCCCAGCGAAACGCCGAAGAACACGAGGTTCGCGGCGACCCGGTTCCGGACGAACCAGGCGATCACACCGGTGGATCGGCGCTCCTTCTCTGGCAGTTCTCCGTCCATACCGGCCGTGCCGCCGCCTTGTCAGCGAACCGCCGCCTCCGGAGAATCGGCGGTCCGGACCCGCATCCCCGCCGCGACCATGGACGGCGGAGACACCACAAGCCGCTCCCCGGCCGCGAGACCGGAGCGGACCAGCAGCGCCGTTTCGCCGGCGGGCCAGAAGGCGTCCACCTGCCGAATCCGGATCCGGTCCTCACCGTCCACCACGAGCACGGTCCCGTCAGCGCGGAAGGCGCTCAGCGGGACGGTGGCCACGTCCGCGAACTCCTTCCCCTCGATCTCGACCTGCACGAACATCCCGGCCACCAGCGGGGGTCTGCCATCCGGCGTCGTCTCATAAGGCTTCGCCACTTCAATCACGGCCGGGACGAAACGGGTCGCCGGGTCCATCTCGCCCTCCATCCGGGCGAGCCGCCCTTCCCAGGTCCAGCGGACTTCCGCGTTCGGGGGCCCGAGCGTCGCGGTCACGCGAGCCGGGGGCGCCCGCGACGCGCTTTCCCGGAACGGGAGGTCCACGAGCGAGAGCGCGGCGTCCGGGAGCGAAACCCGGACCTCGAACACCTCGAGCGAGAACAACTCCAACAGACGGTGTCCCGGGGTGACCCACTCGCCGACTTCGGCGCCGCGAGCGGCGACCAGGCCGGAGTGCGGCGCCCGGACCTCCGTGTTCCCCAGGTCCGCTTCCGCGGTTTCGAGGGCCGCCCGGGCGGCGGCGGCGCCCTCTTCCGCGGCCGCCAGCTGCGGAACCCCAAGCGCCAGCGGATCCGCCTCCGCTCCGGTCCGTTCCCACTCCGTTCGGGCCATTTCCGCGGCCGCCTGCTCCCGGAGCAGGCGAAGTTCCGCCTCCGCGAGCCGGCTTCGCGCCTCGGCCACCGCCTGGGAGTAGCGGGTCTGCCGGATCCGGAAGAGCGGGGTCTCCCCGCCCACCTGGGTCCCCACCCGGAGTGCATCGGCGGCCCAGACGATCTCGCCGGCGACCTGGGCGGCGACCGCGGTCCGGCGCGCGGGCCGCGCCGTGCCGTCCACGGTGACCACGACCCGCTGCGTCTCCAGTTGCACGGTCCGGACCTGAACCTCGGGGGGCGCGGGCTCGAACTCCTGGGCCTCGGGCTCCGGACCGAGCGCCACCAGGAGCGCGACGACGGCGAACGAAGCCAACAGGATCGGAACGAACAGGAAACGCCGCATCACCGGCTCGGGCCTTCCCGCCGCGCGGCGGAAATACGGGCCGCCAAGCATCCCCACATCGTGGAAACAGAGTGTACGGCGAACCGGGCTTCCACCGACGCGTCACGCGGGTGGCGATTCGGAGGACCAACCCGGCGCACCCTGGACCGGCCTACACTCCGCCGCGAACACGCATGTCTTCCAATCATGGCGCCGGGGGATAGCCCGGTGCGTCTGTGGGGGCTTTCGGATCTCCACATCTCGCACCCACGGAACCGGGAGGCCCTGGACGACTTTCCGGCGCATCCCGACGACTGGCTGATCCTTGCCGGAGACCTGACGGACGGGGAACAGGGGCTCGACTGGCTGCTGCGGGCGCTGACCCCCAAGTTCCGGCGGCTCGTCTGGACGCCGGGCAACCACGAACTCTGGACCGTCCCCGGCAGGGACCCGGGACTGCGGGGCGTCGCGCTTTACGACCGGCTCGTCGCCATTGCCCGTTCCCACGGCGCCCTGACCCCCGAAGATCCGTATCCGGTTGTCGAACACCGGGATGGAAGGGTCCTCATCGCACCGCTGTTCCTGCTCTACGACTACAGCTTCCGGCCGCCGCACGTTCGGCGCGACGAGGTCATTCGCTGGGCGCGCGAAACCGGGGCGGTCTGCACCGACGAGTATCTCCTCCACCCCGACCCGTTCCCGGACCGGGAGTCGTGGTGCAGCGTGCGGTGCGAGTCGTCTGCCGCCCGGCTCGCCGCGTGCCCGCCGGACATTCCCAAGGTGCTGATCAACCACTTCCCCCTGGAAGAAGAGCACGCGGTGCTGCCGCGCGTTCCCCGCTTCACCCCTTGGTGCGGAACCCGGCGAACGCGCGGGTGGCACCGGCGGTTCGGCGCCTGCGCGGTGGTGTACGGGCACCTCCACATCCGAAAGACCGACTGGCTCGACGGCGTGCCCTTTCAGGAGGTGTCCCTCGGTTACCCGCGGCAGTGGGATCGCAGCCGGGGGATCGGCGCCTACCTGCGGGAGGTGAAGCTGGCGCCGGCGGACGCCGTTTCGCGATGACGACCCACAGTGACCCGTGGTGGAGCCCCTGGCACGAGGGCGAAGGCGCGCTCATCCTGCATGTGGACCTGCGACCCGACGAGGACCGGGAGAAACGCGCCTTGTCCCTTCTCGATGAGGAGGAACGGCGCCGCTCGGAGCGTTTCGTGGTGACGGGAGCCCGGCGCCGTTTTTCGCTCTGCCGCGCGGCGCTTCGGATCAACCTCGCCGAGCGGCTCGAGTGCACGAACGACGAACTCTCCTTCGGCTATCTCGAGCACGGCAAACCGTTCGCCAGGGTGAACGGGGCGGACTCACGCATCAGCTTCAACGTGAGCCACAGCGGCAGCCACGGGCTCATCGCGTTTGCGGAACACGAGTACCTCGGGGTCGACCTGGAAGAGCGAGCTCCGGACCGTAACTTCGACGGCATCGGGAACATCGTCTACGGCCCGGCCGAACAGCGGGCCTTGACGGCAGCCCGGGGCCGGGAAAAGGCTGACCTGTTCTACCGCTTCTGGAGCCTCAAGGAAGCGTTGATCAAGGCACTGGGAACGGGTTTCTCGCTGAACCCGTCCCGCTTCGAGGTTCCGCGGACGATGCTCGAGGGCGAGCGGGCCTCCGTCTTCCGCTTCCCGCACCGATCATCAGACCGTTTCTGGCTGGAAGACCTGGGAGAGGCCCGATTCGCGGCCGCCATCGCCTACCGGCTGCCTTCCCGGGAAGGCTGATCCCAGCCTCTCCGTCAGCGCGAACGGAAGCCACTCCGGTCGAGAAACTCCACCGTCAGCCGGGCGCATTCCTCGGGCTCTTCGAGCTGGGCCAGGTGGGTCGTCCCCGTCAGGATCCGAAAGTCCACCGACGGTACCCCGCTCAGGTCGCACGGCGGGACGAAGTAGTGCGGGAGATTCGGGTCGGCTCCAACCACGCGGACCGGGAGCGCCAGGGCATCCGGAGCCACCAGGGGTGCGAAGTCGGGTATCGAAGCGAGGATCCGGGCCTCGTAGTCGGGCGGGCAACGGAGTTCACAGCCTCCACCCGCCGTTTTCCGGAGCGTCGTCCGCGCCATCAGCCGCAATGCTCCCGGACCCAGGCGCGCCATCGCCGGCTGAGCCGCCATGAGGTCGATGAACTCCTCCCGGCTCTGAAACCGGAAGCCGCGTATGCGGGTTCGCGCCGCCGCCTGCCGGCAGGCCAGGCGCGAGGCCCGAGCGGCGCCGGCGCCACGGGAGAGCGGCGGTTCAAAGAGAACCAGGGCCGAATACGAGGCGTCGAGCGAAGGTGACAGGAGGGCCGCCAGGCAGGAAACCGAGTGGAAGACACCGGCCCGGGGCCGCATCCCGAAGACCCGGTCCACGGTCCGTCCGACGGCCTCGAGGTCGCGGCAGAGGGTCGGGATGGTGTGGCGCGCGATGGCGCCGGGCGGGTTCTCGCCGTGATTCCGGAGGTCGAAGACGATGACATCGAAGTCGTCCAGCAGCAGCGACCAGAACGGGTAGTAGAGATCGATGGCGAGCCCGTTGCCGTGGCTCAGGAGCAGACGGGGCCCGTCCGAATTGCCATACCGCCGCACCGGTACCGTGACCTCATCGTCCAGCCGGACCTCGATCGTGCACGCCGGCCGCGGCGGCGCCGCCGGTGCGGGCGGATCCATTGGAGGTTCCATCGCGACCCGGCAAGTGCCGGGGCGGGAGGGTTTCCCGCCCCGGTCCATTCAGCGGGTCAGTTACCCGCGTCTTCCGGCAGCGCGAGCGCTACGTACGACTCCGGCACCCGGCCCCGCTGGCCGGTCTGCACCACGATGTACTGCCTTCCCTCGTGCTTGTAGGTCATCATGCCGTACATCCCGATCGCCGGAAGCTGGATGCTGCCGACCTTCTCGCCGGTCAGTTTGTCGTGGGCGTTCAGGACCGGCGGTCCGGCCATCCCCTCGGTCGTGAGCAGCAGGTCGCCGCTCACCATGAGGATCGCGCGGCCCTGACCGCCGACGTTCGACAGATCCACGCCCTCGAGGGCCGGATGGTTCTTGATCCGGTCGTTCGGCTCGCCGATCGGGACCCACCAGAGGTGCTCGCCGGTGTTCATGTCGATGGCGGTCACCCGGCTGTAAGGCGGCTTGTAGATGGGCAGCCCGTCCGGACCGGGCACCCCGATCGCGCGGTAGTTGACCCAGTCGGAGATCGTCTCGCCGATCGTGGTGCACTTGCCGCTCGGCGAGGTGCAGTCGTGATCAGGCTGGTCGGCATCCACGCCCGGCTGCACGATGCGGCCCGAGCAGTTGGGACCGGACGACTGGTAGAGGATCCCGGTCCCGGGGTCGAGGGCGGCCGGGTGGGTGATGTTCACCGCGGAGTGGACGCCGCAGGCGATCCACCCCTTGTTCTCGTCGTATCCCTTGGGAATGGGAGGCATGTAGGGGCCTCCCACCGTGTACTCGGAGACGATTTCGATGGCCTTCTGCCGCAGTTCCGGGGTGTAGTCGATGAGGTTGTCCTCGCTGAGGTCGAGCATCTCGACCGGTGCGGGCTTCGTCGGGACCGGCTGGGTGGGCGACAGCTTCTCCCCCGGCACGATGGACTGCGGGACCTCGACCTCTTCGATGGGCCACACCGGGTCGCCGGTCTCCCGATTGAAGGCGAAGGTGTACCCCTGCTTGGTGGTCTGGATGGCCATCGGCACCTTCTCGCCGTTCACCTCCACGTCCACCAGGATCGGGACGTTCGGGAGATCGTGGTTCCAGATCGGATGGTGGGTGGTCTGGAAGTGCCAGACCCGCTCGCCGGTCTGGGCGTTGAGCGCGATCACGCTGGTCCCGAAGAGGTTGTCTCCCGGCCGGAACCCGCCATAGAAATCGATGGTCGGCGCGTTGGTCGGGATGTACACGATGTCCCGCTCGAGATCGGCCGACAGCGGAGCCCACGAGGAGACGTCGCCGGTCCACTTCCAGGCGTCGTTCTCCCAGGTGCTGGCGGCGAAATCGTCCTCGGAGCGCGGCGTCACGTTGAACTTCCACTTGAAGTCGCCGGTCGAGGCGTCGAACGCGAGGATGTCGCCGGGAACGTTCTCGATGCGGGTCTGGTGGTATCCCTGCGCGGCGGAGTTCCCCACCACGATGGTCCCGTTCACCACGATCGGGGGCGAGGAGTTCGTGATGTACCCCACGGTAGGGGTCAACCCCTCGTAGGGGTCGTAGTTGTAGCCGAAGTGGGCGAGGAGGTCCACGACGCCGGTCTTCGGGAATCCGGGGATGTCCACCGGCTCTCCCCAGTCCTCGATGTGCTCGCCGGTCTCGCCGTCGAACGCGTGCAGGAAGAACGCCGGGGAGACCACGTAGATGACCAGCCGCCCGTCGATCTCGGCGTAGGCGACACCCTTGCCGTAGCTCGAGCGCATGGACTCCTCGAAACGCCGGGTGTCCGGCTCCGCGTAGGTCCACAGCGTCTCCCCGGTGGCGGGATCGATGGAGACCACCGTCCGGCGGTAGCCCACCACGGTGTAGAGCTTCCCGTTGATGTAGCTCGGGGTGGACTTCGACAGGAAGCTCGGCTTCGGCCCGTAGTTGTCGCCCCGCCACATCCAGGCGACCTCCAGGTCGCCAAAGTTGTCGGCATTGACGTCGTCCAGCGGTGACGAGCGCGTGCCCCAGGCGTCGCCGCTCTGGTAGCGCCATTCGCCTTCCGGCATGTCGCGGTTCTGCGCCGCGAGCGGCACGGTGAACAGCAACGCGGCCGCCAGAATGCCCGCGACCTGGAGCGGGCGTTTCGCGGGCGCGCAAAGAGGGCTCATTCGGGTCATCCGGGACCTCCCATGATCTTGAGAACCGGGAATCGTAAGCGTTTTGCCCAACGTTGTCGGCTGGTGGAGTGTTCCGTCAGCTAACGCAGCACGTCGAGCAGGTTGGAATGGTCGTCCGTCCACAGGAACCGGTCGCCCGGCTCGGCGGCTTCACCCGTCCAGGGCTCCGCCCTCCCGAGCAGGCTCGGGTCCGTGATGAGGTCCGTGTTCAGGCTGAGCACCACCCAGGTCGCCGTGTAGTGGAACAGGTCGGGGTCCGGATCGCTCACCGTGAGCAGCGACAGCAGGTCCAGGCGGAGGCCCTGGGCGCGGATCACCGGGGCGAGGTCCACGTGGCGGTTCGAGATGTGGACCGCGATCGTGCCGCCCGGGGCGAGCCGGCTCCGGTAGAGATCGAACGCTTCGGCGGTGAGCAGATGGACTGGGATCGCGTCGCCGGCGAAGGCGTCGAGCACGATCACGTCGAATTCGGCCTCTCCGGCGCTCGCTTCCCGGAGCAGGCTCAGCCGGCCGTCACCCAGCACGACTTCCACCTCCGCGGGCGCATCGGCGAGGAACGTGAAGTAGTCGCGCGCCGCCTGCGCCACCTGGGGGTCGAGCTCGTAGAAGCGGAACAGGTCCCCGCGACGCCCGTGGACGACGATGGACCCGGTCCCGAGCCCGACGACGGCGACCCGGAGGGGCCGCACCAGCCGCCGGTTGGGATGCCGGTTCAGCACCGCCTCGATCCCCGTCCCTTCGTAGTAGTAGAGGGTGGGCTCGCGGCGGCGTCCGGGAGCGAACCACTGGGAGCCGTGCGCGATGCCCCCGTGCCACATGTCGCGCCGCCAGTCCGGAGTGCCCGGGTAGGCCTCCATCACGCGCACGACTCCGAAGAAGTTCCGGGTTGCGGTCAGCGGGCGGCGGTGTTCGAGCGCGCTGACGGCGATGGCGATTCCGAGGGTGGCCGCGGGAATGGCCTTCCGGGCAAACGATCGGACCGCCCCCCGGGACGGCGTGGCGACCATGAAGGCGACCACCACGGCGAGCACCAGCGCGAGCGGATACTCCCAGACATTCGGGAAGAGCAGCGGACTGCCGATGGACGCGAGGAGCCCCCCGAGAGCGCCGCCGGCCGTCATGGACAGGTAGAAACCGGTGAGGCGCGACGGGGCGGGCTTCCGCCGGACGATCTCCCCGTGGGTGATCCAGCAGCCGATGAACAGGAACCCGAGCGCCGCTACCGCGTGGGCGAGCAGGGCGCGCTCGAGGCCGTAGGTGATGTCCTGGAACCAGACGTAGAAGCACGCCGCCACCGAAGCCAGCAGCAGCGGCACGAGAAGCCGTCTCGGATACGGATCTCCGCCCCGGAACGCGAGGATGAAGGTGAGCAGGTACAGCGCCAGGGGGGCGATCCACAGGAACGGAACCGCCGCCACGTCGCGGGTGAGATGGGTCGTGACCGCCACCAGCGCCAACGAGCCGACCGCGGCCAGCAGGAAGGCCGACACGTGGAAATCACCGAGCCCGGACCGGGCCGGCGCGGCCGCGCGGTCCGCAATCCCGGCGGAAGCCCGCACGGAGAACACTCCGGCCAGGAAGGTCAGTGCGGCGAAGGCCACGAACCCCGCCGACCACAGGCGTCCCTGGGCGCCCAGCCCGAGGAGAGGCTCGAGCAGCAGCGGATACGCCGCGAGGCCGATCAGCGACCCGGCATTGGAGAGGGCGTACAGCCGGTAAACGCCGGTCGCCGCCGGGCTGTCGGCCGTTGAGCGGCCCGCGCGGGCCACCCACGCGGACACCAGCGGCGTGGTGGCCGCCAGGGCGAAGAAGGCCGGCCCGACGGTGACCAGGAGGGTGAGAAGGATCCACCCGGCGGGCGCTTCCCCGCCGTCCGGCGCCCAGCCGGTTCCGGGGAGCGGCGGCAGGCTGGCCAGCGCGGCGAGGACGAGGAGGACGCCGTGGACCGCCAGCTGGACGCGCGGGGCGAGGCGCGTCACCAGCAGGTGCGCGTAGAGGTATCCCCCGAGCAGCACCGCCTGGAAGAAGAAGAGCGCGACCGCCCACACCATCGGGGCTCCGCCGTACCAGGGAAGCAGGCTGCGCGCGGCGAGGGGCTGCACCACGAACAGGAGCGCCGCCGCGAGGAAGACCGCGGCGCCGGAGAGCCAGAGTCGGCGGGGCATGGTGAGGGGTCTAAGATATGGCCTCGTTATGAAGAAGCGCCGAACGCCCCGATCCCGGGGAGCTGCAGCAACCGGAAAGACCCCGCCTTCCCCCGGGGCCGCTCAACCGCCGCCGACCCGCGGCAAATGGGGCGCCGCACCGATCCTCGCGGTCGGCCTGCTCGTGGTGGGGGCCGCCGTTTTCTTCGTCGCCGCCTTCGAGGACACGACGGTGGAGAGCGGCCCGCAGCCGGCCTCGGACCTGTCCGCCGCCGCGTACGACCTGGGGAACCAGGCGGCCAAGCCGTTTCCCTACTACGACTCGGTGGAGGAGGCGCGTCCCTTCCCGGTGACGCTCCCCCCGAACACCTACGAGAACGAGACGCTGCAGACGACCTACGCCATCGCCAAGGAAATCCCCGAAGTTCTCGTCCAGCTGCCGTGTCTTTGCGGCTGCCACGGGGCGTCGGAGGATCACGGAAGCCTCCTCGACTGCTACGTGGACAACCACGCCGCCACTTGAAGCACCTGTCTCCAGGAGGTCCTCCTGGCCAAGGAAATGCATGAGGACGGCGCGAGTCCCGAAGAGATCCGCGAGGCGATCTACGAACACGAGTTCACCGACATCCCGCTGAGGTAGCGGGGCTGCGGACGGCGCGGAGGCTCACCGGCCCCGCGACGGGCCGCGTTTCCCCCGGCTTGGAACGCCGGCTTCAGCCGGCACGGCGGCCCGCAGGGCCGCGGGCGGTTCGTCGCTACCCCGGAGGCATTGGCGCGCGCACCCGAGCCATCCCGGCACATGAGGTCCGTCTCGCCGCCCGCCTTCGGCGGGCTGTGCCGGCTGAAGCCGGCGCTCCTAGCAGCTAGGGCTCCCGCCAGTACAGGGGGTTTGGCCGGTAGCGCGGAAACGCCCAGGGGAGGTCCTCCATTTGCGCGTCCGCTGACGTCCCGGCGCCGGGTGACGGGGAACTCTCCCGGGGGCCGTGCTCTTCCTCGAGGTAGTCCAGGATCTTCTCCTGGGTTTCCGGCTCCAGCGGCGGCATGCCCATCCCGATCATCATGTCGAGCACCCCTTCCCATTCTTCACGGGGGAGGTTCAACGACCGGATGTAGCTGTCGTCGTGGCAGTAGAGGCAGTTCTCGTCGATGAGGGCCCGGCCGTCGCTCTCCTGCCCGGCGGCAAGCGTGGGGATGGCGCGTTCCTCCGGGCCCGCGGAGGCGGCCACCGGGAGCAGGGCGACAGCCAGAACCAGGTGCAGGCGTTTCATCTCAGAGAGCCGTGACCGCGATCCGGTGCATCGCGTTGTTCAGGTAGCCGCGCGGGTTCCAGCCGGGCACGACCATGGGCTGCTGGCGTCCCTGGTGGTCCGTCGCCCGCGCCCAGAGTTCGTAGTGACCCGGAATGTCGAAGGCGACGGAGCCTTCGAAGCGCTGCCACGCGAACGGGTTCTCGGGCTCCTCGAGCTGACACGGGAGCCAGGTGGTCCCGAAGTCGGCGCTGAGGTCCACCGCGTTCACGGGCCCGTCACCGGCCCACGCCCAGCCCCGGATCGCGAGCGGCCCCCCGCCGGCGTGACGGACGCCCGTCTCGGGGCGGGTGATGATGGACTTCACCGGCATGGGGCCGATGATCTCCATGTCTTCCTCGGGCACGTCGGTTCCGGGCGCGACCGGGTATCGCGGCACTCGATAGGAGTAGCCGGTCATCTTGGGGCCGTCGTGGACCTGGTCCCGGACCCAGAGGCGGCTAAGCCACTTCCCGCTCGCCGAGGCGGGGAATCCCGGGGCGACGATCCGAAGCGGAAAGCCGTGGTGCGGAGGAAGGGGTTCGCCATTCATGTCCCAGGCGAGGAGAGTGGACTCGTCCAGGGCCTTGGACAGCGGGACACCGCGGGAAATCGGGACTTCTTCGGGGTTCCCGCTCAGGTGCGGATCCTCGCCGTAGTAGGCGACGTAAACGGCCGTGTCGAGCACGCCGGCCGCACTCAGCACGTCGCGGAGCCGGACGCCGGTGTAGCGCGCGCAGCCGACCGCGCCGAGCCACCACTGGTTGCCCGACGCCCCCGGCTGGAAGGCCGCTCTCCCGTTTCCCGCACACTCGAGCACCAGGGCTCGGCTCACGTTCTCGAAGCGCGTCCTGAGATCGTCGAGCGAGAGATTGAGGGGGTTTCCCACCTCGCCGTCGACGCGGAGCGACCAGCCCTCGAGGCTTCCGGAAAGTGCCCGCTCCGGCAGGCCGCCGTTGTTTCGGACGAAGTGCTTGTCGTTGGGCGTATAGCGGGGATCGAGATCGGCAACCAGGGTCTCGGCGTTCACCGGCCGCTCGCTCAGGATTCGCAGGCCGCTCTTTCCGAAGACGGCGCCCCCGCCCTGTCCGGCGGCGCGCTCGAGAGCCAGCGCGCTCGCGCCGGCGGCCACCGGAACGGCGCCGAGAAACCGCCGTCTTGACAGCGGGTGAACAGGGTTCATGGGCCGGAAATGCTAGCCGAATTCAAGGCCTGCGTGGGCTCTTCGAGGGCGGGCGGTCGTGCTCCAAATGGCATGAACAGAGCGCATTTGCTATACTTGCCTTCAAGCATCGTACCAAGGTGCTGGATTCCTGATTCGGCGCCGTCTATCCTTCCCGCCTGCCTTCCCCACGCGGCGTCACCCCGATCCGGTGACGGACAGGCATCCTGAACGACGGAACCCGACGGTTTCGCTCTCGGGTACAGCATCCCCGGCGGACCGAGGTCCGCGCCAGCGACCCGCTTCCACGGTTTGAAGACACCTCTCTCCCATGAACGACCAACCGAACGGCCTCGTATCGGCCCCGCATCGATCGGCGGGAGAGTTATATCTGGAGAACGCGCGCTTCGAGTTCGGCCGGTTGCGCCGGATGGCCGAGGCGGCGATCGGACAGGCGCCGGATCATGCGGCGCTCCATCGCCGGCTGTCGGAAGGCGGCAACTCGATCGCCATCCTGATGCGGCACCTGGCCGGCAACATGCGGTCACGCTGGACGGAGTTCCTGACCACGGACGGCGAAAAGCCCGACCGGAATCGCGAATCTGAATTCGACCCCTGCGACCGGCTCTCGCGGGACGAGTTGCTGGCCGAGTGGCGGGAGGCGTTTGCGCTCCTCGAAGAGAACCTGGCCGAACTCGGTCCCGCCGACCTCGACCGCACCATCCGGATCCGGGGAGAAGCGTTTCTGGTGCAGGAGGCCATCGAGCGGCAAGTGCTCCACCTCGCCTACCACACGGGCCAGATCGTTCTGTTGGCCAAGGCCTTCACCCCCGAGTGGCGGTCGCTGTCCATTCCGCGGGGTGTGGACCCCAACACCAGGCGTTACAAGCGATGAGACTTCCAGGTTTCAGAACGCAGCATCCGGCGCGATGGGCGCGGGCCGGCTTCCTCGCGACCCTCGCGATGCTCGCCGGCGGGTGCGCCAGCACGAACCGGCCGGCAGCGACGCCACCGGACCTTGCCACGGTCGGTGAAGCATCCTGGTACGGCATCGAGGAGCGGGGCCGGCCCACCGCGAGTGGCGAGCCGATGGACCCCGGCGCGCTGACCGCCGCCCACCGCACCCTGCCCTTCGGCACCATCGTGGAGGTCACGAACCTCGCGACGGGCGCCACCGTCCAGGTCCGGATCAACGACCGCGGCCCGTTCGTCCACCCCCGGGTGATCGATCTCTCCCACGAGGCGGCGCGCCGTCTCGGCATGGTCCGGGAGGGCGTGGCGCAGGTGAGGCTGACGGTGACGAACATTCCCCCGCGGGTCCCCTTCACCGTGCAGGTCGCGGCGTTTGGCCGCCGCCAGACGGCCGAGGAGTTCTCCAGGAAGCTCCGCGACGACGGGTATTCCGGCGTCGAGGTGACCGCGGGTGACGGGGTTCACCGGGTCCGGGTGGGGCGTTTCCTGAAGCGGTCGGACGCCGAGCTGACCGCCCGGGCGCTTCGGGGCCATGGCTACGAGGCCCTCGTAGTCCAGGTTCAGCTCTGACGGACCGGGACCGGCCCTGTCTGCCGGCTTCCCCGGCCGCAGCGGCTAGTCCGCCGGGGCGATGAGAACCTCGATTTCCTCCTCGGCGACGGTGTCGTCGCTCGTTTCGATGCGCGCGCGAACCAGCCAGCGGAAGCGGCCTTCGAAAGAGCGATAGGAGAAACGCGCATCCTCGGGGACCGGGAGCTGCGACGCGGTCTCCCAGCGGCCCCCTCCCGGAACGGACTCGCTGCGGCAGAGTTCGTGATCCTCGGAGAACACCTCGCGGTTCGTCCCGTCCGCGTCACGCCGCTCGGCGGTCAGCGTGATCCGGGCCTCCTTGATCTCGACCGGCCGCCTTGTCACGATGCGGACGGCGCAGTGGACTACTCCTCCCGGCACGGCGGCCTCGCTGAGACCCAGATCACAGACCGAGAAGGGGTGCCGGCTGAGGAACCAGGCGGTCGCGCCCGCCGAGCGAACGAGGAACAGGGCCACCACGACCCCGCCAATCAGCCACGGCAGCGTCCACCCGTAGAAATTCCCGAGGTGGACGAAGAACAGCGCACCCAGGACGGTGCCGGAGACCGAAAGCAGCGAACGCCGCTTGTCGCGGGCGATGAGCGAAGTCCAGACGAGCATGGGCGCCGTTCCGTGACCGGCGGGAACGCGCCTGCGGCTTCGGCGGGCGCTTTCGATCCTGATTCTAGGGGAGCCCGGGACAGCCGGCCGCGGCTGCTCGTCGTGGGACACGTGACCGAGGATGTGACCCCCGACGGGCCGCGGCTCGGCGGCGCGGCCGCCTTCGCGGGACTCCTGGCGCGCGGCTTTGGCGTACCGACCGCAATCCTCAGCGCCGCGGACGCGGCGTTTCCGTATCTCGACGCGCTGACGGGTATCCGGGTGGACCGGATTCGTTCGGCGAACCGCACCCGGTTCCGAAACCGCTATCGGCCGGGCGGGTCGCGGGAGCAAACCGTCCTGAGCCGCGCCGCGACCATTCCGGAGCCGGAAATCCACCGGGCCGTGGCGGAGCTTCCTCCCGGGTCCGCGGCGCTCTACGCCCCGGTCGCCGATGAACTCGGCGGCAGGGGCGCGCTGCCGCGGCCGCGGGGCCGGGGCGCTCTCGCGGGAGCGGCGCCTCAGGGCCTGATCCGGCGCTGGGACGACGCGGGGCGGGTTTCGACCCAGTGGTCAGCCCGGGCGCTCGGAAGGCTGACCGGTCTCGACTTCCTGTCGCTCTCCGAGGCGGAGTTCCCGGAGGGCATCGGGCTTTCGGCCCCTCTCGTCGCGGTGACCCGGGGCCGCCGCGGGGCGGTGCTCCGTCGTTCGGGATCCCCGGCTGTCGAGATCCCCGCCAGCCCGGGCGTCGAAGTGGACCCCACCGGTGCGGGGGATGTGTTTGCCGCCGCCCTCTTCGTCGGGCTGTGGTGCGGGGCGCCCGCCGAAGAGGCCGCCCGGCTGGCGACCGCGGCGGCGGCGATCAGCGTCGAATCCCCCGGGACCGAGGGAATCCCGACGCTCGAGGAAGCGCGCGCCCGGCTCGGCCGGTAGGAGCGCCGGCCTCCGGGTCAGGGGCGCCTTCAGCGCGTCAGCAGGGGGATGGCGTCGGGACTCATTCGGGCGCCGGTGACGCGCCGGCCTGGAACGCCGACCTCCGGTCGGCACGCGGCCCGCAGGGCCGTGGAGCGCGTAGAACTCCCCGGCCGCGCGGTGCCAAAGCAGTCACGGGGGTTTGGCGCGACCGAACCTCGCGAACCTCCGTCGCGGGAGGTCAAACCCCTTCAGCGGGTCAGCAGCGGAATGGCATCCGGACTCACCCGGGCGCCGGTGACGCGCCGGCTTGGAACGCCGACCTCCGGTCGGCACACGGCCCGCAGGGCCGTGGAGCGCGTAGAACTCCCCGGCCGCGCGGTGCCAAAGCAGTCACGGGGGTTTGGCGCGACCGAACGTCGCGAACCTCCGTCGCGGGAGGTCAAACCCCTTCAGCGGGTCAGCAGCGGAATGGCATCCGGACTCACCCGGGCGCCGGTGACGCGCCAGGCCCAGATCCCCCGCCGCTCGAACAGAATGTCGGCCCAGAGGGGATCCTCGTCCGGCGGGTCCCGCTCCACGCCCAGGCGCACGGCGAAGTCGTTCCACCCTTCGTACTCGGCGCTCACCGACACCCCGCCCGCGCCTTCCACGGCCTCGCCGGACTCGCCGCCGAGATCCAGGAAGGCGGACCATCCCTTGGCGACCGTCGGGCCGTCACGGAGAGCCCGGTCCACTCCTTCGGGCGTCGCGAACTGGTCGATCATCGCCTCCCCAACCGCCACCGCGAGCTGAGTCCCCAGATCGGGCGTCGGCTCCGGCGCCTCGGCTCCCCCGTCTCCCGAAGCGGCGTTCTCCCGATTCTGGGCCCGCCGGGACGCGCCCACCGTGCGGCGCAACTCGCTCTTCAGGTTGTCGCGGACCGCTTCGAAATCCACGAAGTCATGGAGGGTTTCGGCGTCCCCGGCCGCCACCGCCTCGCGAATCTGCCATGCCGCGAAGTAGGGGCCGAGATAGATGCTGGCGCCCAGCGCCAGGAACGCCGCCCAGGCGAAGACGAAAACCAGATAAAGACGCCCGCGACTCACTTGGACAATACTAACGGCGGGGAATCTCCGGGGTTCCTTCGGACCCCGAGCCCCTGGAAACCTGTGGGAAAACTCGTCGCTCCTCCGGTCGAAACGGCCGGGTCCACGATCCACTTCCCGGTGGACGGGCAGTCCTTCGAGGCCCTCACCGAGGCGCATTTGCGGTACGCCCTCGCGCCGCGCGAACTGGCGGCCTTCCAGCGCGACGGTTATCTCGTCGTTCCGGAGGCGCTCGACCCGGCCACCCTGATCCATCTGCTCGAAGCGGTGGACCGCCTCGATGAACGGGAGCGACGGCGCCTCGAACTGACCCCCGGCGACATGATGTCCCGGTTTTCGGTCATCCGCTTCGACCCGGCCTTTCTCGGACTGGTTGCCTGGCGCCGGACGTTCCCGAAGGTCTGGGACATTCTTGGCTGGAACATCCAGCTCTACATCTCGCATCTCGTGGTGTACCCGCCGGAAACCTGGGGTGGCCAGCAGTGCCGCGCGCCGGTGTGGCACCAGGACAGCGGCCGTCCGGTACTCGAACTGGAGCGTCCCGCCCCCCGGCTGTCGGTCAAGGTCGGATACTGGCTCACCGATACCCGGGGTCCGGACCGCGGCGCGATGGAAGTGATTCCCGGGAGCCACCGGCTCGATGCCCCTCCTCCCGGGTGCGATGACCCGGACTGGGATGGCCGGCTCCTGCTCGAGGCCTCCCCCGGAGACGCGGTGATCTTCGATCGGCGGCTCTGGCATCGCCACGGGAAAAACACCTCCGAGGTGGTGCGCAAGGCGCTCTTCTTCGGCTACAGCTACCGCTGGCTGCGCGCACTGGACTACACGGCCATGCCGGCAGCGCTGCTCGAACGCTGCGATCCGGTACTCCGGCAGCTCCTCGGGGACGGCCTGACGGAGGTCGGCTGGTATCAGCCGCAACCGGAAGACGTCCCGCTTCGGTCCTGGCTCGCCGCCCGGGTCGGGGACGAGGGTCTGTGGAACCCGCCGTCTTCGCAGCCGCAGCAGGAACTCGGCTCCGGAACATGAACCGCTGGCGCGCGCTGACCGCCGGCGCCCTCGGCACCGCGTTCGTTCTCGCCTCGGCCGGCCTGGCCTCCCAGGACCCGACCGGGCCCGCTGCGGCGCCGACGACGATCAGCGAACTGCGCGAGCGGGCCCGGGACATCCTCGCCGGGGTCCAGGAGCGCGAAGTTCCCCTGTCCACGGCCCGCCGTCAGATCGAACAGCTCCTCCAGGACCTGAAGGCGGTGGGTGAGGCGGAAGGCTGGACACCGGAGAACCGCCGGCTGGAAATGACCATCGCCCGGCCGGAGGACCTTCGTCCGACGCTGACCGAGGAGTGCCCGCTCTTCTTCGAGGAGGAACTCATCCAGCTCTGTCCCCTCGACCAGTCGCGTTCGGAAATCTGGGGCAATCAGGTACTGGTCTGCGAGTTCGCCTGCGCCCCGGAGTCAGACCCGGCTCGGTGACTTCGCGGAACGGGCGCTCACGCCGCAACCTGCGGCCCGTCTACCTGCCGGCGGACGCGCCGGACGCCGGGACCGGGGACGGGCTGCCGGGCGAAGCGCCGTTCACCCGGGGCATCCGGGCCGCCGGCTACCGGGAGCGGCTCTGGACCATGCGGCAGTACGCGGGCTACGCCACCGCCGCCGAGTCCAACCGCCGCTACCGGCATCTGCTGGAGAGCGGGCAGACGGGACTGTCGGTCGCCTTCGACCTGCCGACCCAGATCGGCTACGACTCCGACCACGCGCTGGCGGCGGGGGAAGTGGGCCGGGTCGGGGTCGCGATCGACTCCCTGGAGGACATGGAGACGCTGTTCCGCGGAATCGCCCTCGACGCCGTTTCCACTTCCATGACGATCAACGCCACGGCGCCGATCCTGGTGGCCCTCTACGTGGCGGCGGCGCGGCGGCAGGGGGTCGCTCCGGAGAGGATCGCCGGAACGGTCCAGAACGACATCCTGAAGGAGTACGCGGCGCGCGGAACCTGGATCTATCCGCCCGAGCCGTCCATGCGGCTCGCCACGGACCTCATCGAGTGGTGCCGGCGCGAGCTGCCGCGGTTCCAGCCGGTGAGCGTGAGCGGCTACCACATGCGCGAGGCCGGTTGCACCGCCGCTCAGGAGGTGGGCTTCACCCTCGCGAACGGCCTCGCCTACGTCGGGTGGACGGTCGCGCGGGGCCTGCCGGTGGACGAGGTGGCAACCCGCGTCTCCTTCTTCTTCAACGCCCACCGGGACTTCCTCGAGGAAGTGGCCAAGTTCCGCGCCGCCCGCCGCCTCTGGGCGAAGCTGCTGCGGGACCGGTTCGGCTCCGAGAGCCCCAGGGCCCGGATGCTCCGGTTCCACACCCAGACGGCGGGATCCACCCTCACCGCCCTCGAACCCCAGGTGAACGTGGTCCGCACCACGCTGGAAGCGCTTGCGGCGGTGCTCGGGGGGACGCAGTCGCTCCACACGAACGCGCTCGACGAGGCGCTCGGGCTCCCGACCGAGGAGACGGCCGAACTGGCGCTTCGCACCCAGCAGGTGATCGCCTTCGAGAGCGGGGTGGCGGCTACGGCCGATCCGCTCGGCGGGTCGTGGGCCATCGAGGCGCTCACCGACCAGATCGAAGCGGAAGCGCTGGAATGGATCGAGCAGGTGGACCGGCTCGGCGGCGCCGTGGAGGCCATCCGGGCGGGCTTCGTCCAGGCCCGCATCCAGGAAGCGGCCTACGCCTACCAGCAGGACATGGAGGCCGGCGACGAAGTGGTTGTCGGGGTGAACCGGTTCCGGCGGGAGGGAGATCGAAGCCGCATCGAACCGTTCGAACTGGACGCGGAAACGGAAGCGGCCCAGGTGGAGCGCGTCCGCGCGGTGCGCGCGCGGCGGGATGGAACGCAGGCAGCCGGCGCGCTGGCTGAAGTGGGCCGCGCCGCGTCGGGCGGCGGAAACCTGATGCCGGCCATCCTGGGCGCCGTTTCCGCGCTGGTCACTGTCGGGGAGATCAGCGACGCGCTGCGGGCGGTCTTCGGCGAGCATCGGGGACGCTGATCCGGGTGCCCGGGTCGAGCTCGGACCCGCTCCGCGCGGTACTGGCCGCCGCCGGCTACGAGGGGTTCCGGCAACGGCTCCGCGAAAGCGGGTGCACGCGCTGCGCATTGGCGGAAGGCAGGACCCGCATCGTGGTGGACCGCGGGAATCCGGACGCGAAGATCGTCGCGATCGGCGAGGCGCCCGGGGCCCGGGAGGACGCCCGGGGTGTCGCATTCTGCGGCCGCGCGGGAAGGATGCTGGACGACCTCTTCGCAGCGGAGGGCCTCTCCACCGACGAACACCTGCTCATCGTGAACGTGGTCAAGTGCCGGCCGCCCGGCAACCGGGCGCCGCACCGGGAGGAAGCCGCCCGCTGCCGCCCGTTCCTCGAGCGGCAACTCGCGCTTTCCCCGGCCCGCACGATCGCGCTGATGGGAGCGACGGCGCTCCGGCACTTCGCCCCCGAGCGCGCGAAGGGACCGCTCGGCGCCCAGGTGGGCCGGTTCTTCGGGCTTCCCGACTGGCCGGACCGTGAGTTCGTGACCCTCTACCACCCGGCGGCGATCCTGTACAACCGCTCCCTCGAACGGGTCGCCCGGGAGCACGTTCGGGCGCTGGCGGCGCGGGTCGGAGCGCCGTTCCCTGCCCGAACCGGCTAGAACAGCTTCGGGGCGCCGCGGAGCTCGCGGATCACGTCCCAGTTCCAGCTCCGGCGGGTCTCGGGCGGCAGCTTCCCGGTCCGCTCGTGATAGGCGCGGAGGAAACGCTCGGTGGCCGCGTTGACGTAGCCGCCGCCCTTGACGTCCCCGTATTCGGGCACGTAGGGCTCCATGAGGGTCTCGAGCAGCGCGTCCCGGCGGTCCTTGGCGATCACGCTCGCCGCCGCCACCGCCACGTGGTGCGACTCCCCGTCGTCCACCGCCTCCAGGTGCGGGTAGCGCTGCCGGAGCGCCTGGAAGAGCCGCTCGCCGTCCGCCACCACCCGGCGCACCGGACCGGCCTCCCGCAGGATCTCGTCGGCCGCGCGCCGCTCGAGGACGTTCAGGTCCCCGGCCTCCGCGTAGCGGTCCACCTCGCCGGCGTCCAGCACCCGTACGACGATCCGCTCGGCCAGGCGCTCGATGTGCGCGGTCAGCGCCCGGCGGTGCGTGCGCGCCGCGTCGCCGGCGCCGAACTGCTTGGAGTCGCGCACTCCCAGCCGCGTGAGGGCTCCGGCCTTCAGCGGGTCCAGCGCCACGCCGGCGACCACCATCGGTCCGAACGCCGCGCCCCGACCCGCTTCGTCGAGGCCGAGAACCCAGCGGCCGGAGGCGTTCTTGGTGCCGCTCGCGCGCTCGGCCATCGGGCTAGCCTACCGCCGCTTCCGTTCCGAAGTCCTGTTCATGCCACGCCCGATCCAGTCGCCCCCGCCGCGACCCATCGCCACGATCGTCCTCGCCGCCGCCCTCGGCCTGTCGGCCGGGGCCGA
Organism: Acidobacteriota bacterium; assembly: GCA_022828085.1. Classification (GTDB taxonomy): domain Bacteria; phylum Acidobacteriota; class Vicinamibacteria; order Marinacidobacterales; family Marinacidobacteraceae; genus Marinacidobacterium. The sequence continues at coordinate 14,125 of JAJEIY010000036.1, read as the reverse complement.
GGCCCAGGAGAGCCGCTACCTGCGGATGGAGCTCGGCCGGACGCGCAACCCGGGCATCACCCTCGACGGGTCGGACAACGACTGGAGCACCCAGTGCGACCTGCTCATCAACCCGGAACAGATCGAGGTCGGCGACCGCTGCGCCACACCCCCGCCCCGGACCTCCTGGTCCCACGACTTCGCGGCCGGCGGCGGGGTCATCGCCTCGCTGGCGGCCGGCTGGCGCCTCACCCGCCACCTGCGGGTCGAGGGCGAGTACTCGTTCCTCGGCGCAACCCTCGGCGACGAGCTGGCGTTCCGGATCGGCGACGTGGAGACGCAGGACAAGGCGGAGCAGGAACTCGAGACCACCGAGGGGAGCGCCCGGGACCTGAAGGGTCACGCCGTCTTCGCGAACCTCTATTTCGACCCCGTCCCGGACGCCGGGATCTCGCCCTACGCCGGCGTCGGGGTGGGCGCCATGAACGCCTCGCTCGACTATTTCGTGCGCTGGAAGCGGAACGACGATCCCGCGTACATCACCACCTTCCAGGATCCGCTGCTGAACGCGAAGGTGGCGGGCACCACCACCATCGGCCGGACCACGCTCTCCGACCTGCTCTTCGGCTACCAGGCCATCCTCGGCGTCGAGTTCGGGGGAATCGGACCCGCCGGCTTCGGAGTCCGGCTCCGGCGGGCCGCCTTCTCTACCCTCGAGGGCGACGACGAGTGGGTGCAGCTCCGCAGCCACGAGTCCGATGTCGGCCGCGGGGAGCGGATCCGCTACGTGATGACCACCGGCGACATCTCGCTCTGGGCGCTCGCCTTCACGGTCCGCTACGAGTTCTGACCCGGACGGCGCGCAACCGCCCCTCCGCGCGCCGCCGGAATAGAGTTCCGTACGTAGCATGAAGAATGAACGCGGCAAGGGCCGATACAACGTAGTCATCATTGGAGCGGGCACCGCGGGTCTCGTGACGGCCGCCGGCACCGCGGGTCTCGGGGGACGCGTCGCACTGGTGGAGGCGGCCAAAATGGGTGGCGACTGTCTGAACTACGGGTGCGTGCCTTCCAAGGCGCTCGTTTCCACCTCGAAACTCATCCAGGGCATCCGCAATGCGGAAGCCCACGGACTCGATGCGATGGAGCCGCGTTTCCGGTTCCAGCGCGTCTTCGAGCACATGCGCGAGCGGCGCGCCCGGATCGCCCCGAACGATTCCGTCGAGCGGTTCGAGGGTCTCGGCGTGGACGTCTTCGAGGCGCGCGCCCGGTTCACGAGCCCGCACGCGGTGGAACTCGACGACGGAACGCGTCTCGAGGGCGCCCACTTCGTGATCGCCACCGGAACGCGGCCGTTCGTCCCTCCGATCCCCGGGATCGACGAGGCGCCCTACTTCACCAACGAGACGTTCTTCGACGAGCAGGAAACGCCTCCCGAGTCGCTGATCGTGCTCGGGGGCGGCCCCATCGGATGCGAGATGGGCCAGGTCATGAACCGGCTCGGGGTTCGGGTGACGATCCTCACCGACGTCAGCCGGCTCCTGCCCCGGGACGACGCCGAGGCCTCGGCGGTCGTCCACGAGGCCTTCGCGGCCGAAGGGATCGAGACGGTCACCGACTGCCGGGTCGAAGCCATCCGCCGGGAGCCGAACGGCGACATCACCGCGGAAATGGGCTGTAACGGCGGCACCCGCGCGGTCACCGCTTCGCGACTCCTGGTGGCCACCGGGAGGTCCCCGAACGTGCGGGATCTCGGCCTCGAAGCGGCCGGCGTGGAGTACGACGTGCGCGGCGGCGTGCCGGTGGACGGCGCGCTCCGCACGAACGTGGGCCACATCTACGCGTGCGGGGACGTGGCCGGCCCCTACCGGTTCACCCACACCGCCGACTACCAGGCGCGGCTGGTGGTGCGGAACATCCTCCTGCCGCCTCCCCTGCCCCGCGCGAAGGCGGACTACCGCTACGTCCCCTGGGTGACGTACGTGGATCCCGAGGTCGCTCACTTCGGGCTCCGGGAGGAAGACGCGGAGGCGAAGAACATCCCGGTGGACGTCCACCGGCACCAAAACGACGACCTCGACCGCGCGATCACCGAGGCGGCGACACGAGGCTTCGTCAAGGTCGTCACCCGCAGGGGAAAGGACGAGATCCTGGGCGCCACCGTCTGCGCTCCCCGCGCGGGTGAGATCCTCCACGAAATCATGGTCGCCGCGAAGCACGGGGTCGGGCTGGCGTCGCTGTCCTCGACGATTCACGGCTATCCCACCTGGGCGCAGGCGGCGCAGCGGGTGGCGGACGCCTACCAGCGCACGCGGCTGACGCCCCGGGCGAAGGCGATCTTCGAGTGGCTCTACCGGAGGCGGCGATGAACAAGACGCTCAAGCTGGGAGCCCTGCTCGCACTGATCGTGGCGCTGGTGGTGATTTTCCCCATCGGGGACTGGATCGAGGCGGGCGCCGCGTGGGCGCAGGGGATGGGAACCGCCGGCCTCCTGGTGTTCGCGGCGCTCTACGCCGTCGCCACCGTGTTCGCGGTCCCGGGGTCGGCGCTCACCCTGATCGCAGGCGGCGCCTTCGGGTTCGCGGCGGGCACCGCCGCCGTCTGGCTCGGAGCCACCGCGGGACTGGCGCTCGCCTTCCTCGCCGCCCGGCGACTCGCCCGCGAACGGGTCACCGGCTGGCTCGCCGGGAAGCCTTCCTTCGCCGCGGTGGACCGCGCGGTCGCCGCGGAGGGCTGGAAGATCGTCTTCCTCACCCGGCTCACCCCGGTCTTCCCGTTCACGGTGCTGAACTACGCGTACGGCCTCACCGGGGTCTCGTTCCTCGGCTACCTGTTGGCCTCGGCGACCGGGATCCTCCCGGGAACGCTTCTCTACATCTATCTCGGGAGCAGCGTCGCCCGCGCCGTCGCCGGCGAATCGGACCCGCTCGAAGCCGGGTTGCGGATCGTCGGGCTCGCCGCGTTCGTGCTGGTCACGATCCTGATCACCCGGATCGCGAGGAAGGCGCTCCGCGAGGCCGGCGTGGAGTCCGGAGGGCCGTCCTGATTCTCCGCCACCGGTTCCTGGCCGCCACCGCGGCGTTGCTGCTGATCAACTCCGGATACCTGCTGGCGGCGCGGGGAGCGAACCTCTTCCACTCCGCCCAGATCCTCCTGCACCCGGTGCTCGGCATCGCGGCGCTCAAGCTGATGCTCTGGGGGTGGAAGAAGGTCGGCCCGGCGTTGCGAGCCGATCCGCTGCGGCGCTGGTTCTGGGTCTCGGGGACCCTGCTGGCGCTCACCGGACTGGGTCTCGCCATCGTCGGATCGACCCCGGCCAGCCGGCCGCTCCTCTACGCCCACCTCGCCGCCGCCGCCGGGTTTGCGGGGCTGCTCGCCCGGCGGCGGATGCTGCTCGCTCCGTTGCTGCTGGCCGTCGCCATCCCGGCGGGCGCCCTCCTGAGACCGTTGCTGCCCGCGTCCGGGCCGCTGTTGAACGCCGGCCTGCCGCCCACGACCATGGACGGCGAGGCGATGGGCGGGGTGGACGGACCCTTCTTCCCGTCGGCGGCCGAGACGCTTCACGGCGGGCTCATCCCCGAGGAGTTCTTCCTGGGCAGCGACGCGTGCGGCCGCTGCCACGCCGACATCACCCACCAGTGGAGCGAGTCGGCGCACCGTTTCGCCTCCTTCAACAACCCCTGGTACCGCCGCTCCATCGAGTACATGCAGGACGTCGTCGGCGTCACCCCTTCGAAGTGGTGCGCCGGCTGTCACGACCACGCGGTGCTCTTCAGCGGGCTCATGGACCGGCCGATCGCCGAGATCGTGGACCGCCCGTCCGCGAGCGCCGGACTCGGCTGCGTTTCCTGCCACGCGATCACCCGGGTGAAGGACACGATGGGGAATGCCGGGTTCGTCATCGAGTACCCGGAGATGCACGACCTCGCCACCTCCGAGGATCCGCTGATCCGGACGCTTCACGACCTCGTGATCCACCTCGACCCCGAACCCCATCGCCAGGCATTCCTGAAGCCGCTCCACACCGGCGACAGCTCGGCCTTCTGCTCGACGTGCCACAAGGTGCACCTCGACCAGCCGGTGAACGACTACCGCTGGCTGCGGGGTTTCAACAGCTACGACAACTGGCAGGCGAGCGGCGTGTCCGGAGAGGGCGCCCGCTCCTTCTACTACCCGGATTCGCCGAAGACCTGCGCCGACTGCCACATGCCGCCGGTCGCCGGCGAGGATCCGGCCGCGGTGGGCGGCCTCATCCGTTCCCATCGCTTCGCCACCGCCAACACCGCGCTTCCCACCCACTTCGGGCTGGACGAACAGCTCCAGGCGGTCCGCGATTTCCTCCGCGCCGGACAGGTGACCGTGGACATCTTCGGCCTCGTCCGTGACGATGCCCGCGAGGGCCCCGAAGATGAGCCGGCGGCCGGCGGCCCGGACCCGCTGGCGCTGGCGTCCACCTTCGCGGTCGGAGAAGAGGCGGCCGCACCCACCACCCGCTACGCCGGCACCGGTCCGCTCGGCGAGCTGAGCGCCCCGCTCGACGAGGCTTTGCCGGCCCTCGTTCCGGGCGAGACCGTGAGGGTCGACGTCGTGGTGCGCACGCGCAACGTGGGCCACTTCTTCCCGAGCGGCACCATCGACGCCCAGGAGGTCTGGCTCGAGTTCCAGGCGGAAGACGCCGCCGGCCGACCTTTCTTCTGGAGCGGCTTCACCGGCGAGGCGGGCGAGGCGGACGACGCCCCGGTGGACGGCTCCGCGCACTTCTTCCGCTCGCTCCTGCTCGACGCGCGCGGCAACCCGATCAACAAGCGGAACGCCTGGTCGGCGCGCAGCGTCCTCTACGTCTCCCCGATCCCTCCGGGCGCCGCGCACACGGTGCGCTACCGGTTGCAGGTCCCGGAGGACGTCGAGGGGCCGGTCACCCTGACCGCGCATCTGAACTACCGGAAGTTCGACTGGTGGCACACCCAGTGGACCTTCCGGGGCCAGCTCGAGGAAGGTGGCGAGGTCGCTTCGGCCTACGACGACCGGGCGGTCCGGTTCGCGGACGACGTCGCGGCGCCCGACGTGCCGATCGTGGAGATGGCCACGGCCTCGCTCCGGCTACCGGTAGCCGGCGAAGCCTCTCCCCCGACCGAAGCCGCCCCCGGCGACCTCGCCCGCGCGCTTCGCTTCAACGACTACGGCATCGGAATGCTGCTCGCGGGGGACCTCCGCGCCGCCGAAGCCGCCTTCTCCACCGTGGCGCGGCTCGCCCCCGAATTCGCGGACGCGCCGGTCAATCTCGCCCGGGTCCGTCTCCAGGAAGGAGATCCCGAGGGCGCCCGGGAAGCGGCGGATGCGGCCCTCGGACTCGCCCCGAACCTCCCCCGGGCGCTCTTCTTCCGGGCGATGGCGCTCAAGGCGCTCGGCCGCTACGACGAGGCGCTCTCGGACCTGAACGCGGTACAGGAGGTCTTTCCGCGTGACCGGGTGGTGAACAACCAGGTGGGACGCCTGCTGTTCCTGCAGCGCGATTTCGCCGAAGCCGTCGCGGTGCTCGAGAAGACGCTCGCCATCGATCCCGAGGACCTCGAGGCCCACTACAACCTGATGCTCGCTTCCCAGGGGCTCCGGGATCCGGAGCGCGCGGCCCGGCACCGCGAGCTCTACCTGCGCTTCAAGGCCGACGAAGCCTCCCAGTTCGTGACCGGTGACTACCGGCGCACCCATCCCGACGACAACAACGAGCGGCTCCCCATCCACGAACACCGGAATGGATTGGTTGCGGCGGGCGCCTCACCGCCGGGCGGTTGAGGCCTGGCGAACCGCTCCTTCTGTCCCGGAATGGCACGATCCGTTGGCAGTCCGTGGTGAGACCGACGCGGCCCGACTGCGGTGAGAATGCACTGGCGCGGATCCGCCATCGGCCGCGATCGCTCCGCCGGCTTGGAACGCCGACCTCCGGTCGGCACAGCGGGCCGGCGGCCCGCGGACGACGTTCCACCACGCGCCTTGAGCGACCGAGGTCCAGGAACGTTCCGTGTGTTGCGTCGCACCGAGATACAACCGTGCCGCGGGTCGGCGCCGCGCCGTGCGCTGCGCGATTGCGCAGCGCGTGCCGACCGGAGGTCGGCGTTCCAAGCCGTTCCGCCACCTTCACGAGCGGCGGGGTGTGCGTGCCACCGTCCCGCCAGGCTCGGCCCACAGTTGGTTTGCCGTACAGGTTGTTACGCTAAATGCCCTGCCCGAGACCGCTCTCATGGCCCACGCCCTCGCGACCAAAGCCGACCTCGCCGCTACAAAGGCCGACCTGCAATCCCCGGCCGACGGGATTCCCGATGATGCCGGAGACGCCTCGGACGGGTACCTGGAAGGCGTGCAGACGACGTTGGACGAGTGGAACTCGAAGGAAGACAAGACCGCCTGGCGTGACCTCTGATCCGGTGGAGGTCGTGAGCGCACCGCTGCGGTTCCGGACGGCGGCCGGCGCCGCCCTGGCTGCGGCTCTGCTGGGAGCGCCTGTCGCCGCCCAGGAGCCGCGTTTCGTGGACGTGACCGAGGCCGCCGGGATCGACTTCGTCCACGAGAACGGGGCCTTCGGCGAGAAGTACCTGCCGGAGACCATGGGAAGCGGGGTGGCTTTCTTCGACGCCGACGGCGACGGCGACCAGGACCTGCTCTTCGTGAACAGCCGGCGGTGGCCGGGACACCGGACGGAACCGGAGCCCACCGCGGCGCTGTACCGGAACCGGGGCGACGGGACCTTCGAGGATGCGACCGCCGGCTCGGGCCTCGACGCCCCGCTCTACGGCATCGGCGTGGCCATCGCCGACTACGACGCCGACGGGGACCAGGACCTCTATCTCACCGTCCTCGGGCCGAACCGCCTGCTCGAGAACACGGGCGGCGGGGTGTTCCGGGAGGCGCCGCACGCCGCCTCGGTCGCGGATCCCGGCTTCTCGAGCGTCGCCACCTGGCTCGACGCCGACCGGGACGGAGACCTGGATCTCTTCTTGCTGAACTACGTGGAGTGGTCGATCGAGGAGGACATCTTCTGCGCCCTCGACGGGGTGAACAAGAGCTACTGCACCCCGGAGTCGTACAACGGGGCGAGCGCCATCCTCTACCGGAACGACGGCGTCGAGGGGTTCACCGACGTCACGCGGGAGGCGGGACTCTTCAACCCCCGGGGGAAGGGACTCGGCGTCGCGGTCCTCGATTTCGATGACGACGGGCTCTTCGACCTCGCGGTGGCGAACGACACCCAGCCCAACTATCTCTACCGGAACCTCGGCGGCGGGCGGTTCGAGGACGCCGGAGTGCTCTCCGGGATCGCCTTCGCGGAGAACGGCGCCGCCCGGGGCGCCATGGGGATCGACGCCTCGGACTACGACGGCGACGGCATGCCCGACCTCGTTATCGGGAACTTCTCGAACGAGATGGTCTCGCTCTACCACAACGAGGGCGTCGGCTTCTTCATCGACCAGGCGCCCGTCTCGGAGATCGGCCGCAACAGTCTCCTCACGCTGGCCTTCGGGGCCTTCTTCTTCGACTACGACCTCGACGGACGCCAGGACATCTTCGTTGCGAACGGGCACGTCGAAAACGACATCGCCGCCGTCCAGCAGCGGGTCAGCTACCGCCAGGCCCCCCATCTCTTCCGGAACCGGGGGGACGGCGGTTTCGACGAGGTGACCACCGCCTCCCCGGATCTCGCCCGGCCCATGGTGGCCCGGGGAGCGGCCTTCGGCGACATCGACGGCGACGGCGATCCGGACCTCGCGGTCAGCGGGAACGGCGGCCCGGCGCGTCTCTTCCGGAACGACGGCGGCGAGCGGAACGGCTGGGTGGGATTCCGGCTCCGGGGGGGAAATTCGAACCGGGACGGAATCGGTGCGAAGATCACCGTTGCCATCGAGGAGGCCGGCATGACCCGCAGCGAGACCCGCGTCGTGAAGAGCGCCACCGGGTACGCCTCGCAGAACCAGCTCGAGGTGGTTTTCGGCCTCGGCTCCGGCGGGCGGGCGGTGTCCGCCGCCGTGCTCTGGCCTTCGGGCACCAGCAGCGAGGTCGAGGCCCCGGCCGCACGCCGGATCCACGTCGTGGCGGAGCCGTCCTCGTGAGGTTCGTCCTCGCTTGCGCCGGCGTGGCCGCTCTGGCGGCCCTCGGCCTCTTCGCCACCTCCGTCGGCTCACCGCCCATCGCGGCGGCCGCGGTTCAGGCGGCGCAGCCGGTCCCCCCGCCCCTGTCCGAACAGCCCGCCATGATGGTGGGTTCGGCCGAGTGCCTGACCTGCCACGAGCAGGCCCATGACGACTGGACCTCCTCGCGCCATTCCAAGATGGTGCAGCCCGCCGTCCCCGGCCAGGTGCTCGGGGACTTCTCCCAGGAAGTCCTCAGGCTCCGCGGCGAGGAGTACCGGATCCGCCGGGTCGGCTCCAGGTACTTCATCACCGAGCCGTTCTTCACGGGGGAGCCCGTCGAGCACCGGGTGGACTACACGCTCGGGAACCGCCGCATCCAGCACTACCTGACGACGCTCGAGGACGGCCGGGTCATCGTGCTGCCGCCGACCTGGGACGTGCTGCGCCGGGAGTGGTTCCACAACCTCGAGATCGCGGCCCCCGACCAGGCGGAGGGCATCGTCCCGGTGCAGCTCTGGAACAAGAACTGTTTCGGCTGCCACGTGAGCGACCAGATCAAGGGCTTCCGCCCCGGGGAAGACCGCTACGACACCACCTGGCTCGACTTCGGCACCACCTGCGAGCGCTGCCACGGACCGGGCAGCCGGCACGTGGACAAGTACATGAACCTCGGCTTCTACGGTGACGATCCCGCGAGCTACATCGTGCAGCAGACCCGGCTGGACCACGAGACGAACTCGATGGTCTGCGCCCAGTGCCATTCGTTCCGGGACCAGATGGCCTTCGGGTTCGCCGCCGGCGACAACTACTTCGACCATTTCTTCCCGATCCTCGAGTACACCCAGGAGCCTTCCGAGGACCCGACCTGGTACCCCGACGGGAAGACCCGGCGGTTCTCCACCAACACGCTCGGCATCTGGCAGAGCGAGTGCTTCGTGGAGGGAGGCGCCACCTGCACGGGTTGCCACATCGATCCCCACCGCCCGGACATCGAGAAGAACGAACAGCTCCTCCCGACCAACAACGGACTCTGCACCGGCTGCCACGAGGCGATCGGCGCCGATCTCACGGCGCACACCTTCCACCCCGCCCAGAGCGAGGGCAGTTCGTGCGTCGAGTGCCACATGCCGCGCAGCGTGACGAGCATCCGGGCGAAGATGCGCGACCACAGCATCTCGATCCCCTCGCCGCGGAACACCGCCCGATACGGAGTGCCCAACGCCTGCAACGAATGCCACACCGCCGAGAGTCCCGAATGGGCGGCCGAGCGGATGGACGAGTGGTGGGGCCAGACGCCGCGCCGCCGGAAGATCGAACGGCGGGCCGATGCCTACACCGGCGCGCGCGAGCTGAGCCGGGAGGCGCTCGACCTCCTGCTCGCCATGTCGGCCGACGAAGGCGAGGGCCCCATCAACCGCGCGAACGCCGCCGGACATCTCGGGCGCTACCTTGCCGACCCGGCGACCCGGGAGCCGGCGACCCGCGCCCTGCTCGCCGCCTCGGGCGATGCGCATCCCCTGGTGCGGGCCGTCGCTTCGCTGAAACTGGGAGAGACCGGGAACACCGCGTCCTCCGAGATCCGGGACACCCTCGTGGCCCGCGTCCAGGATGAACGCCGCTCCGTACGGATGAACGCGGCCATCTCGCTTCTCAACCTCGGCATCCGCACCCTTCCGGGAGAAGCCGAGAGGAGCTTCGAACTGGCGAAGCGCCTGCACGCGATCCGCGGCAACTTCTTCGCCGACGACGCGCCCCAGCAGCTCAACCTGGGACGGCTGCACGTCCTCGACGGCAACTCCGCGGCGGCCGGCAGGGCGTTCGAACAGAGTTACAACCTGGACTCCAACCAGCCCGGAATCCGCTTCTTCATGGCGGTGACCCGCCTCTCGCAGCAGCGGATCCCGGAAGCGAGGGACCTGCTGCGCTCCGTTCCCGCCGAAGATCCGTTCGCCCAGGAAGCGCAGAACCTGCTCCGCCAGCTCGAACCCTGAGGCGGGGGAGGAGCCAAGCACCGTGAACCGCACCGGCACGCTGCTCGCGTTCGTTGCCGGACTCGCAGCAGGGCTCAGCCCGGCTGAACCCGCTTCCGCGCAGGATCGCCGCGGTCTTCGTTTCGGGATCGCCCTGCCCCTCGAGCGCACCGGGGTCACGTACGAAAAAGCCGTCGACAACACCGATCCGGACACCCTGGTTCCGGCGCCGCGCCGCGGCGAGGTGTTCGAGGACGAGGGGTCCGCCAGCGGTCCGCTGGCCGGCTTGGCGCTGCTGGCCGGCTACCGCTGGCCGCTGGGTGGCGGGACGTTTGCCAGCGCCGAAGCGGACTTCGCGTTTCACCGCGGCACGCTCGAAGCGCAGCTCGACGGTTCGGGCACCTCCCCGTCCGGAAGACAGCTCGGCGAAGTGTGGCCGGACGACTGGTCGTTCGAGAACCGGCACAGCTACGGGCTGACGTTTCGTCTCGGCGGCAGCCCCGGCGGACTGGGGTCGCGCGACGAGAGCGTGTATGTCCTGGCCGGCCTGCGGCGGGTCTCAGCGCAAGTGACGGTCAACTGGCACGGGTGTCTTTCGCCGATTCCGTGCACTCCGGACCAGTTCACGTCCGGCGCCGACCCTCGGGACCTGGACTTCCTCGCCTGGACCTTGGGGGTCGGGTTCGAAAAGGGTCTGGGCGAACGCGTCGCGATCCGCGCCGAGGGGCAATACGCGGGCTACGGAGAAGAGAGCTGGGTCGCCGACTTCCCCGAGGTGCGGGTCACCGTTCCCACCAGCGTCCGGGGCGGCGGGCCGGGCCTGTCGCTGATGCTCGTCTTCGGCCGGTAGGCCGCCGGCGGGCGCGACGGCTCGCCGGACTATCCGATCGCGGCCTGGAGGTGCATGTTGCCGAAGTGGATCGTCAGCACCGGCTTTCCGGCGAAGTCGCCGGAACCCGCGGTGATGTCGATCAGCATGTGATCGGCGGTGCCCATCTGGTCGGAGAAGCGCGAGTCCAGCTTCATCACCTTGCCCATGTCGGGCATTTCTCCCCGCGGGATCCGGCCCTCGTGGAGCGCCATGGTCCAGGAACCGTCCTCACCCTTGAGAACGCCGATGGTGTATTCGCCGGCGGCGATCGTCATATCGCCGGCCATCACGTCGGCCGAGAGGTTCAGGCGCGGCCCGCGGGGACTGACGAACGTGCCGGCCTCGACCGCCGCCACGCGCTCCATGTTGGCGTCGGTGGAGTTGTAGGAGACGGAGACTTCCACCTCGCCGATGGTGGTGGAAACCGTCTTGTTGAAGTGCGGATGGGCGAAGGCCAGCGCCGCGACGGCCAGCGCGGCGAGCGTGAAGGAAGCGATGCGCGTCATGGATCGTTCTCCGTTGTAGGGGTTGGGGGCCGCACGGGGCGGCGGTGACTGCGGGTCGGAAATTCTAGGCCACTTCCGTCAGCGCCGGGCGGGCCGCCCCGCGGCGCCACTCGCGGGCCACCTCGAGCACCCGGTCGATGTCCGCTTCGTCGTTGTGGATGAAGCACGACAGGCGCAGGACGGCGCGCCGCACCGACATGACGACGTCGGCGGCCTTCAGGCGGGCCCACAGATCGGCCAGCCCCGGATCCTTCACCGTGCGTTCGCCCTGGCGGCCGAGTGCCCCAACGGTGACGATGTGGGAAAGCCAGGGTCCGGGAGCGCCCCCGGTCAACGGCAGATCGAGTTCCGCGAGGCCATCCGCGAGGCGGCGCGACAGTCCGAGGCTTCGCTCTTCGATCGCCTGCGCCCCGAACGACTCCAGCATGGCGAGGGCCCGGTCGGCGGCGACCGCCCCCAGGTAGTTGTAGTTCCCGAGGTCGAAACGGCGGGCCCCGGGAGCGTAGGGGATGCCGGCATCGGGCAGCGCGGTCTCGGAAGCGTTGAAAATCACTCCGTGACGGCCGAGGGCGGCGGGCTTCAGCGCCTCGGCGACGCCCCGGCGGCAATACAGGAAGCCGGTGCCATAGAACGCCGAGAGCGATTTCTGGGTGGCCACCGCGAGCACGTCGGCGCCCATCCGGTCCACATCGGTGCGGAGCACGCCCACGGACTGGGCCGCATCCACTACCAGACGCGCTCCGGACGCGTCCCGCGCCTCCTTGAGCGGGGCGAGGTCGGCGACGAACCCGGGCGAATAGGAAACGGCGGCGGCCGCGATGACGCGGGTCCGGGGCCCGACCGCCTCCGCCATCCGGACGGAGGGCAACCGTCCTCCGTCAGCGGGCACCGCCTTGAGCGTCACCCCCCGGCGAAGCGCCAGGTTCCGCCACGGCAGCACGTTGGCCGGGTGTTCCAGGTCGGGGCAATAGACCACCTCGTCTCCGTCCTGCCAGTCGATGGCCGTGAGGAAGAGATTCATGCCGTCGGTGACGTTGCGTGTCCATGCCACCTCGTCCGCGTGCGCTCCGATCCAGCGGGCGAACCGGGCGCGGCCCCGCTCCACGGTGTCGAACAGCTCCTCCTTGTCGGGTCCTCCCTCCATGGCGCCGTCGAGGTACCGGTCGCAGACCTCGCGAACCGGCCTGGCGAGCAGGCTGCGGACCGCGACGTTCAGATAGGGCCGGCGGGCGGCCCCGGGATAGAGCGAGCGAGCGCTCCGGACAGGCTCGAATGCACTAGTGGACACCGGTCGGGTCCTCCTTTTCCCTGCTATTGACGACCATGGTCCCCACCAGGTCACCCATGATGTTGGCGGTGGTGGTGGGCATGTCCACGAGCCGATAGATGCCCGCGACGAGCACCCCGATTTCCACCGGCAGCCCGAAGGCGCGGAGCAGCAGGAACTGGTTCACCAGCCCTCCGTTGGGCACTCCCGGGGCGGCGGCCGACAGAAGGGCTCCCAAGGCGATCAGCACCAGCAGTTCCCCGACCCCGAACGACACTCCGACGGCCTGCGCGGTGAACAGGACGATCCCGGCGAGCAGGACGGAACTCCCGTCCTTGTTGAACTGGGCGCCGAGCGGCAAGGTGAGGGCATAGGTCGAGCGGGGCAGACCCATCTTCTCGGCGGCGTTCAGCGAGGCGCCGAGACTCGCGAGGCTGCTGCAGGTGGATACGGTGGTCGTCCACACGGTCGCCGTCCGCCGGACGAACGACAGCGGGGAAGTCGCCGCCAGGAAGCGCAGGGCGGCGAAATACAGAGCGAAGATCGCGACGTCCGCGATCCAGACAGCCGCAATATATACGCCGAGCGGACCGAAAATCGAGCTTCCGTATTCGCCCACGCTGGCCGCCGCGAGGGCGGCGACACCGACCGGTCCGAACCACAGAACGCCCGAGACAAGCTGCCGCAGCAGGGCGGTCCCCGAAGCGAAGAAACGGGTGATATCCGCGCGCCGTTCCGGGTCGAGACCCCAGGTGGCGAAACCCACCATCAGGCCGAGCACCACCACCGCCGTGACCCGGTCGTCCACGAAAACCCGGAGCGCGTTGTCGGGGACCATGGTGAACAGGAAGTCCTCGAAACCCGGGACGGCGGTCGGCCCCGGACCCGTTTCGCCCTCTCCCGAAGGAGCGAGGCCGGCTCCGGGACGAAGCAGGCCGACGACCGCCAGCGCGACCAGTTGGGCGGCAACGGTGGTCAGCGCAAAGAAAGTCCCGATCCGAAGCAGCAGCCGGCTGACGCCTCCGGATGCCCCCGAGGAAGCGAGCGCTCCGATGAGGTTGAAGAAGACCAGCGGGACGGCGACGAGGGTGAGCAGCCGGATGAAGATGTCGCCAAGGAACGCGGCCCGCGTGGCGCTCTCGCCGAAGAGGATTCCGGCGGCCACCCCGACGCCCATTCCGATGAGCATCAGGTTGCCGAGCGACGGCAGGCGGCGCTTCGCGGTCACGGATCGCAAGTTATCAGCGGATGGCGCGGATTAGCAGCCTGTGGTGAAACCCACGTGAGCGCCGAGACGGGCGAGGCGCCCGGCTGACAAGGCGCGTAACAGCCGGTGGTGGAACTGGCGTGAGCATCGAGAACGGCGAGGCGCCCGGCTGACAAGGCGCGTGAGGGAGGAATACCGGGTG
>JAJEIY010000079.1 GCA_022828085.1 Acidobacteriota bacterium | reverse complement strand
GGCAGGCCGCCTACAGTTGGAACGACTACCGGCTGGCGAGCTACGTGAACTACATCTCGTCGTACGAGGACCAGGGGGACGACGAGATCGTGCCCGTCATCGACCCGTTCCTCACCTGGGACATGAGCTTCCTGTGGCGCGCTCCCGGCGGGGTGAACCTCACGGTCTACGGCCTGAACCTGACCGGGCGGATCCCCCCGTGGGTCAACATCGAGCAGGCCTACGACGGCTTCACCCACGACCCCAAGGGGCGCCGGATCAAGGCGTCGCTGAGTTGGCGGTTCGGGAGCTAAGTGGCGGGGCTTATCGCCATACGGAGGAAGGAACGGGGCGACGATACTATGGCGCGCAGCAGGTTTGGAAGCGAGGCTCCTGAGTAGTCAGCGATGTAATGCCCCCTCCCCGTCCGAATCACGGCCTGAGTCGGTCCACTCCGAGAGGTGCGCTCAACTGATCGTGTAGTAGAGTGCTGTGAGTCGCGAGCCACCCAGCGAATCGTCCCCTTACTCACGGGGTCGGGTTCGCTGCTCCGGGCTGGATGACCGCCGCAATCGACGGTCATGCGTTGGGCTCGCCGACAGCGACTCACAACTGGCCGAAGGGAGTACCGACGCTCGGACCCGACGCTTGCCGACACTCGGCGGCCCCGTACTCGGATTTTCCGGTGTCTACGATGGCTCGGAGTTCGTCGGGCTGGGTTTGGACACTGTGAGTCGTGTGCGGCGATTTGCGGCCATTCTTCGCGGCGAGTTGCTGAAGTACGAGGAGATATGTTGCCAACCGGCAGTTGAACACGAACCCACCGGCGCTGCTTCGAAGTACCAACAGGCATGACTACGGGAACGGCTCTAGCTAGCGGTTTAAGCCGTTGGCGGGAACAGTCGGGCGATGACGAGCGGCGCGCGCCGTCCGGGCTTCGGTATCGGATCGCGGGCGGGCAGCGCGGAGCGAGGCGGGGGTGGTGCCGGCACCGCACCGGTCGACCTCGTGGCATCTCACGCGGCGGGGGTGGAGGGTTTGCCCGGAGCTGCCGCCGCGTAAGTGTGGGGCGACGCGGTCCTCGGGATGCTCCACGAGGTCCGCGCTCCGGGGGCGCGAGGCGCGCCCGAAGGGTCCGGTGCCGGGATCCGGGACAGCGGGCGACTCGGGGGACGGGGAGCGGCGCTGTGAGCCTGCGAACGGGTGTTGGTGCGCGTCAGGAGGCGTTCGGAGGCTCCTGGGGCCACGGAATCGGGGGTTTCCGGCCCGAATCGGGCCTCCAGCGGGCGTGGACGGCAGGGATCAGGGGGCTGCGGCGGGCCGTGTTTCCGGGACGGCGGGGACGTACGCCGGGGTGGTGAGCCAAGTGTTGTCGTCGCTGCGCCAGCCGGTGAGGGTGCGGGCCTCCTCGACGGCGCGCCGGCCCTCGATCCGGCTCATGTGGAGCACGAGGGAGATGCCGTTCACGATGTTGCGGCAGATCGCGTCCCACGGGAGGTCGCGGGCCTGCATGGCGCAGCTGGCGAGCCGGTCGAGCGCGGAGGTGGCGTTGTTCGCGTGGATCGTGGTGAGGCTGCCGCCGTGGCCGGTGTTGAGGGCCTGCAGCAGGTCCGCGGCCTCGGCGCCGCGGATCTCGCCGACCACGATGTGGTCGGGGCGGTGGCGGAGCGAGTGCTTCACCAGGTCGCGGACGGTGGTGGCGGACTTCCCGAGTTCGCGGGCCTCGAAGCGGACGGTGTTCGGTTGGTGGATCTTGAGTTCGAGCGTGTCTTCGATGGAGACGATGCGCTCGGCCGGCGGCAGGAGCGAGATGAGGGCGTTCAGCATCGTGGTCTTGCCCGAGCCGGTGCCTCCGGCCACCAGAATGTTCCGGCGCTCGGCGAGGGTCGTCCGGGCGGCGTCCAAGACGGTCCGGGGGAGCGAGCCGGCGGCCACGAGGTCCTCGGGGGAGAAGCCGCGCTTCCCGAAGCGCCGGATCGTGATGGCGACCTGGGGCGAGGCGGGGGGCACGCAGATAGCCACGCGGGAGCCATCGTCGAGGCGGGCGTCGAGGGTGGGCTTCGCTTCCGGGTCGAGGCCGAGGGGCCGGGCGATCTGGATGGCGGCGCGGTGGAGCACGCCGGCGGTGAGCTTCGGCGCGGCGAAGGGTTCGAGGCCCGCGCCGGCGCGCTCGACCCAGACGTTCGCCGGGCCGTTCACCATCAGTTCGGTGACGGCCGCGTCTTCGAGCACGGCGTCGAGGCCGGGGAGGAACCGCTTGAGGTGGGTGATGCGGATGCTCACAACTGGCCGGCTTCCCGGGCGCGCCAGTAGGGGCGGTCGCGGGGGAGGTAGTGGGGCTTGAGGTAGACGCGGGTGGCGGGCTGCGCGTTCGTCCCGTCGTAGGGGAGGACGATCGCCTGGCAGTTCTCGAGGAGGGAGAAGGAGCGGGGGTGGAAGAGCGGCTCCCGCTGCTCGCGGTAGGACTTCGAGGTGCCGAGGGTGCCTTTCGCCCCGCCGGCGCGGGCCGTGATGACCGAGAAGCCGGGCTTCGCGGACTCGGTGAAGGAGTAGGACGGGGAGAGCCGGAGGACCTTGCCGCACATGTTCGACGCCAGCTCCGCGCTGCTGTCGTCGCTGAGGGACAGGAAGACCTTGGTGCGGAGGGTCTGGAGGAGCGTGCGCCAGGCGTCCTGCCCGGACAGCACGCTCTTGAGCGAGCTGATAGACTGGGTGGCGACGATGGGGATGACGCGCGATTGGCGGGTGAGGGCGAAGGCCTTTTCGTCGCCGGCGGGGTCGTCCTCTCCGACGGACGCGAAGCTCTGGTATTCGTCGCAGAGGAAGACGGCGGGGCGGAAGTAGCGGTTGGGGTTGGCCTTGATCGCCGCCGGGCGGGTGAGGAGGGTCTGGAGCCAGGCGTTCTTGAGGAGGACGCCGACGGTGCGGGCGAGGGCGGGGTTGGCGCCGGCCGGCATGTTGAGGGCGATGACCTTTCCGGACTCGATGAGCTGCTGGAGGGGCGGGAGGCGCTCGAGGAGGCCGGTGGCGGCGCTGGGCGTGGCGCCAGGCGGCGGCGGCGGGAGGTCGGCGGGGACGGGCGGCGCCGGTCGCGGCGGAGGCGGGCAGAAGACGCGGGCCACGTCGGGGAGGTCGAACATGGAGAGGAAGACGCTGACACCCTCGACGATGGAGGTGCGGAGCTTGGGGTCGAGCTGGAGCCAGTCGTAGCGGTACCAGCGTTCGATGGCGGCGACGCGCTGCGCGTGTTCGCTCGGCGGCCGGGTGTGTTCCTCGACGGTGGCCGGGATGGCGAGCGCAGCGAGGGCGTCGAGCAGGTCCCTGTCGTAGGGGGTCCGGACTCGCTCCGTGGGGCCTTCGCCGCCGGCGGGCTCCCAGCGGTAGTTGAGCAGCCCCGCGTCGCCGTGGCGGGACACGTCGAGGCGCGGAACGACGATGGTGGACGCGGGCGGTGGGCCGGAGAGGGCCTGAGCCTGTTCGATCTTCTCGCCGATGAGCTTCGGGTCGATGGCGCAGTGGTAGAGGTCGCGGAAGGTCACCCACTGGTCGGGCAGCGCGCGGTGGAGTTCGATCAGCCAGCGGATGAGGTTCGTGTACGCCTGCTGCCAGAAGGGCTCCTTGCTCTTCCCGAAGAGCTGGTTCAGCAGCGACGCGACGGTGTAGGCGAGCGAGTAGCTGTCCAGCGCGGACGCCAGGGGGTTCCATTGCCAGCGGCCCCCGAGGGCGAGTTCGGTGTAGTCGTCGCCCCGGCCGGCCTCTTCGAGGACCGCCCGGATGTCGTGGCAGAAGTCGCCTTTGACTTCGAGGACGAGAGCGGCGGCCCGCTTCCGCGGGTCCGCGGACTGCCACGAGAGGAGCTGCTGCGCGAAGGGGCGCATGCAGGCGGAGGTCTTGCCGGTCCCGACGGCGCCGAAGATGGCGACCCCGGTATACAGGCCGCGCTCGGGGATGGTGAGCCAGGCGGGCCGCCGGATCTCGCGCGGCTCGGTGGGATGGTGGACTTCCCCGACCACGAGAGAGGGAGAGTCGTCGTCGGGTGACGTGGTCCAGCGCGGCAGGGTCCCGCGGCCGGGGCGACGGTCCCGGGTGCGGGAGCCGAACCAGAGGCGGTAGGAGCTGGTGACGACCATGACGCCGAGGGATGCCATGACGGACGGCATCACGAGATGCCAGGTGCGGAGGACGGCGTAGAAGCCGGGGTCTTCGAACTCGATGAGGTCGAGGAGGGGAACATCGCCGGGCGCGGGGAAGGGACGCGCTGCGGCGGACCACGCGAGGGCGAGAGCCGCGAGAACGAGGGCGGCGACGAGCCGCCAGCTGAGCAGGCGGTCGAGGGTCTCGGCGGCGCCTCCCCCGTGGTCGAGGGCGGCCGCGGCGGCCCGGGCGGCGGCGCGCCGGAGGGGCGCGGCATAGCGGACGACGACGCAGCCGAGGGCGAAGGTGACCCAGGCCGGCGCCAGGTGGTACCAGACACGGATGACCGTGTACGCGAGCGGGTCTTCGAACTCGATGAGGTCGAGGATCGGCACGTCGCCGGGCGCCAGGAACGAGCGGTGGCGGAGCGTGAGGAAGTGCGCGCCGAGGGCCGCGGCGGCGGGGATGAGGAGGTCCGCGAGACGCGTCCTCGAGGTGTGCCACGAGGGCGGGGGTGCAGGCAGCGCCATCAGCCCGGAGAAGCCTTCCCGCAGGGATCACTCGCGCCGCAGGCGCGGGCTGGGAGCGACCCCGCACCACGAATAGACCGGCGAATGAAGCGCCGGTTTTCGGGGCTGTAGATCCGTAGATCGGAGGGGGGTCGCTCCCAGCCCCATTCTCCGCCCCGGGCGGAGAGTGCGGTTCGGGAGTATGCGAGCGAACCGCAGCGGTGCCAACGGCTTTCGGGAACGGTCACGGACGGGTGTACGAATAAAGCCGCGAATAAAGGGGGTGTGTGTCCTTCATTCGTACAAAAGCGGCCCCGAGGGTGACCTCGAAGCGGGGCTACTCCCGCGAGTCGCGCGCCAGCTCCTCGACGGCCTGGTGCGCGCGGTCGGCCAGCATCGCCAGGTGCGGGAGGTCGTTCAGGCCGAAGCTGCCGGTGCTGCGCCAGCCGTCGTCGGTCCGGTAGAGCCGCGCGAAGGTGATGGAGTAGAAGGACCGGCCGTCGGACTCGTTCTCCCAGACCGCGGCCTTGCAGGAACCGACGCGGAGTTCTCTCGTCGGGGTGTTGGTGTCGGGGGTGTCGGGCACGGGGCAAGCCTCCTGGTGAGTCAGAGAGCGAGCACGTCGGGAGCGAGACGCTCAGCGACGTGGGTGGAACAGGCGTCGATGGAACCGGACGAGTCGCGGGCGTCCTGTCGGCGCTGCCTGATGCGGAGCGCGGCCTTGCCCGCTTCGAGCCAGCCGCCGTACCGGTCGAGCCGAGAGAGGTCGCCGTTGGAGTTGGCGCTTTCGACTGCGTCGAGGAGTTGCCGGTCCGCTGCTGAAAGCGAAGCGGCGGGCGCGGGTGGCCCGCGCCAGGTTTCCAGGATCGCCGCGTGCGCGGCGGCGTCCGCGGCGGTGCGGGTGACGGCGACGATGTGAACCGCGTGGCCGCGATCACGGAGGGCCTGCCAGAGACGGCCGTGGGCGTCGGCCCAGGCGCGGATGCGCTCGCGTTGGAGCCGGAGCCGGCCGCCGGTGTCGGCATAGACGAACGTGGTGGTCGTGTCGTTGCCGGCGACCGGGAGCTTGAAGGCGAAATAGCGCCGGGTGGACCGGGTGGAGAAGGGACCGCGATAGACGCGCTGCGGCAGGTCGGTGAGGGGGACTTCGAGGCGCTGGAAGTGGGCCACCTTCTCCGGCTCGGTGGGGAGCCAGGGGAGGTCCGAGCGCTCGAGGACGTAGTCGAGGGAGAGCAGGCGCCGGAGCAGGAGGTCCGGCGAGCTGCGGCGGCGATGCCGGTTGTTCTCGATTCCGAGGGTGCGGTAGAGGGCGCGGGAGTGGATGTGGCAGATCTGTTCAGGAGTCCGGCGATCCGGCATGGGTTCTTCGCGTGCGATCCCGGCGTCGAGGGCCGCGGTGACGAAGCGGCTCGCGACCGGTTGGCTGATGCCGTACCGCGCCTGGTACTGGCTGCTGGTGAACACGCCGGAGTGGAGGCAGACGAGGGCGAGCCATTCCGCTTCACGCTCCGGCCAGCCGAGGCCGCGAAGGACCGCGGCCCGTTCCGCAAGCGTGGGCGGCGGGGACGCGGTGGCGGTCGCTGTGGTCATGGCGAGGCCAGCGCCGCTGCCGCCGCCGCGGCCCCGGCTTCGAAGCCGGCCTGGTAGGCGAGGAGGGCGAAGAGGACGGCCGCGAGAAGGACGAGGAGCGGGAGTTCGGCGCCCGTGAGGAGGGGCCGGTCGCGCCCGCAGCGGGGGCAGGTGCTCAATCGAAGCCGAGGGCGCGGTCCGCCTGGAGGTAGGTGACGAGCAGGCCCATCGGGTTGAACGGCAGCAGGTCGCCGGGCACCTGGTCGAGGAAGAGGAACTGGAGGGTGACGCTCCACCGCTCGCGGTCGAGCTCGTTCCCGCGCTCGAGCGTCACGAGGTCGAAGTCGGCGGTGGCCGCGTGCGGCGGCTCGGGGTTCGGGTTGATCCGGAGCACGACGTTCTCGACCTGCCGTTCCTCGGAGGCGAGGCCGGCGGCCACTGCGGCGACGCCGGCGCTGTCGGTGCGGAAGGCGGCGTTCGCCAGGTCGGAGGTGAGGAAGCGGAGGGAGCGCCCCCACGACGCCTCCACGGTGGCGATGCGGCGGCTGTAGAAGTCGGAGAGGAACTGGTTGAGGAAGTACTTGGTGGTGGGGTCGAGGGGATCGGCGCTCGCTTCGACCGCCTCGTAGGCCAGCGCCTCGGCGCGGCCCACCTCGTCAACGCGGATGACGATGGGCTTCGGGGCCTCCACGTCGGAGAGCCGGACGACGGCGACGAGCAGGAGCAGGGCGAGTCCGGCGAGTCCGAAGAGGAAGGTCCGGAGGAAGCGGTTGGAGGCGACCTGTTCGCCCCATATCTCGGCGAACTCCCGGCCGGGGTCCGGCTTCTTGCGGCGGGGCACGGTCCGTCAGGCCCCCTTCACCGGAGCGGCGGCGACGGTCGCGGTCCGGATCATCATGGTCCCGGCGCCGGCGAGGCCCATCGCGCCGGACCCGCCGGCGCCGCCGCCGGTCACGAGTGCGGTGGCGATGTCGCCGACCTTCAGGGTGCTGAGGACCGCGGCGATGCAGAGCGGGATGATGGCGATGGACCAGAGCAGGTGCGTGCCGATGGTGGTGTAGTCGAAGCTGAAGTTGGTCATGCTGGTGATGTAGCCGACGGCGATGCCGGACCAGACGCGGAGGAGGCAGGCGGCGATGACGCTGTAGAGGCTGAACGTCAGCAGCCCCTTGAACCAGCCCCAGAACAGGAACTGGAGGGGCTGGAAGACGTAGAAGGGGATCATCACGGGGCCGAGGAAGATGAAGATGGCGATGGCGACCTTGGCGAAGAGGACCTGGGCGACGCCGATCCCGAAGATGACGAGGAAGAGGAGGAAGAAGAGGGCGCTGAGGACCACGCCGGCGACGAGGGTGACGAGGAGGGAGTGGCCGGCGTTGACCAGCTCCCAGAGGCTCAGTTCGTTCCAGGCGGTGGTGATCTGGAGGGCGACCTGATGCCCGAGGTTGGTGAGTTCCTCGGTCATGGTGGCGACGGTGTTGGCGGCGAAGTAGGCGGCGATCTCGTTGGCGCCGCGGGGGAGGATCATGGGGAAGGGCATGCCGATGCCGGGGATGTCGGTGTCGTAGGTGGAGAGGAGGAGCCAGGGGATCCAGAGGGTGAGGACGAGGGAGACGAGGTCCCAGGCGCGCCATCCGGTCCCGCTGTAGGCGATGCGGAGCCCGGTCCAGGCGACGAGGACGATGGCGAGACCGCGCCAGAGGTCCATGCCGGCGTCGAGCATGGGGGGCGTTCCGGGGGTGAGGAGGTCGACGAGGACGCGGTCGAGGATGCCGATGGTGTTGGTGAGTTCGTCTTCGGGGATGGCGGTGGGGACGTTCGGGTCGATCTGCTGGGCGGCGGCGGGCGCGGCCACGACCGCCGGCAGGGCGGCGGCGAGCCACAGCGGGAGCGCGCGGCGCGCGCGCCCGGGAGCGGTTGGGACGTCCCGTGTCCTGCGGGCTGTCACGCGGTGTCGATCACGCATGTCACGCGGTCCTGTAGTGCCGTCCTGCAGAACGTCGGGCCGGGGCTACCGGCCGCCGTGTCGGCTCGGGAGCAGGAGTCCGGATTCGAGGTCGTCGGCGTTCGCGGCGACCGTGGCAGTGTGGGCTGCGAGCCGCGAGGCCACGTCGAGTTCCGCGTCCGTCCAGCGGCTGAGGTACCGGCGCCGCTCGACTTCGCGCCGCTGCCGGTGCAGGGTGTCGCGGACGGCGCTGTAGCCGGCGAGCTGGGCCACGGCCACCTGGATCTCGGCGTTCGTGAGCTGGCCCGCCATCTGCGCCTGCTGGAGGGCGGTGCCGGAGAGGTTCGTCTGGCCGCGGAGGTCCTCGAGCTTGGTCTGGGCGCCGGCGATCAGTTCGGTCAGCGTCTCGGCGGCGTCGAAGGCGGCGTAGTCCGCGGCCATCTGCTGCTCGATCCGGTCACGCTGGAGTTCGAGCGCGTCGGCGGCGGCCCGGCCGCTGTCCGGGTGGTCCGGGAAGAGGCCGAGCACGTCGGTCTCGCCGATCTGGTCGGCGTTTGCGAGCGCCGTGCGCCAGTGGGTGGTGAGGGTGTTCGCGCCGGCGTCCTGGAGGTCGGTGAGGACGCCCGCGAGCTGGATCGTCTCGGGGTTCAGGAAGTCGCCGGTCCACGGGACGGCCCCGTCGATCAGCTTCGCCGGATCGCCGGAGAGTTGCTGGATGGACTGGCTGAGCTGGCCGATCTGGCCGAGCGCCTCTTCCCGCAGTTGGGTGAGCTGCCGGGAGAGGCGGTCGGAGCTGCTGCGCAGGTGGCCGATCATCGTGACGGCCTGGCCGATCTGGGTGATCTGGTTGGCGATGATCGCCGGCCCGCTGATGAAGTCGAGGAGGGCGACCGCGGGGGTGCTGCCGGCGAGGATGATGGCGGGCACGAGCACGGCCACCAGGGTCCAGCGGATGGCGGTATGGATCGTGGAAGGACTCCTTGTCAGTTGGTGGGGAAGAGGGCGTCGCTGGTGAACCAGATGCGGAGCCGGTGGCCGGCCCGGATGGTCACTTCGGGAAGTCGGTTGAGGAAGCGGCGCATGACCTGCTGGCCGCTGGCGGCGGTCCCCTGGCTGACGCCGGACTGCGAGCCGGGGAAGCCGCCGGCGTAGGGGCTGCCGCCGATGGCGGCGAGGCCGCTCATGACGCCGACGGCGCCGGCCGCGAGGAAGGTGGAGAGGTAGTGGCGGTTGACCTGGTCGCTGAGGGCGCCTTCGCCGATCTGGTTGAGGGCCTGGAAGCGGAGGGGGACGTGGCGTCCGTCGGGGAGGAGGACGCGGTGGAAGCCGACGGCGAGGCTGTCCTGGTCCTGGCCGCGGACGGGCTGCGCGGTGCCGATGAAGCGGCTGCCGCGGGGGATGAGGATGCGCTGGCGGTCGGCGGAGTAGAAGGGGACGGCGACGAGGGCGAGGACGGGGGAGGGGAAGTCGCCGGAGAGCTGGTTCACGAGGACGGCTTCGACGAGGGAGCCTTCGTGGATCCGTTCCCAGCCGGGCGGGTCGGGAGGGAGCGTGAAGCGCGGCGGGTCGTCGTAGTCGGGGAGCTGGCGGGAGTCGGGGAGCGGGACGTCGAGTTCGCCCGGCGCCGGGACGTAGCCGGAGCCGTCGCCTGCCGCTCCGGGCCGGTTGAGCGCGGAGAGCAGGGCATCCGCCGATCGGGCGGTGCTGGACACCAGCGGATCAAGCAACGGGTCTCCGAGGCCCTGGCCGGCTGCGTGGGACCGGTCGGAGGGGTCCGACCCGGCTACGTGCATCCCGCCGCGTAGCGGCTCGTCGCGGTAGGTGTGCGCCACGGGTTCCGCCCGGAGGGAGCGGACGCGGCGGGCGATCTCCTCGAGCCGGAGGTCTTCGCGCAGCTCGGCCTCGGCCGTGGAGAGTTCTGCGCCGGTGTCGGGGTCGATGACGGGCTCTGGAGGCGGTCTGTCGGGATCGGCGGCGGGTCCACGGATCGCGTCGCGGATGCGCTGGCGGGCCGCCTCCCGTTCGCCGGCGCGGCGTTCGGAGTCGTCGCGGCGCTGCTGCTGCTCGATCTCGGTCTGGAGCCGCCGGGTCATGCCGGCGTCGCTGACCGGCTGCTGGGCCGGGTCCGTGTCGGGACCGGGGGCGTCCTCCTCGGGGTCGTTGCCGGCGAGGATGGCGCTGAGGACCAGGGCCACGACCAGCACGCTGAGCAGGGACACCGAGGCCTTGGTGGTCAGGTTCGCGGGCAAGGCGCCCGCGGGTTTGGCGGCGAGGGCCTTCCAGTCAGGCATGGAGACCGCCTCTCGCGTCCGCGTGCGTGTGGGTCCGCTGCCCGGACAGCGTGGCGGCGGCGCGCCGGACGAGCTGCGCGAGCGTCTGGTGCGCGGCGTGGAGGAGGTGGAAGGGAAGGAGGGACGAGAGGCGGAGGCTCGCGGTCGCCGGCCGGTCCGCGGGGCCGGGAGCCGCCGCCAGCGGTCCGAGGAGCAGCAACGCGAGCACGAGTGCGGGAGCGGGGAAGGAGCGGTGGGCGGTCACGGCAGGGGGTCCGGGGGCGTGAAGCGCCAGCGGGCGCGTTCCTTGCCGAGCTGCAGCCAGCCTTCGCCGACGATCCGGCGCACGATGTAGAGGCCGCCTTCGGTGAGGTCGTAGGGGACGAGGGAGGGTTCGCCGTCCTTTCGTTCGTAGAGCGCGGGGGACTCCTGGGCGCGGCTGCGGAGGTAGGTGAACTGCCCGTCGTGCCACATGGCTTCCACGAGGAAGGGCCACTCGCGGGCCTTCCTGTCCAGGCTGTAGGGGAACTCGATCCGGAGCGGGTAGCGGGCGCGGAAGGCGTCGATCTCTTCCGCGGCGGCTTCCCGGGCGGCGGTGACCTGTTCCTCGGCGGCCGCCCGGGTCTGGTTCGCCTCGGCGCGGGCCTCGGTGGCCATCGTCTGGTAGGACCGGATGCGGGACCGGGCCACGAAGGCGGGCTGGTGCGCGCCGCGGCGGGCGGGCGCGGAGAGGCCGGCGGCCTCGTCGTTCGTGCCGGGGTCGTGGAAGCGCACGACGAGGTGCGGGTCGAGGTCCTCGGACTCGGCGACGAGGAAGCTGTAGATGCGCCCGGACTCGCAGACGAGGGCGATGTTCGTCTCCATGTCGGCCGAGGTCGGCTTGAGGAAGGCGACGTTGGCGCTGCCGGTGAGGTGCCAGTACTCGGCGTCGCCGACGACGTAGTCGAGGATCGTTTCGCGGGCGGGGAGCGTGATGACGGTGGTGTGGCGGACGCGCGCCTGGAGCCGCCACACGGTGTCCTCCGGGGTGTCGTCCAGCCGGAGGATGTGGCCGTCCTGGGCGTCCTGCTGCGCGGCCGCGGGCGCCACCGCCAGGGGACACGCCGCGAGCACGACGAGCGCAAAGGCGAGGCGCGCCGGGGGGATCGGGAACGGGAAGGTCATGGGGTCAGCTCCATTGTTCGGCGAGGTGGGCGAGGCCGCGGCGCAGGCCGTGGGCCTCGATGGCCTCGGCCCGGCGCGCGGCGTCCACCGGGGAGGACGTGTAGAGCCAGTAGCTCTCGGGATCGACGTTCAGCCGGACCACGCCGGCCGATTGCGCCCGGCGCAGGTACAGCTCCTGCTTCGGGATGAGCTGGCGGATGGTCGCCATCTCCGTGGGGTTCAGCCTGAAGATGTCGGCGACCGCCGCGGGGAGGTCGGGGTTGGCGAGGAAGAGCTTGGTGGGGATGGACTCGAGGAGACCCTGGGCGGCCGTGGAGGCGGTCACGTCCACCGCGGACTGCGTGGCGAGGATCAGCGCGGCGTTCCGCTTCCGCCAGGTCTTCGCCGCTTCGGCCAGGTAGGCGAGGACCGACGGGTCGTTCAGGTAGCGCCAGGCTTCGTCGACGACCATGAGCTTGACCCGGGCGGCCTCGGCCGGGTTGTCGAGCGCGAGGCGCATCCGCTCCAGGAGGTAGAAGAGCGCGGCTTCGCAGAGGTCCTCGTGTTCCGCCGCGCCGGCGAGGTCGACTACCTGCCAGTCGGCGAGCTGGAGTTCGTCTGCCTGGGGGTTGTCGAAGTACGCGGCCCACGCGCCGTCGCCGTGCCAGCGGCTCATCGCCGGCCACATCCGCTTCGGCAGCGACCGGACGAAGGTGGAGAGCGAGCGGGCGTCCGGCTCGAAGGCGTAGAGGTCCTCGATCCGGGCGCGGATCTCGGAGGGGTCGGCGCCGGAGGGTTCGTGGCCGCCGATCCGCAGCAGCCGGGTGATCCAGCCGGTGAGGAACTGGAAGGTGCGCTCGCTGGCAGGCAGGGTGAAGGGCTTCAGCGCGAGGGCGCCGTCCGCGCGGTCGGGGGCGAGCTGGAGGTAGCCGCCGCCGAGGAACTGGGTGAGCCAGCGGTAGGAGCCGCCGAGGTCCAGCACCAGCACGCGAGGCGCGTACTGAAGGCTCTGGACGAGCAGGTAGTTGAGCAGGAAGCTCTTGCCCGCGCCGGTGGCGCCGAGGACGAGCGTGTGGCCCACGTCCCCGGCGAAGAGGTCGTAGAAGAAGGGGGTCCGCCACCGGGTCTCGAAGGTGGCCAGGACGGGCTGCGCGAGGTGGCGGCTGACGGGTTCGCCCTTCGGCGGGCCGAAGAGCGGGGCGAGGCAGGCGGCGACGCCGGCGCTGGCGAAGACGCTCCGGATCTGGCGCTTGCGCGGCATGGCCGGCATCCGGGCGAACCAGGTGGGGAGCTGGCCGTAGCCTTCGCGGATCACCTTGGCGTCGCAGCCGGCGAAGATGCGGCGGAGTTCCGCGTCGAGGCGCTCCGTCCGGGCGAGTTCGCCGTGGAGCGCCACGGTGAGCGCGAGGTCGCCGTAGGCGATGCCGTCGGCCTCGAGTTCCACGAGGGCGGAGCCGAGACGCGAGGACTCGGCCTCGGCGGCGGTGTCCACCATCGCGTTGGCGGAGCCTTCGGCCTCCTGGACGTGCGCCATCATGGAGTAGCGCTTCTGGAAGTAGTGGCGCTGCGCGCTGCGGATGCGGCGCCGCGCGGCTTCGAGCGACTGAGGCCGCCACTCCAGAGTGATGGTGAGCCGGGCTTCGAGGCGGTTGAGTTCCTCGAGGAGGTTGGCCCGGGCGGTGACGGGGGGCGCGGTGAGCGAGTAGAGGATGACGGGCTCGCCGTCGAGGCGGAGGTGGCTGCGCTCGGCTTCGAGTTCGGAGAGCGCGAGCCGCCAGTTGAGGCCGCTGGCGCCGCCATCCCCGTGCCAGGGGAGTCCGGGCCGGTTCACCAGTTCGGAGAGGAACGCGGTGGCTTCGGACGAGGAGAGGACATTCAACGGGGTCACGTCGTCGGCCAGCGCGGCGCTGGCGTCCACGAGTTGCCGGAAGCGGATGGCCGCCTGCCGGAGTTCGGCGGCGAGGTAGGCGCTCTCGTGCGGGTTCCTGCGGGCGTGGAGCCAGGTCCGGGCGTGGTCCACGAGCCAGGGGCCGCCGGACGGACCGTGGGCGGCGGTCTGTTCGAGGCCGGGGTTCGTGGCCCAGACGACGTAGGTCTGGAGGTCCTGGATGCGGGGCAGCAGGAAGGCGCGGCGCTTCTCCTGAGAGAGCTGCGCGACGCCTTCGAGCCCCTCCGGTTCGAGCAGCGACGCGGGGCGGCGGAGCAGGTAGAAGTAGAGGCGGGTGCGGGGGTCGAGTCCGGAGAGGACGCGCTGCCAGCGGCCGAGGATCTGGTCGAGCTGATCCGGGGTGCGGCCGTCGATGACGGCCGGGGCCATGCGGGCGACGCAGAAGAGTTCGCCGGCGCGGGTGAGGCAGAAGGGCTGGGCTTTGAGCCAGCCCCAGTACGGCAGCTCGTCGGCGAGCGCCCCGGCGGCCTCGTAGTCCCGCCGCTCGGCCTGGAGGTTCATTCGAGGATGTCGACGTGCCAGGCGCCCGGCTTGCCGGGGTCGTAGCGGACCTTGCCGGCGGCGCTCGCGGCCACGATGGCGAGCATCTGGGGGTCCTTCCGCCAGGCCCACCAGCCCGACGCGTAGAGCGTCGAGAAGATGACGGCGCCGGTGACGAGGGAGTTGATGGCGTTCCACATTGCCAGCCCGAGGGTGAGCGAGAGCAGGAACCAGCGGCGCTCGACGCCGAGGATGGTGAGCGGCCGGCTGAGCGCGGGGTGGCCGTGCCACGGACGGGTTCCGGTCAAGGCGCGTCCTCAGAAGAGCCAGGTGAGGAAGTTGGCGGCGCCCATCGCCATGCCGAGTCCGAAGATGATCCCGGCGAGGGCCTTCTTGGAGCCGCCTTCGCCGAAGGCGAACATGAGGCCGCCGATCACGATGGCGATGAGGGAAAGGCCGCGGGCGATGGGGCCGGTGAAGGCGTCCTGGAGGACCTGGACGGCGTCGAGCCAGGGGCTCACGCCCTGGGCGAGCGCGGTCGCCGGCAGGAAGAGGGCGATGGCCGTCGCGGCGATGGTCAGGCGGCGCGTGGTGGGGTTCATGGGGCTGCTCCTGTAGGGGTTCGGGTCGGCTATTCGGCGAAGTCGCCGTGGTCCTGGTCGCGGAGGCGGCGGGCGAGTTCGGGATCGCCTTCGCCGCGGCGGGCGGACCGCTCCACGAGGTCCACCTTCCGGCCCACGTCGTAGAGGCCGAGGCTCCGGAGGACTCCGGCCAGGGCGACGACGATGGCGGCGACCGCGGAGCCGGCGTAAAGGAGGACGGGCCACCAGTGCTCGGTGAGGATCAGCCGGCGGTGCGGCCCGAGGTAGTCGAAGCGGGCGGCCGCCACGAAGACGAGGGAGGCCGTGACGGCGACGGTGAGGCCGAGGCTCACTTTCCAGGGGTGCATCGTCAGATCTCGAAGAGGTCGGACGGCGGTCGGTTCGATCCGCCGCGGGCGTTCGTGTCCGGCCCGGTGGCGGCCTTCCCGGCGCGGAGGGCGTGCCGGACGATGTTCCGGGCGGCCTTGCCGTTGCCTCCGAACAGCGCGAAGCCGGCCGCGGCTTTCGCGGCGATGGTGGCGGCGCGGTAGTGCGGGGAGACGACTTCGATGTTGACCCGCCCGAAGGTGTCGTGGCCGTCCACGTCCGTGAGGGTGTATTCCACCTGGGCGTCGGGGAAGAGGACCTTTCCGTCCGGGGCGATGGGCAGGCCGTACTCGGTGGCGGCGCGCCGGCGTTCGGCGTCGGCGGCCGCCCTGCCGGCGCGCACCCGGGCGGCCTCGCTGCGGCGGGCGACGATCCCGCGGAGTTCGCCGTCGAGGCGGATGCGCCGCGCTGTGGCTCCCTGGGCCGCGAGTTCTGCGCGGGCGACGCGCACGGCGCGGTAGATCGCCACGTCGTGAGCGGCGTCCTGCGACTTGCCCCAGCCGGCGCCGAAGTGCTGCCCGGCGTCGAGGCCGTCGCGTAGGGCGGCTCTCCGCGCCTTGCGCGCGCCCTCGCGGGTGGCGGTCAGCGTCTTGAACGAGCCACCTCCTCGAGCGGTTGCCGTGCGCTCCTGAAGCAGACCCTGGGCGATGAGCCTGTCGATCGCGCGGCGGGCGGCGTAGGGATGGCCGTCGAAGTGCGCGGCCACCATGTCCCGGTAGGAGACGGTCCCGTGGATGCTGACGTCCACGAGCGCCGCTTCCATGCGGGTGCGGGCGGAGCGGGGTTCGGGCCGCTCGCTTTTTTCCCCACGATGGCCGGAGCGCCGCGAAGCGTCAAGCCGCCCGACGGCCTCCGGCGCAGCCTGGCGGCGGGTGTCGGGCCTCCGGACGCTCATGGCGAGGCCGTCACCGTCCCGGGGTCATGCTCGGCGCGGCCCGTTCCGGCACTGGCCGGGGTGGCGCGGCCGGGGCGCGCTCGGGTGCGGGCCGGGTGTTCGGACTACGGGCCTCCCGCGCCAGGTCGCGGAGCTGTTCGCGCGCCGGCCGGAGCAGGGTCCGCGAGATGCGGTCGGCCTCGGCGGCCGCCCGGTGGATCTCCCGGGGGTCCGCCTTCAGCGCCTTCACCCACAGGTCCTTGTATGCCTCGGAATCGGCCGGCTGGTACCCGACCCCGACGCGCTGGGTGGTGGTCATGGTGGCGATCTCGACGCGGAGGTGCTCGCGTCCGTGTGCCTCGCCGTCGAGCCCTTCCGAATGCGCCTCCCGGAAGGTGTCCCGGTTCATCCGCTCCTCGTGGCCGGTGGCGTGGGCCATGTGGCGGAACGCGGTGTTGTAGAACGTGTCCGCGCTGGAGAAGCGGCCGCGCTCGGGGATGACGATGCGGTCCTGCTCCCGGACGTAGTAGCCGAGGTCGCCGGGGGACTCGTCGATGGGGACGGCGGAAGTGGCGATGACGGCGTCCGCCGCACGGTGCGCGTGCCACTCGGCGCGCGGCGGCCGGCGGTCCAGCTTGAGGCCGCGGGTCTGCTCGACGTTGTAGACCGTGGCGGTGCGCCAGACGGGCCGCTTGCCGGCGTCGTCGCGGTAGAGGATGCGTTCGCCGACCGCGCCCCGGGCGAGCTTCCCGCCGTTCTCGCGGAGCTGCTTCTTGGAGACCCAGCGGTTGTCGGTGAAGCCGCGGTCGTGGCCGCGGGAGGCGAGGTAGGCGCCGTTGCCGCCGGTGTAGCGCCGGCCGGTGATGGCGTTCCTGGGAAGGGCCGGTTCTCCGGCCTTCGCTTCGCGCTGCCACGGAGCCGTTCCCTCTTCGATCTGCTTGATGACGGTGGCCGCGAACTTCTCGTGGTAGCGGGAAGGAGCGGCGATGCCGGTGGCCACGTCGACGCCGCGACGCGGCTTGTCGTCGGCGCCGCGTGGCGGCGTTCCGTTGGTCAGGGCTTCGGGCATGGTGGTTCCTCCCTGGGTCAGCGGCCCGGCGAGAGGGCCGGGGTCTCATGCGTCGGCGCCGCGGGGACCCGCGAGGCGCGCGGGCGCTCGGGCGGCGCCATGGCGGCGACGGCCTGCGGCTCGGCGGCGATCGCGTCCAGGCGCTCGCGCGCCGGGCTGATGAGGTAGCGGGAGATGCGGTCCGCTTCGCCCGCGGCGCGGTGTATCTCGCGCGGGTCGCTCTCGAGCGCCTCGACCCAGCTCTTCACGTACGCCGCGCTGTTGCCGCAGTGGCCGTCCTGCGGGTGGTGGCCGATCCCGATGCGCTCGCCGGTCATCATGGAGGCGATTTCCGCCCGGAGCTCCTCGCGGGCGTACGGGGCGCTGCCGAAGCCGCCCGTGGGGTATTTGACGGCGTTGTGGAACGTCTCGCGGTCCATCCGGCTTTCATGGCCGGTTGCGTGTGACAGCTCGTGGAGGGCGGTGGCGTAGTAGCGCTCGGCGCTCGGGAACTGGCCCCGGTCCGGAAGCACGATCTCGTCCTGATTCGACGAGTAGTAGGCACGGTTACCGGGCGAGTGCTTGATGGTCACGCCGGCGGCGTCGATCACCGCCTCGGCGGACCTGTGGGCCTGCCAGTCGGCCACCGGGGCGGCGCGTGCGGGCAGGTCCAGGCCGCGCGCCTGCTCCACGTTGAACACCGTGTAGGTGCGGACGAAGGCGCGCCCCTTGTCGTGGCGCTCGTAGACGGGCCGCCCGTCGCCGTCGAGGACCTGGCGACCGTTGTCGTCCTTCTTCGGAGAGAGCTTCTTGGTGTCGAAATAGAGGATCTTTTCGCCGTGCTCGCCCTTCTTGACGTGGCCGCCGGCCTGGGCGATCTGCCGGTAGGTGGCCCAGCGGTTGTCGGTGAAGCCGCGCTCCTGGCCGGCTTGCGCGAGATACAGCGAGTTGCCGCCCGTGTACGGATTGCCGCTGAAGGCGTTGTGCGGCATGAACCGCTCGCCCGGCTTCCACGGCTTCTGCCACGGAGCGGTTCCGGCCTCGATCTGCCGGATGATCGCGTCGGCGAACTGGCGGTGGTAGTCGCCGACGTGGTCCCGGCGGGGAGCGTCGGTGTTCGTTCGGGCCATCGTCGTGTCTCTGGATCAGACGCCGCCGTGGTCGCCGTGGTCGTCGAACTCGGCGGCGAAGTCGTCGCCGGACTCCTGGCCGTCGCCGTCTTCGGGGAAGCCGAAGGCGGCCGCGATCTCCACCGGGGCGACGATGGGAAGGTCGCGGTCCAGGGCTTGCGCGAACTCCGCTTCGGTATCGACGAAGAGGGCGCGTTCGCCGCTCTCGAGGGTGATTTCGCTGGTGGCCATGGGGGGTCCTCCGGTCAGCGCGCCGGGACGGCGCGGGATTGGGTGAGGCCGAGGGCCGCCCGTGCCTTCCGGACGGTGCGCTCGGCGTAGTCGCGGGGGTTGTGCTTGTCCTGGCGCGTCGTCTCGAGGTGGGCGACGAGGCGCTGCGCCGGCGTTCCGCGGCGGAGCTGGTCCTTCACATAGGCCCAGTCCCGGTCGGACTGCGACAGTTCGCGCCTGGTGGTGTCCTTCTTCTCGCGGCGGACGGGCGCCGCCCTCTCCGGCGCCGGCAGGTGGGCGAACTGGTCGGGTTGCACCGGGCCTCCGTCGTGCGGGGTCCAGACGACCGGAGCGTCGTCACGCTCGGGCTTCTTGTTGCGGAAGCCGGGGAGCCGCATCACCCGGGCCACGTCGGCCACCGAGGAATCGCCGTCGTACTGGCCGGCAAGCCGGCGCATGGCGTCCTCGGCGGCGTCGGGGGTCCAGGCGCCCGGGTTCGCGTGCCAGAGGACCTGGTAGTTCCGGCGGGAGGAGCGGACCACGGCGGTCGGCGCGGGAAGGTGGCCGGCGTTCACGTCGGAGAGGACCTTCCGGAGGGAGTCCGGGCCTTTCTTGTCGAGGTCGAGCTGGAGCCGGCGGACTTCGAGCACGTCGGCCTTCTCGCGCGACCGGGTCCCCGGACGGATGGGGTTCATCGACACGAAGATGTCGTGGCCGGACGCATTGAGGTGGCGCAGGAACCGCTGGTAGCCGGGACGGACGGCCGCGCGGGCCGTCACGACGCGCTGCTCCACCTTCGGGTCCGGCCCGTGGCGGCCGACGGCGACGATGGCCAGGCGGTCGTCGGGCTGGTAGAGCCTGTTGAGGTAGTCCACTGCGGCATTGGCCGGACGAGCGGCGTTTGCTGGCATGACTCGCGCGCGATGGCGAACCCGAAACCCGAACGGAAGCCGGGCCGGTCAGTCGCGGGGAGTGGCGTCGGCGGACCGCCCGGTCTCCCCGGTCGCCCGCGGGCGCCGGGCCAGCCAGGCCGTCAGTTCGTGCTCGGGCCAGCGGACGGCGCGCGGCCCCACGCGGATCGGGACGGGGAACAGCCCCTCGCGCATCAGGCGGTAGATGGTCGAGCGGCCGATCTGGCAGTACCGCTCGACCTCCTTGCGGCGAAGCAGGCGCTTGTGGGTGGTCATGTCGGGCACCTCCCCGGCGGGAAAGGGCCCGGACCATGCCGGAAAGCTCCGGGCGAGCGTTAGACGCCTATCTGCGGATAGGTGTCAAGTGGACGCTCGGCCCTTCCTTCTGCCAACATGGCCAGCACTCCCAGGGGGCCGGGAGGCGCCGAATCCGCGCTTTCGCCGACCGGACCGCCCGCATCACGGTGCGCTCGTTCTTGTCGAGTTCGTCCCCGATGACGTAGTAGGCCGCCGTCTTCTCCAGTCCAAGATAGACGAGGACGCTGAACGCATACGCGATCCACAGGTTGCGGGCGTCTTTAGTGTGGTGGGGTTGCCCCTGGTTGCCGCGCGGCTGGGCCGGCATGGACCATGTTCCCCGGCGAACCGCAACGTCCCAATCCGCCAGGATGGCGGGCCACCAGCGGCGCTCCTCTTGGATCCGGATCGCGACGTGGTTCAGGGCCGTCGAGTAGACGGGGTCGTACCGGCTGGCGGCGATCATCCTGCGGAGCTTCTCCATCTGGAGTTCCGCGCCCCACTCGTCCCGCATGGCGAACCAGTTCTCGGCCTCCCGCGGACCGCGTGGAGGGATGTCCGAAAGGTCCTCTCCAGAGAGGAGGTATCGCACAACATAGCGGGCCTCTTCCTCGGCGGTAGGCTCCTCCAGTCCTTGGAAGAGACCTTCGCGGAGCAGAGTGTCGTGTTCCTGCGATGACACTGGTTCGCCTCGGCGCGCCTTCCGGATCACGCGCATCCATTGAGCCCTTCGTTCTTCGTTCATGACGCTTCCCGTCCTTGCTGTCGGGCGCCGTGAGCCACCTGCGGCGCTCGGGACCCAGAGGTTGACGGGCACCGCCCACCTGACTAGGCACAGCAAGCGTAGTCGGGCGGGCGAGGGGACATGCCTTACGCTGGGTCCAAGTGCCGTAGGGGCGCTGAGTCGAACGTGCGGTGGTCGAGCGGCGTCGAAAGGATCGTCAGCCCCCCCACTGCAACCCGATCTCCCCCAGACGAGGCCGTTTGTCAATGGCAACCGGAAACTGCTCATTCTTGGCAACTGAAGACTGCACACTTCGCTTGGAGGGATCGGGAGCGAAGTAGACGTTGTCCCGGTGACGTGGTCCCAGCGATTCGCCCCAGACGGAGGGAGCGGAGCGACCGGAGTCTGGGCTGAATCGCGCCCGACGGCTGCGGTGGCGGGGATCTCATGGCGATGCCCTGACGCTGGCGTTCGGCCGGGGAGCACAGCCATTGCTGGTGCTCCCGCATCGGGTAGCTGTTTCCCCGGATGTTGGCGATGTGGTACTGGTGCAGTAGGCGCTCGATGACCGTCGCCGCCATCAACTCGTCCCGGAGCGCAGTTACCTCATTTCTAGACGCCCTTGATCAAGGTCAGCACCGTCGAGGTCCTGTTCGTGTCCCTCAGTTCCCCCACGAGTGTGCAGTTTGCGGTTGCCATGAACGGCAAACTCAGGATGCCAGCAGCGGGACCTCACACCGGCGACTACCTTCGTCACTTCGCTACGGTCGCGGCTTCGAGTTGCAACGCTACCGTTCAGTAGAGTTCAGTGCGGGCGCTTTCCGCCTCGCCGGCATCGATCTCGACCGCGTCAGCGCCCGCAATCTGGTCCGCGAGGACCTGCCCATAGGTCGGATACCGGGCGCGCTCGACTTGGGCTGCCGGCTCCCAGAGCCGGGCGCGAACCAGCGCCTTGGCGCAGTGCAGGAACGCCTCTTCGACCGTGACCTTGAGGACGGAGATGGGCAGCTTGCCGTTGATGGCCAGCGGCTGCAGCAAACCCGCGTCGGTGGATATCTCCGCCCGTCCGTTGACGCGAAGCGTCTCCGTCAGTCCTGGCACGAAGAACACCAATCCCACATGTGGACGCTCGACCAAGTTCATCAGTGTGTCCACCTGGCGGTTTCCCGGTCGATCAGGAAGCAGCAGCGTCTTGTCGTCCAGCACGCATGCCAAGGATCCCGGCGGATCACCGCGTGGCGAGGCGTCAGCCCGACCGTCGGCGCGCGCCGAGCTAATGACGTAGAACGGGGAAAGTGCGATGAAATTCCGGCAATGCATGTCCAGACGGTCCAATACCTTCAGGCTGGCCCTAGAGGCCGGAGGCCGATAGACCGCTCGCAACTCCGCCATTGTGTCTATTCCCATGGCAATCCCTCCCCGCGCTGCCGAGTGGCGTTGCCCGCATGTTATCTGATCACTGCGACACCACCCCGATGACTTTCGAAACCTTCGTCGAGATCCCGCGCAGGCCGAAAACGCCCCGCAAGACCCCATCCTCGCGGGGGGCCGCGGCGGGGGCCAGCGCAACGGGTCGATGCCCGTAAACGAAAGGGAATCAACGGGTGACCGAATTGACGGTGGCGGACCCCCTTTCACACTTTCCCCCCGGACACGCGGGCAGCGAACGAGTTCGCTGCCATCGTTGTTTCTTCTTGTCGGGCCTGGCGCCAATCGAGAATAGGGACGCGACGGCTTGGAACGCCGGTCTCCGACCGGCACGCGCGGTGCTTTGCACCGCGCACGTCGTGACGGTCTCCAGCCTTACGACGCGCCCGGCTCACAACGCCGGCCGGTTCCCCCGGTAGCGGCGTACGCCCGGCAAAGTGGCGCGTCGGCCGGGGTCGGCGACCGCTTTTTACGCAGCTTCGCTTCGACTTTTCCACATTCGCGCCGGAAGTGGGAAAAAGTGGCCGGAATTCTCGTCTTGTCCAGTTACAGGACGAGACCTCGCCGTCCGAACGGAGGAAATAACGATGGCGCGAACCCAACAGCATGCCGCGGAGTCACAACCCGCAGCCCCCTCGGGCGACTCGCCGCGGAGACGTCCCGGCGATCCCGATGTCGAAACCCCTGGACCACCGGACTCGGGACCCGCGGGCGGCGCCCTGTTTCGCGCCCTGCTGGCCGCCGGAGTGGAACCGGCAGCAGCCTATACTGCGGTGCGGGAAATGGAGTCCATGGCTGGCCAGAGCGTCGTCACGCAGCTCGGCGCGCAGATCCAGGGGCTGGCGACCACCCTGGAACGGTTGGAGAACCGTCTTGAGGACCGTCTCCAGAACGTGGAGAACCGGCTCGAGAACCTTGAGACGCTCAAGACGGATGTAGCGACCCTCACCACGGCTGTCGCGGTGCTGAAGCGCGAGGTTCGCCTGATCTGGGCGGCGCTCTTCCTGGCGGTTCCCACCCTCACCGCCATTCTGGTGCGCTTCTTCGGCTCCTGACGACGGGATCGCGGGCCAGCCGGCCGGCTGAGCGCTTCTCCCGCAGAGCCGCGCAACGGCTTGGAACGCCGACCTCTGGTCGGCACTCCTACCGTTCTATACGGTTCCGATGGGTGCCTCTCGATGCTCCCATAACATTGGTATATCAATGGCTTAGCGTGCTACAATGTTCCATCCGGGAACGACCGCAACCCGCTCGTTCCCGCCGTTTTTCTGATATTCACTTGGTAGCTGTAGGAACCAGGAGTCCCCCGCAGGAACGAAAAACCCTTGATGGAACGACCCTACCGACTCTCCGCGCGCTTCGTCGCCACCATTGAACAGCCCGGACGCTACGGCGACGGACGCGGCTCCGGTGGCCTCTCACTCCTCGTCAAGCATACGACCCGCGGCCACCTGGCCAAGTCCTGGGCGCAGCGCATCAATCTGGACGGCCGCCAGCGCAATCTCGGACTCGGGTCCTGGCCCCACGTCGGCCTGGCCGAGGCCCGCGAGAAGTGCGCCCTGAACCTTGCGGCGCGGCGGCGCGGGGAACTGGTGACCGGCCGGAAGCGGACTGTCCCCACCTTCGAGGAGGCATTGGAGAAGGTGATCGCGGTTCACCGGGCCGGATGGAAGGACGGCAGCAGGTCCGAGGAGGACTGGCGGGCGACCCTTCGGGACTACGCGATGCCGAAGCTTGGCGGGAGGCCGGTGCACCGGATCAGCACATCGGACGTGATGGAGGTCCTGCTTCCGATCTGGAACGAGAAGCGGGTGACGGCGCGTCGGGTCCGGCACCGGATCTCGGCGGTGATGCGCTGGGCGGTGGCCCAAGGCTACCGGGAGGACAACCCGGCGGGCGAGGCCATCGGGGCAGCGCTTCCCAGGAACGGCGTTCAGGTGCGTCATCTCCCCGCGCTCCCGTATGCGGAGGTCGCCGGAGCCCTCGAGACGGTACGCGGCTCCGGTGCGTATCCCGGGA
This sequence comes from Acidobacteriota bacterium, assembly GCA_022828085.1. Classification (GTDB taxonomy): domain Bacteria; phylum Acidobacteriota; class Vicinamibacteria; order Marinacidobacterales; family Marinacidobacteraceae; genus Marinacidobacterium. The sequence continues at coordinate 12,816 of JAJEIY010000079.1, read as the reverse complement.
CGGTGCTGGCGTTCGAGTTCCTGGTGCTGACGGCGTGCCGGAGCGGGGAGGTGCGCGGCGCGCAGTGGGAGGAGATGGACCTCGAGGCGCGGGAATGGCGCATCCCGGCGGAGCGGATGAAGACGGGGCGCGAGCACCGGGTTCCGCTGTCGGGGGCGGCGCTGGCGGTGCTCCGCGAGGCTCGGGAGCTGGCAAACCGTTCGGGGCCGGTGTTCCCCTCGGCGCGGGGTGGGTTGCTCTCCAAGCTGGCGATCGCGAAGCTGGTCCGGGATCTCGGGATCGGGGCGGTGCCGCACGGGTTCCGTTCGAGCTTCCGGGACTGGGCGGCGGAGTGCAGTGATGCGCCGCGGGAGGTCTGTGAACTGGCGCTGGCCCATGTGAACACGAACGCCATCGAGGCCGCCTACCGGCGGACGGACCTGTTCGACCGGCGGCGGGCGCTCATGGAGCGGTGGGCCGCGTTCCTGGCAGGGGATGTTCCCGCAGCTTGAAGAATGTTCGGGCAGTCGGCTACCGTCCGGGTGTCGGTTGGCTGCGTCGGTTTCTGGATGCCTCTTCCCGGTGCGAACCAGGAGCCAGGAGACACGGATATGCGTACAGACTCGAATGGCGAGAGGCGCTTGGCACGTGCGATCGCGACCTCGGTTCACGCGGTCCGGATCTCCACCGGGGTGATCGAGGGGATCCACGCGGAGCCTCAGCGAGCCGCAGGGTGTAACCGAGCGGAGCTGGGGTGGACCGTGCGGTACCCAACGCCGCGCCAGTCCCTTCCAACAGTGAAATGACCGGCCGGTGGCGGCGCGGTCCGAAGTCGCCGCCACCTCTGGGGAGGACGCTGTGGTTCCTCCTCGGGGTTGTGATCCGATACGTCGTGATCAGCGTCGGCGACGGGCTCCGCTGGCTGGGGCGGGAGTTTCTGAAGAACCGGGACCGCTGGTAGTCTCAGCGAGCGGGAGACCTAACGGAGCGAATCAGACCAGCGGCGGCGGGCGCTCATGGAGCAGTGGGCTGCGTTCCTCGCCGGGAGCGAGGATGTTCGCGGCGGAACCGTAGAGTCGATCCCCCGTCCTGATTGATGGCCGGGTGCCACTGACGGCGAAAAGCGGCGACCGGATCCGCCAGTGGCGGGGTACCCTGGAGGGCACTACGGGAGTCCGGCTCTCCCGATCCCGTAGTTGGAGAGAGTATTCGATGGCGTGCGACGCAAGCGAGTGGCTCGCTTCGGGGAAGACCGGGTGCGTCTCGGAAGACCGAAGTAAGCGGCCCCTATCGGCTGCTGCCGCAGCCGGAAGATGCCCACGCTGTCTGTGACTTCAAGCCCACACGCGATCTCCGCCCCGGACCGAGGCTGAGCGCCTCAGCAGCTTCCCAAGAGCGCGGTGACGGATACGACCGCAAGGACGATCCACGCGGCCAACAGGATCCCGAGCAGCCGCCAGACGGAAATCGGCCGCCGATGGCGTCCTTTTCCCACCGGCCCGGTTTCCGTCATGGGGTCCGCCCGAGCGGCGCGGCCAGTCCGTCCATGACGATCAGCACGAGAAAAAACGTTGGTGTGTCCGTTTGGGCCGCCGTGGCGCCACTGACGGCGGCAAGCGCCACCGGAGCCGCCAGCAGCTGGGATGATTCGCGGTGGGCATGGGAGTCCGGCTCTCTCGATCCGCTGGTCGGAGAGAGTAATCGATGGCGTGCGGCACACGCGAGTGACTCGTGTCGTTCCGGGAGTACCGGGTGAGTGTCGGACGACCCGAGTGACCCACCCGCGTTCGGCAGCTCCGCAGCAGATCGTGAAGCCGTGTTCTGACTGGAAGCCACGCGTCCCGCCATTCTCCCGGTCTGTGCGCCAATCACGCCTGGTCCGTGACGTGTCGCATAAGATGGGGTCGGCATGGTGAGGGCGGACCTCGTCGCCCGGGTGGCGGAGGCGGCGAATCTGAAGTCTTCCGCCGCGCAGGACGCCGTGGAGGCGCTGTTCGAATCCGTCGTTTCGGCCCTGGCGCGCGGCGACCGTGTGGTGCTCCGGCGCTTCGGGGTGTTCCACACGCGCCCGCGGAGGACGGGCATGGCGCGGAACCCCCGCGCGAACGAGCCGGTGCGCATTCCCGCGGGACGGGAGGTGCGTTTCCGTCCCGCGCGGGATCTCCGCAGCTTCCCGGGCGACAGCTGAGGAAGCGCTGATCCCGCGTCCGGCCGGCCGCGGCAAGCAAGCAGCGCGCCAAAGTCGCGGTTTCGAATTGACACCTATCCGCCGATAAGCGTCTAACGCTTTTCGCCGGTTTCGGGGCAGGCTCCGTGCCTTCCCGATGATCACTAAGGCACGGGGGCCAGCCTACCCATTGTGTACACAATGGGACTGGCGAGGGAGCGCTGCGCCCCCCTTCGAACCCCCGGCATCCGCCGCTGCGGAAGCAGCGGCCGGACGGGGGGCGTCACCCCCCGAACCCCCAGCCCACCGCGCCGCTGCCGGAGCAGCGCGCGGACGGGGAGCGCCGCCCCCCGAACCCCCTCACCGGTGCGCCCATGGCTGAGCGCCGCTCCGTGCAGGTCCACCTCCGCGTGTCACCGGCGGACCGCGCTGCCTGGCGCGCCAAGGCGGCGGCTGCCGGAGTCCCGCTGTCCGACCTGCTCCGGCGGTCGATGGCCCGGACGCGCACCTGGACTGCGCCGGCGGCCGATATCCAGCGCGAGCGCAACGTCCAGGTTGCCCGCATCGGCAACAACCTGAACCAGCTCGCGCGCTGGGCCAACACGCACACCTCGGCGGTCGAGGCCGTCGCGGTGATCGCCAACCTCGTCTCGTTCGAGCGGTCGCTGCGCGCGATCGCCTGTCTCGGCGGAGAGGACGGCGATGCACATTAGCTTCGCCGGGCGCGGCGCCGGCTCCGCCCGCGCGGCGGCCGACTATCTCGTCGGCGAACGCGACTCCGCCGGGCGGGCGCGCCCGGGCATCGAGGTCCTGCGCGGCAACCCCCACCAGGTGGCCGCCCTCGCCGACTCGCTTGGCTTCGAGCACAAGTACACCTCGGGCGTGATCGCGTGGGGGCCGGAGGACCGGCCCACTGACGAGCAGATCGGAGCCGTCCTCGACGAGTTCGAGAAGACAGCCTGGGCGGGACTGGAACCCGACCGCTACGCATGGACGGCGGTCCTCCACCGGGAGGACGGCGACGGGGTCCACGTCCACATCCTCACTGCCCGATGCGACCTGGAGACGGGCCGCAGCCTCAACATCGCGCCTCCGGGTTGGCAGAAGACCTTCGACGCGCTGCGCGACGCCTTCAACCACCAGCACGGCTGGAGCCGCCCGGACGACCCGGCGCGGGCCAAGGCGCACCAGCCGGGCCATCGCGCCTACCTGGAGGCGGCGCGACTGCGGGCTGGCCTCGAGCACGAAGCCGGCCCGCGCGAGCTGATCCGCGACTACCTTCTGCAGCGCGTCGAGCACGGCGCGGTGCGGAGCCGTGCCGACGTGGTCGCCGCCCTGGAGGAGGCCGGCTTCGAGGTGCCCCGCCAGGGCAAGGACTACCTGACCGCCCGCGATCCGGAGACCGGTAAGCGCTGGCGGCTGAAAGGAGCGCTCTATGAGCAGGACTTCCAACCCGAACGACTTGACCGCGCGGCTGCGGAGACGGATGGCGACCGAACGCCGTCAGTTCGAGGAGACGGCGGCGAGCGAGCTGCGGCAGCTTGGCGAGAACTTGCGCGCCGTCGCGAATGGCGAGCTGCGTACCATCGAAAGCGATACGGCGGTGACGGTCGCGCGGATACGCGTGATGCTTCTGAACGCGTGGCTGCGGCCCCTGGTGATCGGCCTGAGCCTTTTTCTCGCGTTCAGCGGCGGGAGCTGGGGGCTGATGCACTGGTTGTCGGCGGGGATCCAGAGCCGGTTCGAGACCCTGGCGGCGCTGAGGGTACGGATCGACGAAGGGCGGGAGACGCTGGCCGAGATCGAGGACACGACCTGGGGCGTGACGCTCCTGGAGATCGACGGGGACCGGTTCGTGGTGCTGCCGCTGGGGGCGCTGGAGAATCCGCCCTGGACCGTGGGCGGGCGGCCTGCCTTGAAGCTGTCGAGCGAGTGAGGGATCTGTATGACCGAACTAGAGACTCAGTTGATGACCGCCTTGGAGCGGTTGTCCGCGCAGTTCGAGAGGGAACAGCGGCAGCACGCCGAGGAGCGGCAGCGGCTCTCCGAGCAGGTCGAATCCTTGCAGCGGCAGGTCGAGCAGCACGCCGCGGACAGCGCGACCTTGCGGCGGCAGTTCGAGCGGCTCGACGGGCGAATGACAGGCTTGGCCCAGGACTACGAGACGCTCGCCGCGACATTGCGCGGGCTCTGGAGGTGATGCATCGGCGCGGGCCGGAGCGGGATCAGGGTCCGAGCCGCTGACGGCTTCACCCGGTTCAGCCTTGCGGATCGGCGGCCGGAGGCCGTTCCCCGAGGCCAACGCCCAACAGGAGACCGTTCCACAGTCCGAGCATTGCGAATCCACTCGTGCTTCCGAACGGGGGGTTCAACTGCCACGTCCACCACGCGGTCATCGCGATCGCGAACGTGATTCCGACAGCGAACCCGAGGATCGCCCCGGTCAAGACCATCGTTCGCAGAGCGACCCGGCGGTGAAGCCAGCGCGCAAACCGGCATCCGATCAGGAAACCGACGACCACGCCAGTCGCCAGCTCCAGCCCGAGGAAGGCTGCCTCCGGCCCAGGGAGCTTGTCGTCGAAGACCTTGGCGGCCAGCGCGCCCGCAAGCCCGAAGCCGAGTCCGCAGGCGATCCCGAACCGGAGCGGCGGAGTCTGAGTCATGAGGCGGCGTCGCGTTGCCATGGTGTCCAGCACCCTCCTTTCGAGGCGTCGTGACGTCCTGGCGATCAGCAAGACACGGGCCATGGATGCCGCATAGTGGGACGCGCCGCAGCCGAAGCGGTCCGCCCGATGGCTGGGGCTGGCAAATCGTGCGGCGACGGCGGGGCACCCGGTGTCGTGTCCCGATGCAGCGCCGGCCGGTGATCAGGAGAAGGCGTGCCCGGCCGGAACCGCCTGTAACAATACGCCGCCGCATGCGCCTCTCCTGGAACGAGATTCGTGCCCGCGCCGCATCCTTCGCCCGCCAATGGGCGGACGCCGGATACGAGAAGGGGGAGACCCAGAGCTTCTACAACGACTTCTTCCGCATCTTCGGCGTACGCCGGGCGTCGGTGGCCCGTTACGAGCAGCGGGTGGCGAAGCTCGACGACACCAGCGGGTTCATCGACCTCTTCTGGCCGGGCGTCCTGATCGTCGAGCAGAAGAGCGCCGGGCGCGATCTGTCGGCCGCGTACGAGCAGGCCGGGGGCTACTTCGACGCCCTGAGCGAGAGCGACCGTCCGCGCTACATCCTGGTCAGCGACTTCCAGCACTTCGAGCTTCACGACCTGCGCCAGCGCGAGGTGGCCGCGTTCCGCCTCGACCAGTTGCCCGAGAACGTCGAGAGATTCAGCTTCATCCTCGGGCTCGCGAGCCGGACGTTCCGGGACCAGGACCCGGCGAACATCCAGGCCGCCGAACTGGTGGGAAGGCTCCACGACATGCTCCGGGACGGCGGCTATCCCCGGCACGACCTCGAGCGCTTCCTCGTGCGGATCGTGTTCTGCCTGTTCGCGGACGACACCGGGCTCTTCGAGCCGCGGGACATCCTGCTGGACTTCGTGGAGACGAGAACCCGCGAGGACGGGACGGACCTTGGGCCGCTTCTGATCCAGCTCTTCCAGGTGCTGAACACCCCGGAGGGGGGGCGGCCCGCCAGGCTCGACGAGGATCTGGCCCGCTTTCCCTACGTGGACGGCGATCTCTTCGCCGAGCGAATCTCGATTCCGTCCTTCGACGCGGCGATGCGGGAGCAACTGCTCGCCACCTGCCGCTTCGACTGGTCGAACATCTCTCCCGCGATCTTCGGGTCGCTCTTCCAGTCGGTGATGGCCCCCTCGGAGCGGCGGGCGCAGGGGGCGCACTACACCACCGAGCGGAACATCCTGAAGGTGATCGAGCCGCTGTTCCTCGACGACCTGCGGGCGGAGTTCACGCGCATCAAGGCGCTCCGGCGCGGCCGTCTCCCGCGGCTCCGGCAGTTCCAGACACGGCTCGGGGAGCTGACGTTCTTCGATCCCGCCTGTGGTTGCGGGAACTTCCTGGTCATCGCCTACCGCGAGCTGCGGCGGCTGGAGCTGGAAGTGATCCGGGAGATCCTCGACTACGAGCGGGACGAGACCGGCACGCTCGCCGCCCGGTTGGACGTCGGGACGTTGTCCCGGGTCGACGTGGACCAGTTCTACGGGATCGAGATCGGGGAGTTCCCGGCCCGGATCGCGGAGGTGGCCCTGTGGATGATGGACCACCTGATGAACAACGAGCTCAGCCTCGAGTTCGGTCAGTCCTATGCCCGCATTCCGCTGAAGCGCTCGCCGCACGTCCACTGCGGCGATGCCTTGGAGATGGACTGGGAGGACCTCCTGCCGGCGAAGGACTGTTCCTTCGTCTTCGGGAACCCTCCGTTCGGGGGCGCCAAGTTCCAGTCACCCGAGCAAAGGGCGCAGGTCCGGCGGATCGCCGCACTCGGCGGCACGGGCGGGACGCTCGACTACGTGACGGCGTGGTTCATCACGGCGGGTGGTTACATCCAGAAGAGCGGGCCGCCGGGCGAGCGGGCGCGGATCGGCTTCGTTGCGACGAACTCGATCACCCAGGGAGAGCAGGTGGCGCAACTCTGGCCGATCCTGTTCGCGCGCTTCGGACTGGAGATCGCCTTCGCCCACCGGACCTTCGCCTGGGGCTCGGACGCAAGGGGGATGGCGCACGTCCATGTGGTCATCATCGGATTGGACGACCGCGAGGGGGTGCCACCGGTGCGGCGGCTCTTCTCATACCAGAACCCGAAGTGGGACCCGCACGAAAGTGTGCACGCGGTGCTCTCGCCGTATCTCTTCGATGCTGGGGGCCTTGCTGATCCGCACTTGGTGGTTCGCAGGGAAGGCCGTCCCATCAACGGGATGATGGCGCTGCGCTACGGCTCGCAACCGATCGACGGTGGACACTACATTTTCGACTCCGATCAGAGAACGGCCCTCTTAGAGTCGGAACCCGATGCGGCGTCGCTCCTTTCGCCATTCGTGGGCGCCCGGGAGTACCTGCACGGGGAGAAGCGCTGGATTCTGGCATTGGCAGACGCGGAGCCGACCAAGCTCGCTCGGCTGCCAATGGTCCGTCGTCGGATCGCGGCCGTCCGTGAGTACCGCAGGGCGAGCAAGAGACCGGTGACTCGGGACCTGGCCGAGTTCCCGACGAGTTTCGCGTTCACCACGATTCCGACCACGCCCTACCTGCTCGTACCGGAGGTGAGTTCGGAACGCCGCGAGTATGTGCCCATCGGCTGGTTGGAGCCGCCCGTCATCCCGAGCAATCTGGTGCGGATTCTGGAGAACGCGTCGCTATCAGACTTTGCAATCCTGACCTCGGCCATGCACATGGCGTGGCTGCGCCACATCGGCGGGCGGCTGAAGAGCGACTACCGGTACTCCATCGGTCTGGTCTACAACACCTTCCCGCTGCCGCCGAAGAGCGAGGACTGGTCGGTGCTCGACGCCCTCGCCCAATGGGTGCTCGACGCTCGCGACAGCCATCCGGACGCGACTCTCGCCGACCTCTACGACCCCGACCTCATGCCCGTGGACCTCCGCCGTGCCCACCAGGCGCTCGACCGCGCGGTGGACCGCCTCTATCGACCGCGCAAGTTCTCCTCGGAGCGGGAGCGCGTCGAGCACCTCTTCACACTCTATGAGCGGATGCGTGCGCCACTGGCCACTGCTGGCAAGAAGAAGCGCCGACGACGACGGGCCGTCCGAATGTCCGGCAGCTGACGGGAAGGAGCATCGAGATGCGGAACCTGCTGGCGTTGTGTTTGCTGGGGCTGCCCGTGTCGACGGAGGCGCAGGAAACACCGGGACGGTTCGTCCTGGAAGCCGGCATCAGCGGAGGCAACAGCAACGCCTGCCCCGGACACTACGTCGGCGTCGAGGGTCGGATTGCCGGACCGGTGTCCGCTTACGGGATGGTCGAGACGTATCGCTGCGTGGACCTGGCGGGGTCGGCCAGCCGCCTCGGGGCATCCGTACGGCTGGGGCGTTCGGGTTGGTTGGTACGTCCTGCCTTGCGGGGCGGACTGGAATACGACGGCGGCGAGGTCTCCCACAACGTGGGCGGGAGCCTGACTCTCGGACGGCGATACGGCGCACGCTTCATCGTGAACCGCGGAGCCGTGGCGGGCGGAGGTTCGATCGTGCTCCTGCAGCTCGGCGGTTACATCTCGTTCTGATCTTCTGCGGCGGGGCGGAAGGGAATCGTCGGAGTGCCCTTGCCGTCGGCTTTGGTATAGGCCCAACAGGCTGTACAGTCCGAATCCCGATGACCATCCCTGCAGCAACGAAGACCGAGGACGATCCACCACAAGAACCGGCCGAGCGCGAGGTCGCATGGCACCGCGCCATCGCAGCGAAGGACTACGGGACCGCCGCCCGGATCGCTCGGGTGCCGCTGCCCCTAGGGGCCTCAAAGGATGAGCACCGCAAATGGAATCTGCGGAAGTTCGTCGTGCGCGAATTCTCGGAGGACCCGGAGGACGTCGGAGTGGCCGTTTGACCGTTCAACCGTTCCCTTGATGGCCTCACACTTCCAACAAAATGCGGGAGTGATAGGCAAGATGATAGTTGAGCCGTCGCGTAACGTGTAAGACGAACATAACTCGATGATTTATCGACATATATAGGCTATCTTGTAGATCGCTGCTTCCCGCCCTCTGGTCGGCACGCGCGGTGCTCCGCACCGCGCACGTCGTGACGTTCTCCAGCCTTACGACGCGCCCGGCTCACACCGAACTCCCAACCCGCGGGCGGCGCCCTGTTTCGCGCCCTGCTGGCCGCCGGGGTGGAACCGGCAGCAGCCTATACTGCGGTGCGGGAAATGGAGTCCATGGCTGGCCAGAGCGTGGTCACGCAGCTCGGCGCGCAGATCCAGGGGCTGGCGACCACCTTGGAACGGTTGGAGAACCGTCTCCAGAACGTGGAGAACCGGCTCGAGAACCTCGAGACGCTCAAGACGGATGTCGCGACCCTCACCACGGATGTCGCGGTGCTGAAGCGCGAGGTTCGCCTGATCTGGGCGGCGCTCTTCCTGGCGGTTCCCACCCTCACCGCCATTCTGGTGCGCTTCTTCGGCTCCTGACGACGGGATCGCGGGCCGGCCGGCCGGCTGAGCGTTTCTCCCGCAGAGCCGCTCCTGACGGCGGGCAGCCGAGAACCGGCCGGCCCCGGGTTCGTTGTTGTCTGTAGTTCCCGGTCCTGAGATTCGTGATTGCCCGCCAATCCGTACGTACTGCTGATGCCGCCAGGGAAGCGCGGCGCCGGCCGGCGTACGGGCCGTCGAACCGCCGCTTCCCGGAGGGTTCCCCGGCTACAATGCCACCCGGCCGCCGGGGCGTGGCTCAGTCTGGCAGAGCACCTGGTTCGGGATCAGGGGGTCGCAGGTTCAAATCCTGCCGCCCCGACGCGGCCCGTCCTTGTGGACGGGTTCCGGGCCCTGAGGCGGCCATGGCATTCGGCTCCCCCGGACGCACCTTTCCAATCCGCCCTTCCCGCCAGGGACCGGGCGCCTACCTACCCGCACTCACCCATGGGCCAAAACGTGTATATTCCGGCGCGCTTGCCGGGGACGTGCTGCCCCGGCGAGCGCCCTTTTTCATGCTCTTGCTTCTTGACATTCCCGAATTGGATGTGATGGAGTTAGCGCGCATGTTCGCCCCGGCCACCTCTGCCCGCTCCACGGACAGGGTGCGTTCGAAGGTTTTCGACGCTGGGTTCTTGCCCCTTGCCCCGGAGCCGCATATACTTGCCGCCCGGATGGCGGGTGCGGGAACGCATCGGTAATCCCTGTCCTACTGGAGGTAGGAAGAATCACACGAGACGGCGCTTGGCCCCCCAAGGGGGCGCCGAACCTGTCCCAATAACGCCCTACAGGAGGTAGGCGAAATGACGCAGATCACGAGGAAGTCAGTCCCTATGCGCGGGCTGATTCTCCTTCTTGCCATGTTCCTGAGTGCCGGTCTCGTGCTCACAGGCTGTGGCGACGACGAGACGGCGACGACGCCGGCACCGGCTCCGCCGCCGCCAGCTCCTGAGCCGGAGCCGGAACCCGAGCCCGAGCCGGAACCCGAGCCCGAGCCGGAACCCGAGCCGACTCCATTCATGGTGGAGTTCATGGTGCCGGACGGTGAGTTCCCGATGGTTCCGGACAAGGACGACGACGAGGCCACGGCCATGGCGGCGGTCAACGACGACATGGGCGTGTCGGTGAACATGCCGGCCATCGTGTCCGCGACCTTCATGCCGGGCGCCAGCCCGATCGGGCTCGTCCCGGGCGAGAACATGCCTTTCAAGTACGTCGACTGGAACGCGCTGCAGAGCATGGTGGTCACGACCGGCGCGACCTTCGCGGTCCAGCCGGTTGAGATCGGGGCCAACCAGGTTCCGCTTCCGATCGGGGATGCGACGCTCGTGACCTGCGGGCCGTTCGCGTGTGCCGACGGTGATGCGCCGCCGCCGATCACGCTCGAGGACTCCCCTGTGTGCGCGGGCTGGATGCCGGAGGCCATGCTGAATGTGGGTCTCGTCGACAACGATGTCTTTGACCTCGATGGCGACGATGCTGCGGATCCGACGACGACCGACGGGATTGACGCCGGCTGGGTGACCAGTTCCACTGCCGCGATGACCGTGAAGCACAAGTTCTCCGGCGTTGCGAAGGGCCGGAACTACAGCGTCTCGGGCCCGGATGCCGCCAAGGGCTCCGACAAGGCGCTCAACCTGGACAAGGTCAAGTCTGCTACTGCTTCGACCTGGAACGACAACCACGGCTATGGTGATGGCATCCAGATCCGAATGGACGACAACGTAGCGGCGGACGGGACGAACCCGATTGGCAACGCGGCCAACCCGAGCGCCTGCTACGCGGCCACCAGCTACGGCGAGACGATCGGCGAGAACCACCGGCCGGCGAACTGCTTCCGTGTCGTCGCTGACGGTGCCAACTATCTCGGCGGTTACAGCATCGAGGTCGCGGCCAAGGATTCGGCAGTTGCCTGGGGCTCGGTGGAATGGGACGAGATCGACGATCCCTTTGAGGATCTGACGTGCGACTCCATGGATCTCATGGCCACCGACTCGATGGCAATGAGCGTCTGCGACCTGTTCGAGGACGAAGTGGATCAGGCTCTCGCTGGCGGCTGGGGCAATGAGGACCTTGACGGCAACGGCTCCGTCGCGAGTTCCGAGCGGGGGCAGGCGCAAGTCGTGATCGACGACACCACCGGTGGCGTCAACGAGGGGAACGTCGAGATGTGGCGGGCCAGCGTTCGCGGCGCCAGCATGGACCGCTTCAAGACCCTTTGGTTCGACGACGACCTGGACGGCAAGATCCGGAAGTCGGCCACCGACACCACTCCCGGGATGGGCGGGCCGAACGACCTCTACGATCTGGCCGCGGTCACCACGGTCGGTACCGCCTTCCAGGACGATGGCGATAACAACAACTTGGATGTCATCTGGAAGCTGCTCCGTGACAAGGACAACGACCCCACCATGGGCGACTTCGGCAAGGTTGACTTGGTGCGCAGCACCGACAATACGGCCACCACGGGCGTAGACGAACGAGTTGTCACGGGCAACTCGGACGGCAAGGCCGACAACTACGTCACTGCCGATGACGCCAACGCCTGCACCGACGACGACGGCGGCGACGGATGTGACGCCAAGTGGTCCGAGGACTACGAGGTTCTGTTCGCGGACGGCCTCTTCGGCTGCACGACCACGCGCATGGTGACCGTCAGTTGCGAATGGGACGCCGACGGCGAGATGGGCCGCTACCGGGCGGACGATCACCAAACCTGGGTGGCGGCTGCTACCGCGTCCGGGCCAAGTGCCGGTCTCAATCTTCTTCAGGCGGAGTCGGGCGGCAACCGGACAGGTGGCTGGATCGGCGCCTTCGCCAAGTGCACGATCAAGTAGGGGTTTGTCTCTGATCTGATTCTTCGGAAGCGAACCGGAACCCCGGGGCCGTATGGCCCCGGGGTTCTTCCCTTGTACGCGTCCGTATCGAGTTACCTGTGACGCGGCTATCCGGTGCGAGATCGGTGCGGCTGAGCCGGGGCCTCCCGCAGGTTGACCGGCCTGATCCTGCGCCACGCCGGCTTTCCTAGACGACCATCTTTCGGAGGCTGCGGGAGCCTTCGGGAAGACCCGGGATCAACACGAGATCAACTGATTCTCGGATCTCGGGCGATCTGACGGAGGGAAGGACGCCGTTCCGCTACCCCCGGCACGGTTCCCGAGGACCTCGTGAGATGCGTCTTCGCTTCTCTCGGTCGGCCAATTCCGGTCGTTTTCGCGGGAAAACGGGCGAAAACGGGCCGTAATCCACTGCGGCACCCCGAATTCACCGCCCAGATCGCCGCGGACAGAGGGGCCTTTGGCCCCTGGGACGGTGCGGGAACGACGGAACGGGCGTCGGCGACCGCGCCCGTGCTTGAGGCGGCGAACCGCGTACCGCAAGAGTGATATGGGAGGTGATACACGGATTTCGGCGGTGTGCGGCATCGGCCGCTGAATCGGCGACTTAGGGCCGGTCAGGGCCGATTTTCGGCGGCTCTTTCGGACACCGGTTCTCCCGTGTTCCCGACCGCGGGGCCATTCCGCGGCATGTGTTGACACGGGGTTGAATCGTTCTTCCGGC
>JAJEIY010000032.1 GCA_022828085.1 Acidobacteriota bacterium | reverse complement strand
GGCAGGCCGCCTACAGTTGGAACGACTACCGGCTGGCGAGCTACGTGAACTACATCTCGTCGTACGAGGACCAGGGGGACGACGAGATCGTGCCCGTCATCGACCCGTTCCTCACCTGGGACATGAGCTTCCTGTGGCGCGGACCCGGCGGAGTGAACCTCACGGTCTACGGCCTGAACCTGACCGGGCGGATCCCCCCGTGGGTCAACATCGAGCAGGCCTACGACGGCTTCACCCACGACCCCAAGGGGCGCCGGATCAAGGCGTCGCTGAGCTGGCGCTTCGGGAGCTGAGCGGGAGAAGACGGAAGACCAGGAGCGCCGCTCTTCAGAGCGGCATCGTCCCGCGAAGGAGCGCCGGCCTCCAGGCCGGCATCGCCCGCAAAGCGGGCGAAACTCCCCCGGCTATTCCGCCGCATGGCGCCGGACGCAAACGGGGATGGCGCAACGCTGTCAAGCGTCGGTTTCGCCATCCTCGTCGCGGGTCCCCGCGATAGGGCGCAATGGCGCCGGGAGTTTCGCGGCCGCCGGCCGCGATGCCGGTCTGAGAGACCGGCGCTCCTGCTCCCGAACGTTTTGATGCCCGGTCGGGTGCGCAGGACGACACGCGCATGGGGGCGCGCTGCGCCGCTATGCCGGCCTGGAGGCCGGCGCTCCTGACTAGTTGCCGGGTCCGGCGGATCGGGCCGCGGAGGGGAGCAGGTCCGCCACTTCGGCCGGAAGCCGGACGTCCGGCGCGGTTTCGAGCGCCTGCAGGGTGGGGCTGGCGCTCAGGGCGTCGTTCCCGATGGGGTCGGCCCGGAGTTTCAGGTGGGCGAAAAGCCGGCGGGTGGGAGCGAGCCGTCCGTTCCTGAGAGCGGCGGGCATCAGCTTGAGGCCGACCGTGCCCCGCACGTTGCCGCCGATGGTGAGGATGCGTTCGCGGTCCGGCTCCAGCCCGACGACCACGTCGCAGTGCATGCGGGCGCCGACGCCGAGATGCCGGCGGCGCTGGGCGATGGACGTGTAGCTGCTCCGCCGGCTGCTGCAGAGCAGGTCACCCGGCTCGACGGCGGCCTCCCCGATGTCGTAGGCGAGGAACGCGGCCGACAGGGATTCTGCGTCGGACGACGCGGACGACGCGTCGCGGGCCCGGATCGCCTGGTCCACGTAGAAATGGTGCGCGATGGCGCGCTGGAATCGATCCGGGCTGCCGAGCCCGCCCTCGCACATCACCCAGGAGATGAAGGCGGCGGACCAGGGATCACGCCAGCGGGAGGTCAGGCCGCCCGGCCCGTTCCACCGCCCGTTCTGGCGGTCGATCATCCACGACCCGCGCGGCGTCGCCGCCCAGTACCCGGCGATGGTCGGCGCGATGCGCACGCCCTCCGCCGCGTTGGCGGGCCTCCACCACCATCGCCTCGTTCCCCGCGTGCGTCGGGTGCGGGTCGAGGGCCCGGTCTGGTCGACCACGTAGAACCCGAAGAAGCCCCACTCCTGGACCGCGACGTCCACGATGCGCCGCCGGGTTTCCCCGGTGGGGAGATTCCGGCAGGCGCCCGAGCCGACGCTCATGCGCCCCGGCGCCCCATCCACCAGCGCCGAGGGCGGGGTGATGTCGAACTCCTCGGCCGGCAGCCGCTCGAACGGGGTCGTCTGCGGCCAGGCGCTGCCCGGCGCGGCCAGCGTCGCCGCGGCACACGCCAGCGCGGGAGGAATCGTCTTCATCCAGGTTCCCATTCCAGATCTCGCCGCGGGTTCGAAGCGGGAAATTATCAGCGCGCCACGCCCTCGGCCGTCCGATGGGGAAAGAACTTCGCCAGATCGTGGGGAAAATCGCTCATCCGCCAGGAGGTGCCGGCCTCGGGGACGAGCGTGCGGGTGAAGCCGCGTTCTTCCCACGGTTCCAGCAGTGCGGGATCCCGGGCGAAGAGATGCATGGGCGTCGCCCAGGTGTCGGAGTCGTGGAGCGAGAGCTTCGGCGGCTGGTGATCGCCGATGACGGCGACCAGCGCCGGGCGCGGCGCAAACTCGCGCAGGAACCCGCCCACCACGCGGAACTGGTACTCCAGACTGGTCACGTAGCGCTCGGACAGCTCGGCCAGGTCCCGGTAGTCGTCGTGGGCGACGGAGCGCAGAGGCCCCTCGTAGGCGGTCCCCGAATCGAAGCGGCTCCACGGGGTGACGTAGGGCGGCACCGGCCAGTAGGGGATGTGGCTCATGATCAGGGAGACCTTGGCGAACAGCGGCTGCGTCGCGGTGTGGATCTCGCGCTGGTGGAGCGCGTAGAGCGTGTACTGGTCCGGAACCTCCCACCAGCCCATCGCCGGCCCCCGGTAGCCGATGCCCTCCCGGTCGTAGATGCGGTCGAAGCCGTACCAGGCGCCCTCCGGCCACGCCCCCTGGATTCCCGGTTCGAAGGCCACGGTCCGGTATCCCGCCTCCCCGAAGAGGCGTACCAGGCTTTGCCGGCCCGACCCGATCAGCGCCCGGTAGAGCGCCTCGCGCTCCACCCAGACGCCCGACAGCAGCGAGGCGTGGGCGCGCCAGGACCCGCCTCCGAAGGTGGGGCTCTGGACCTGTGCCGAGCGGTAGTCGAAGCCGCCCGCCCTCGCGTCTTCGGCCCAGCGCTCGGCCGCCGCCTCGAGCGCCGCCCGCCGTCCCGGGTCCTGGAACGCCGCCACCCCGTAAGACTCCAGGAAGATCACGTAGACGTCGGCGCCACCGAGGTCGGGGGCGCCGGCGAGCGGTGGAGCGGTGATGGAGGCGGGCGGCTCGGCGGCGGGAGCGGCCGCGAGGTCCCAGGCGGCGAGCAGGGCGGAACCCCCGGGCGGCGAAAGCCACGGGAGGACGAGCAGGACGAACGCGGCGGCGCTGGTTCCCGCGCGGCCCCGCCGGTCAAGGCGGGCTCCGGCCTCCGCGAGGCTGCCCAGTGCGCGCACGATGAGCAGGAGCAGGCCGCCCAGGAGAAGGCCGCCAAGCGGAATCAGGACCGCCGGGTTCAGCACCGGACTCACGGTCGCGAGCATTTCCGCCACGTTCCCGAGGTGCGGCAGATCGCCCGCGGGGTCGAGCGGGCGCCCGAGCAGTTCGAGCGCGATGAGTCCGGCGATCCGGGCGGAAGCCGCCATGAGCAGGGTCAGGGCGAGGAGAACCCGGAGCCATGGGGGAGACCGCCGGCCGCCGAGCAGGGCTCCGGCGCTCACCAACACGAGCAGATCCGGGGAAATCGCGGGCGTCAGGCGTACCCAGGGCGCATCCGACGCGAACGAAACCGTCAGGAACAGGTTCAGTCCGGCGAGCGCCAGCGCGACCCGCAGCCAGGCGCTTCGTTCGGGATGAGGGGCGGCGCTCATCACCGGAACATCGGGAGGGGCCGCTCCAGTCCGAAGTACCCGTCCAGGGCCTCGAGACCGAGCAGCAGGTGGGCGCCGACGTAGAGAAAGGCGTCGCTCGGAATGCGGTCGGCCGCGGCGTTCGAGACCAGGAACGGAGCGAAGGCCCGGATCGCGGTTTCGTCCCGGCGGCGGACGCTCATCTCGGTCAGCGTGCCCCAGATCTCGATTCCGGGACGCTTCTGCCGCGCCTCCTCCCCCGTGCGCCCGTAGTAGGCGAGCTTCAGCCCCGGCATCCGGTCCCGGCAGAAGCCGAGTACCCGGGAGGCCACCTCCGGCGCGCCTTCGAGCACCGTCCCCGCGATCGCGGCGGCGTTCGAGGTCTGGACGATGTCGTTCGGCGAATAGAGCAGCGTCCGCCGGTCGTCGAAGAGCGTGGCCATCTCCGGCTGGAACACGTCGTAGATCAATCCCGCCGGCGAGCGCGCGGCGCGGACGACCTCGTAGCTGCGCGCCGCCAGCTCCGCGAGATCCTGCCGGCCGGTGTCCCGGGCGACCCGCGCGACGTAGTCGGGGGCGTAGTCCACGAGGAAGGAGTTCGTCGCGAAGTCCCGGCTGCCGAAGTTGAAGTAGTTGCGGATGAGCAGCAGGCCGGCCGCGTCGCTCGCGTGCCGCGCGTAGCCGTCGAGGATCGTGAGCGCCAGTTCCCGGTCCTCGCCCGCGCCGAACGCGAGCGCGCCCTCCCAGAGCCCCTCGGAAACGCGTAGCGCCTCGGTCGTCCCGGAAGCATCCGGAGCGTCCTCTGCGTCGGCGGGCGCCGGCGTCCGCCGCCAGAGCACGAAGCCGCGGGTATAGGGATCGTCGGGCACGTCCACGATCAGCCGGCGAACGGCGAAACCGCGCAGCGCCGCGTACATCTCCCGGTCGCCGAGCCGGGACGCGACGCGCATCAGTTCGCCCACGTCCACCGCGTAGGCGAAGCCGTCAGCGCGGGCCAGGTCGCCGGCCAGCACCCTGCCCCGCACCTCCTGGTGAAGCGCGATCAGCGCTTCGCGGGTCGCCTCCGGCCCTGGCCAGACGGACGGGCGGCAGGACCCGGCGGCGACGGTGAAGGCCAGCCCAACCCCCATCCAGAGTCCCGCGCGCCGCATCCACCCGAGAATAAGGGAACGCAGCACCCCCACCCGGGACCCCCGGTCTCCCAGACCCGCAAAGTGACGCATCCGGCTTGGAACGCCGGTCTCTGACCGGCACCCGCGGCGCGAGAGCGCCGCGGAACCGCACCCCGCCACCACGCCCGGGCGGCTTACGGGCCTCTCGAATGCGGGGAGCTTGCACCCACGGGCCCCCCGAATGCGGGGAGCTGACCCTCACCGACCCCATCAATGCGGGGAGCTGACGCCCACCGGCCTCGCGAGTGCGGGGAGCTGACGGCCACCGGCCCCCCGAATGCGGGGAGCTGACGCTCACCGGCCCCGTCAATGCGGGGAGCTTGCGCCCACCGGCCTCGCGAATGCGTGGAGCTGACGCTCACCGACCCCCCGAATGCGGGGAGCTGACGACCACCGACCCCCCGAATGCGGGTAGCTGCTCCCACGGGCGCAGCGACCGCGGGGAGTTCACGCCCACCGGACTCGGGCCCACGAGGTTGACGGGCAGAGGGAGCACCATCGGGGCGCGCCGACCCACCCCCTACAATGGGCGGTTCCCCGGTTCTCCGATTGGGAAGGAGGCTGTGAAGTGCGTTCTTCTGCCGTTGTTCTGAGTCTTGCCGTTCTTCTGGGGGCCGCCGCTCCGGCGGCCGCACAGCCGGAGTCGCTCGCCGCGCTCTACGCGTTGGGTGGAGCCGTTTCCGACACGAACGGGGACGGCGTTGCCGACCGGTTGAACGCCCGGGTCGTGCTGCCCGGTTCCCCCTCGGCGGCGGAGGTCGCGATCGCCGCGGATCTCGCCGCCCGGCTCGGGTTCGAGACCCTGGCGCTCGATCTCCCGTTTCCCACCGACGCGGAGATGGAGATCGCCGTGGGCGACGAGGCGCTGTCCCGGCTCGGCATGTCCGGGATGGGCGACCTGGCGGCCGGACGCGGCGCCGTGGAACTCCACACCGCGGGCGACTCCGTGATCGTCGGGGTCCGCGGCGGCGACGATGCGGGCCTTGCGGCCGCCGCCGCGTGGCTCGCCTCCCGGGCCCCCCACGTGTTCCGGACGGACGGCGAGTCCCTCGGAGACGTCGAGGCGGCGGTGATGAGCGCCGCCGGAGACGCGGCCTCGGCCGCTCACACGGTGCGGGTGGAGGTCGAAGCGGGTGCGAACTCGCTGGCCTCCGCGGAGGTGCGGGTCGGCGCCGCCGACGCCGACGCCGCGAACGCCATCACCTCGGCGGTGGAGTCCGCCGGGGACGATCTGCGCTTCGACAGCCTGGGCACCCTGCGGGTCGTCGCCGCACATGACGGCGGGGAGTCGGAGGCCTCGGTCAGCCATGACCCGCCCACCGCGGAGCCCGGTCCCGTGCCCGGCCGGCCCGGCTCCGGCGCCAAGGACGACCTCGGGCTCGCCGTCCTCTACGAGCCCGACGGGCTGCTGGGCGATTCGAACGGCGACCGCATCCCGGACCGGCTGGACTCGCGGCTGGCGGTGACCGCCGAGGATCCGGGGGGCACGGTCGCCCTCGCGGCGCGGCTGGGCCTCGAGTCGTCGGGGATGGACTTCCCGGTGGCGGCCGACGCGGGCGCGATCGACGAGCCGGACGCCGCGCCGACCCTGGTGGTCATCGGCACCGCCGGCGAGAACCCGTTGCTCGCGGAACTCCCGGTACCCGATCTCGGCGCCGGCGAGGGCTTCGTCGGGGTGATCCCGGAGGCGTTCGGCAAGAAGTCCGCGCTCGCGATCACCGGCGGCGACCAGGCCGGGCTGTCCCGCGCCCTCTACCAGACGGCGGTGGGCCTGCCCCACCTCGACGCCGCGAACCGCAAGAAGGACCACCCCACGGTGGACGCCGTCGAGTTCAACACCTGGAAGTTCCTCACGCAGCGGAGCCCCGGCGGGCAGGCGGCGGCGGCGCTCTACAAGCTGGAACGGATCGCCGCCGAGATCTCCCACCTCGGGATCGAGAGCTCGAAGATCCTGCTCTCGGTGAAGGACCCGGCGCCGGGGCTCGACGACTTCATCGCCGCGGCGGCCGAACGCCTTGGCCTCGGCGACGCGACCGTCGAACTCGATGACCGCAACGTGGACAACGCGGCCGTCATCCACGAGGAGGAGTTCGCGGTTCCCTCCGAAGTCGAGGAGTTCCGGGGAATCGTGGAGGACCGGCTGCTCCCGGCGGTCGGCCGCGGCGACCGGGTGCGGGTCACGGTCGTCCTGAGCGAACCCGCCGCGGTGCGGCACTCGCTCCGCGACGAGCTGGTGGCCGACCTCCGCGGCCGGGGAGCTTCCGTAACCGACGGGGACGTGGTGGTCCTCTCCGCCTACCGGCAGGGCTACAGCTGGATCGAGGACGTGGTCCTGCCCCGGCTGCTGGCGCTCCGTGAGGCCGGGACGCCGACGGCGCGCGTCCGGCTGCTCTTCCGCGAGCACCGGCCCCCGGAGGACTGGCCGCAGCAGGCGATGCACACCCCGCTCCGCTGGCAGCACGCCATGTTCCCCGCCGACGAGATCATGGCCGAGGCGCTGGCGCTCGATCTCGGGGACGTGGGGTTCGAGTTGCGCACGGAAGCGGACGCCCCCGCCTACCGGATCGTCGCCGAGGATGCGAACGGCGAGGTCCTGCTGAACGAGACGTTCGAGCCCCGGCTCGTCTCCCGGCCGTTCTTCGACCGGTATCCGGACTACGAGCTCATCCAGGTCACCACCGGCGGGATCACCGCCGAAGTGGACGGGGAAACCGTGGTGGACGAGCGGATCCGCATGGACGCCGAGGCGTTCTGGGACCACTACCAGTCGGACACCCTCGCCCGCCTCTACGACTACATCATGGAGCTCCACGAGGGGAAGCCGCGGGGTCCCGCGGACGCGCCGTACTTCGGCCAGTTGAAGGTGGTGCTCTCGCTCTCGGAACCGGAGCGCCTCCTGGGGGTGGAGCAGGAGATCGAGTCCACCCACGACGCGCTGCACGAGGACATCTACTTCGTGACCCACTCCCTCCTGCGCCACATGGGACGGAACTCGCTGGGCACCGAGTTGACCTACGGCGGCCGGGTCATCCCCGAGATGCGGGGAAAGACCGACGGCACCCCGGGGACCGCGCACATCCTCTTCACCGGGTTCAGGACCAGCCGGCCGGCGATCGTCGTGGACTACACGGCGGCCGACGGACGGACCGGGACCGTGCGGCGCAACATCCCGAAGGTGGAGGTGGGCCGGCCGAAGGCGATGGCGGCGCGGGTGAGCGCCGGAAACGCCGGGCTGGACAGCCTCCGGCTCTGGGTGAAGGTTGACACCGACGAGG
Source organism: Acidobacteriota bacterium (assembly GCA_022828085.1). Lineage (GTDB taxonomy): Bacteria > Acidobacteriota > Vicinamibacteria > Marinacidobacterales > Marinacidobacteraceae > Marinacidobacterium. Next base: position 17,070 of record JAJEIY010000032.1, on the reverse strand, counting down.
ACGAGCGGGACTACTACGTGGAACGCCACGGCGAGGACGACGCCGACGAGCGGATCATGTCCGCGGCGCAGGTGAGCCGGGTTCTGGATCTGCTCGCCGAACTGCGCGGAGCCGGCCTCTATGCGGACGAACTGGCGTTCGCGGGGCTCGGCGATCTGGAGGTCGCCGCGTCCTGGGACTGGGGGTACGGGCCGGACACGGAACGGGTGGCGACCCTGGCGGCGAACGGAGAGCCGCCTCCCTTCCCGGACATCATGACCTTCCGGGACGCGACCGGCAGCGACGACCAGCTCGTGCAGTGGGAATCACCGATCTCGCCTCCCGAGGCCTACGGGATCCTGGCGCGCATGTCCGAGTTCCCCGAGGCCAGCGTCTACCAGATCGGCGAGAGCTACCTGGGGCAGTCCACCTGGGCGATGGACCTGATGCCGCCCATGGACGCGACGCACTGGTCGCAGCGGAAGGCGAGCTTGCTGAAGCCGACCATCGTCTACAGCGCCCGGCAGCACGCGAACGAGGTTTCCTCGACGTCGCACGTGCTGCGGCTCGCCGAGATGCTGCTCACCGATCCCGAGCGCCGGAAGAACCTCGAGAAAGTGAACATCGTCTTCCACCCGATCCAGAACCCGGACGGCGCCCAGCTCGCCTGGGACATGCACCAGATCAACCGGGAGCACATCCTGCACGCCGGCTACTGGGGATCCCTCGGGATCGACTCCACGACGGACGCCGACCAGCCGATGCCGATCTATCCGGAGGCCGAGGTGCGGCCGCGCCTGTGGCGGATGTGGCTCCCGGACATCTTCCTGAACCCGCACGGCTACCCGGCGCACCAGCTCGTCCAGCTCTTCAGCGAGTTCAGCGGCCTGGTCCGCGCCGGCCGGCGCACCGAGCGGAACTGGGGGTTCAACAAGGGCTGGTTCATGCCCGGCTTCGACGTGATCGACGACCCCGAGTTCCCGCGTCACAAGGCCGCGGCGCTCAAGATCCGCGGCTACATCACGAACGCCATCCAGGACACGAGCCTGGTCAGGACGATGAACGAGCGGACCTACGACCGCTACCGCCGCTACGGGATGCAGTTCGAGCCCGAGGTGTTCCACATGGACCTCCACAACGGGGTGAACATCCAGATGCCCATCAAGGGCCGCCGCGCCAGCGCACGGGGGCGTGGAGCCGGGCGCGGCTGGGATCCCAAGATCACCATCTGGGCCGCCGGCACCGAAGCCCCGGACGAGCCGGCGTACGGCGACTGGATGGAGGTCGTCGCGTCAGCCGGGCTCGCCTGGGACACCGCGGTTCTGCAATACCTGCTGGACGGCGATCACCAGGTCAACCGGAACACGAGCGAGTTCTTCGGCGGCGTGTCGATCCGGCTGGATCGGCCAAGGCCGCCGGAGGAGAGCGAGGAGGAAGAGGAGGAGTAGGAGCGCGGAGCGGCGGATACGGCTTGGAACGCCGGCCTCCGGCCGGCACCGCGGGCCGGAGGCCCGCGAACGGCGTACCCTCGAGCGAGCAGGATCACGGAGACGGGCTCGCAACACCCCTCGCCTCTACAATTTCCAGCGTGCCGGAACCGGGTTCCCTCGCCGGGGTCATGCTGCAGGTATGGGTGAGCCCGCGATCCTCTCCGGAGCGGCTCGCGCGACTGAAGGACGGGAGGATCAAGGCCTACGTCTCCCCTCCCCCGGAGCGCGGCCGGGCGAACGCCCGCCTCGTCACGCTCCTCGCCGACCGGCTCGGGGTCCCGCGGGATGCAGTTCAGATCGTCGCCGGAACCTCCCATCCCAGGAAGCTGGTTCGGGTCGCGGGTCGCACCGAGGCCGAGGTCGAAGCGCGGATCCCGCCCCTGCCGTCGGGACAACCCCTGAAGCCGGGGGGTCGCGGCTGGCGCGATCGCCACGGCCTAATCAGAAGACGGCGGAGGCGGGTCGCGCGATCGAGCTGATCTGGCTGCGGCGTCCAGGTGGCGCCGGGCGAACCGGGTTCGACGCAGGAACGCGCGGAGCATCGAGACGACTTTGTCGGGCGCCTCTTCCGCCAGGAAGTGCCCACACCGTGTGAACTCGTGGCACTCGTAGTCCCACATGGCGGACATCCACCGGTCGAGTTCCCGTCTGCGAAAGGCCATGTCCCTGCACCCCCACAGGATGAGCACCGGCTTGTTCGCAAAGTGGGCGTGCTCCTTCCAGATCGAGGCCAGCCAGTCGCGCGCTCCCACGATGTGTCCGGGGAGCGCGGCGCTGGCGCGTCGCATCTCCGGGTCCGCCTGCGCGTTCCGGTAGTGCTCCATGACTTCGGGCGTGAGCACGCTCCGGTCGCCGACCGCCATCGGCATGAGCCGATTCACAAAGAAGTTGCGGCGCCTGATGAGGTACTGCCCGAGCGGGGTCGACATGAAGAAGGAGAACGAGCGGAAGCGGAGGTCGCCTCCGACCGGCCAGCACCAGGTGTTCGAGATGACGAGGCGGCGGACCCGCGCGGGGTGTTTCCGGGTGAAATCCAGACCGATGGGTCCTCCCCAATCCGACATGTACAGCGTGATGTCCCGGAGTTCGAGATGGTCTAGGAGCGCCGCAAGGTTCCGTGCATGGGTCTGTGGATGATGGTCGTCCGATGAGCTGCTCCGCGACGAGAGGCCGAAGCCGATGTGGTCGGGCGCAATGCAGCGGGCGTCCGCACGAAGCACCTTGATCAGGTGGCGGAACTCGAAGGACCAACTCGGGTTCCCGTGGACGAAGACGATGGGGTCACCGGAGCCCTCGTCCACGAAATGCATCTGCTTGCCCGACGGGGTCGTAAAGAACCTGCTCTCGAAGGGGAACAGGTCGTCGGACACCCACGCGGGGCGCGCGGCGGATTCGGGACGATCCACCGGAGGATCGTCGCATAGTCTCCGCTCTAACAAAAACGTAACCTAAAGATAATCAGTGTGTTATGGACAGCACACCACTCTTCCGGGGATGCCCGGCGCTTAACTGGGTCGGACGCCCCTCTCCCGCGCTGGCTGTGTCGCCTTTCGGTGCGCTGACGCGCAGCGGTGCGCGTCGTGAGGGCGGAAAGCGTTACGACATGCGCGGCGCGGAGCGCCGCGCGTGCCGGTCTGGAGACCGGCGTTCCAAGCCGTACGTGTCACCTCGCATGAGCAGCGATCCGACGTGCGCGGCGTGGAGCGCCGTGCGTGCCGGTCCGTTGGCCGGCGGTCCCTGCCCTACGGGAGATGTTCCCGGGTGAGGTTGCGGGGGCCGGTTTCGGTGACCAGGACGTTGTCCTCGATGCGGACGCCGCCGTAGGGGGTGAGGGCGTCCACGGCGTCCCAGTTGATGACGTCCCGGTTCCTGCCGTTCCGCCATCTGGCGAGCAGCATGTCGATGAAATAGACGCCCGGTTCGACGGTCAGGACGTGTCCCGGCTCGAGGGTGCGGGTGCTCCGCAGCATCGGATGCGCCTTGGGCGGCGGGGCGCGGCGGCCGTCCGGGTCGGCGAGGTGGCCTCCCACGTCGTGCACCTGGATGCCCAGGAAGTGGCCGAGTCCGTGCGGAAAGAAGACCCGGCTGAGACCGCAGTCGACGGCTGCTTCGGGAGACAGGCTGATGATGTTCTCGTCCTTCAGGACGCCCGAGAGCGCGAGGTGCGCCTCGTGGTGGAGTTCCGCCCAGGGACGGCCGGCGCGCACGTCCTCACAGAGCGCCTGCTGGGCGCCCTCCATCGCCACGATCAGGGAACGGAACCGGTCGTCCGCCGAGGATGCGGCGTAGGTCCTCGTGATGTCGGAGGCGTAGCCGCGGACGCGCGCCCCGGCGTCGATCAGGAGACTCTGTCCGTCGCGGACGTCCGGCCGCTTGCCCTCGTAGTGGAGGACGGCGCCCTTCTCGTTGAGCCCGACGATCGTGGGATACGGGAGGTCCGCTTCCGATCCGCCGACGGCGGCGAGGAAGGCCCGGTGCACCTCCAGCTCGCTGCCCCCATCCCGGAACGCGGCCTCCGCGGCGACGTGTCCCTCCGCGCCCACGCGGTTCGCCTCGCTGAGGCACTCCACTTCGTAGCCGGTCTTGATGGCGCGGCGCCAGTCGAGCCGGGTCAGGAGCGCCGGCGGGTTGTGGGCGAGTCCGAGGGTCTCGGAGACGCCCCCGCTCTCCGCGATGCCGGCGGACCGCCCCTTCGGGAGCCGCTTGGTGATTTCAGAGATCTGCCGCTTGCGGCTGCCGCACTCGGCGATCTTGAAGCCTTCGGTCCAGAAGGCGTCTCCGATCCGCTGCGGCTCGTACCAGAAGTCGTCAGGCGAGAGGGTCGCCAGGAACGGCTTCTTCCCCGGGCGGATCAGGAGGAGGTGGCCGGGTCCCTCCAGGGGACAGAAATGAAGAAAGTGGGCGTTCGCGCGGTAGGGAGCGGGCTGGTCGTCCCGGAAATAGAAGTACTGCGCGCCCGAAGCCAGGACGAGCGCCGCATGGCCGGTCTTCCGGAGGTCCTCCGCGATTCCCTCCAGGCGGATTTCGAGATGCTCGCGAAAGGAGCCGGCAAGGTCGTCGGTCATGGTGCGCGGAGGATACGCCGCCACCGCCCGTGGGTCATGCCATGATTCGCGCCATGGCTGGCCGCGGGCGCGCAACCGGGCTCTTGCTCTGGCCGTTCCTGCTGGTGCTGGCCGCGTGCGGCGATTCCCAGGGCAGTCCGGCCGCGGCGGCATCCCCACCCGAACCCGCGCCGGTCCCTGCCCCGCCGCCGGAACCCCCTCCCCCGCCGGAGTCCGACCCGCCCGAAGTCTTCGGCTACCGGGTGGTCCGGGAGTTCCCGCACGACCCGCGGGCGTTCACCCAGGGTCTCTTCTTCCACGACGGCTTCCTCTACGAGAGCACCGGACTCCGGGGTGAGTCCACTCTGAGGCGGGTCGATCTGGAGAGCGGCGAGGTCCTGGAGCAGCGCGCACTGCTGCCGCAGTTCTTCGGCGAGGGGGCGGCCCTCGCCGGCGACTACATCTACCAACTGACCTGGGAGGCCGAAATCGGTTTCGTCTATACCCGGCAGCCGTTCCGCCTCGTGCGCGAGTTCCGCTACTCCGGCGAGGGGTGGGGGCTCACCTTCGACGGGGAACACCTGGTGATGAGCGACGGCACCGACGAGCTGCGCTTCCTGGATCCGAACACGTTGCGCCAGGTCCGGACGCTCCGGGTGACCGCCGGCGGGGAGGCGCTCCCCCAATTGAACGAGCTGGAATGGATCGAGGGGGAGATCTGGGCCAACATCTGGACCCAGGATCGCATCGCCCGGATCCGGCCCGACACCGGGGAGGTCACCGCGTTCGTGGACCTGACCGGCATCCTGCCGCGCGCCTTCGCGCTCCAGTACCCGGAAATGGACGTCCTGAACGGCATCGCCTGGGACCCGGAGAACGGCCGGATCTTCGTCACCGGAAAGAAGTGGCCGAAACTCTTCGAGATCGAGCTGGTCGAGCCGTGAGTCGCCAGATGGGCTTTCGGAGGCGCCACCGGATCGGCTTCTGGGTCGCCTTCGCGGTCCTCCTGCTGAGCATCTGGCCGCTCTACCCCTGGATCGCCGGCATCCGGCCGCTGGTCCTCGGGATGCCGTTCTCCATGTTCTGGCTGGTGCTGATGATCGCCGCGGTGTTCTTCACCTTCCTGACGCTCTTCGCGAAGGATCGTGAAGACGACGAAACCCTCGACCGCGAGTACCGGAAGTAATGGACGCCTGGGTCATCGTCTTCCTGACGACCATCGCCTACCTGCTGGTGACGTTGGCGATCGGGGTGGCCTCGGGCCGGAAGGTCTCGAACACGCCCGAGGGCTACGTCGCCGGCGACCGCAGCCTGGGCTTCCTCGTCCTCTACTTCATCATGGGGGCGTCCATCTACAGCGCCTTCGCCTTCCTCGGGGCGCCGGGCTGGGCGTATTCCCGCGGGGCGGCCGCGTTCTACATCGTCTCCTACGGGACGGTGGGACTCCTGCCGTGGTACTTCCTCGGGCCGCGGATCGCGATGCTCGGCCGCCGGTTCGGGTTCGTGACCCAGGCCGAGTTCTTCGCCCACCGGTTCGAGAGCCCGAAGGCGATCCCCGCGATCATGGCGGTGATGAGCGCGGCGGCGCTCATCCCCTACCTGGTGATCCAGATGAAGGGGGCGGGCTACGTCTTCTCGGTGGTCACCGAGGGACGGATGCCGGAATGGGCCGGCGCCGCGCTCGCCTATGGGGTGGTGCTGATCTACGTGGCGCGCAGCGGGGTCATGGGCGTGGGCTGGACGAACACCTTCCAGGGGATCCTGATGCTCAGCCTCGCCTGGGGGCTCGGCCTCTACCTGCCGTGGAAGCTCCACGGCGGCATCGGACCGATGTTCGAGGAACTGGCCGCGAGCGCGCCCGAACTGCTGGTCGCGCCCGGGCTCGACGCCGCGGGATCGCCGTGGGGCTTCGGGGCCTACTCGAGCGCGGTGCTGATCTCCGTGCTCGGCTTCTCGGTCTGGCCGCACTACTTCATGAAGATCTACGCGGCGCGGAGCGTCCGGACGCTGAAGCGGATGGTCGTCTTCTACCCGACCTTCCAGATCTTCCTGATCCCGGTCCTCTTCATCGGCTTCGCCGGCGTCATGACCTACCCGGGGGTGGAGCAGGCAGACACCATCCTGCCGACGATCCTGATGGATCTCGATCTCTCGGCCATCACCGTCGGCCTCTTCTGCGCCGGGGCGCTCGCCGCCTCCATGAGTTCGGGCGACGCGATCCTCCATGCCGGGGCGTCGGTCCTGGTCAAGGACCTCGAAGTGCCGCTCCGCGGGGTCCGCCGGACCCCGGCCGCCGAAACCCGGCTCATCCGCTGGATGGCGCTGGGGATGGGTTCGCTCGCCTACTACCTCGCGGTGGGCTCGGAGGCGTCGCTCGTCAGCCTCCTGCTCATGTCCTACGGCGCGATCGCCCAGTTCTTCCCGCTGATGATCGCCGCCATGTTCTGGCGGCGGGCCAGCCGGGAGGGCGCCGTCTACGGCCTCCTCGCCGGCTGCGCGGTGACGCTCGCGCTGAACGTGTGGCCCGAGTTCGCCCTCCTCGGCGTCCATCCGGGGATCTACGGAGCGGTGGCGAACGTGCTCGTCATGGTGCTCGTGTCGCTCCGCACCGCTCCGCCGGCGCCGGACCGGATCGAGCCCTACATGATGCGGGCGGCGTCGAGTCGGTGACGTCGCCCTGCCCGCTCCGGTCATCGGCACCGCAAGAACCACGCTGTCATTGACTCCCCAATCGATGAAGACCGTCACCTATTCCCAGGTCCGCACGAATCTGGCGAAGACGATGGACCAGGTGTGCGCCGAGCGCACGCCGGTGGTCGTGACCCGGAAGAACGCCCCGCCGGTGGTCTTGATATCGCTTCAGGACTACCACGAAATCGGCGGGACGGCATACCTCCTGCACAGCCCGGCGAACGCGCGCCGGCTGCGCGAAGCGATGGCAGAGCTTGCTACCGGGGGTGAATCAGAGCGGGCTCCGCTGGAATAGCGGGTGCGCGTTTCGAGCATCGCGGGAGGAAGAGTGCTGTCGGATCGGACAACGCTGCGCCGTGCGCGGCCCGGAGCGCCGCGCGTGCCGGTCGGAGACCGGCGTTCCAAGCCGTTTCCGCCGTCTTGGTGACGGGCGGGGTGTGCAGGTCTCCCGGTTGAGACAATCTCGGAAGATCATGCGTACGGCCAAGACACGGATCGCGGCGCTCTTCCTCGTGGCGGGGCTGTGCTCGCCGATCACGGCCCTTGGCCAGGGCGTCACGACGTCCGATCTCGAACATGCCGCCGGCAACACCTCCGAGTGGCTCATGTACGGCCGGGACTACCACGCCCACCGCTACGTGGAGCTGGACCAGATCACGCCCGACAACGTGGGGAACCTCCATCCGGTCTGGGTGTTCGCCACCGGCGGCGCGAACCGGGGTCTCGAGGCCACGCCGCTGCTTCACGAAGGGGTGATCTACCTGTCCGCCGACGAGTCGCGGGTCTTCGCGGTCGACGCCCGCACCGGCGGCAAGCTCTGGGGCTACGACCCCGAGATCGGCGTGGAGGTGGAGCGCGTCTTCTGCTGCGGCTCCATCAACCGCGGGGTGGCCCTCTTCGGCGACCTCGTGTACGTCGGCACCATGGACGCCCGGCTGGTGGCGCTCGACAAGGACACCGGCGAGGTGGTCTGGGAGGTCGAGGTCGCCAACTGGGAGCACGGCTACAGCATCACCGGCGCGCCGCTGGTGGTGAACGGGATGGTGCTCACCGGCATGGCCGGCGGCGAGTACGGGGTGCGCGGTTTCGTGAAGGCGTATGAAGCCGGGACCGGCGAACACCGCTGGACCACCTACACCATCCCGGGGCCGGGCGAGCCCGGGAACGAGACCTGGCCCGGCGACACCTGGAAGAACGGGGGCGGCCCCACCTGGACCACCGGCGTCTTCGATCCCGAGCTGAACCTCGTCTACTGGAACACCGGAAACGCGGCCCCCTGGAACTGCCAGGTGCGGAAGGGCGACAACCAGTGGACCGCGGCCACCATCGCCATCGACGCTGACGACGGTTCGATCCGCTGGGGCTTCCAGTACACCCCCTGGGACTGCTGGGACTACGACGCGGTCAGCACACCGGTGCTCGCCGACGTCACCCTGCCGGACCACGGACCGGTGAAGGCGCTCTTCCACCACGACAAGAACGGCTTCTTCTACGCGCTCGACCGCACGAACGGCCGGTTCCTCTACGGCGACCCCATCGTCCCGGGAATCAACTGGGCCTTCGGACTCGACCCCGAGACCGGCCGGCCCGACGTGAATCCGGACATGCTGGCGCAGTCGGGAGGGCCCGAGGTGGGGCCGATCATCCCGAGCCTGGAAGGCGCGATCGACTGGCAGCCATTGGCCTACAACCCCGAACGGCAGGCCCTCTACTTCATGTCGAACCAGTGGGCGATGGGCTACCGCTTCTGGGCGGAGGACGAGTTCGAGCCGCCGACGCTCGGGCAGTGGTACCTGGGCGCGGACTACCAGCAGTACCTGACGAGCGAGAACCCCGGGAACTTCGTCGGGTTCGACGTGGTGAACCGCGAAGTGCTGTGGCGCGTGGTGAGCCCCGCCCCCTTCTGGGCGGGCGCGGTGGCCACCTCCACCGGACTGGTCTTCACCGGCGACATGCGGGGCTACTTCATGGCGATCGACGGCGCGAGCGGCGAGGTGCTCTGGCAGTTCCAGACCGGCTCCGGGATCATCGGGAGCCCCATCACCTACGAGCTCGACGGCATCCAGTACGTCGCGGTCCCCTCCGGCGGGATCGGCGGCGATATGACCTTCTACTACACCGAGCCGAAGGCCGGGAACCTCTGGGTATTCGCGTTGGACGGCGCCCGTCCGGTGCGCGAGCAGGCGGGCACGAACCTCGTCACCCTGCCCGGCGGGCTCCCCCGAGTGGGCGAACCCGGCGCCACCCTGGGTGGCCGCGTGCTGCCCGGGTACGGCTTCCCGCCGACCGAAGGCGGCGAAGCGGTTCGGCCCTCACCCCCCGCGGCTCCGCCGGAACTGCCGGCAGGCGAGGAAGCCAACCCGCTTCTGGGCGACGACGCGGCGATCGCCGCCGGCGAACGGATCTACCGCTCCGCGTGCGTCGGATGCCACCTGGCCGGCCCGGGAGCCGGCGAGAACGTCTTCCGGAGCCGGCTGACCCACCGCCGCTTCTTCGAAGTCGTGGCGGATGGCGTTGAGGAGAACAACATGCCCGCCTTCGGGGAACTGCTCACGGCCGAGGAGATCTGGCAGGTCCACGCCTACCTGATGTCGCGCGACCGGCCGTAGGTTCGTGACCGGCACACTGGCAGGGTTTCTCCTCGATCGCCCGCTCTTCTGGTGTATTCTTGGTGTATGGCACGCACCAACGTGGACATCGATAGCGAGGCCTGTGCCACCGTCATGCGCCGCTATGGCCTGAACTCCAAGCGCCAAGCGGTGAACCTGGCGCTTCGGCTACTGGCCGCCGAACCGCTGCGCCTCGACGAAGCCCGACGGTTGCGCGGTTCCGGTTGGGCCGGCGATCTGAAGGAGATGCGGCAGCGGCGCGAAACGTGGTCCTGATCGACACCTCCGCGTGGGTTGAGTTCCTGCGCGACACCGGCTCGGCGGTGTGCGCGCGGGTAGACGACTTGCTGGACGGCGAGATCGCGGTGTGCGATCCAATCCGCATGGAGGTATTGGCCGGCGCCCGCGACGAACTCCACCTTCATTCGCTGCGCCGGCTCCTGGCGCGCGCCACCGTTCTTCCCACCGATTCCGCCCACTTTGAGGAGGCTGCGGCCCTGTTCCGTCGCTGTCGGCAGGAAGGCGAAACGGTACGTCGCTTGATGGATTGCCTCATCGCCGCTGTCGCCATCCGATCTGGAGTACCCGTGCTCCACCGGGACGGAGACTTCGACGTGCTCGCCCGCCACACGGAACTCGAGATCGCGAGGTGAGCCTGCGACTGGGTTTCGTCACGCGCCAGCGGGCCCTGTCACCGATCCCCGGATGATGGAAGCCAGCGGCTTCGAGACGTTTGGAACGCCACACCTGGTGGCGATGGCGCTGACCATGGCGCTACCGGCGCTGCTCGCGGTGGCCGCACGACGGATCGGCGGCGCGGCGCCGAGGGCCATCGCCTGGCTCCTTGCCGGCCTCCTGCTCGCGAACGAGCTCACCTACTGGACCGTGCGGATCAGCCAGATCGGGCTGGATGGCTGGATCCGGAACCACATGCCCCTCCACCTGTGCGGCGTCGCGGTGTGGCTGACCGCACTGACGCTCCTTTTCCGCAACGAAAGGACCTACGAGATCGTCTATTTCTGGGGTCTGGTCGGCGCCGCCAACGCGGTCCTCACGCCCGGCGGGCTGGCGGTGGGCTTTCCTGAGTACCGCTTCTTCCAGTACTTCGTCGCCCACTCGGGCATCGTCACCGGTGTCCTCTTCGCCACCTGGGGCCTCGGGATGCGGCCGACGCTCCGCGGGATGTTCCGGGCGTTCGGCTATCTGGCGGCCTTCGCCGCGTTCGTGGCCGTAGCCAAACTCGTGCTCGGCTCCAATTTCATGTGGCTCTCGGGGCCGCCACCGGGCACGGTGTCCCCCTTCTTCGCAGCGCCCTGGCCGTGGTACCTGCCGATCCTGGCGGTGGTCGGCCTGACGATGTTCTTCGTGGTGCTGTCGCCGTTCCTGGTCAGCGACTGGTGGCGGAGAAGGACGGGCATGGCGTCGGAAGAGTCGTGATGGCGCTGCCGGCTAGCCGTTTCCGCCACTCTTCTCCCCGTCAGAGCTCCCAGCCAGCGGCGCGATCACGGACGCCGGCGCCGGCCTAAGGCCGATCGGCCTCCCGCGCGGCGCGGAACTCGCTCGTCTCGCTCCACTCGGGCCACATGTCCGAGTCGGCGAGGCGGCGGCCCATCCGGTAGAGGAACTCGAGGTCGTCCACCATGCCCGAGAGGTCGTACCAGTCCTGCACCTCGTCCCCCGGCTTGTGGTACGCCTCGGCGACGTAGGTGGCGCGCGCCTCCATGCCGAAGCCCGGGGGCTTGCCGATGAAGTCCACCCCGCCGTCCGGGTAGAACGCCGGAATCCCCACCTTCGCGAACTCGAAGTGGTCCGAGCGGTAGTAGAAGCCCTTCTCGGGCTCGGGATCCGGGGTCAGGACGCGGCCGCTCTCGGCGGCGACCGCCGCGGCGATGTCATCCAGTTCCGACTGCCCGAGGCCGACCACGGTGATGTCGTTCGTGCGGCCCCAGACGTTCATGCCGTCCATGTTGATTGCCGCCACCGTCTCCGCCGACGGATAGAGCGGGTTCTGGGCATAGTGGCGGGAGCCGAGCAGCCCGGTCTCCTCCGCCGTCACTGCGAGGAACAGGATGCTGCGGCGCGGCGCACCCTCCGCGGCGAAGGCGCGCGCCAGCGCCAGCAGGCCGGTGGTGCCCGTGGCGTTGTCGAAGGCGCCGTTGTAGATGTTGTCGCCCTCCATGCCGAGCACGGTGCCCAGGTGGTCCCAGTGCGCGGTGTAGATGACCGTCTCGCCAGGCGCTTCCGATCCGGGAATACGGGCCACCACGTTGTTCGAGTCGATCTCGCGGTGCGAGGTCTCAAGCGCGAAGCTCGCGGTGATCGCGAGCGGGATCGGGGTGAAGTCCGGGTAGGTGGCCGCCCGGCGCGCCACTTCGAAATCCAGCCCGGCGGCGCTGAAGAGCGAGACCGCCTGTTCCCGGGAGATCCAGCCCTCGACCTCCAGCCGGTCCAGGTTGCCGCCGGGCGTTCGCAGGTCGAACTGCTCGCCCGTCCACGACCCGCTCACCACTTCCCAGGGGTATCCCGCGGGACCGGTCTCGTGGACGATCAGCGCACCGAGCGCTCCCATCGCGGCGGCCTTTTCGAACTTGTAGGTCCAGCGGCCGTAGTAGGTCATCGCGTCGCCGCCGAAGTGGTGCTCTCCCGGCGGATCGTTCACCAGCACGACCAGGATCTTGCCGGCGAGGTCGGTGTCCCCGAAGTCGTCCCACCGGTACTCCGGCGCCTGGACGCCGTAGCCCACGAAGAGCAGTTCTCCGGAGGCGCCCACCTCCGGCACCACCCGCTTCGTCCAGGCGACGAAGTCCACCCCCGGCTCCCAGTCGCCGCCGGGGTCCGACGAAGCCTGCATCGTGATCGCGGTCGAACCCACGAGGGGCACCGCATGCACCCAGGTTCCGTCGGGATTCCCGGGTTCGAGTCCGAGTTCCCCGAAAGCGCCGGTCAGGTAGGCGACGGTCTTCTCTTCGCCAGGCGACGCGGGCGCCCGCCCGCCGAACTCGTCCGAAGACAGCGTGGAGATGTGCGCAAGGAGGCGGTCCTCGTCGAAGCGCGCGCCGCCGCAGCCGGCGAGGGCTGCGATCAGGACGACCGCGGAAGCCACCGGGGTCAGGAAGCGAAGCATCGGTTTTCTCCTTGGCGAGGGAACAAAGTCTGCCAGAATCCCGTCTCTGTTGACGTTCCGCGCCGCGGGCGCGGATTCCCAACCGGCCGGAGGTTGCTCCGGAGACAGGAGCCCCTTCGATGCCGACTTCCTTTTCCTCCGCCTGGGCGCTCGTCCGCACCCCGGTCCTGATCACTCTCGCGGTCACCGCGCTCCGCCTGCTGGGCGCGCTTGGCGGCCTGCCCGACGTCCTCGTGAACCGGGAAGCCGGCGGCGCCGGCGCCATCATCGGGATCGTGTGGCTCTCGCCCATCTTCGCGATCTGGTTCGGCAGACGGCACGCCGGCGCCGGAGAGACCGGGTTCGTCGCCGCGCTCCGGACGAATTTCGTCTACGGGCTCGGAGCGCGGATCCCGGTCATCCTGATCATGCTGTTCGCGACGCTGGGCGACTGGGGCACCCACTACGACGCCTATCCGCCGGACATGGAGGCGACGATGGGCCTCATGGGCCAGTGGTTCTGGGGCGGATTCGTCCCGCAGGTGCTCTTCTGGCTCGTGTTCTGGACCACCCTGCTCGGCGGCCTCATCACCTGGCTGACCGCGAAGTTCAGCGCCCGGAGCGCCTGAGCCGGTGCCCTCCGAGAGTCCGGACCTCCGCTTCCCGATCGGCAGGTTCGCCGACCCGGGCGCGATCACCGAGGAGCACGTGGGCACCTGGCTCGACGACCTCGCCGCCCTGCCGGGGGACCTGCGGCGCACCGTGACCCCGCTCACCGAGGCGCAACTGGACACTCCCTACCGCCCGGGCGGATGGACGGTGCGGCAGGTGGTCCATCACCTGCCCGACAGCCACCTGAACTGCTTCCTGCGCTTCCGCTGGGCGCTCACCGAGGACCGGCCCGTCATCAAGCCGTACGACGAAGCGGCAGTAGCGGAGCTGCCGGACTACCGGTCAGCCCCGGTCGGCCATTCGCTCGACCTGCTCGACACCCTGCACGCGCGCTGGGTGGACCTGATCCGACGCCTCCGCTGGGACCAGCTCCAGCGGACGTTCGTGAACCCGGAATCGGGCGAAGGCACGCTGGCCCGCACCGTCGGTGTGTACGCGTGGCACGGCCGGCACCACCTCGCGCACATCGAACAGGCGCTCCAACGCGAGAACCGGGCCTGATCGGCGCCCGGCGGCCCGTCAGTAGGCCACGGAGAGCCGGAAGCGCGCGCCCGCCCGGGCAGCCGCCGAGAGGACGGCTTCCAGTTCGGTGAGTTCGGTGACCAGCGTGTCCTCGCCCGGAAAGGCGTCGGGGTCCTCCGCGACGGTCCCGAGCAGGGTCTGGACCAGGCAGAGTCCGTCGCGTGGGTCGAACCATCCCGCCGGGGTGGCCGCGTCCACGTCGGAGTCGAAGTTGAGGTCGTCGGCGAGGATCTCGGACTCCTCCGGGCTCAGGCTGACGAACTCGTCGAGCGGCCGCAGGCCGGCTTCCTCGGCGGCCTCCGAGAGTTCCCAGCGCGCCTGATTGAGCGCGTACCCTTCGAATTGCTCGGGGGTGACCCCGGCGACCTCGCGGTCGAGGGCCACCGAGATGCCTACGCCCAAGAGGTGTCAGTCGGTGTTCGCGGAAGCGGGGTGGTAAGCCATCTCTCCGGCTTCGACCCGGATGGGCAGCCGGTTCTGCGACGGGGGCGTGGGACAGGTGGTGAAGGCGTTGAAGCCGCAGGGCGGATTCACGGCGCGGTTGAAGTCCACCACGGCGCGTCCGTCCTCGGGCGGCGGCGCCGTCAGGAAACGCGCCGCGCGATAGGTCTCGGCTCCGCTCGTGCCGTCCGACATGACGAAGAACAGGTTGCCGTTCGCACGGGTGAAGGCCAGCATCCGGACCTCCTGCCCCTCCCAGTCGAAGACGAACTCCCCGTCGGAGACGTACTCCTCGATGTCCCCGCGGATGTTGATCGCATCCACGTGCCGCCGCTCCGGGAAGCGCTCGAAGGCGCCGGCCACGCGGAACCGGGGATCGAGCGGGAACCACTTCCGGCCGGTGAAGTCCGTGCGCAGCGGGTTGTCGAGGTCGCGCAGCCGAAGGGCCCGGCGTTCACCGCTGTAGTGAAGCCAGAACCAGAGGCGGTCATCGAGGTGGAGCGCGCCGTCCTCGCCCAGCACGAGTTCGCCTTCGGTGAACGGCTCGCCGCCCACCGTCGCGGTCACTCCCTCGGCCACGCGGGCCATCGCCTTCCCCTCCGCCGTCCAGGAAACCGTCACCGCCACCTCGGGAAACCGGTCGGGCAGGCGCAGGTCCGCATCTTCCCCGCTGCCGACGACGTGATCGCGGACGGTGAGGAAGTGCAGATCGGCCACCGTCAGCCAGCTCCGGTCCGCCGTCAGTTCTTCCTCGACGCGCTGGCGGTAGGCCTCCTCGCCTTCGAGCCAGGCCGCTTCGTCGAACGGCGGCGGCCCGCTCGTACAGGCGGTTCCGGCGAGCAGCAGGGTGGCAAGCAGGGAACCGGAACCGAGGAAAGTACGCATGGAGAGATTGTAGTTTCGAGCGCGTGACCCTGCCGGGGGCGATCCGGCGGGCTACCCGGCGGAGCGGGCCGCCATGGTCAGGCCCGCCTTGATGAAGCCGTCGAGGTCGCCGTTCATCACCCGGTCCACGTCCCCCACCTGGTGGTTCGTGCGGTGGTCCTTCACCATGCGGTAGGGCTGGAACACGTAGGACCGGATCTGATTGCCCCAGGTGTTGTCCCCCAGGCTCTCCTTCTCCGCTTCCTCCCGGGCCTTCCGCTCGCGCACCGCCCGGTCGTAGAGACGCGCCCGCAGGACCTTCATGGCGCTCTCCCGGTTCCGGTGCTGGGAACGCTCGTTCTGGCAGGAGACCACGATCCCCGTCGGCAGGTGGGTGATGCGGACGGCGGAGTCGGTGACGTTCACGTGCTGGCCGCCTTTCCCGCTCGCCCGGAAGGTGTCGGTCCGGAGATCGCCCTCCTCGACCTCGATCTCGATCTTGTCGTCGAGGTCCGGGAAGGCGGCCACCGAGGCGAACGACGTGTGGCGGCGGTGCTGGGTATCGAAGGGGGACATCCGGACCAGGCGGTGGACTCCCGACTCGACGCGCAGCCGGCCGTAGGCGTGATCGCCCTTGACCTCGAACGTGGCGCCCTTGATGCCCGCTTCCTCCGCGGGCTGGCGGTCCAGGAGTTCGATCTCGAACCCACGGCCCCTGGCCCAGCGGATGTACATGCCCAGGAGCATCTCGGCCCAGTCCTGGGCGTCGGTCCCGCCGGCGCCGGGGTTGATGGTGACGATCGCGTCCTCGGCATCGTGTTCCCCGGCGAACAGCCGTCCGAGTTCGAACTCGTCGAGCTGGCTCTCGAGACGGTCGAGGTGCTCGCGAAAGTCCTCCGCGACGTCCTCACCCTCGCGGATCCACTCCGCCAGCGTCTCGACCTCGTCCACCGACCGCTCGAAGGTGGCGCTCCGCTCCAGCTCGGCGAGCACGCTCGCCCGGCGCCGGGACAGCGCCTCGCCGTCGCCCGAAGCCGACCAGACCGCCGGATCGCTCAGGCGCTCGTCGAGCTGGGTGATCTCCTCGCTCAGGCGATCCCGGTCAAAGAAACCCCCGGGCCACGACGGCGCGACCGCACAGATCCTCGTAACGGTCGAGCAGTTCCTGACTCATGAGTGGTTCTCCGGCGGCGGGAAGGCTCGAAGTTTAGTGTGGCGCTCGAGCGCCCGGCCGCCGCCGCTAACGGCTCGTGACCAGGGTCGCGAACTGCTCGCTCTCGAGCCGCGCCGCGAGCGCCCGGGCCGCCTCGCGGCTCTCGAACTGTCCGACGCGTACCCGGAAGATCCCGGCGGGGGTGCCCTCCAGGTAACCCTCGATTCCCCGTCCGGCGAGCTGCTCCAACATCCGCTCCGCAGCGGCGCGGTCGCGGAAAGCGGCGACCTGAATGGTGAACTTCCCGGCGGCCGCCGGCTTCGGCCGATCGGCCGCCACTGCCGGCGGCGGGTTCGCGGCGGCGCGCGGTTCGGGAGCCGCCAGCGTCCGGCTCGAGAGCTGCTCGGGGCTCGTGGAGGCCGTGCGGGCCGGAGGCCGCGCCGCCGGGATCGCGCGCGCCGGGGCCGGAGCCGCGGGGCGGCCCGTCCGGGCCGGCTGAGTC
>JAJEIY010000073.1:0-105000 GCA_022828085.1 Acidobacteriota bacterium | reverse complement strand
CGGCGGTTCGTTCACCCCAACGGCGTTGCCGAGGCTCTTCGACATCTTCTCGACGCCGTTCAATCCCTCCAGCAGCGGCATGGTCAGCGCCACCTGCGGCTCGAGTCCGTACTCGCGCATGATGTGGCGGCCAACGAGCAGGTTGAAGAGCTGATCGGTCCCTCCCAGCTCGAAGTCGGCCTTCATGGCCACCGAGTCGTATGCCTGCGCGAGCGGGTACAGGAACTCGTGGATCGAGATGGGCTGTTCTCCGCGGAAGCGGCGATGGAAGTCGTCGCGCTCCAGCATCCGCGCCACGGTGTAGCGGGAGGCGAGCCGGATGAGCCCCTCCGCCCCCAGGGCCGAGAGCCACTCGCTGTTGAAGGCGACGACGGTCTTCTCCGGGTCGAGGATCTTGAAGACCTGCTCCTTGTAGGTCTCCGCGTTCTGCCGGATCTGTTCCTCGGTCAGTTGCGGGCGGGTCTTCGAACGGCCGCTCGGATCGCCGATCATCCCGGTGAAGTCCCCGATCACGAACCACACCTCGTGGCCGAAATCCTGGAAGTGCTTCATCTTCCGCATCACGACGGTGTGGCCGAGATGCAGGTCCGGGGCGGAGGGATCGAAGCCGACCTTGACCCGGAGGGACTCGCCGGAAGCGACGGACCGCTCGACCTTGGCGCGGAGTTCCGGGCGCGGCTCGATGCGGTCCGCACCCTTCTCGAGGAGCGCGATCTGCTCGGCGGCCGAAGCCTTACTGGGCATAGGTCGGCTTTCGCTCGGCCTCGGTGTGGATCTCGGCGGCGGCCCGCTCCGCCGCCTCGGAGAGCAGGATCCGGCGTCCCTGGCGCCGGATGCCGCCGTCGAGGAGCAGCCCGATGGCCCTCGGATAGATCTGATGCTCAAGGGCAAGGATGCGCTGCGTGAGCGTCTCGTGGGTGTCCTCGTCGTGAACCCGGATCGCCGCCTGGAGGAGAACCGGGCCGGTGTCCAGCGTCTCGTCGGCGAAGTGCACGGTGCAGCCGGCGATCCGCACGCCGTAGTCGAGGGCCTGGCAGGGCGCGTCCAGCCCCTTGAAGGCGGGGAGCAGGGAGGGATGGATGTTGAGCACCCGGTCCGGGAAGGCGTTCAGCAGCGCCGGCGAGACGATGCGCATGAAACCCGCCAGACACACCACGTCCGCCCCGTGCTGGCGCAGCAGTTTCACGATTTCGGCGTCGTACGTCTCGCGGTCCGCAAAAGCGCGGTGGGAGAGCACCGCGGTCGGCACCCCGTAGGTCTTCGCGATCTCGAGGCCCCGGGCCTTGCCGCGGTTGCTGAACACCAGCGCGACCTCGGCGTTCAGCGATCCGGTCTCGATGGCGTCCAGAATCGCCTGGAGATTGGACCCGCGCCCGGAAATGAGCACGCCCAGCCGCCGGCCTGGCGTCGGGAGGGTTCGGATGGGTTCGTCGGTCATGCGAGGCAACCCCGGTACCGCACCCGGGGCGGGTCGGCGGCGGCCGTCACTTCGCCGAGGCGGAAGGCGCCGGAGAGGGTTTCGAGGATGGTTCGCTCGTCGCGAGCCGCCACCACCGCGATGAGACCCACACCGCAGTTGAACGTCCGCAGCATTTCCCCCTCGGCGATCCGGCCGGCGTCGGCCAGCAACCGGAAAAGCGGAGGAAGGCGGAACGAATCAAGGTTCACCTCGGCGGACGTGCCTCGTGGGAGGACCCGGGGAAGATTGTCGCTGATTCCGCCGCCGGTGATGTGGGCGAGGGCTCGCAGGCTCCGGTGGCGCAGCAGCGGGCGGAGCTCCGGCAGGTAGCAGCGATGCGGCGCCAGCAGGGCGTCCGCCGCCGTGACGCCCAATTCCGGCAGGATGTCATCGATCCCGAGTCCCAGCCGTTCGAACACGATGGCGCGCGCCAGCGAGTAGCCGTTCGTGTGGAGCCCGGACGAGCGAAGGCCGATGAGCACGTCGCCGGGCACCGCCGAACTCCCGTCCAGGATGTGTTCCTCCTCGACGACCCCGACGATGGTGCCCGCCAGGTCATAGTCGCCGCCCGGGTAGAACCCGGGCATCTCCGCGGTCTCGCCGCCGAGGAGGGCCACCCCGAACTCCCGGCAGGCGTTCACGATCCCGCGGATCACGCCCTCGGCGACGCCGGCGTCGAGCCGGCCCATGGCCAGGTAGTCCAGGAAGAACAGCGGTTCGGCGCCCTGGACGAGGATGTCGTTGATGCAGTGGGTGACGAGGTCGTAGCCCGGGACCTCATGGCGTCCGGCGTCCCGCGCCACGCGCAGCTTGGTCCCCACGCCGTCCGTCGAGGCCACCAGCACCGGCCGCTCGAAGCCGGCGGTGTTCAGCCGGAAGAGGCCCCCGAAGCTGCCCACGTCGCTCAATACCTCGGGCCGGCGGGTGCTCGCGACCAGCGGGCGAATGCGGTCCAGCGCGCGGTCTGCCTCGTCGATGTCCACGCCGGCGGTCCGGTAGTCGAGACCGCCGGCCCGGGCTTCGCGGTCAGGTCCGGACATGCAGGTGGATTATCGCCGCCGCGCGAAGTGCGTCACGCCAAAGTCGCCGGTCGCGGGCGGGGCGCGTGAAGTCCTGGCTGCCCTTTCGGCTCCCGTCGCGAATAATCCGCAGACCACGAGGAGGCCCCGTCATGCGCCGATTCTCACTTTCCTTACTGATCCTGCTGGTCGCCGCCGGCGCCGTCGCCCAGGACCACGCCAAGATCCAGAAGGACTTCCCGGCCGAGGAGTTCATCGAGCGCCGGGCCCGCGTGATGGAGGCGATCGGTGACGACGCCATCGCCATCGTGCAGGGCGCGGCCGCCCCACCCGGCTTCATCGTGTTCCGGCAATCCAACGAGTTCTACTATCTGACCGGAATCGAGGTCCCGCACTCCTACCTGCTGATCGACGGCAGGAACCGGCGGTCCCTGCTTTTCCTGCCCCGCCGCGATCCGCGGAAGGAGCGCGGCGAGGGCCGGATGCTCTCCGCCGAGGACACCGAGGAAGCGATGGCCGCCAGCGGCGTGGACCAGGTCTTCGCGATCGACCAGCTCGCCCGCCAGCTCTACGGGTTCGCGCTCCGCCCGCCTTCCCCGACGCTCTACACCTTCATGAGCCCCGCCGAGGGCCGCGGACAGAGCCGGGACGAGAACCTGATCGGCCACGCCCAGCACGTCTCCGATCCGTGGGACGGCCGGGCCTCGCGGGAAGGCGCCTTCGTGGCCAAGCTGCGCGAGCGCTACCCGCAGTTTCCCATTGCCGACCTGACGCCCATCGTGGACACCATGCGGCTCCACAAGTCGCCGCGCGAGATGGCGCTCGTCCGGCGGGCGAGCGAACTGGCCGGGATGGGGATCATGGAGGCGATGCGCTCCACGAAGCCCGGCCTCTACGAATACCAGCTCGACGCGGCGGCCTACTACATCTACCGGATCAACGGGTCGCAGGGTGAGGGCTACCGCTCCATCACCGCCACCGGAACGAACGCCTACTTCGGCCACTACTACCGCAACGACGCCGAGCTGAAGGACGGCGAGCTCATCCTCATGGACCACGCGCCCGATTACCGCTACTACACGAGCGACGTGGCCCGCATGTGGCCGGTGAGCGGCAGGTTCACCGACGATCAGCGGAAGCTCTACACGTTCATCGTGCGCTACAACGAGGCGCTCATGTCCCGGCTCCGGCCCGGAGTCACTCCCGACCAGGTGCTCGACGCCGCGGCGGAGGAGATGGCGCCGGTCATCGATGAGCTGGGCTTCACCAACCCGCTCCACGAGCAGGCGGCCCGGGAAGCGCTCGTCTTCCGGGGACATCTCTCCCATCCGGTCGGGCTGGCGGTCCACGACGTGGGGCGATACCGGGGGCGTCCGTTCGAGAGCGGCCTCGTCTTCTCGGTGGATCCGATGCTCTGGGTCCACGAGGAGCGGCTCTACGTGCGGATGGAGGACGTGGTCGGGATCACCGAGAACGGGGTCGAGAACTTCACCGATTTCATGCCGCGCACGGTGGACGAGATCGAGGCCTTCATGCGCGAGGAGGGCGTCCTCCAGCTCACCCCGCCGGATCCGGGCACGCCGCCGCCACCGCGCTGATCCGCAAGCGCCGGGCGGTTCTTCCGGCGCATCCCGATCACCGCTCCATCAACAGGGACTGACATGTCACGGGAACGCCTGAATTTCCTGTTCCTGAACGTCGGGCACTTCCTCGATCACCTGTTCATGCTGGTCTTCGCGACGGTCGCGGCGCTCCGGCTCGCGGAGGAATGGGGGATGAGCTACGCGGCCCTCATTCCCTACGCCACGCCGGGTTTCGTGGCGTTCGGACTCGGTTCTCTCCCGGCGGGCTGGATCGCCGACAAATGGAGCCGGGAAGGGATGCTGATCCTCTTCTTCGTCGGGATCGGGGCGAGTTCGATCCTGACCGCGCTGGCGGACTCGCCGATAGAGATCGCGTTGGGACTCCTCGCGATCGGCGCCTTCGCGTCGATCTACCACCCGGTCGGGCTCGCGATGGTCGTGCACGGGCGGAAGAAGACCGGGGTTCCGCTCGCGGTGAACGGCGTGTTCGGCAACCTGGGGGTCGCCGTTGCCGCACTGCTCACCGGAACCCTCATCGACGCCGGGGGTTGGCGGAGCGCGTTCATTCTTCCCGGGGCGGTGTCCATCGCTCTGGGCGCCGCCTATGCGGTCTTTGTGCGGAGAGCGCGAAGCAGCAGGAGCGCTCCTCCGGTCGGTACCGGGGTCGCGGTGGAGGCGGAGGCAGCCGCCGCCATCGACCGCGCTACGTTCGTGCGGGTGCTCTCCGTCATCGTGTTCACCGCCGCGGCCGGGGGCCTCATCTACCAGAGCACCACGTTCGCGCTCCCGAAGGTTTTCGATGAGCGGCTCACCGAACTCGCCGGCTCGGCCACCGCGATCGGGGGCTATGCGTTCGGGGTGTTCGCGATCGCAGCGCTGGCGCAACTCGTGGTCGGTTATCTCGTGGACCACTACGCCCTGCGCACTGTGTTCGCATTCGTCGCGGGACTCCAGGCGGTTTTCTTCGCGCTCATGCACGAACTCACCGGGGTGGCGGCCGTGGTGGTCGCGACCGCCTTCACGTTCGCCGTCTTCGGGCAGATCCCCATCAACGATGTGCTCGTGAGCCGCATCGCGAAGAACGAGTGGCGAAGCCGCGTCTATGCGGTTCGCTACGTCGTGTCCTTTTCGGTGATGGCTTCCAGCCTGCCGGTCATCGCGGGAATCCACGCGGGCTGGGGCTTCGGTGCGCTGTTTGTCGTGATGGCGGTCGCAGCGGGCGGGATCCTGGCCGCCGTCCTCATGCTGCCGCACGCCGGCACGGCTGGAGGAGCCGTCAGCGCGCGATGTTGATCGTGACCGTGGCCGGTCCGCCGTCGTCCGTCAGGCCGTAGTACTCCAGCCGGAACTGGTCGCTCGCGTAGGCGGGGCCGCGCGGCGATCCCTCGTGAATCTGGCGCATGATGCCGACGTTCCCCAGCGAGAGCAGGTGGCCCGGGGCGAGTTCCTTCCCCGAGTCGCGGAGCTGGTCGCGGAGCCAGCGGACCGCCGCGATGGGGTCGTACCACTCGGCCATGGAGCCCTCCTGGATGACCGTGTCGTTCTCGTCAAGCACCGCGTAGTCGAAGGAGCGGAGACGCGTGAGCCATTCCTCGGTGGCCTCGATCGGAACCGGATCGCCCGCAAAGGCCCAGCGGGAGATCATGTTGGAGACGATCATCCGATTGACCGTGGCGGTCTCGGGGTCGTAGTACCGATCCGGGATCTCGGCGAAGGGGACCACGGCATCGAGACCCGCCAGGATCTCGAGGTCGGTTTCGGCAGAGTTGATGGAGGCGTCGCCGACCCGAAAGGCGAAGTCGGCCTCGAGAAAGCCAGCGGCGGTCTCGTCAACCCGGATCGAAGCACTGTCCCGGAACATCCCCGCCAGGAGGTGCGCCCGGATTCCGCCCGGAGGGAAGTTCGGGTTGGGCGGGTTGGGATCGTGGCCGCCGGTCTTGTAGCCGACTACCTCGCCCATGGGCAGGATCTTCACCATCGCGTCCTGCCAGCGGTAGGCCTCGGCGAGCGGCATTTCGTGGACGAACCCGGTGAGCATCCGGAGGTTCACGAAGTCGTCGGCCATCGCCTCGACCTCCGCGCGGATCGCCGCATCGGGGTCCGTTGGAGGGTCGTCAGCGGATGTGCAACCGGTAAGCGCAGCAAGGAACAGGCAGCCCAACGAGAACCGGCACGCACGGGAAGCTGATGTGTTCACTGGACTCCCCCATTTGAGGGGCAGCGGTCGGCGATGGCTGCCCTCACGGCTTCGAGGTGCTCCTGCGCCTCCCGGATCCGCTTGGCGTGGCGCCACTCGTCGTCCCCCTGATTGGAGCGGGCGTGAACATCACCCATGAGGTCGCGCCCGTCCAGGTCCGGGTCATCGCCTCCGAGCGTACGGACCCTCCGCTCCGCTTCCTCGAGCTCAGCCTCCAGGGCTTCACAGGTCATGTCAGGCGCGACCGCCGGCGGCTTCGAGCAGCCGCCAGCGAAAAGGACGGCAGGAATGAGCAGGAGGGTGAGTCGGGTCATGGTCGTTCCCCCTTCGGGGTCCGCCGAGGTTCCACGGCGAGACGCCGGCGGACCGGAGAAGTGCCGAGCCTGGCGGGTCCGGTACATGATCCCAGAACGCAAAACGGGGGAGCCTCCGGAGAGGCTCCCCCGCCTGATTTGTCCCGTCCGGCGGGCGCCGGAGCGCCCGCCGGATCGGGAAGGGTGCTTAGAACAGCAGCTTCGCCGTGAAGCGGATGATGCGCGGAGGCAGGACCCGCGCCGGCTGCAGGTAGCGCGAGCCGAACCCGGTGATCAGCGCATCCGCCTTCTGCGAGTTGAAGATGTTCGCGAAGTCGGCGCCGATCTCGATCCGCGCCTGGTCGATGTCGAAACCCTTGCGGAAGTTGATGTCGAGCAGGTCGGTGATCGTGTCCGTGCGCTCGTCACCACGCTCGTAGGCGTAGATGGACTCCGAACCCTGCACCAGCCCCGTGGCCCGCGCGGTCGAAACCAGCGGGTTGCCGGCCCGGGCCCGGTAGTTCCAGGCGATCTGGATGTCGAGCGGCGCGATGTAGCTGCCCGCCACGTTGAACACCCACGGCACGTCGGTCAGGACCGCGCCGTCGAGCCGGTTGATCTCGCGGTTCGGGTTGTTCCAGTCGGTGCCGTCGTACGGCAACCCGTGCGGAACGCCGCGGTGACTGGAGAACGTCGCCCCTCCGAGCAACTGCCAGCGGTTCGAGAACCGCTTCTGGAGCTGGAACGCAACCCCGTTGTAGTTGGTCTGCAGCTTCTCGAGGTTGGTGATCGTATTGTCCTGCAGACCCCGGTACGCCTCCTGGAGTTCGTACACCTCGTACGTCGCCTGGGGACAGGTCGCGCACTCGAAGCTGGTCAGCGTGTAGGCCGACGGCGGCCGCGCCAGGTTCAAACGCCCGAGGGAATCCCGGTGCTGGCGGCGGTGGTAGGTGGCGCTGAACGAGACCTCGGTGCCGAGGGTCATGTCCACCCCGAGCGAAATGTCGTCGCTGTAAGGGCGGCCCGCGTTCTTGTCGTAGGGCGAGGCGCCAGCGCCCGAGAAACCGTTGAACTCGGAGAGATCCACTTCGGGGCTGTCCGCCAGCGTGCCGGACGGGCCGATGTCCACCAGCCTGTCGCCGTCGAGGTCGTTCCAGCCGACCCACGCGTCTCGGCCGGCGTTCGGGTTCGCAGCCGCGGAGAGCGCGTTCCCCATCTGCGTGTAATAGCGGCCCCAGCCGCCCTTCAACGCCGCCCGCCCGTCGCCGAAGAGGTCGTAGGCGAAGCTGAGCCGCGGCCCGACGTTCATCGGCCAGTCCGGGAATCCGCCGATCTCCGACGCAACCTCGAATGACGCGTCGGTGAGCTGCTCCGAGATGGCGGCCCAGGTCCCAGCCGGGCTGCTCTGCACGGGGACGTAGCCGTAGACGCCGTCGAGGCGGACGCCGATGTTCAGGGTCAGCCGGTCGCCGATGGTCCAGGCGTCCTGCGCGTAGACCGCCCAGGTGTTGAGGCGCTCGTGCGACGTCTTGGGAGTCCGGGAAATGTTGATCCGGGTCGGTACGCCGTCGCTGAGTTCACCGAAGGCGTCGCCGCTCTTGAACTGGCGGCTCTCGATGTACTCGCGGGAGGCCTGTCCGCCCACCTTGAAGTTGTGCGAGCCGCCGGCGGTGTCGAGGTAGTAGGTCAGCGAACCGTTGAACTGGTTCCGGTGGTTCGGACCCCACGACTCGCCGCGATAGTCCGCGTTGAACATCTCCGCCCGCACGGGATCTCGCACCGCAATGTCGTTCTCCGTGCAGGGCCGGGCGTCCGGATACTCGTCCACGGGAATGCCGCAGTACTCCGAATAGAGGATGTAGGGAGTCACACCCGTCATGCGCCCGAAACGCAGATCGAGGAGCGCCGCATCGCCGAGCACCCGGTTGTAGGAGGCGATGTAGTTGTCGGCCCACTGATCCTGGAAGCGCGCGAGTTCGTCCGCCACCGCGGTATAGGGAGGATCGCGGCGGTGATAGCGGTCCTTCCAGTTACGCTGGAGCGTCACCGAAAGCCGGTCGTTGTCGCTGGCCTGCAGGGTGAACTTGCCGCTGATGTTGCGGATCCGGTTGTCGTCGATCGGCTGCGGTCCGACATAGTCAGCCGGCGTGCTGATCTCCTGCTCGTGGATCCAGTCGCGGTAGGCGGTAAAGAACCATGCCTTGTCCCGGACGATGGGCCCGCCGAGGGTTCCGTTGATGTCAAGCGACTTGGTGATCGGGGCGCCGCCCGCTTCCGCGGGTTCTCCCTGGAGATCCACCGCGTTCCAGAGCCCGATGGCGTCGCCGCTGAACTCGTTACCACCGGTCTTCACGACCATGTTCATCAGGACGCCGCCGGTATCCGACTCGGCGGTGTGCTGGGAGGTCTGGAAGTTGAACTCCTCGTACATGGAGAAGCCGTAGTACTGCATCGTCCAGCCGCCGGTGCTGCCGGGCCAGTTCACCTTGAGGCCGTCCACGCTGAAGGTCTGCATGGCCGCCGACGATCCGAACATCTCCATGCCGTACTGCTGCATGCCGTTGCTGCCGCCGACGTCGATCCGCGTTGTCACCATGCCCGGCACCAACCCGGCCATGACCCACGGGTTCCGTCCGGTGGGAACGGCTTCGAGCAATTCCTGCTCGATGTTGGTCTGCACAGTCGCGCTGCGCACGTCCACCACCGGCGCGTCGCCGGTAACGGTGACCGTTTCCTCGACGCCCGAGATACCCATGGAGGCATTCACCTCGAGGGTGCGGGCCACGCTGAGCCGGACGCCTTCCTGCACCACCGTCTGGAACCCGGAGAGGGCGAAGCTGACGCTGTACTCACCCGGCGGGAGGGCCGGATGGCTGTACGAGCCTCCGGCTCCGGTGGTCGTGCTGCGGGGGGCGATCAGCGCCGGGCTGCTGACGGTGACCGTCACCCCGGGGAGGACGGCCCCCTGTTCATCGGTCGCTGACCCGGTGATCGTCCCAGTCTGCTGGGCAAACGCCGGGACCGCCGCAAGCAGCGCGAGCGCGACCAGGATTGCGGTCTTACGCATGAAGAACCTCCTCACGAGGCGTGGTTGGGTGGGCCGAACCCGGGCCGTCAAGGTGGCGCCGGAGAGAGTGCGCGATGGTCGGACGCTGCCGCCCCGTGAGGGCGCGCCTCGCGCGCACGATCGGCCGGAAAAGAGAAAGGGTCAATTTGGCGCACCGTATCACGCAAGGGTCGTTCCCGGGTAGTACACGGTTCCAGGGCGGAATGCAAGAGCGATAAGGGTATATTTTTCAATGAGTTATCGCGAGGGCCCCGGGAACCCCGAAAACCTGCCAATCCGGAATTCCGGTTTTTCGAACCGGAATTCCAACCAGCCGTAGATTTCCCGTGGCCGTCTTCGTTCGGCAGGCCTGCGGGGGGTTGCGACATGCGCGGCGCGGAGCGCGCGGCGCCGGTGTGGAGACCGGCGATCCCTAAAGGGTGCGCCTGGCGGCTTCGAGCTGTGACCTGATGTCGCCGGGGCCGCCGCGGACGCTGCGGCGGGCCACGGACGCCCGGTAGTCCCAGACCGCCTTCACGTCCTCGCCGAACGCCGGCGCGAACCCGCGCAGGGTGGCAAGGTCCAGGTCGGGCGGTTCCGCGGACTCGCGCTCGCAGTGGGCGAACACCTCCCCGGCGACCCGGTGCGCATCGCGGAACGGCAGCCCCTTCGCGACGAGGTATTCCGCGAGGTCCGTCGCGAGGAGGTCCCAGGAGAGGGCGGCCCGCATCCGGTCCTCGGAGATCTCCATCGTCCCGATGGTGCCCTCGGCGACCGGCAGCGCGAGCCGCAGGGTGTCCAGGGTGTCGAAGCAGGGCTCCTTGTCTTCCTGGAGATCGCGCTGGTAGCCGGAGGCGAGGCCCTTGCCAACCGTGAGAAGCGCCACCAGGTTGCCGATGAGCCGGCCGGCCTTCCCGCGGATCAGTTCGCAGCCGTCGGGGTTGCGCTTCTGGGGCATGAGGCTCGACCCCGTGGACCAGGCGTCGCCGAGGCGCACGAAGCCGAACTCGGCGGACGACCAGAGCACGAGGTCCTCCGCGAGCCGGGACAGATGCACCCCGAGAATCGCGCCCGCGGCGAGGAACTCCATCGCGTAGTCGCGGGTTCCCACCGCGTCCACGCTGTTGTCGAGGACTTCCGCGAATCCGAGCTCGTCGGCGATCGCGTCGCGGTCCACCGGGTAGGGATTGCCGGCGAGCGCACCCGCCCCCATCGGCGATGCGGACGACCGGCGGCCGGCGGCCTCAAGCCGCTCGCGGTCGCGCGTCAGCGCCCAGAAGTGGGACAGCAGCAGGTGGCCGAAGACCACCGGCTGGGCGCGCTGGAGATGGGTGTATCCCGGGACTAGGGTGTCCGCCGATTCCTCGGCCCGCGCGAACAGGGCCATCCGGAGCCGGTCGAGCGCCTCGACCAGCGACGAGATCGCGCTCGTCAGGTAGAGCCGGAACTCCGTCTGGGAGAGATCGTTCCGGCTCCGCCCGGTGGGGAGTTTCCGGGCCAGTTCCCCAATCTCGTCGAAGAGCAAACGCTCGACCGCGGTGTGGATGTCCTCGTCGTCGAGGGGCGGCGGCGGATCGGCGCCGAGCACCGCGGCCACCCGGTCGAGCCCCGCGAGCATCCGATCGAGCTCGCCGGCATCCAGCACCCCCGCCCCGGCCAGGGCGCGGGCATAGGCCTGGTTGACGCGGATCTCCTCGGCGTGCAGCCGGCGGTCGAAGTGGACGGACTTCCCCAACCGGTCGAGCGCGTCGGCCGGCGGTGCGGCGAACCGCCCGCCCCAGAGCTTCATGATTCCTCGTCCGGGGAGTCCGCTCCGGACAGGCGCCGGATGCGCTCGGGAAGGCCGAAGAGGCGGATGAAGCCCTCCGCGTCCGATTGCCGGTACACCTCGTCGGCGCCGAAGGTCGCGAAGTCTTCCCGGTAGAGGCTCTTCGGGCTCTTGCGTCCCACCGCCTGGGCGACGCCCCGGTGGAGGCGGACCCGCACCGTCCCCGTGGTGTTCCGGTGCGCCTCGGCGAAGAAGGCGTCGAGGGCTTCCCGGAGCGCGGAGAACCACTTGCCGTCGTACACCAGCTCGGCATAGCGGAGCGCGACGGATGCGGCGAAGTGGTCCGTGGCCCGGTCGAGGGTGAGGCTCTGGAGAGCGGCCTTCGCCTCGTGGAGGATCGTGCCGCCCGGGGTCTCGTACACGCCGCGCGATTTCATCCCGACCAGCCGGTTCTCGACGATGTCCACCCGGCCGACCCCGTGCCGGGCCCCCGCCTCGTTCAGCCGGGTGAGTAGTGCGGCGGGCGCGAGGGGCTCGCCGTCCACCGCGACCGGGATGCCGCTCTCGAAACCGACGTCCACCGCCTCCGGGTCCGGCTCGGTGCGGTCCGGATTCCGGGTAATGCGATAGAGGCTCGCCGGAGGGGCGTTCCAGGGATCCTCCAGGTCCTCGCCCTCGTGGCTCAGGTGCAGGAGGTTCTGGTCACGGCTGTAGAGGTCCCCGGCCTTCTGTTCGACGGGCACGCCGTGACGCGCCGCGTAGGCGAGGGCGTCCTCCCGCGACCGGATGTCCCAGAGGCGCCAGGGAGCGATGACCTCGAGGTCCGGGGCGAGCGCGTGAAAGGCAAGCTCGAAGCGGACCTGGTCGTTCCCCTTGCCGGTGCACCCGTGGGCCACCGCGTCGGCGCCTTCCTGCCGGGCAATGTCCACCTGGTACTTCGCGATCGTCGGGCGGGCGAGCGAGGTGCCGAGCAGATAGCGGCCCTCGTACACGGCGCCGGCCCGCACCGCCGGAAAGACGTAGCTGCCCACGAACTCGTCGCGGAGGTCCTCGACGAACACCGCGGAGGCCCCGGAGGCCATCGCCTTCTCCGACGCGGCCTGGAGGTCTTCGTTCTGTCCTACATCCGCGATGATCGCGAGGACTTCGGCGTCGTAGTTCTCCCTGAGCCAGGGAATGGCGCAGGAGGTGTCAAGTCCGCCGGAATAGGCGAGGGCAATACGTTTGGGCATGGCGATACGGGTCCGAATCCGGCGTGCCGGATAGGAGAAGCGGCAGCGGGCGGTGCGAAGACCGGGCGGCCCGGAAGGCGGGCGACAAGCCGGGGCGCGGAGAATACTGTCTCGTGACCTTCTGGCGGCGCAGGAAACCGAAATGGCCGTCGGGGGAGATCCGCTCCGATCGGTTCGCGGAGCGGCGGTTCCGCGAGGTCCCGGAGCCGGAGGCGCCGCCGGACGAGGAGTGGACCGCTCCCGACCCGGAATCCGGGACGTATGAACCCTGGGAGCACGACGAGTTCACGCAGCCCGAGGGCTCCGATGCCGGGGACTACGACCTGGAACCGGAGGAGGAAGAGGACGACCGGCCCGGCGTCATCCGGGGCGTCTTCTTCGGCCGGCCGGCGCGGGGGGCACCGGATACCGACGCGTCCCAGCCACACGTCGTTTCGACCATCCTCTCGAAAAAGCCCGGGAAGGACGCCGCCCGGGCCGTGGGCTTGACGCTCGGGATCCTCGCGGTGGTGAGCGCGCTCTACTGGTGGGGGCCGCCGGGCTTCGCGGCCGCGCTCCCGGCGAGCGGTGAAGCGGTGTTCGAACAGGGGGAGACCTGGCGCCTCCTGACCGCGATCGCGGCGCACGCCGACGCCATCCATCTGCTCTCGAACGCGGTCTTCCTCGCCTGGCTGATCTACCTCTCTTACGGGGCGTTCGGCCCCAGCCTCTATCCGTGGAGTGCGGTGCCGCTCTCGGCGGTCGCGCTGGCGGTGACGCTCGAGGGGTACCCGCCGAACATCCGGGTGGTGGGGGCGTCCGGAATGCTCTATCTCCTCGCGGGCGCCTGGCTCACGCTCTACGTGCTGGTGGAGCGCCGCCTCCCGGTGGCCAAACGGATCGTCCGGGTGGTCGGGTTCTTTCTCGTCGTCCTCGTCCCCACCTCGATCCGTCCCGAAGTGAGCTACCGGGCGCACGGGATCGGACTGTTCTTCGGCGTCTGTCTGGGCCTTGCCTACTTCCTGGCCCGGCGGGACACCATCCGCCAGGGCGAGCGCTGGGAGTGGGACTAGTCCTCCAACCGGGACCGCGGGGTTACGGCGGCGGCGCGCTCGGAGACTTTCGTGTAGAGCCGGGCCAGGTTCCCGCGCAGGATCGGATCGTCGCGGAAGGCTTCCGCTCGCTGCACCACCGGCAGCAGGGAATCCGACTCCGGGTCGGGTGACCGGTCGAGGATCTCCCGCAGTTCGTCGAGTTCGATCGCCGGCCGGCGCACGCCGCTCGCCTTCCAGCGCCGGGCGATCCCCGTCATCACGGACTGGCGGTCCGCGCCGCGGAAGAGCAGCAGCCGGAACGGGTCGGACGCGAAGTGCTCGGCGATCAGGAGCAGGGCGCGCGCGACGGTCTCGGAAGGGCAGGGATACGGACCCAGGTTGAGGCGGCTGGGCGGCGGCACGAGGCGCACTCCCCGGCGGGCGAGGACCGACTTGGCCGATCGGGGCAGGTAACCGGCGAAGAGGGCGGCCGGATAGAGCGCCCGCTCGGCGAAGACCTCGAAGAAGGCTCGCCATCGCCGCCGGTCCAGGACCGGCGTCTCCAGCAGGACCTCGGTGGGACGGAACCCGCGGCCCTCCACCAGGGCCTGCACTCGGCCGGGAACGACGTTCACCTCGCCCCGGGCGCGCCCCTCGACGCCGTTTCTCGAGGCTCTGAGGAAGTCCGCCGCCCACCACGGCAGTTCGTTACTCACTCGGCAACCGCCTCCGGGTCGAGCACCAGCACGTTCTGAAGCGCCTCGGAGGACAGCGAGGTCAACCAGCCCTCTCCCGTCCCGATCACCGACTCCGCAAGCGCGGACTTCCGCTCCAGGAGGTCGGCGATGCGTTCCTCCAGCGTGCCGGTGCACAGGAACTTGTGCACCAGGACCCGCTTGCTCTGGCCGATCCGGAACGCCCGGTCGGTAGCCTGGTTCTCGACGGCGGGATTCCACCAGCGGTCGTAGTGCACCACGTGACTCGCCCGGGTGAGGTTGAGGCCGTAACCGCCGGTCTTGAGCGACACCACGAGCACCGGCGGCGGATGCGCCGCTTCCTGGAACCGGGTGACGATGGCGTCCCGCTCCCGGAGCGAGACGGACCCGTGAAGGACCGGGATCTCGGCGTCCAGAACTTCCGAGAGATACGGAGCCAGCAACTTCGCCATTTCCGCGAACTGCGTGAAGACCAGCGCTCGCTCCCCCTGTTGCACAACCTCGGTCAGGATCTCGACGAGGCGCGTCAGCTTCCCGGACCGCCCGGACAGCAGTCCCCCGGCGGCGAGGAAGTTCTCGGGGTGGTTGCAGATCTGTTTGAGGCGGGTCAGGGTGCGCAGGATCTCGCCGCGCCGCGCAAAGCCGGTGTTGCGTTCGATCCGCTCCAGGCACTGGTCCACGGCCGCCTGGTAGAGCGAAGCCTGCTCGACGGTGAGGTTGCAATAGACCCGGGTCTGGTGCTTTTCCGGCAGATCGCGGATGACCTTGGGGTCGGTCTTGAGCCGGCGGAGAATGAAGGGACGGACGAGCCGGCGGAGTTCCTCGGTCGCCTCCGGATCCTGGGCGCCTTCCACGGCCGCCGTGAACGT
This sequence comes from Acidobacteriota bacterium, assembly GCA_022828085.1. Taxonomy (GTDB): domain Bacteria; phylum Acidobacteriota; class Vicinamibacteria; order Marinacidobacterales; family Marinacidobacteraceae; genus Marinacidobacterium. The sequence continues at coordinate 89,805 of JAJEIY010000073.1, read as the reverse complement.
CCGCCGGAACGTGCGTTCCGGACCCAGGAAGCCCGGGTTGAGGATCTCCATGATGGACCAGAGGTCGGTGAGGCGGTTCTCGAGCGGCGTGCCGGTGAGCGCAAAGCGGATCGGCGCCCTCAGCCGGCGTACCGCCCGGGTCTGCTTGGCCCCCGGATTCTTCAGGTTCTGGGCCTCGTCCACGATGAGGCCGCCCCACTCCACGTCGCGCAACTGATCGAAGTCGCGGTGCGTGATCCCGAAGGAACACACCACGAGGTCGCTCTCCTCGAGCGCCCGCGACAGGTCGGCGCCGCGCGACCGTCCCGCGCCCTGACGGACGTGAAGGCGCAGCGAAGGCGCGAAGCGCTCGGCTTCCTTCCTCCAGTTGGCGACGATGGAGTTGGGGCACACGAGAAGCCACGGCAGCGTCAACCGGCCCGCCTCCTGCTCTCCCAGCAGGAAGGTGAGGGCCTGACAGGTCTTTCCGAGGCCCATGTCGTCTGCGAGACAGCCGCCGAGCCCGTGGTCCGCCAGCAGGCGCAGCCAGCCGTAGCCGACCCGCTGGTAGGGCCGGAGTTCCGTCTTCAGACCGGACGGCGGGTCGAGCGGTCCCAGCTCCTCCGCGGCGGCTTCGAGGGCGTTGAACAGCGACCCGATCCAGGCCTCGCCCTCGATCTGGGACAGGACCGGCGCCGTTTCCTCCGGCTCGAAGAGATCGGGCGCCGGCGAAGCGAGTCGCAGCCGCTCGCGCAGCGCGTCCCGCAGCACCGGAGACCGGTCCGCGTGCGCCCGGCGGCGCGCCGCTTCCGTGAAGAGCCGGTTCACGGCGTCCTGGTCCAGCTCCACCCAGGCGTCGCTCGCCCGCACCAGACGCCGTTTTCCCCGGGTCAGCCGCCGAAAATCGTCGAGCGTCCAGGTGTGGTCATCGATGGCCACCTCCCAGGCGTAGTTCACCAGCGCGTCGAGGCCAACGCCGCCGTCCGGCGGGGATCCGGCCAGTTCCGCCGCCCGTACCGTGCGCGGGACCGGACCGGGAGAGCCGGTGTCCGGCCGGACGGTGAGCCGCAGCGTCGGCTTCCGCCCGCGCCGACCGGCGAGAGTGGGCGGAATGCGAACCTCGAACCCCTGGCTCGCCAGCGCCTCCTGCCCTTCGTGGAGGAACTCGTAGGCCTCGGCTGCCGATACCCGGACTTCCTCGGGGCCCGTGCACTCCAGCCCGCGCTCGAGCAACGGGCAGGCGCGCGCCGCCCGGCCCAGATTTTCGAGGAGCGGGATCGCCGGGTCGGCAACCCCGAAACGCCGGAGGTTCGCCGCCGCGTCACGAGCGTTCCAGACCTCGCCGAGCGGCGCGAGGACGTCCCCGGCGGACGCCGCACCGCCCACGTCCGCCGCTCGAGTGCCGGAATCCGGAGGAATCGCGAGCCCGAAGCGGATCCGCCACCGGAGCTCGTCGGGGTCGGTCGCGGCGGGCACGGTCTCGGACTCGTCGGCCGGGGGTTCGAGCAGGAAGACCAATCGGGCGCTTCCGACCGCTCCCGCATCCGGGTCCGCCCTACGGCCTCCGAGCGCGGTGTCCACGCGCCAGAGAGCTTCGGTGCTCTCGCCGCCGAGTCCGCCGGAGCCGCCCGAGAAGAGGTCATCGAGAACCCGCTCGATGACTTCCCGCCGGTCCCCCGGGGCGTCCGCCGCCCCCGGCGACCAGCCCAGGCGCCGGCCCGCGTCGCGAATGACGCTGTCTCCGAGCGCCACGAGATAGCCGCTGATGGCGGTCTCGGCATCCAGTCCGCCGAGGGCCGCGGGCGGCGCCGCGAGCCGCAGTGCGTCGAGTTCCCGTTGCTGGGAACCGAGATCCGCCTGCCAGAGCGCGGCGCCGTCACTCCCGTTGCGGTGAACGGTGGGACGGAAGCGGCCGCGGGACAGCAGCCCCAGCAGGAAGCGGCTGGCCAGGGACCAGAAACGAAGCGACGCCGACCGGAAATCGGCATCGCCCTCGCGCGGAGCGCAGGCAGCCAGCGTTGCCGCCGCTTCGAGCGGTGCGAGCGTCAGTCCGGGGCCGCCGGAGTCGGGCGAACGGGACTCGAAGGCGGCGGGCCCCGCCGGGGCCGGCCATCGGTCTCCCACCCGCCGGCTGAGCCACGCGGAGAGCTCGCCGGCCGGCACGCCGGGCGCCCAGAAGTGCAGATGCCCGGCGGTGGCCAGCGTGGCTTCGAGACGGAACGTAGGGGCCGGGCGGGACAGAATCGGCCAGTGTACGACAGCCTGCGACCCGCAGTTCAAGCAGAAACTTAACTGTTGTTGCTTTTCTGCGGAGCGGCCCTACCGGCGCGCTTCGAAGCCGAGCGTCGCGACCAACGGACAGTGGTCCGAAAGCCGGTCGCGCGCCGCGCTCGGCGCCCCGTAGAGCACCTCTTCGAACGCTGTCCGGGGGGATACCCGTCCCCGCGGGGCGAAGGCCACGATGTGGTCCACGTAGTGATCGAAGAAGCCGCCCCAGCACGCGGGAGCGCTGCCCGGGGGCGGGAGAACCAGCGCCCCGCCGGGCAGACCGGCCGCCGCCTCGTCGCCCGGGCGGGACAGGAACCGGTTCCAGTCGCCGGCCACCACGGTTGGAACTCCCTCCGCCATACGTTCGAAGAGCCAGCCCTTGAGGACGGCGAACTGCATCCGCAGGAACCCGCACTGTGGTTTGGCGGAACGGAGTGGTTCGCCCTGGCACCCGGACTGGAAGTGGACGGTGAGCACCCGGACCCGCTCTTCTCTCCGCGTGAGGGTGAGGTCCACCCCGTGCCGGTCGCGGCCCTGCGGGGACCACTCGATGACGTCCGGATGCCGTTCGACGCGCCAGCCCGCGGCCCGGCGCACCACGATCGCGGTGCGCTGGGACCATTCCGGATCGGTCTCGCGGGTCGAAAGGAAGAGGTCCCAATCGTTCTCCGGGAAGATCCGCCGCACGGCGGCCGCGTTCTCGACTTCCTGAAGGCCGACGACCTCGACGCCGTGGTCCATAAGCCGGGTCACCACCTCGCGCAACCGCGCGAAATCGGCCTCCCGCCGCAGGAAGCGGCCGCCGCGCTGGTTGCCCCGAAGCACCCCGTCGCGGATCCCGTCCCCGAACCAGGCGATGTTCCAGGTCGCGACAGTGATCTCGGTGGCGGGCTGTCCGGTGGCGGCTCCCGCCACGCCCAGGGACAGGAGGAACGTTGCCGTCCCTCGGTGGATGCGCATCCAGAGTTTCACGGTCGCAGATTACCCGGCATGGGCGCCCCCTCCGGGGGGCCATTCTCATGCCTTGAGGGTGCACGCCGGCATCCGGCAGCTCGGCCTTCCGATGGAGACGCGCGCCCGGCACGGTGGCGCGGACATTCTTCGTTTATAACCGAAATATATTGTCATACACGCTATAGTTTCGTGTATATACGAATTCGATGCAGATCCATCGCCGGACCTATCTCGGAAGGCTCCGGCAGTTCCTCGACGCCCCCGTCGTCACCGCGGTCACTGGCATTCGCCGGGTCGGGAAGAGCGTCCTTCTGCGCCAGTTCGCGGCATCGCTACGCGACGAACGCCAGGTGGTGTACGTGGACAAGGAGTCGTTCGCTTTCGACGAAGTGCGCACGGCGCGCGATCTGGTGGACTACGTGGAGGCCAACTCCCGCCGCGCCGAACCGCGGGTGGTCATCGTGGACGAAGTCCAGCAGATCGCCGCCTGGGAGCGGGCGGTCGCTTCGCTGAACGGCGAGCCGCAGACGCAGGTCGTCCTCGCCGGGTCGAACGCAACGCTCCTGTCGTCCGAACTCGCGACGCTGATCGCCGGGCGCTACGTCGCGCTCCAGGTCTTCCCGCTAACGCTGGGCGAGTTCGACGAGCTGTACGCGATGCGCGAGCGAACGCCGCTCGACGACTCCGGCCGCTTCCGGTTGTATTTGAGGACCGGGGGCCTTCCGGGGTTGCTGCATACCGATCTCAGCGACCTCGTCGTGGATCAGATGCTGGCCGACATGGTGAGCACGATCGCGGTCCGGGACGTGATCGGTCGTCACCGGATCCGCGACGTGACGCTGTTCGAGGCGATCCTGCGCTTCGCGGTGGACAGTCTGGGCAGCCTGGTGTCCGCCAAGCGGATCGCCGACTTCATGAAGAGTCAGCGGCGCAAGGTGGCCGTGGACACCGTGCTCAACTACCTGGCCCATCTGGGGGAGGCGTTCCTGCTGGCGCCGGTCGCGCGTTTCGACATCCGCGGCCGCCGACTGCTGCAGGTGAATCAGAAGCACTACCTGGGGGATGTCGGGCTGCGCAACGGGATTACGGGCTACCGGGAGAGCGATATCGGCGGCGTCCTGGAGAACCTCGTCTTCCTGGAACTGCGCCGCCGTGGCTACGAGGTGAGGGTCGGCGTCGCCGGCGACCGCGAGATCGACTTCGTGGCGGAGTCGCGGAGTGAGCGGTGGTACGTCCAGGTTGCCTACCTGTTGGAATCGCCGGCCACCCTGGAGCGCGAGCTATCGGCGTTCGCGGCGGTTCGCGACCACTATCCGCGGGTTCTGCTGTCGCTGGATACGCATCAGCCGTCCGACTTCCAGGGAGTGAAGCACCAGCCGCTGACCGATTTCCTGCGCGGCGCTCCACTCGGGGCGACGTTGGGTGGAGGGGCCTCTGAGGTCCGGTCCGGACTGCGGTGAAGAACGTGACGTGAGCATCGAGGCCCGGGCCGGGAGCCGCACTTTCACAAGCACCTGACCCAGGCGTATTGGTGCTGATCGTCAGGCGTTCATATGCCGACGCGCACCGCGCATCTACTTGATGACGCATGTCCATATGCTAGACTACGGGCACCCATATGAAGACAACCGTAGAACTGTCCGACGACCTTGCCGTGACGGCAAAGAGCTACGCAGCCCGAGAGGGCCTGACCCTGCGCTCGCTGATTGAACGCGGACTGCGTCTGGCCATGAGCGGCGACCGGCGACGGGAGCGCTTCCGCCTTCGAGACCGGAGCGTCACAGGACGCGGCCTCCAGGCGCCGTACCGAGACGCCGACTGGTCACGCATCCGCGAATCCATCTACGAGGGGCGGGGCAGTTGATCGTCGCCGACACCAACATCCTGGTGTACGCCCACCGCGGCGACTCCGAATGGCACGAGCCCGCCCGGTCGGCCATTCAGACGCTCGCCGAAGGAAGAGTGAGCTGGGGGCTGCCGTGGGCCTGCGTTCACGAGTTCCTCGCGATCGTGACCCATCCACGCATCTACGAGCCGCCTTCCTCGATCGTCGAGGCCGCCGACCAGGTGGAGGCATGGCTTGAATCCCCCGTCGCGGAATTGCTCACCGAGACCGGTGCTCATTGGGAAATCCTGCGGCAGCAACTCGAGACTGGCCGCGTCCGGGGACCCATGGTTCACGACGCCCGGATCGCAGCCCTCTGCCTGGACCACGGCGCCACCGAGTTCTGGACCGCCGACCGCGATTTCGGCCGCTTTCCGAACCTCAAGACCCGTAATCCGCTCCAGAGCTGACTCCGGGACGCGCCCGTACAGGCGGCGGCCCGGGTCGGGCTAAGCCACTCCCTCGCTGTCGGGCGGGGCGTGCGCGACCCTCGGAGGACGGTGGTGCTTCAGTCCGAAGGGGCGCAGGTCCCACCGCGGCGGCCGTTCCAGCGCGAAGTCCGCCATGATCCGGCCGACCACGCCGCAGAACTTGAAGCCGTGGCCCGAGAACCCGGCGGCGACGAACACGTTCTCGTCGTCCGGATGGCGGTCGAGAATGAAGTGCCCGTCCGGGCTGTTCGTGAACATGCACGCCGTCATCCGCCGGGTGGGACCGTTCGCTCCGGGGAAGAAGGCCTCGATCCCTTCGCGCAGGACGGCTTCGTCCTCCGGATGACATTCCCGGTCCATCGCGTCGGGGTCGGGAACCTCCTGCCGGAGGTGGTGGAACTTGCCGATCTTGAATCCCTCGCCCCGGTTGTCGGGGAAGCCGTAGAAGTTGCCGAGGTCCGACTCCATCACGAACACCGGGAACCGCTCCGGGGCGAACACCGGCGGATCGAGCGGGTCGGTCCACAGCATGACCTGCCGCACGGGCCGGCACATCGGCCGGAGAGCGGGCAGGAGTTCGCCCGCCCACGAGCCGGCCGTGATCACCAGTTTCCGGGCCTCGTAGTGGGCGTCCGCGGTCTCGACGCGCACTCCCCCCGGGACCCGTTCCCAGCGCCGCACCCGGACGCCGGTGGCGATCTCGGCCCCGAGGGAGCGCGCCGCCGCCGCGTGGACCGCGATTGCCGTCTCGGAGTGCAGGTATCCGGCGTCCGGCTGGTGGATCGCGCCCATCTCCGTGGGGAGTTCGTAGCCGGGAAACCGCCGGTTGACCTCCCCGGCGTCGAGCTCCTCGAACGGCAGGCCGTGTTCGGTGCAGGACTTGAGGGACCCCTGGACGATGCCGCCCGACGGCGGCCCGATGTCGAGGCCGCCGGTCACCCGCAGGATGGACTCCCCGGAGAGTCCTTCGAGCTCGCGCCAGAGCCGGTAGGCCTCCCGAAGCAGCGGGACGTAGTGGGAGCCCTCGGAATAGGCGAGGCGGATGATGCGGGTCAGGCCATGGGAGGAACCGAACGGGTGCGGGATGTCGAAGCGCTCGAGGCCGAGCACCCGGGCGCCGCCCTTTGCCAGGTGGTAGACGGCGGCGCTGCCCATGCCGCCAACGCCGATGACGATGGCGTCGTAGGGGGGCGATCTCACGGGGTGGCCAGCACGGGCGTCACCCGGCCGACGGTTCCCGATGGGACGCCAGCCGGGGACTGTTGTTCAGGTTACCCCTTGTGTCGCGCGATGACCCCCCTACCGGTAGTGCGGCTATGGCCCCGTCACCCGGCGGAGGCGTGTGACCGCGCCCGCGCCGGCAAGAAGCAGCAGCCCTCCAAGCGCCGCGAGCGGAATTGCCGCCCGGGCCCTGACCTCGCGCATCTGCTCGTCCACGAAACGGAACGCCGGCAGCCCGGGCAGCACATCGGCGGTCATCCGTTCCCCGGCGAGGATGGCGGGCACGAAGAAGGTCCGCCAGTGTTCCGCGAACTCGCGGACCTGGGACCGGAAGCGCGCGAAGCGCGCGTCTCCCGTGCCGGCCGCGTCCAGCAGCGCCTCCTGCGCCAGGAGCGCGGGGGACAGGAACCGGTAGCGGCGCACCAGCGTCCGCTGGGCGGCGAGGCGCTCGTCGTACACGCCGGTCACTTCCTCCAGCCGGCGATTCACCGCGTCGGTGGCGGCCCACGCCAGTGCGGCGCGGTTGGCCTCGTCGGCAGCCACCCCGCCGGCCAGCTCGGGGTGATCCTCGAGGTAGCGCGCCAGCAGTTCGCTGCGCTGGTTCACCGCCTCGTTCGAGGCCTCGCGCTGGGCCGTGATCATCTCCACCCGGGACGGCAACGGATGGAGCAGTCCGGCGGTGATGTTCACGCCGGCGGGGAGGACCACCACCAGCAGGAGCCAGGCGCCCACCAGCACGGTGGCGTTCCAGGCCGAGGACCGGCCGAGGCCGTTCACCCACGCGGCCAGGGTGAACCAGAAGAGCGCGTAGGCGGCGACCGCCGCGCACCAGAGCGCGACCCGGCCCGGAGACCCGAATCCCCCGCCGAAGAGGACCCCGAGAAGGGAGGTGCCGAGCGCCAGCGCCATCGCCAGGATCGCGCGGAAGGCCAGCTTGGCGCTCACCACCCCGCGGACCGAGACCGGCTGGGCGAGGGTCAGCGCGAGCGTTCCCTGCTCGCGTTCCCCGGAGAGCACGTTGAAGCTGAGCGCCAGGATCAGCAGCGGCAGCAGATACACCACCACGAAGGCCAGGTCGAACCGGCCGACCAGCAGGTTCAGCGGGTTCTCGATCTCGCCGTTTTGCAGGAACGACGACTCGTTGGTCTGGATGCTGACGTCGTAGTAGTAGGGCAGCAGGTCGCTCTGTCCCACCGCGAGCGCCGTCAGGGGACCCGGGTCCAGGACCGCGGTTTGGGCGCCGGAAGCTCCCCCGAGGACGCTGGGGGACCGGGGGTCCCGGAACGGGGAGGACGGCCGCCCGCCGTCCGCGATGCGTTGAAGCTCGGCTTCGAGAGTCTCGACGCGTTCGACGTTGCCTTCCCGGGCGGCGGCGAGGGTCTCTTCCTGGAAGTCCACCCACGCCAGGCCGTTCGCCAGCGCGTAGGCGAACAGGAGCGCGAACACGCCCAGCACCAGACCGAGCGCGCGATCGGCCCGCAGCAGGCGCCACTCGTTCCGCAGGACGGTGCGCAGGATCATCGCTACGCCACCTCGGCGCGCCGCACGAGGGACCCGGCGACCAGGAAGGCGCCCACCAGCCACAGACCCAGCATCGCGAGGGACAGCGTCCGGTTCTGCAGCACCCACCCGAGCGAGGGAGCGTCATATTGGAAGGGTGGAACCTCGGCCCAGGAGTCCGCCGTGGCGATGTAGGTCTCCCCGGTGCGGGAGTTCTCCGCGAGGTCGCCGTTCATCCGGCGCATGAGGTCGCGCCGGTACTCCTCCGCCGCAGTGGCGAAGTGCCGGTGCTGCTCGACGTCGGTTCCGGCGAGCCCCATGGAGAGGGTGCGGACCGCGAGCAGCGGCGCGGCGACGGAGAGGGCCTCGTGGACCACGCCCTGCCGCTCGAACCGGTTCCACAGCGCGCCGTAGTTGCGGTCGAAGATCTGGTTGGCGAACTCCTCGCTCTCCTGGAGATACACGCCGATGACGTTCACGGGCAGGTCGTCGACGCTCTCCACGCCGTGCTCCGCGAGCAGGCGGTCGGTCGTGTCGCCGCGGTCGGGCCGCTCGATCCCCGGTACGCCGGACCGGATCTCCCGCTCCATGGTGCGGGCGAACTCAACGGCCGAAGGCGTGGGGTGCAGCCACTTGGAGAGGTCCACGGCCACGCGCGGCGCCACCAGCCCGTTCAGCACCCAGACGCCGAGCAGCGCCACGAGCGCGGTCCGCGCCGAGCGGACCCATGCCGAGACCGCGAGAGACAGCGCGACGAAGACCGCGAAGTAGGCGAGGTAGCCGGCGGCCAGCACCGTGCCCCGCGCAAAGGGCGTCGCGGCCGGGCCCGGGCTGCCGAGGGTGATCGCGGCGCTTCCCACGACGGCCGCCGGAATCAGCAGCAGCGCGAGGGCGCCGGCCACCCCGAGGGCCTTGCCGAGCGCCAGGTCCCGCCGGGAAATCCCGGTAGCCAGGAGCTGTCTCAGCGTGCCCTGCTCGCGCTCCCCCGCAAGCGCGCCGAAGGCGAGCAGGATGATCAGCAGCGGCACCAGGTACTGGAGGACCTGCGCCGCCGTGAGCGCGCCGAGCCGCTGGCCGGCGGTGGCGTCCTGCGCCGGGCGCATGAGGAAGTCGTTCTGGCGATGGGCCTCCAGCCAGACCGAAGTGCCGGTGTAGGGATCGACTCCCTGGTCCAGGAACGACAGCGGAAGTCGCGGCTTGAAGGCGTAGATGCCGTAGTGGGCCGCCGAGTGGGGGTTCTTCTCGCCCTGGGACTCCCAATGGTCGCGGGCCGTCTCCTGCGCCGCGGAGTGGGCGGCCTCGGCCCTGCGGGTCTCGACCCAACCGCTCCCCAGCGAAACGAGCAGCAGCACGCCCACGATGGCCGCGCACCAGCGGAAGCGGCCGTCGCGGAGCAGGTCGGTGAACTCTTTCCTGACGATGTGCCGGACCATCACGTCCCTCCTACTCCTGCATGTGGTCGAGGTAGATGCGCTCGAGGTCGGCGTGGCCGATCTCGTCGGTGCTCAGCTCGGTGACCAGCCGGCCGTGCCGCATGATCCCGATCCGGGTCCCCGACTCCTTCGCGCGAAACAGGTCGTGGGTGGCCATCAGCACCGCCACCCCCCGGCCCCGGAGCGTCTCGATCAGTTCGGAGAACTCGCGGGAGGCCTTGGGATCGAGCCCGGACGTCGGCTCGTCGAGCAGGAGCGCCTCGGCGTCCTTCGCCACCGCGATGGCGATGCCCACCTTCTGGCGCATGCCCTTCGAGTACTCGGCGACCCGGCGCCCGACTGCCGGAAGGGGCAACCCGACGTCCACCAGGATGTCGGTCAGCCGCTCGCTGGAGAGCGTCTCCCTGCCGCCGAGCGCCGCGAAGTACTGAAGGTTCTCGAGCCCGCTGAGGTTGCGGTAGAGCATGACCTGCTCGGGGACGTAGGCCAGGCGCCGCCTCGCGTCGAGCGCGTTCCGCGCCACGTCGAACCCCGAAACCCGGACGCGGCCGGAATCCGGTTCGATGAACCCGAGGAACAGGTGGATGGTGGTGGTCTTGCCGGCCCCGTTCGGGCCGAGCAGGCAGTAGACCTCGCCTGGCTGAATGGACAGGTCGAGGCCGGCCACGGCCTCGAGGTCGCCGTAGCGCTTGACGAGGGAGCGGGCCTCGAGGACGGGATCCTCGAACTCGGCCGCGCGGATGGGAATGGGTGGGACCTCGCCGGCGGCGGGGGTCTCCAGGACTGCCTGGGTTGACATCTGACTCTCCTCCCGGATGAGGGAACGCCGGCGCCCCGAAGCGGGGGCGGGCGCCACAACAGGACAAGGCAGCCGGCGCGCGGGCCGGCTACGGCTGCTGCGGAGTCAGGCGGGGGGAGCCCGGGAGCCGCCCCCGGTGGGCGTGATCCCGTGGGCGTGCGCAACGGCGACCGGGACGACGGCCGCGCGGACGGCCGGGTCCGGAGTCGCCGGGAGGGCGGACGCGACGAAGGGCGCTTCCTGGGCGTGGCAGAGGACACAGTGGTCCTCCTGCCCATCGAACTCGTCGTGCAGATGCGGGCCGGCGCCGAAGGCCAGCAACGCGAGCACCCCAAGGGCGGCCCACGGCAGCATCCGGCGCCAGTTCGGCCTCATGCTGCGCATTCTTGGCGGTTCACGGGGAAGCGTCAAGTTCCTTCCGGTTCGGGAGGCACCGGGAGGTCCTGACCGCCCCCCCGGCTGCGGCGCGGCGCTTCGCCCCCTGCCGGGACCGAGCGCGTCTGCGGCAGTTTGCGTCCGAGCAGGCGGGAAGCGACCAAAGTGCGCAGGACCTGCGCCGTCCCGCCGCCGATGGTGAACATGCGGGCGTCGCGGACCATGCGCTCCAGCGGCAGGTTCCGCGAGTATCCGGCGGCGCCGAACATCTGCAGCGCGTCGTTCGTGACCTTGATGGCGGTCTCGGAGGCGAGGATCTTGGCCTGGGCCGCCTGCTTCGCGTCGGGAAAGCCGGACTTCCCGGCGCCGGCCGCCGCCCGCCAGATCATCAGCCGCGCGGCGTCGAGGGCCGTCGCCATGTCGGCCAGCATCCACTGCAGGCCCTGGAACTCGCCGATGGGCCGCCCGAACTGCTCGCGCGTCCGGCTGTAGTCGAGCGCCAGCTCGTAGGCGCCCTGCGCGATGCCGAGCGCCACCGCCGCCGCCCCGACGCGCTGGCCGTTGTAGGCGTTCATCAGGCTCGCGAAGGCGCGGCGAAGACCTTCCGGCGGGACCACGATCATGTCGCCGGGCACTTCGAGGTCTTCGAGCAGGATCTCCGTCTCGGGGAGTCCGCGGAGGCCCATGGCCGGCTCGCGGCGGCCGATGCGGAGGCCCTGCGGAGCACCCGTCCCGGGGCAGCGAACGACCACGAAGCCTCCAATCCCCTGATCGACGCCGTTCTCGAACACCCGGGCGAAGATGAGGTGGAGCCTGGAAACGCCGCCCCCGGTGATCCAGTGCTTGGTCCCGTTGAGGACGTAGCGATCGCCCCTCTTCTCAGCGCGGGTCGCCATCTCGGTGGCCGCGCTTCCGGCAGCGGGCTCGGTGATGCAGATCGCGGGCTTGTCGCCCGCGAGCACCAGCTCGGCGGCGAGCCGCTTCTGCGCCTCGGAGCCGTACCGCATGATCGCGCCGATCGCGCCCAGGTTGGCCTCCACGACGATCCGGGCGGTGGCGCCGCAGGCCCGCGCCGCCGCCTCGATGACCAGGACCGCGTCCAGGCAGGTCAGTCCGCGTCCACCGTATTCCTCCGGGATGGTCATTCCCATGAACCCGGCCGCGGTCAACGCCTCCACGTTGGCCCGGGGATAGGCCTCGGTGCGGTCCACTTCCGCCGCGCGCGGCGCGATCTCGCGCTCGGCCAGCGCCCGCGCTTCCTCGCGAAGCCGGACCCGGGCGTCCGAGAGTTCAAACATCGGCTTCCATCCGCGCCGTTTTCACCTCGGAACGCGTGTCGCCCTGAGGGTCCCGCGCGTCAACTCCACCCCGTCCGGCGCCCACGAAAACCGCACTTCGCGTCCATCCTCCACGTCGAAGAACGTCGAGTCGCCCGACGGCCACAGCACCGCGCGTTCCCCCCGCCATGTCAGCAGGAGCCCCCGCTCCTCCAGCTCGACCTCGAACTCGATCTCCCTCCCGGCAACCGCGTACGTCCCCACGTACCGCTCCCGGGCGGCAGCCGGCAGGTCCACCGGCACCCGTTCCGCCGGACGGGGACCGGACCACCCGTACGCCTCCGCCACGGTGATCGCGATCTCGTTCGCCAGCGGGGACCCGGCATCCGAGTTCGTCATCACGAAGACGCCGTCGTCCCCATCGATGGCCGCGGCGAAGGTGGAACGGAAACCCTGGTTCGAGCCCCCGTGCCGGAAGCGCTCTCCGTCTTCGGAGATCCCGGGGCCGAGACCCCAGTTGTCCGGGTCCGGCGTCAGCATCTCGCGGGCGAGCACTCCGCCCAGCACCCGCGTCGACTCGCCCCTCCACGCCCGCTGCACTTCCATGGCATAGAGGGCGAGTTCGCTGGGGGTCGTCCACAGCCCGGCCGCCGCCTGCTCCGGGTAGGTGTGCCAGCCGCCGCGAACGGGCGTCCCGTCCTGACGGTGCCCGGTTGCGATGTCGTCGCGCCGGTCCGGAGGAATCGGTTGCTCGTAGGTCGAGCGGACCATGCCGATCGGATCCAGCACGCGGCGGCGCATGACGTCGGCGAACGGGGCGCCACGGACATCGGCAACCAGTTGCTGCATGACGGTGTAACCGCCCCCGGAGTACCGCCAGCGATCACCCGGGGGCAACACGACGCGCACGGGATCGGTGTTGCCCTGGCCGTTGAGTACCCCGGCCGTGTCCGGGACCGCTTCGGCCGGCCCGTAGCCGGGGAATCCGGACACGCTGAGCCCCGCGCGATGGGTGAGGAGGCCGCGCAGGGTCACGGGAGCCTCGGCGGTGAACGCGTTCGCCGGCACGCGCCAACCGGTGAGGTAGCGGTTGACGTCGGCGTCCAGCGCGATGCGGCCTTCCTGAACGAGTTGCAGCGCCGCGAGCGCGGCCACGGGCTTGGAGATCGACGCGGCCTGGAAGAGGGTCTGCGTGGTGACCGGACGTGTCGATTCGAGGTCGGCGAAACCGTATCCGCGCGCCCAGGCGACCTCGCCGTCGAGGAGCACGGCGACGCTGACCCCAGGCACCCCGAGCGCTTCCATGCGGTCGGCGAGCGACGTGCGGCGCGCGGGCTCACCGCGGATGATGAAGGTCGGGAGCAGCGCCGACTCGACCCGGGCGGGGGGCGCGGAGGGACCGGGCGCGGGCTCGCTGCAGGCGGCCACAGCGGCGAGGACGAGGACGAGGAACGGCCGGTGGATCTTCATGGGGGTTCGGGGCGGGTGCTCCAGCAGCTCCGTGCCCCCCGGCGGAAAAGGTGTCTCCCGAACCGCCGGATGGACCCATTGAATATAGGCCGCTCGCTCTCCAGGGAGTCAATTGCGACCCCAACCCCCGGGTCGCCGGCGTTCATGTCGCCGGCACCGGGCGGTCCCGTGCGGCAACCAGTCCCCGCTGGGCCGCGGTGAACGCGCCCCGGCTCCCCGGGCGCGGGGCGGCGCCGCTTCAGGAGATCAGCCCGGCAACGGGGCGGACTCTCCCACCTCGCCTGACTCCGGCATGCGGTAACCGATCCCGCGCTCGTTGCGGATGTAGGTCGGGTTGGCGGCATCGTCGCCCAGCTTGCCGCGAAGCCGCTTCACGAGGGCCCGCACCAGTTTCGGGTCGCTCGAGCCCCGGCTCCGCCCCCTCCACGCCTGGCGGAGCAGCGCGTCGTACGTCATGACCCGCCCCGCGTTGATCGAGAGCACCCGGAGCAGCTCGTACTCGGTGGCCGTGAGTTCCACCGGCTGGCCGGCCATGGCGACACGCCGTTCGTCGTAGTGGATGGCCAGGCGCCCGAGCGAAAACGGCTCGGGCTCGGCCGTCCGGCGGAGAGCGGCCCGCACCCTCGCCGACAGCTCCGACGGGGAGAAGGGCTTGACGATGTAGTCCACGGCCCCCGCATCGAGCGCCTTCACGATCGTCTCGTCCCTGCCGTAGGCCGAAATGAAAATCACGGGAAGGTCGGCCAGCTCCGGCACCCGTTCCATCAACTGGATGCCGTCGGTCCCCGGGAGCAGCAGGTCCAGCAGAACCAGCCGGGGCTGATGCGCCCGGATGAGATCGGGCAACTCTCCGGGCTCGCCGGTCACGAACGCGGCGTAACCCGCCTCGGTCAGGGTGCTCCGCACGTAGCGCAGCGTCTGCGGATCGTCGTCGACCACCAGGATGCGGGTCCGCTCCCGTGCTTCCCGCGACGGGGGCGCCTGCCTCGCGGCCATCGCGGGCGCGACGGCCTCGCGGGTGTCCTCGGCGACCGGCAGCGTGAAGGTGAACGTGGTGCCGCGGCCCACGCCGCCGCTGTCGGCCCAGATGCGCCCCCCGTGAGCCTCGACCAACCCCCGGCAGATGGTCAGGCCCAGGCCGGCCCGGCCGAGCCCGCGTTCCCGGTCGCCGCCGATCGCTCCGGCGCGCTTGCGGAACAGATGCGGCAACTGGTCCGGGAGAACGCCCCGGCCCTCGTCCGTCACCGTGACCGCCACGTAGACGCCGTCCCGCGCGGCGGCGACCCGGATGGGAGACGACTCGGGGGAATGCCGCGCGGCGTTGGAGAGGAGGTTGTTGAGGACGGTATCGAGGTCGAGGCTCGCGTTGATACGCAGGACAGCCGCGCTCAGTCGCGCTACCCGCTCCTGAAGCGCGTCGATTTCCGACTGCAGCCTGTCCGGATTCTGCTTCACTGGCTAGCCTCCGCTAAGTCCAACAGGTGTCACGGCGGTGCGAGGAACGCACAAAGGAACCGGCGACCCGTAAGTCACCGTAGTATCACGGACTATAGGCCAATAAGTCACTCAAATATCATTGCGACGCATTCGCTCCGTGCGATCACGGCGACGGGCGCTCGACGGAGTCAGGTTCGCGGCGAAAGACGGGTAACGCGGCGCATCGCCCGCCCGGACCACCGATTCTCTCGGGAACCCGCTCGGGGGCGGTTACGGAGCGTCCTTGGGTGAGCCGGAACGCGCGGGAATCACCCGGACCGGCGGAGAGGGTGGGATTCGAACCCACGTGCCCGGCTCTTCACCGGACAAAGCGCTTTCGAGGCGCCCCCGTTACGGCCACTTCGGTACCTCTCCGGGCCTGGTTGGACTTGGTGCGCTGGGAGTCGGCCGGCGGCGGCCGCTCGCTACCTCCGCTCGCGGAAGAACGTCTGCAGCAGCTCGCGTCCCTCGTCGGCCAGGACTCCGGAAACCACCGTCAAGCGGTGCGGAAGTCCAAGCTCGTCCAGCGCGAGCTTCGATTCTACTCCACCGAATTTGGGCTCCGGCGGGCCGTAGACGAGCCGCCGGACACGGGCGTGGACGATCGCACCGGCGCACATCAGGCACGGCTCGACGGTGGCGTAGAGGTCGCAGCCGGTGAGCCGGTAGTTCCCGATCCGGTCCGCGGCGGCGCGGAGGGCGAGGATCTCGGCGTGGGCGGTGGGGTCGCCGGTCTCCAGGACGCGGTTCCGGGCGGCGGCGAGGATCTGGCCGTCCCTGGCCACGACGGCGCCGACGGGGACCTCGCCGTTCTCCGCGGCCGCTTCCGCCTCGGCGAGGGCGGCGCGCATGAGGGTGAGGTCGAGGTCGGTGAGCTCCGAGCCGTCGTTTGGGGTCACGGCGGCATCGTAGTGGGGCGGGCTGTCACGCGGGTCGGCGGTGGGTCGTGCGCGGCGCGGAGCGCCGCGCGTGCAGGTCTGGAGACCGGCGCTCCAAGGCGGCGCGCCACCACGCCTGATCCGGTACGCTGGCCGACTTGGCTCAGGGACTGCGGCGGGAACTCCGTCTCGGCGACGCGCTCTTCGTCAATATCGGGACGATCCTGGCGTCGGCGATCTTCGTGGTCCCCGCCTACGTGATCGCCTCGACGGGTTCGGCGGGCGGCGCGGCCCTGATCTGGGTGGGGGCGGGGGCCATGTCCCTCTGCGGGGCCTTCGCGATCGCCGAGCTCGCGGCGCTCTACCCCCACGCCGGCGGGGAGTACGTCTATCTGGAGCGGGCCTACCACCCGCTGGTGGGCTTCCTCTACGGCTGGAGCCTCTTCGCGGTCATCCAGACCGCTTCGATCGCGGCGGTCGCGGTCGTCTTCGTCGAGTACGGCGCCCAGTTCGTGCCGCTCGGTCCGGCCGGCGCCAGGGCGGCGGTGGTGATCCTCATCCTGGGGCTCTCGCTCTGGAACTGCCGCAGCGTGCGGTCCTCCGCAGACACCCAGAACCTGACCACGATCGCCAAGCTGGTAATGGCGGGCGCCATCGTGGTGCTCTGCATCTCGCTCGGCGACCAGTCCGTCGAGACCATCGCCAGCTCCCGCCTGCCCGTCGAGGGCTCAGCGGCCGCGCGCTGGGGCGCCGCGATGGTGGCGGCGCTCTGGGCCTACGACGGCTGGATCAGCATCACCTTCGTCGGCGGGGAGGTGAAGAACCCCCAGCGCTTCCTGCCGCGGGCCATCTCGGTCAGCCTGCTGCTGCTCATCGGGATCTACCTGCTGCTCAACTTCGCCTACCTGAAGGCGCTGCCGTTCGCGGGCTTCGTCGGCACCGAGACGGTCGCCGCCGACGCCGCCGGATTGGCGGGCGGACCGCTTGGCGGCCAGCTCGTGACGCTCGCGGTGATGGTCTCCTGCTTCGCCGCCGCGAACGGCTTCATCTTCACCGGCGCCCGCGTCTACTACGCCATGGCGCGGGACGGGGCCTTCCTGCGCTCCTTCGCCCGGCTGAGCCCGGGAGCGGTCCCGAAGAACGCGACGCTGGTCCAGGGGCTCTGGGCCGCCGGGATCGCGCTGACCGGCACCTACGACCAGCTCTTCACCTACGTGGTGGTCGTCTCCTGGCTGTTCTACGGCCTCGGGAGCGCCGCCGTCTTCGTGCTCCGCTGGAGGCAACCCGACCTCGACCGGCCCTACCGCGCCTTCGGCTATCCCCTGCTCCCCGCGATCTTCACCATCTTCTCGGCCGTGCTGCTGGTGAACACCCTGATCACCGATCCGCGGGACGCCCTGATCGGCCTCGGCATCACCGCCGCGGGCATTCCCGTATACCTTTATTTCAAACGACAGAACGACGGACGTCCGGCAGCGGACGCCGCCGCGTAGCCCCGGGTCCCGTAGGGAGGACACCCCATGCGCCTTCGAATCAGCCTCTTTCTCAGCGTTCTTCTGGGACTTCCCGCCGCGGCGCTCGCCCAGCCGGCGCCCGACGAACTCGGCGGGCTCAAGTTCCGGCACATCGGCCCGGTCGGGAACCGCACCCTCGCGGTCGCCGGCGTGCCGGGCGACCGCAACGTCTACTACGCCGGGGCGGCCACCGGCGGAATCTGGAAGACCGAGGACGCCGGCCTGAAGTGGCGGCCGGTCTTCGACGACCAGGACGTCCACGCCGTCGGGGCGCTGGCGGTCTCGGAATCCGACCCGAACATCGTCTGGGCGGGCACCGGCGAGACCTTCATCCGCGCGAACGTCTCCATCGGCATCGGGGTCTTCAAGTCCACCGACGCCGGAGAAACGTGGCAGCACATGGGCCTCGACGCCACGGCGCGGATCGGCCGGATCATCATCCACCCGACGAACCCGGACATCGTCTATGCGGCGTCGCTCGGGCACGCGTATTCGCCGCAGCCGGAACGCGGCGTCTATCGCACGATGGACGGGGGTGAAACCTGGGAAAAGGTCCTCTTCGTGGACGAGGAGACCGGGGCCTCGGACATGGTCATGGACCCGAACAACCCCCGGATCCTCTTCGCCGGAATGTGGCAGCTCGCGCTCCGGACCTGGGGCCGGATGAGCGGCGGGCCGGGCAGCGGCCTCTGGATGACCCGCGACGGCGGCGACACCTGGACCGAACTCGAGGGCAACGGCCTGCCGATGTCCGACGTCGGGAAGATCGCGCTCTGCATGAGCAAGTCGGACTCCCGCCGCGTGTACGCGCTCATCGAGACCAGCGACGGCGTGCCCTACTTCGGCGTGGACTCGGCGGACTGGAGCACCGGCGAGGTCGAGAGTGGCGAACTCTGGGCGTCGAGCGACGGCGGCAAGACCTGGACGATCCAGACCCACAACCGCAACCTCTCCGGACGGAACGCCTACTACGCGCGCTGCGCGGCGGCGCCCGACGACCGCGACGAGGCCTACTTCCTGACCGCGTCGTTCGCTTCGACGCTCGACGCCGGGGTAACGCACCGGGTGCACGGCTTCAACGACGCCCCGGGATGGGACCACCACGACATGTGGATCGACCACACGGATGCCGACCGGATGGCCGTCGCCCACGACGGCGGCGTCTCGATCTCCGAGAACCGGGGCAAGTCCTGGTTCAAGATCCAGCTCCCGCTAGCCCAGATGTACCACGTGACCGTGGACGACGCGATTCCCTACAACGTGCTCGGCAACCGGCAGGACGGACCCTCGACGCGGGGCCCGAGCCGGGCGTTCACCGGCGGGTTCTTCAGTTCCGGGATTCCCCGCGGGATGTGGCACGGCGTCGGCGGCGGCGAGAGCGGTTTCGCCACCCCGGATCCGGTGGACCCGAACATCGTCTGGTCGAGCGCGTCCGGCTTCGGCGCGGCCGGCGGGATCGTGGTCCGCTACAACGAGACCACCCGGCAGTTCCGCCAGGTCGAGGTCTGGCCCGAGAGCACCATCGGCTGGCCGGCGGAGACGCTCCGTTACCGGTTCCAGTGGGTGTTCCCGCTGACCATCTCGCCGCACGACCGGAACACGGTGTACGTCGGCAGCCAGCACGTCCACCGGACGACGAACGGCGGCCAGAGCTGGGAGGAGATCAGCCCCGACCTGACCTCGAACAACAAGGAGCGGCAGACCGTCTCCGGCGGGCTGACCCCGGACAACATCGGCGTCGAGTACTGCTGCGTGGTGTACGCGGTGGACGAGAGCCCGGTCGAGGCGGGCGTGATCTACGCCGGCACCAACGACGGGCTGATGCACGTGACCCGCGACGGGGGGGCGAACTGGACGGACGTCACCGCGAACATCCCCGGCATGCCCGAGGAGGGCGTGGTCCGGAACGTCGACGCCTCGAAGTGGGAGGCCGGGAAGGCCTACATGACCGTCGAGGCGCACCAGGTGGGCAACTTCGCGCCCTACGTGTACAAGACCGAGGACTTCGGCGCGTCGTGGGAGCTGATCGTGAACGGCGTCAAGGACAGCCCGCTCAGCTACACCCGGAACGTCCGCGAGGACCCGGCGCGGCCGGGGCTGCTCTACCTCGGCACCGAGAACTTCCTCTACGTGAGCTTCGACGACGGCGCCAACTGGCAGCGGCTCGCCAACGGGCTGCCGCCGAGCCCCATGTACTGGATCACGGTGCAGGAGCGCTTCAAGGACCTCGTGGTGGGCACCTACGGCCGCGGGTTCTGGATCATGGACGACATCTCGCCGCTCCAGCAGTGGACGGACGAGGTCGAGGCGGCCTCGGTGCACCTCTTCGAGCCGCGCTCGGTGTACCGGTTCCACCCGATCACCGCGCCCTTCTCCCAGTTCGACGACTGGTCGGCCGGCGAGAACCCGCCCTACGGCGCCCCGATCAGCTACTGGCTCGACGATGAAACCGAAGGGGTCAAGGTGGTCGTGAAGAACGCCGCCGGCGAGACGATCCGCACGATGGACGGCAGCGGGGACGCCGGGCTCAACCGGGTCTGGTGGAACCTCCGCGAGGACCAGTCCACCGAGATGCGGCTGCGCACCCCTCCCACCGGCGCGGACTGGGTCGAGCTGGACGAGGACCGGTCCCGCTCAGCGCCCGGAGGGGCCCGGGTCGCGGTCCTCGCCCCGCCCGGCGCCTACCAGGTCGAGCTGCAGGTGGGCGACGAGACGCGCGAGGCGAGTCTCGAGGTCATGAAGGACCCCCGCAGCGAGGGCACGCTGGAGGACATCGCCGCCCAGACGGCGCTGGTCCGGGAGCTTCGGACCGACATGGAAACGGTGGCCGGCATGGTGAACGAGATCGAGTGGCTGCGGCGGCAACTGCTCGACGTGAAGTCGCTGGCCGAAGAGACCAACCAGGTCGAGGCGATCGCCTCGGCGGTGGACGGGCTCGAGGGCTCGCTGATCGCGGTCGAGGAGCGGCTCATCCCGATGGCCGTCACCGGCACCGGACAGGACCAGATCCGCTGGCCGAACATGCTCGCCGGCCGGATCGGCTACCTCGCCGGCGCCGTCCAGAGCGCCGACTTCCCGCCGACCGACCAGATGCGCGAGGTGCACGGCATCCTGCGGGAACGGCTCGCCGTCCAGCAGGCGGAGCTCCAGCGGATCCTCGAGACCGAGCTACCCGAGGCCAACCGTTCGCTCGAGGGCGAGGGGGTCCCGGGGGTGGTCCGGGTACCGCCGGGGAGCACCGGGCCGCGGTAGGGTCGAACTGCCCGGCGGCGGCAAGAGAGCGGGGCCGCCGCCGGGCATGATGGCGCACCGGCTGGGAACGCCGGCTTCAGCCGGCACCGCCGCCCTCAGGCGGCGAACTGCGTGTCGCGGTGCGCCGAAGGCGGTGGCTTGGCGAGCGGAACTTTCCGCCCCGCCTCTGGACAGCGCACCGAATCCAGGCCAGGATGCCTGACGGAATCGCAGGGCCGGCAAGGTTTACGGAACGGCCAGGCAGCGTCCGCCTCAGGAGGTAAAGCGAGATGAGCCTGTGGGAGTGGTATCCGGGAAAGTGGCTGGCGGAGATGCTGGAAGGCGGAGCGGTCCTGGCCCGCACCCGCCTCGAAACGGATGCGGATGGCGAGAGCGAGCCTCTCACGCTTCGTTTCCCAGAGAGGCTCCTCGTCGAAACGTACCCAGCGGCGCGTTGGCGAGAGGCCGCCGGCTACCGGCGGCCGATCCATCTCTCCATCGAAAGCGACCATGAAGCGCACGATGTCTGGATCATCGGTCCGGCACCTGGGGATTCGGGTCCACGGCAGTTTCAGCTCGCGGGCCTGCCAGATAACAACACGGTTCTCATCGACCCAACCCGGAGAGGCGCCACCGCCGTCCTTGCGCTGGCCCCGGGGCGTTCCGTGGAACCGCTTCGCGGGCGACTGTGGATCGCCAGTGACGGCGACCAAAAGGCGGACATCGAAGAAGCGTTCGATCAGGACGGATGGGGTAATCCGCCCGCAGACACCCTGCTGCGCTGGTCGCGGTGAGCGGCCTCGCCGTTCGGTTCGGGCGAGCGGTCGGCGCCGGACCGGATCGCAGGCTACGCGT
The DNA here is from genome assembly GCA_022828085.1 of Acidobacteriota bacterium. Taxonomy (GTDB): domain Bacteria; phylum Acidobacteriota; class Vicinamibacteria; order Marinacidobacterales; family Marinacidobacteraceae; genus Marinacidobacterium. The sequence goes on along the minus strand of JAJEIY010000073.1, from coordinate 68,259 downwards.
CGTGTTGAGCCCGCAACGGAGGCAATCCGAGCTTTGCCCAACGATGGTTCAGCGCTGGAACACGATGTCCCTGTGGTACTCCAAGAACTCGGGATCCGGGGCAAACTTGCCGGGTGTCGCGATCCTGCTTCCCGCAAACGACCGAATGGCGGCGGTGAAGTAACTGTCCTCGAGGTCGCCATACTTCGGCGATACCTGGACGGTGAGATCGGGGAGCAGGGTAATCAGCCCCAAGTCGAAAGCCTTGTCGTGCAATGCGGACAAGGCGAGCCCGTTGCGGGGATTCAGGCGGTTTGTGGGGTCGGCTCGCCAAGGGACGATGTGGCTCGCGACGAGCAGTTGCGGGACGCCGAGTCCGGTGATGCAACACTTGTCGTCGTAGGCGCTCAGCACCGCGCGGCGGAAGAAATCCTGCCCGATCCGGGTCGAGGTGAGCGTTACTCGCTCTTCCCCGGCATGTAGGTCCGGGCCTATTGGCCCGGAGCCATAGCTTTCCACCTTCTGACTGGTGCCGCCGCGCTCGGTCGTTGCCTTCACCGCCGCCAACGCGCGATCCGACGAGACAGCGAATCGCTCCCAATCCGCGTGCATCTCCTCCCACATGTCGCGGTCACCCGCGGAAGCGTTCGGGAGTCCTCGGCGCCCCGTGGAGGTAATCGCCGGATCCAGCCCCGCGATATTCGCCAGCTTCATGGCCAGCGCCGACGGCGTGCGCCCGATTCCTTCAGCGATTCGGACGATTTCCGGATTGTCCTTGTGCAATCGGCCGAAGGGGATCTGGCAGTACAGCGCGAACGCGACGAGCAGTTCATCGCGGCTCCACGGAACTCTCGGCTGCACTTGGCCCAGGATAGGGGATCAAGCCACCAACCGCGCATGCCTACAGGGCGTGGTCTGGATTGATCGGGGAGGAACGGGTTGCCGATTGCCGGGTGTTTGCGTCACCCGTAGCGCGCTTCCTCGTCGCGGCTATCGAGTTCGCGCGGACAATCGAGGTCGACTCCCGGGCGCGGCCCCTCACCGCCGACGGTGATCAGTCGAAACGGTTTCACCGGTGCGGGCTCCGGGCGCTTGAGCGCGTCGTCCACGATCCGCGCGATGAAGGCGCTCACGCTGACGCCGCGCGCCATGGCTTCCCGCCGCACCTCGTCCGCGAGGCGATCGTCCATCGAGATGGTCAGCCGCATCACGCACATCATGACCGATGGTCTGTCAATGCGTGCCTGTCGGCGTCTCGAGGGTGTTCCGGCGCCACCCGGAGGATTTGCCGGACATCGGTGCTTCCGGTGGCGGCGGCGCGGTGCGGGACGCGCAGGATCAGGCCCTTCCGCCTCGCTCCGCTCGGCGGTGCCGGCTGAAGCCGGCGTTCCAAGCCGTACGGGCCATCGGGCGGGTCGGGCCCTTCATTGCCGCGGGGATTCCCGGGTGCGTCCTTCCTTTTGGGTCCGGCCGGTCCTGGGACGTTGACGGCTGGTTGTGACCCGTCGGCTCAGGGCGGGGGACGGAGCCAGTGCTCGGCGGGCCGTCGCAGGAACGTCTCGAGGGGGATCCCGTCGCCCCCCACGAGCAGACTGCGGGTGGGGGAGAACGCCTTCGAGAAGGCCGCCATCCCGCGTAGCGAGCCGGGGGCGCGGCCACTCTTTACTTCGATGGCGGTCAGCCGGTCGGCCTCTCGCAGTACGAAGTCCACTTCGCGGTTCCGATCCCGCCAATAGGAGAGCTCGCAGTCGCCGCTGAACGCGGCGTTCGCCAGATGCGCCCCGACCGCGGACTCGACCAGACGGCCCCACAGCGCGGGGTCTTCCCGCGCCTGCCGCAGGGTGCGCCCGGACCGGGCGCCGATGAGCGCCGTGTTGAGGACCTGCAGCTTCGGGCTTGAAGCCCGGCGGCGCACGAGGCGGTCCGAGTACTTGGGTAGGCCGGTCACCAGACCCGCGCCGGAGAGCAGGTCGAGATAGTGGGCCAGCGTGGTGGTGTTGCCCGCGTCCTGAAGCTGGCCGATCATCTTCGTGTACGACAGAACCTGCCCCGAGTACTCGCACGACAGGTCCAGCAGCCGTCGCAGCAGCGCCGGCTTGTCCACCCGGGACAAGAGGAGCACGTCGCGGGAGATGATGGGCTCGATGAGCGCATCGCGGACGTAGCGAGCCCAGCGCCGCGGCTGACCGATCAAGGGGGTCGCTCCGGGATAGCCGCCGTGGAAGACGTACTGCGGGAGCGACCAACCGAACGCCGCCTCCATCTCGGCGAAGCTCCAGTGCGGGAGCCGCAGGATTTCGAAGCGTCCGGCCAGGCTCTCGCCGACGCCCCGCTCCACGAGCAGCGGCGCCGATCCGAGGAGCACGACCCGCAGCGGCCGGCCCGCGCGGGTGTCCGCGTCCCACAACGCCTTGACCGCCTCCGACCACCCGATGACCTTCTGCACTTCATCGAGGACAAGGAGCGCCCCGACCGGGCCACCATCATCGGCGAGCAGGCGGGCCGCTTCCCACTGCTGCTCGATCCAGATGGCGTCGCGCAGCGTCGGTTGGTCGGCGCTGGCGTAATGCGTAGGCAGGGCGGACAGTTCCGCCGCCTGTCCGACCAGCGTGGTCTTTCCGACCTGTCGCGCTCCGGCGACGACCTGGAGGAAGCGGCGGGGTTCCTGGAGGCGCGTGACGAGGTCTTTGACCTGCGGCCTCTGGAAGATTGCCTTTTTACTCATATCACTGAGTATTTTTACTCAAAATTGCGACTGCCCCGAATTCGCCGCTCCGGACCCTGTGGACCCGTCGAGGAGCGGGGCGTCTTCTCCGGGTGGGGTTGGGACGTGCGCATCGCGGAGCGCTGCGCGTGCCGGTCGGAGACCGGCGTTCCAAGCCGTACGCACCACGGGGCGAGTCTGGCCCTTCACTGCCGCGGGGATTCCCGGGTACCTTCTTCCTGAGACTCGACGCGGGACACGCCGCACACGACGAAGCCGCCTGGTCGCCGGCCCAACCCGTCCGGAGGACGATTCCCATGCGTAACGCCATGCGCCGTCTCGGCGCCCTCCTGCTCAGCCTCGCCCTCGGGCTTCCCGTGACCGCGCTCGCCCAGCCGGCGCCCGACGAGCTCGGCGGGCTCCGGTTCCGGCACATCGGGCCGGTGGGGAACCGCACCCTCGCGGTGGCGGGCATTCCGGGCAATCGGGACGTCTACTACGCCGGGGCGGCTACCGGCGGCATCTGGAAGACGGAGGACGGGGGCATCAAGTGGCGTCCGGTGTTCGACGACCAGGACGTCCACGCCATCGGGGCGCTGGCGGTCTCGGAGTCCGACCCGAATATCGTCTGGGCCGGCACCGGCGAGACCTTCATCCGGGCGAACGTCTCCATCGGCATCGGGGTCTTCAAGTCCACCGACGCCGGCGAGACCTGGAAACACATGGGGCTCGACGCGACCGCGCGGATCGGCCGGATCGTCATCCATCCGACGAACCCGGACATCGTCTACGCGGCATCGCTGGGCCATGCCTACACCCCGCAGCCCGAGCGCGGCATCTACCGGACCGTGGACGGTGGCGAGACCTGGGAACACGTCCTGTTCGTGGACGAGGACACCGGGGCTTCGGACCTCATCATGGATCCGAACAACCCCCGGATCCTGTACGCCGGGATGTGGCACCTCGAACTGAAGACCTGGGAGCGGGTCAGCGGCGGTCCCGGCAGCGGGCTCTTCATGACCCGGGACGGCGGCGACAACTGGACGAAGCTCGAGGGCAACGGCCTGCCGGAGCTCGACGTGGGGAAGGTCGCGCTCTGCATGAGCAAGGCGGACTCCCGGCGGGTGTACGCGCTGATCGAGACCGCGGACGGGGTCTCTCTCGCCGGCGAGGAAGCCGAGAGCGGCGAGCTGTGGATGACGAGCGACGGCGCGAAGACGTGGACGCTCCAGACCCACAACCGCAACCTCTCCGGGCGGAACGCCTACTACGCCCGCTGCGCCGCGGCGCCGGACGACCCGGACGAGACCTACTTCCTCACCGCGTCGTACGCCGTTTCCCTGGACGCCGGCAAGTCCCACGACCTGCGCCGCTTCGAAGACGCGCCCGGCTGGGACCACCACGACATGTGGATCGACCCCACGGACGGCGACCGGCAGGCGGTCGCGCACGACGGCGGCGTCTCCATCTCGCTGAACCGCGGAACGTCCTGGTACAAGATCCAGTTGCCGATCGCCCAGATGTACCACGTGACCGTGGACAACGACATTCCCTACAACGTGCTCGGGAACCGGCAGGACGGTCCCTCGACGAGGGGCCCCAGCCGCGCGTGGGTCAGCGGGTTCATCGGCGGCGGCCTCTCGCGCGGCATGTGGCACGGGGTCGGCGGGGGCGAGAGCGGCTTCGCGACCCCCGATCCCGAGGATCCGAACATCGTCTGGTCGACGGCTTCAGGCGCGGGCGCCGCCGGCGGGATCGTGACCCGCTACGACGAGCGCGCCCGGCAGTTCCGCCAGCTCGAGGTCTGGCCGGAGAGCACCCGCGGCCGGCCGGCCGACGACCTGCGCTACCGCTTCCAGTGGGTCTTCCCGCTGCTGATCTCGCCGCACGACCGGAACACGGTCTACGTGGGCAGCCAGCACGTGCACCGGACCACCAACGGGGGCCAGAGCTGGGAGGAGGTCAGCCCCGACCTGACCACCAACGACAAGTCCCGCCAGACCATCTCCGGCGGCCTTACCCCGGACAACATCGGGGTGGAGTACTGCTGCGTCGTCTACGCGATCGACGAGAGCCCGGTAACCGAGGGGGTGATCTGGGCGGGGACCAACGACGGGCTGATCCACCTGACCCGGGACGGCGGCGCGAACTGGACGGACGTGACCGCGAACGTGCCCGACATGCCGGTGGACGGGGTGGTCCGCAACATCGACGCCTCGAAATGGGACGCCGGCAAGGCGTACATGACCGTCGAGGCGCACCAGGTGGGCAACTTCGAGCCCTACGTGTACCGGACCGGGGACTTCGGCCAGTCGTGGACGAAGATCGTGAACGGCGTCGCCGACAGTCCGTTGAGTTACACCCGGAACGTGCGGGAAGACCCGGTGCGGCCCGGGCTCCTCTACCTCGGGACCGAGAACTTCCTCTACGTGAGCTTCGACGACGGGGACAACTGGCAGCGGCTCGCGAACGGCCTGCCGCCGAGCCCGATGTACTGGATCGCCGTCCAGGAACACTTCGGCGACCTGGTGGTGGGGACCTACGGGCGCGGCTTCTGGATCATGGACGACATCTCGCCGCTCCAGCAGTGGACCGAGGAGGTGGCGTCGGCGAGCGTCCACCTGTTCGAGCCGCGGGGGGCCTACCGCTTCCATCCCATCACGCCGCCGTTCGCCCACTTCGACGACTGGTCCGAGGGCGAGAACCCGCCCTACGGCGCCCCGATCAACTTCTGGCTCGCCGAGGCGGGTGCGGACGTCTCCATCGAGATCCGGAACGCGGCCGGAGAAACCATCCGCACCCTGGAGACCACGGGTGAGAAAGGCCTGAACCGGGTGACCTGGGATCTCCGCGAAGAGGCCTCGACGCAGGCGGTCCTGCGGACGAAGCCCCTCTTCGCCGACTGGGTGACGCTCGACGAGGAGCGGACCCGCGCGGGGACGATCGGGCGGATCTCGATCCTCGCCCCGCCGGGCGAGTACACCGTGGCGCTGAAGGTGGGCGACGCCGAGCAAACCGCGCCCATCGAGATTCGGAAGGACCCGAAGAGCGAGGGCACGCTCGAGGACATCGCCGCCCAGACGGCGCTGCTCCGCCTGCTGCGGGCCGACCTCGAGACCGTGGTCGGGACGGTGAACGAGATCGAGTGGCTGCGGCGGCAGGTGCTCGACCTGAAGCTGCTGGCCGAGGAGACCGGGCGGGTCGAAGCCATCGCCTCGGCGGTGGACGGACTCGACGGCTCGCTGCTCGCGGTGGAGGAGCAGTTGATCCAGTTGCTCATCACCGGAACCGGCCAGGACCACCTCCGCTGGCCGACGCAGCTTGCGGGGCGGATCCTCTACCTCGCCGGCGTGGTGGCGACGAGCGATTTCCGGCCGACCGACCAGATGCTCGAGGTCTATGACGGGCTCCACGAGCTGGTGGAAGCCCGCGTCGCGGAGTTCGCCGGGATCGTGGAATCCGATTTGGGCAGCGTCAACAGCGCGCTCGGCGCCGCCGGGATGCCCGGGGTGGTCCGGGTGGAAGGGAGGGAGTCCGGCTCGCGCTGAGGCGGGGATCGAGTCACTCGAGCTGCTGCTCGAGCCAGCGGACCAACTCCCCCTGGGGCACGCGGAGCACGTGCCCCTGGCCCGGGACCACGGCCAGCTCTACCCGCGCGCCCGCCGCCCGGAGGCGTTCGGCGGTGGATTCCGATCCGGCCACCCAGCGCCGGTCGTGGCTCCCGACCATCAGCAGGACCGGCACCCCGGCCAGCGACTCCAGCGAGGCTTCCCCGGCTGCGCGCCCCGGCATGGCGAGGATCGCCGCCACCCGGCCCGGCATCGCAAGCGCCGCGTGGAAGACCCCGATGCCTCCCGCGGAGGCCCCGGTGAGGACGATCTCTCCGGCCGCCTCCGGGAGGTTTTGGCCGATCCACTCCAGCAGCGCAGGCACGACGGCCGGGGCGCTCTCGGCGAGTCCCGGACCGTAGATCTCGACGCCGACGACGGCGTAGCCAGCGGCGGGCGCGGCCTCGTCCCAGTAGGTTTCCACGAGCCCGGCGAGGAGGCCCGCATCGCCCGCGCCCCACGGGAAGGCCACCACGACTCCCCGGGCGGGCCCCGGGGGCCGCACGACCAGGAGATTGAGTTGGCCGCCGGCCGGAAGCGGCAGCGAGACCCATCCTTGCGTCCCGGGTTGAGGCAGCCGCTGGCCTCCGGCAGCCGCACAGGACAGCCCCGGGACGGCGAGGAGAGCCGTCACGAGCAGGGCGGGAACGGCTCGCGAAGGCCGGAAGGTCTCCTTCATGGCTGCGAACGCGGGGCCGCGGCGGGACGGCCGGTCGCCGTGCATACCCAAAGATACGTCGCCGCGCCGTGCTCGCTGAACGGGTAGTCGAGGCGCTCGGCCTTGAAGCCGGACTCCGCGAGCAGCCGTTCCCAGGTGACGACCGGGAACAGGCCGGTGGTGTGGCGGTCCACCTCCACGCGCAACGCGCCGTCCTCCCGGAAGAAGAAGACATAGACCGTCTCGATCTCCGTGTCTCCCGGGTCGGGGTCGGTCGAGTACTCGACGTAGGTGAGTTCGGCGCCGTCCCGCCGCCGGGTCTCGTGGGCGATGTGCGGCGACGTAAACGTCTCCACGTAGTCGTCCGGAATGGCGAGGAACACGCCTCCCCGACGGAGGTGCGCCCGCGCCGTCGCGAACGCGGCGCGGAGGTCGTCTTCCGTTGTCATGTAATCGATCGCGTCGTGGATCAGCACGGCGTCGAAGGTCTCGCCGAGGCGCACCGTCCGCATGTCGCCGACACGGTGGGTGACGCCGGGATTCAGGCGTTGCGAGTGGGCGAGCATCGCCTCCGAGAGGTCCACCGCGGTGGCCTCGAAGTCGCCGGCGAGATGGTGGAGGAGGTGCCCGCCGCCGGTCCCGAGTTCGAGGAGGCGCGCCCGGCCGGGGCCGAGGCGCGCGCGGAGTTCGCTCCGCAGGCGGGCGCCCTCGTCCGTGTAGTCCTCCGGCGGGCTCATGAGCGGCCAGAGGTGCGCGAGGTCGGCGTAGAGGCGGGGACCGGACGACATGAGCGTTCCAGCGTACTGCGACGGGTGCGGTGACGGGCAGTGCTGGCGTGCTGTTCCGCCCCGCGTTGCGGGGCGGGTGCCGGTCGGAGACCGGCGTTCCAAGCCGGCGGCGCCATTCGCGGCCAGAGGTGGGGCGTCGGCGGCGGGATTCAGCAATCGGCGATTCCCGCAACAGATCTGCGGAAAAAACGTGTTTTTCCGCAACTGGTCTGCCGAAAAGGCGTGTTTTTCCGCAACGACGCTGCGGAAAACCCGATCCATCGGGGTGGGATGGATGCCGCCGATCCGGCGCCCCGCGATGCACCATCCGGCGTCGCTAGACTCCCGCGCCCCTTCGGGGACTGGAGGTCCGCGGCATGGCGCAATTCGAGGTTCCGGTGGTCCGGGTGGACCGCATCGAAGAGCACCCCGGCGCGGACGCCCTCGAGATCGCGGTGGTGCGCGGCTACCGCTGCGTGGTGAAGATCGGAGCGCACCGGCCGGGGGACCTGGTCGCCTACATCCCCGAGGACGCGATCGTGCCGGAGGCCCTGATCCGCGCGTTGCGGCTGTGGGACGAGGCGAAGGGCAAGGGGATGCTCGCCGGGAAGAAGGGGGACCGGGTCAAGGCGATCCGGCTCCGGGGCGTCGTCAGCCAGGGGCTCCTCTACCCGGTGGAAGGACGGGAGGAGGGCGCGGACCTCGCCGAGGCGCTCGACATCGTCAAGTACGAGCCGCCGGTCCCGGTGCACATGCAGGGCGAGGTCTGCAACCTGCGGGGGCACACGCCGCGCTACGACATCGAGAGCATCCAGAAGTTCCCCGGCGTCCTGCGGGACGGCGAGGAGGTCGTGTTCACCGAAAAGCTCCACGGCACCTGGACCTGCTTCGGGTTCCATCCCGGGCTCGGCCATCCGGACCTGCTCGAGGGCGGCACGATCATCACCTCGAAGGGGAACGCCGACACCGGGTTCGCCTTCCAGTGGACCGACGCCAACGCGAGCAACCTCTACGTGATGAGCTTCCGGACCGCCATGCTGGAGACGGGCGGCTGGGACCGGGTGCGGGCCGCGAGCGAGCGGACCAAAGAGCCGATCTACATCCTCGGGGAGACCTTCGGAAAGAAGGTGCAGGACCTCGACTACGGGCAGCCGGGGCGCGCCTTCCGGGTGTTCGACGTGTATGTCGGCGAACCCCGCCGGGGCCGGTACCTCGACTACGACGAGCTGCTCGCCCGGGTCAAGGGCGAGTGGGGGCTCGACACCACGCCCCGCCTCTACCGGGGGCCGTTCTCGATGGCGGCGGCCGAGCAGCACCGGGACGGGAAGACGACGTTCCGGGGCGGCCACGTCCGCGAGGGGATCGTGATCACGCCGGTGAAGGAGCGAGAGTGCGCAGAGCTGCCGGGCAACCGGTTGAAGCTGAAGTACGTCTCGCCGAAGTACCTGCTCCGCCGCGGGAACGTGACGGATTTCAACTGAGGGAGCGGAGGGTCCGCGAGGGCCCCGAACCGGAGCCCTCCGGGGATTGAGGTCCGAGCCGCCACGCGCCTTGGGCGGGCGGTGTCGGCCTGGATGGAGGCCGGCGCTCCCTGCCCCTACGCGTCCCCGAGGCGCTCCAGGATCAATCGGTCGATCTGCCAGAGCTGGTCTTCGCGGTTCGAGTAGGGGCCGGGGCGGTACGCGGAGGATGCGATGCCCTGCTGGGCGAGCTCGGAGACGCGCCAGTCCTGGAGGTTCGTGGTGTGCCAGAACTCCACGGCGCGGCCGGGATCGAAGCCGTGTCGGGACACCGCCTCCTCGCTGAACAGCCAGTCGCAGCGGATCGTGGTGCGGTCCACCGCGAGCGGGCGCATCAGGTAGCGCACCACGTAGTCGGGGTGTAGGCAGAGCATCACGTTCGGGAGCAGGATGTCGTAGCCCACGCGCCGCCGGCCGGCCTGCGACAGACCCGGCAGCGGCTCGCCCACCAGCCGTCCGTCGGTGGACATCGTCTCGACCCCGTCCGCCATGTCCATCGCCGAACCGACGGCGCCGGGGGTCACGGGGTAGTTCTCGCCGCTCAGGTAGTGCGAAAGGCGCTGGAGCTGCGGGTGGATGACCGGGCAGTGGAGACACTCCGAGAAGTTCTGGACCACGAGCTTCCAGTTCGCCCTCAGGTCGTAACGCTCGGTGTGGGCGGACCGGAGGTCGCCGATCCCCCACGGCTCGAGACGCGGGGCGGCCGGGCCGAGCTGCTCCAGCAGGCCGGGCCCCTCGTCCGCCACCCGCACGAAGACGATCCCGCCCCATTCCTCGCACGCCGCCGGCGCGAGCGGGTAGTCCCCGACCGAGAACCCCTCCACCCGGTCCATGTGCGGCGCCCGCCGGAGCCGCCCGTCGAAACCGTAGGTCCAGGCGTGGTACGGGCACTGGATGGAACCCGGCAGGCGGCCGCTCTCCGCTTCCACCATCCGGGTCCCCCGGTGCCGGCAGACGTTGTGATGCGCCCGGACGCGGCCGTCCTCGCCGCGGACCACGACCAGGCAGTCGCCCGCGATCTCCACGAGCCGGTAGTCCCCCGGCTCCCGGAGGTCGTCCACCGGACACGCCGCGTTCCACATCGCCCGGTGGATCCGTTCCCCCTCGCGTTCGAACACCGCCGGGGCGCAGTAGTAGCGCGCGGGCAGCGTCATGGCTCCCGCTGGCGCAGCGGGCCGGGTGTCGGCGTAGCGCGGATCGGACACGTGGTCAGTATTTCTCGATGGCCCGGAAGTCGAGTTCCACGGTCCATTCACCGGGCTCGCCGACCAGCTTGATGAAGCCCTGTTCGAAGAGCCTGATGACTTCCCGTCGGAATGTTCTCTCTGTCACCTTCCGATAGACCTGTTGGACGTACGGATCGGACAAGAGATCGGTGAACCTGATTCGTCGGGACGGTTCGTCAGCAAAGGGATCCGTTGGCTCTGTCGTCCGCGTGAGGTATTCGAGCAGCCCGTACTCGCGTTGGTTCAGGGCGCGGCGGCGGGGACCGACTCGCTTGTTGAGCGCCCGGACCAGCGCGTTCCGGTACATCACCCGGTTCATCCGGGTCTTGATGAAGTTGTTGATGCCCTTCAATTCCAGACGGAATCCTCCAATACCGAACGCCACGAACTCGCTGAGGTCGAAGGGTTGGGACCTCCTGCTCTTCTGAAGCAGCGAGATGTAGTCATCGCGGTGTCGATAGAAGTAGTTCGACAAGCCGTAGAAACCGTGGACGTTGTAGACACCCTGGAAGAGGATGCCGGCCTCCACGAGCCTCGACACCCGACCGTTTCCGTCACCAAAGGGATGGATCGTAACCAGGAAGAAATGCGCCAGCAGGGCCCGCACCACAGGATGCTGCGCACCGACCTCGCGGGAAGCGACGAACTCGACGAACCGGTCCGTCAGCCGCGGCAGGTCTTCGTGAGGCGCGCCGCGATGGACGCCACCCAGACCCCGCGTTCCGGCCACGACGCCATGCGTTCTGAGTCGGCCCGGAATGTTGTCCCGGTCGTCCGATCCCTCGGTCAGCAACCGATGCATCGCAAGGATGTCCGAGACCTGGAGGGGAGAACTCCCCGGACGGAATCTCTCGCGGACCCAGTCCTGAGCGAGCCCCGCGTTCCGCACCTGCCGCTGTTCCATCGACTCATCCTCGGGTAGCGCCAAGGATGCCGCGTCTCGGCGCAGTTGCTCTTCGACTGCCGCCTCGGAGAGAGGGTTTCCCTCAAGGGCCGTCGTCCCGTGGACTGCACGAATCCGGTTCAACTCGTCGAGCTGGCGGCTCCAGTCCGGGGGCAGGACCAGATTCAACGCCGCTTCGCGGTAGGCCTCGATCTGAACCAGGTCCGGAAAGAAGTTGCCCCGGAGACTCCACTGGAAGGAGAACCGTTCCCAGTCCATTGAATTGCCTTGGTTGGCATCATACTCTGCGCGTTATATGACACGCAAATAAACGATATAACTGATTGATTATACGTATTATTAGGAGTTCACAAGCTTCTTGGTTGACATACTACTTGACGCCATGGTTGACGCGATGTGTGTCTACGGATGAACCCCTACGCCGCCGCCGGGGTGGCCCGCTTCCGGGGCGGATCGAAGAACGGCAGCGCCGCCACCCGGGACCGCGCCCGCCGCCGCGTGTATTCCACGGTCATCTCGATGTCCAGCGGGGTGCCCGGCGCCTCGTAGCCACGGTCCACGGTGGCGAGCGCCAGTTGCCGCTTGAGGAGCGGCGACCAGCAGACGCTCGTGGCCCGGCCGACCTGCTCGCCCCCGGAGTACACGGGGACCCCGTCCCGATTCACCTCGTCGCAGACCTCGGGGGCGAGGTCATCGAGCGCGAACAGTCGCTCGATCTCCAGGATCGAGGTCTCGATCCCCACGAAGAAGCGCTCCGGTCCGCGCGCCCGCTCGGCCATCAGCGCCTCCTGACCGATGAAGGGCCCCTTCTTCGCGCTCACCGCCCAGCCGAGGCCGAGTTCGTGGGGCGTGGACTTCTGCGCCTCGGTGAGCGCGAAGTCCGCGTTCCAGAAGTCCACGTCGATGAGCGGGAACCCGGCTTCGACCCGCGCCCGGTCGAGGGCGAGCATGCCGGCCGGGACCAGCCCGCGCGGATCGCCGGCCTCGAGCAGCAGGTCCCAGAGCGCGACCGCCGCCTCGCGGTCCACCCAGAGCTCGTAGCCCAGGTCGCCGGTATACCCCGTCCGGGTCACCACCACCGGGATCCCCCCGAGGTTCACCTCCCGGAGTCGGAAGAATCCGAGGTCGGAGAGGTCCCGATCGGCGAGCAGGTTCAGGATCCGGCAGGACGTGGGCCCCTGGAGCGCGAGCGCACCGAGTTCTTCGGAAACGTCCTCGATCCGGACGTCCATGCCCGCCGCCGCGCGCTCGAACCAGACGAGCGCCGGATCGACCGCCGTGGCCCGGACGAAGTCCTGGGCGAAACGCTGGAAGCAGCCGTCCTGGAGGAGCTTCCCCCGCTCGTCGCACCAGCCGGAATAGAGCACCTGCCCCATCCGGGAGCGCTTCACGTTCCTGGTGATGAGCCGGTCGGTGAGCGCGGTGGCGTCCGGTCCGACGAAGTTGTACTTGTAGAGCGGCGAGACGTCGATGAGCGCCGCCCCCGAGCGCACCGCGTGGTACTCGGGGTCGTGGAAGGTGTCGAAGGCGTCGACCACGAAGTAGCCGGCCCACTCCTTCCAGCGCATGCTGGTGCAGAGCCCCCGGGTGCGGGGGTGGAAGGGGGTGCCGCGGGCCATGCTGCCGAAAAGCCGGGAAGAGGAGAGCCGTCCAATGGTATTCCCGCTTTCCCTTGTTACAGTGCGCCTTCCCGGAGGACGGACGAACCATGCGCAAAACGGGACCCGGCGGACTCGCGCTGCTGGCCGCTCTGCTGCTCGCCGCGCCGGCGGCCGCCCAGCCGCTCGCCGAGGCCAGCGCCGAGGACGTGGCCCACGGCAAACGGATCTTCGACATTCACTGCTCCCGCTGCCACGGCCTCGACGGGGTCGGCGGCGAGGGGCCGAACCTGATGCGGGAGAACCTGCGCCGCTCCACCGAGGACGATGCCCTCATCGAGATCGTGGACGACGGGATCTCCGGCACCGACATGCCGGGCCACGGCTCACTGAACACCCGGGAGATCCGGAATGTGGCCGCCTACGTCCGGTCGCTGGGCGTGGCGCCGCGGGAGGAACTGCCGGGAGATCCGGTGGCGGGCAAGGAGCTCTATGACATGACGCTGTGTTCGACCTGCCACATCACGAACGGCGAGGGCATCGCGCTCGGGCCGGACCTCTCCGACGTCGGCCTGCTGCGCGGGAGCGCTTTCCTCAAGGAATCCATCCAGGACCCGCCGAAGATCGTGAACCCCCGCTACCGGACGGTGCTCGTCGAGACCGCGGACAGCCGCACCGTCATGGGCGTGCGCACGGGCGAGGACACGTTCACGATCCAGATGATCGACGAGGCCGGCCGGCACCGGTCGTTCCGCAAGAGCGAGCTGCGCGAGTTCCAGCTTCTGAAGGACGAGAGCATGATGATGAGCTACGCCGACTTCACGGACGCGGAGCTGAACGATCTGGTCTCCTACCTCATGACCCTGCGCGGCCCCGAAGGAGGCTCCGAATGACCACCCGCAGACTGGTTGGAATCGCCATCCTCATCGCCCTCGCCGCCGCTCCGGCGCTGGCGCAGGTGTCCTACTCGCGGCTCCTGAACGCCGACGACGACCCCGACGCCTGGCTCATGTACTCCGGCAACTACAAGTCGGAGCGGTTCAGCCGGCTCGACCAGATCAACAAGGAGAACGTCTCCCGGTTGCGCCCGGCGTGGATCTACCAGACCGGCACCACCGGCCGGGTCGAAGTGACCCCGCTGGTCGCGGACGGCGTCATGTACATCGCCGAGCCGCCGAGCACGATCGCCGCGCTCGACGCCCATACCGGGCGGCGCCTCTGGCGCTACGACCCGATCATCGCCGACGAGACGCTGAACATCGGCTTCCCCCGCACCAACCGCGGGATCGCGATCCTGGGCGACACCCTGTTCTTCGGGACGCTCGACGCGCGCCTGATCGCGCTCGACCGGACCCACGGCGACGTCCGCTGGGAGACGCAGATCGCGGACAACGCGGTCGGCTACGCGGTCACCGCGGCGCCGCTCGCGGTGGACGGCAAGGTGATCGTGGGGATCAGCGGCGGCGAGGCCGGCGTGCGCGGGTTCCTGGACGCGTATGACGCGGAGACCGGCGAGCTTGCCTGGCGCTGGTGGTCCATTCCCGCCGAGGGGGAGCCCGGCAACGACACCTGGGGCGGCGACAGCTGGAAGACGGGAGGCGGGGCCACCTGGCTGACCGGCTCCTACGACCCCGACCTCGGCCTTTTGTACTGGCCGATCGGGAACCCCGCCCCGGACTGGAACGGCGATTCCCGCCCCGGCGACAACCTCTACACCGACTCGCTGGTCGCGCTCGACGTGAACACCGGCGAGATGCAGTGGTACTTCCAGTACACCCCGCACGACGTCCACGACTGGGACGCCAACCAGATCCCGGTGCTGGTGGACGCCGAGTGGGAAGGCGCGACGCGCAAGCTCGTCATCCACGCCAACCGCAACGCCTTCTACTACGTGCTCGACCGCGAGACCGGGCAGTTCCTGCGCGCCACCCAGTACGCCACCCAGACCTGGGCCGAGCGGATCGACGAGAACGGCCGGCCGGTGCGCGTTCCCAACATGGAGCCGAGCGAGGAGGGCACGCTGGTGTGGCCGAGCCTCGCCGGCTCCACGAACTGGTACAGCCCCGCCTACGACCCGGGCCGAATGTCGCTCTTCGTGCCGACCCGGGAGATGTCGTCCATCTACTTCAAGAGCGAGGCCGAGTACGAGCCGGGAACTCCCTTCCTGGGCGGCGGCGAACGGCGGCCCGACGCGGACGAGACCTACGGCGCGGTGCGGGCGCTCGACGCCCTGACCGGCGAACTCAAGTGGGAGTTCAAGCAGTTGACCCCGGCGGTGTCCGGAGTCATGGCGACCGCCGGCGGGGTCGTGTTCTCCGGAACGCAGGAGGGCAACCTCTTCGCGCTCGACGCCGACACCGGTGAGGCGCTCTGGGACTTCTACGTGGGCGGCGGCGTCCGGGCGGCCCCGATGAGCTTCGCGCTCAACGGACAGCAGTACGTCTCGATCGCGGCGGGGCAGTCCATCCTCACCTTTGCGCTCTCGCCGGGCGCGGACGGCGGGAACGACGACTGATGCGGCGGGCCGCGTTCGCTTCCGCAGCGCTGCTGTGGGTCTTCGCGGCCGGCTGCGGGGGTTCCGGGGAGCCGGAGCCAGCGGCGGAACCCGCGGACCCGGCCGCCGCTGACCCGGCCGCCGGCCCGCTGCTGCTGGTCACGAACGAGGACGGCGGCACCCTGAGCGTCGTCGCGACCACCACCCACGAGGTCCTCGCCGAGATCGAGGTCGGCCGGCGGCCGCGCGGCGTGCGGGCGTCCCCGGACGGCGGAATGGCCTACGTGGCGGTCTCGGGCTCGCCCAAGTGTCCGCCCTGGATGGAAGAAGAAGGCTGCGCCGAGCCCGACAAGCGCTTCGACGGCATCGCCGAGGTGGATCTCCGCGCCCAGGTCCGGACGCGGATGCTGCCCGGCGGCTCGGACCCCGAGAGCTTCGACATCACCCCCGACGGCGCCCGGATCGTGGTCTCGAACGAGGACACCGACGAGGCGAGCCTCGTGGACCTCGAGTCGGGCGAGATCTTCCGGACGGTGCCGGTGGGGGCGGAGCCCGAGGGCGTGCGCATCAGCCCGGACGGGACCCTCGCCTACGTGACCGGCGAGACCGACCACGACGTCACGGTGCTCGACACCTCGACGGGCGACGAGATCACGCGGATCACTGTCGGTCACCGGCCACGCGACCTGGTCTTCACCCCGGACGGGACCTACGCCTACGTCTCCGCCGAGATCGCCGGCAACGTCTCCGAGATCGTGGTCGCCGAGAACCGGGTGAGCCGCACCATCCCGCTGCCGGAGGGCTCACGGAGCATGGGAGTCGCGCTCTCCCCGGACGCCGGGACGCTCTACGTCGCGAACGGCCGCTCGAAGACGGTCTCGGTGATCGACCTGGCCTCGGGGGAAGTGACCGCCAACGTGGAGGTGGGCGAGCGGCCCTGGGGCCTCGCGCTCTCCTTTGACGGGAGCCGGCTCTACACCGCGAACGGGCCCTCGAACGACGTCACCGTGCTGGATACGCAGTCGCTCGAGATCGTGACCCGGATCGAGGTGGGGGCGGGACCCTGGGGGCTGGCGCTGGTTCCGTAGCCGCCGTCGGGTTCCGGGACGCGTCCCGGGAAGGCGCATCTGTCGCGATGGCCGCGACCGTTTTCGGCGTACGATCCGCAGAATGCATGGGTGGCTTCACCCGACGGGTCCATCCGGGGAGATTCTCGCGAATGAACAACAGAGGCTTTGGTGTGCGTTGCTTTTCTGTCGCACTCGTCGCTGCGCTTGGCGCATGGACCCTCGCCGGCTGCGGCGACGGCGATGACGCCGGGACGACACCCACTCCGGCCCCCGCGCCGCCTCCTCCCCCGCCTCCGCCTCCGCCGGAACCGTTGACCGTCACGATGTACGCCCTCACCGAGACCGGAAACGGGGAGATGGTCGGCACGGTGACCATCGCCGACAGCGGGGACGGCGCCGTGTTCACGCCGGATCTGACCGGCCTGACCCCCGGAGAACACGGTTTTCACGTCCACGCGAACCCCGACTGCGGACCGTCCACGAAGGACGACGGAACGGTGGTTCCCGGCGGCGCCGCCGCCGGCCACTACGACCCCGAGGAGACGGGGCGGCACGAAGGACCGGAAGGCAACGGGCATCTCGGCGACCTTCCGCGGCTGGTCGCCGGGGCCGACGGAACCGCGACCACCGCGGTGACCGCGCCGCGCATCACGGACCGGACCCAGGTGGCGGAGCGGGCGCTCATGATCCATGCCGGGGGAGACAACTACTCCGACGATCCGGCGGCGCTCGGTGGAGGCGGAGCCCGCTTCGCCTGCGGCGTGATCGGGCAGCCGAGCGGATCCTGAGGCTTCGGGGACGCCGTCCCGCCCCGACGTGGGGACCCGACGCGGGCGCCCCGGGACCCGTAGCGCAGCGGCCGGCTCTCGCAGGCCGGTCGCTTCGAACGCGACGGTTACCGGATAGCGATCCGGGCCGACGCCGTACCCCTACCTCCGTTCCACGAATGAGGATGAACTGCGCGCCAGCAACTCAGCCGCCAGTTCGCGGAGACCGATGGCCTCCACCTTGTCGTTGACCGGATAGCGATCCGGACCCGTCCCCACCAGGAAGCAGCGGTCCGGCGCCAGCGCCTCGCGGGCCAGGTGGAAGCCCTTGGTGGGTCGCGGCACCCGGCTCCATTTCGTCTCGACCGCCCAGCGCTCGCCGCCCGGGAAGTCGAGCACGAGGTCCATCTCCGCGCCGGCGGCAGTGCGGAAAAAGCTGGCCTGAGTCCGGTCGGGCGCCGCTGCCAGCAGGTTCTCGATCACGAAGCCCTCCCAGGACGCTCCGACGACCGGGTGGCCGACCAGCGCGTCGAAGGTCGGCAGGTCGAGGAGGGCATGCACGAACCCGCTGTCGCGTAGGTAAACCTTCGGGGACTTGACCAGCCGCTTGCCGATGTTGGCGTGGACCGGCGGGAGCTTGCGGACGAGCAGCAGGTCGCTGAGCACCCCGAGGTAGCGGTTCACGGTGTGGACGGTGACGCCGAGTGAGCTGGCGAGGCGCGAGGCGTTCAGGAGAGCACCCTGCGTGTGGGCCAGCATGGTCCAGAGACGTCCCAGCGTGTCGGCGGGGAGCCTCGAGTTCATCCACGCCACCTCGCGCTCGAGATAAGTGCGGATGAAGTCGCGACGCTGATGGAAACTGACCTCGTCGGACGGCGCGAGAAAGGCCTCCGGATATCCGCCGCGGAGAAACAGTGTGTCCTTGGAGCCGGAATCGTCGGGAATCTCCAGGATGTCCAATGGAAGGAGTTCGCGGTAGGAAACCCGGCCGGCCAGGGTCTCGCCGGTTTCCCGCAGCACGTCGAGGGACGCCGAACCCAGGATCAGGAATCGTCCCGCCCGCCGCCCGCGGCTGCGACCCCGATCGATCGCCCCCCGGAGCGTGAGCAGCAGTTCCGGCGCCCGGTGGATTTCGTCGAGGATGACGAGGCGGTCTTCGTGACGGTCGAAGAACGTCCGGGCCTCACGCAACTTCTCGCGCTCGTCCGGATCTTCGAGATCGAAATACACCGAATCCGTCTCGCGTCCGATCGCCTGCGCGAGGGTCGTCTTGCCAACCTGACGCGGGCCGAGAAGAGCGACCGCCGGCTGCCAACGAAGAGCTTCGCGGATCTCGGTCGCCATGCGACGTGGAATCATCCTTGTATTTTTGACGTGACACTACAAATTTGCAAGGACAACAATGCTCTGAAAGACTTGTACCCGAAGTGGGAGGCCTCACCACGATGAAGGCAGTCACCGTCCGCGAACTCAGGAACGACCCCTCCACCGCGCTTCGGGAAGCCCGCACGGACCCGGTGATCGTCCTCGACCGCGACCGTCCGGAAGCAGTGCTGATCCATCTCAGCGACGACTCGCTACTCGGCGAGCCGGGCATCCGGCTGGCGATCGCCACGGCCCTCTACCGAAGCGAGAGCCTCTCCCTCGGCCGGGCCGCGGAAATCTCGAGGCTCCCCGTCGCTGATTTCATGCGGCACGTATCCCAACTGGGCATCCCCGTCATCCGCGGCGACGCGGCCACCCTGAAAGAGGACATCGAAACGTTCGCTCAATGGGAGAAGGCATCGTCGCGACCGACGCCGGCCCGCTGATTCCCCCGGCTTTGGCTGGCGTATCCGCCGCCGCTACCGGAGCGCGGCCAGCACGTCCGCCGCGCTCACCTCGTGAATGTCCGGCACCCCGGAGCGGCGGCGTGGGGGATCGGGAACGAAGCGGGCATGAATGACCTCGGCGTCTCTCGCGCCGGGCAAGTGCGCGGAGACCGGCCGTTCCGGCGGGTGGCGGCGCCGTCGCTCCGCCGTCCACTTCACCTCGCCGACGAGCAGCCGCTCGCCGTCCACCGACCGCGCGACGAGGTCCACCTCGGGCTCGTTCCGCCGCCAGTAGCGCTGCGCGGGCTCCCAGGGGCCGAGGGCGCCGGTCGGCGAGTCCGTCCGGTGGAGCGTGGGGGTCGCCATCCGGCACAGTTCCTCCCACGCCAGGGACTCGAGGGCCGGACGGGCGCGCATCCAGTAAGCGAGCCGTGGTTCCCGAGGCGCCGCCGCGAGTGACGCGCGGTGGGGCGCGACCACCCGGAACCAGAGCCGCAGAAAGGGATCCTCGATCCGGTAGAGGCTGCGTTTTCCGGAGCGCGGCGGACTCCCGAAGGGAATCTCCCGGTGGAGCAGCCGCATCTCGCAGAGAGTCGCGAGCGGCCCCGAAAGGCTCGAAGCGGGTTTCCCCAGGCGCCCGGCAATTTCGCTGATCCGATGAGAACCGGCGCCGATCACGTCCAGTAGCGGCCGCAGGGACGACGCCGAGGGGGTTTCCTCGCGGAGCAGGCGGTCCGGCTCGTCGTGCAGCGGCCCGGCGGGGTCGAGCACCAGAGCGTCCACGGCGGCCTCGAGATCGGCGCCGAACCGCTCCGCGAGTTCCCAGTACCGCGGCGTGCCGCCCCAGAGCGCGTAGAGCGACACCTGCTCGCGCGGACGGGAACCCGGGAAGGCGTTACCCAGGATTCCGGGGCGGAGGGGCTGGACTGCAAACGCCTCCACCGACCGACCGTAAAGCGGCGCCCCGGCGCCGAGTAGCGCGCCGTGCATCATGCGCCAGCTGGAGCCGCTCACTACCAGGGACGGACGCGGCCCGGGACGGTCGAGCCAGTTCTGGAGGACGCTGGCGAAGGTCGGGTCCGCCACGAGCAGGTACGGCAGTTCGTCGAGGATGAACGGCCCCGGCCATCGCGCGGCCGCGGCTTCGGCCCGCAGCCGATCCAGGAAGGATCGCCAGTCCGGATACTCGACCGAAGCGAAGCCGGGGAACCGCTGGGCCACCGCCTCCGCCAGGTACTGGCGCTGGACCGGCGCGGCCGAAAGGTCGGCGACGGTGTAGAGGCCGTCGTGCCGCGACGACCATTCGAGGAGCAGCCGCGATTTCCCGACCCGGCGGCGCCCCCAGATCGCCGCGAAGCTCCCCGGGCGGCGGAGCACGGCGTCCAGCCGGTCGAGTTCGGCCGTGCGGTTCAGAAACTGCATGTGGATATTATGATGTACACGATTATCTGTGACTAGATAATCTATGACACCGATCACGAGGACAGCCTGGAACGGCGACCTCGGGTCGGCACGGCGGGCCGAAGGCCCGCGGGCGACGTCCCGCCATTCGCCTTGGGCGACACAGATCCGGGAGCGTCCCCTCCGCCCGGTTGCACCGCAAGAGAGAACCACCCCGCAGGTCGGCGTCGTGCCGTGCGCTGCGCGGTCGCGCAGCGCGTGCCGACCGGAGGTCGGCGTTCCAAGCCGGTGCGCCATCAGCCCGCCAAGGGGCGTTGGCGGTAGGATCGCGCGCCCCGCGCCCCTGACCTTCCCCACCGCAGACACCCGAACGGCGAACCCTTGAACCGCTACGACGACATCGTCATCGGGGGCGGCCACAACGGCCTGATCGCGGCCGCCTACCTGGCGCGGGCCGGCCGGAACGTCCTGCTCGTCGAGAAGAACGAACGGGTGGGCGGCGCGACCTACAGCGAGGAGATCCTGCCGGGCTTCACGGTCACGGTCTTCTCCTACGTGGTCAGCCTGCTGCGGCCGCAGATCATCGACGACCTCGATCTCGCCCGGCACGGCCTCCAGCTCCAGGCGCTCGACGGGACGTTCACTCCCCTGCCGGACGGAAGGGCCCTGACCCGCTGGCACGACCCGGCGAAGACGCGCGAATCGCTTCTCCAGTTCTCCCGCCGGGACGCCGACAACTACCCGCTCTTCGGGCTCCGGATGCACCAGCTCGGCCAGGGGATCCGGAAGCTGCTCACGATGACGCCCCCGCGGGTGGGATCGGTCCGTCCGCGGGAGCTCCGCGGCCTCGTCGAACTGGCGTCGCACTTCGCGGGACTGGGGGACCGGCGTTTCCACGAGCTCGCGCGGCTCATGACGGCGAGCGCCGGCGACTACCTCGACCGCTGGTTCGAGACCGACGCCCTTCGGGCCACCATGGCGGCGAGCGGCATCGTCGGCACCTTCCTGAGCATCTCCTCGCCGGGGACCGCCTACGTGCTCCTCCACCACTACATGGGCGAGATCGACGGCGCCTCGCGGTCGTGGGGTTTCCAGCGCGGCGGGATGGGCGCGGTCGCCGAGACGCTCGCGAGCGCCGCCCGGAGCTTCGGCGCCGAGATCCGCACGAACGCCGGCGTCGAGCGGATTCTGACCAGCGGCGGACGGGCCGCCGGGGTGGTCCTCGAGGGCGGCGAGGAGGTGTTGGCCGACCAGGTCGCGTCGAGCGTGGATCCCCGGCGGACCTTCCTCGGCATGCTCGATGCGGACGAGTTGCCCGGCGAGTTCGTCGAGGCCATCCGCCGCTACCGGTTCCAGGGCTCCTCGGGCAAGGTGAACCTGGCGCTCGACGCGCTGCCCGACTTCACCGCGTCGCCCGGCCCCGGGCGGCACCTGCGGGGCGCCATCTCGATCAGTCCCGACAGCCTCACCCTGGAACGCGCCTACGACGACGCCAAGTACGGACGCTTCTCGCGGCGCCCCTTCCTCGACGTGATGATCCCGTCGCTGATCGACCCCGGGATGGCGCCCCCGGGGAAGCACGTCATGTCCATCTTCGTGCAGTACGCGCCCTACCACCTGAACGGCGAAGACGGGGACTGGGATGCCCAGCGGGACGCCTTCGGGGACGCTGTCATCGGCACGCTCGCCGAGTACGCCCCGAACCTCCCGGACATCATCCTGGAACGGCAGGTGCTGACCCCGCTCGACATCGAGCGCCGCACGGGGCTCACCGAGGGCAACATCTTCCAGGGCGAACTCGGGCTCGACCAGCTCTTCTTCCTGCGCCCGGCGGCCGGCTGGGCCCAATTCCACACGCCCATCCGGGGGCTCTTCCAGTGCGGCTCCGGCGTCCATCCGGGCGGCGGGGTGATGGGCGCGCCCGGAAAGCTGGGCGCCGAAGCCATGCTGCGCGCCGCGGGCGCAATGTGATGCGCGACTCCTACGACGTCGTCGCCATCGGAGGGGGACCGGACGCCCTCGTCACGGCAGCGTATCTGGCCGACGCCGGGCACTCCGTCCTGGTGGTCGGCGAGCACGGACATCCCGGCGGCGCCGCCGCGAACGTGCAGATCGCGCCGGGATTCCAGTGCCCGGTGTTCCCGGAGACCCTGCCCTCGCTCGACCCGGGGGTCGCGCTGGACCTCGACCTCGGGCGACATGGCCTGGAACTCGTGGCTTCCGATCCCGTGCTGACGGCCGTCGGGCCGGACGGCGCCGTCTTCACACTGCCGCGAGACCCCGAACGGGCCCGACTCGCCGTCGCGGGACTCTCGGCCTCGGACGCGGCGCACTTCCCGGAATTCGTCGCCGAGCTGCGCGCATTCGGCGGCTTCTTGCGGAAGCTCCTCGAGCAGCCGCCGCTGCAGCTTGACGCCGGCCTGCCCGACGCCATTCCCGCGGCGTTCGCGGCCCTCGGGCTCGGAGCGAGGCGGGTGAACGCGCTCCTGCGGGCGCTGCCGATGCCCCTCACCGACTACCTGAACGACTGGTTCGAGAGCGACTCCCTGAAAGCGGCGCTCGCCGGCTCCGCGCTCACCGGAACCCGGCTCGGCCACCGCGCCCCGGGAACGGCGGGCCTCTTCCTCCACTTCCACGCCTTCGGCCATCCGGAGCCGCTCGCCTGGATCCGTCCCGCCCGCGGCGGTTCTTCGGCGGTCGGACGGGCGCTCCGCGGGGCGGCGAGCGCCGCCGGGGCCCACCTCGAATCGGAGTCTGGAGGGGTCCGCCGGATCGCGACCGGCCGCGCCGGCGTGAGCGGCGTGAAGCTCCTGGACGGCCGGACGATCGCCTGCGACATGGTGGTCTCGGACGCCGCGCCGGGAACCACGCTTCTCGGCTGGACCGGCGCGGGGACGTTGTCACCCGACTTCGTCCACGAGGTCGAGAACATCCGCTACCGGGGAACGGCGGCGCGGGTGGGCCTCGCGCTTTCGGCATTGCCGCGTTTCGCGGACGGTGCGGACGACGATCCTCGTCTCGGCGGCGTGGTGCAGATCGGCGCCCGGATGGACGACATCGAGCGGGCTTCGGACGCCTGGAAGTACAGCCGGATTGCGCCGGAGCCGCTCGTGTTCGCGGCGCTGCCGTCCGTTCACGATCCCGAACTCGCGCCTTCGTCCGGCGCGGTGCTGGCGGCGACCGTCCAGTCGGTTCCGCGGGATGCCGACGAGGCGGAGGTGTTCGACGCGACGCTGACCGCCTTGGAGCGGGCCTTCCCCGGGATCCGGGACCTCGTGATCGGGTCGCGGGTGCTCACCCCCCGGACACTCGAACGGGGCTTCGGGCTGATCGAGGGAAGCTTCCACCAGGGCGAGCCGGCGATGGACCAGTTCTACTCCCTGCGCCCCGTCCCCGGCTTCGCGCGGCACCGCACGCCGGTCCCCGGGCTCTATCTCGCCGGGCCGGGGACATACCCTTATGGCGGACTGCACGGCGTGTCCGGGCGGAACGCCGCCCGCGCCGTTGCAGAGGATCTGGCCTAGGAGGTTTCGATGCCCCGCTTCAAAGCCGGACCGGGTTTCCTGGTCACCGCCGCCTTCATCGGGCCGGGCACGGTCGTCACCGCGAGCCGCGCGGGCGCGGGATACGGAACCACTCTCCTCTGGGCGGTCCTGTTCTCGGTCTTCGCCACCATCGTGCTCCAGGACATGGCGGCCCGGGTCGGCATCGCCGGCCGGCGCAGCCTCGCCGAGGCCATCCGCGACAGCCTCGCGAATCCCGCGGTGCGGATTGCCGCGCTGGGCCTCATCGCGTTCACCATCCTGATCGGGAACGCGGCGTTCCAGACCGGCAACCTGCTCGGCGCCTCGCTCGGGCTCAGCCTGCTCACCGGACTGCCGGCGGCGCTCCTGGTGCTGATCGTCGGCTCCCTCGCCGGCGCCCTGCTGATGACCGGGACCTACAAGATCATCCAGAACGCGCTGGTCTTCCTCGTGGGGCTGATGAGCG
This sequence comes from Acidobacteriota bacterium, assembly GCA_022828085.1. Taxonomy (GTDB): domain Bacteria; phylum Acidobacteriota; class Vicinamibacteria; order Marinacidobacterales; family Marinacidobacteraceae; genus Marinacidobacterium. Next base: position 43,762 of record JAJEIY010000073.1, on the reverse strand, counting down.
TGGTGTTCTTCCTGGTCGCGATCCTCAGCGCTCCGAGCCTCGGCGACCTGCTCTCCGGGTTCTTCGTCCCCCGCATTCCGCCGGACCCGCAGGGCCTCATCACCGTGATGGCGCTGATCGGCACCACCGTGGTCTCCTACAACCTCTTCCTCCACACGAGCGCCACGCTGGAGCGCTGGCCCGATGCCGACCGAACCGAGGAGAGCATCCGCGAGAGCCGGCAGGACACCCTGTTCTCGGTCGTGCTCGGCGGGCTCATCACCGCCGCGGTGGTGGTCGCCGCCACCCCGCTGCTGGGCCAGGGCGCCGATGCGGCCGACGCCGCCACCGTGGCGTCGCGGCTCGAGCCGCTGCTCGGACGCGCGGCCCCGGTCTTCTTCGGGATCGGCCTCTTCGCCGCCGGCCTCACGTCGGCGATCACCGCCCCGCTCGCCGCGGCCTACGCCGCGGGCGGGGCGCTCGGCTGGGGAGCGGACCTGAAGAGCGGCCGGATCCGTCTGCTCTGGGGCTTCGTGCTGCTGACCGGAATGGGCTTCGGGATCTTCCTCGGCGCTTCGCCCTACCAGATCATCCTGCTCGCGCAGGCCGGGAACGGGATCTTCCTGCCGCTCGCCCTCATCCTGCTGCTCGTCGTCGTGAACAAAACCGGAATCATGGGCAAGTACAAGAACTCGACGCTCGCGAACGTCCTCGGGGCGTTCGTGGTGCTGGTGATCTCGGGCCTGTCGCTGGTGCAGTTGGCGCGGCTCTTCGGCCTCGGCGGGTAACGGTACGGAAGGGACCGCCGCGCAACCTCAGACCGAACCGACGGCGCCCCCGGCTTGGAACGCCGGTCTCCGACCGGCACGCGCGGCGCTCCGCGCCGCGCATGTCACACCCCCACGCGGAAAAGGTGACTCCCACCTCGGTGAGGGTCTCACGAGCGAAAGCGACACCCACGGCGCGTCCACCGAACCGCTCCCCCCGGCGTAGCATTCCGGCGTGCGCGCCCCCCGTCCGGTCCGCCTCCCGGGTGGGACTCGGGCCGCCGCCAGCGCGGTAGCGCCCACGGTCCCGGAGGGGTACCGCCGCGTCCAGAACGCTCCGCCGGAAAGCGACGCCCTCCGCGCTCTCCTCCGGCGGCGCTTCGGCCACCACGCGTTCCGTCCGCTCCAGGAGCACGCCATCCGCGCGGCGCTCGCCGGCCGCGACACGGTCGTGCTCATGCCCACGGGCGGCGGCAAGTCCCTCTGCTACCAGCTTCCGGCGCTCGCGCGCGACGGGACGACCCTCGTGATCTCGCCCCTGATCGCGCTCATGAAGGACCAGGTGGACGCGCTCCGCACCCGCGGGATCGCCGCGGGCTGCCTGAACAGCTCGATGCGCCCGGAGGAGACGGCCGCCGTTCGGCAAGCGGCGCTCCGGGGCGACCTCAAGCTGCTCTACGTCGCGCCCGAGCGGGTCGCGCTGCCGAGCTTTCCCAGCCTGCTGCGGCGCCTCGCCGTCGGGTTCGTGGCGGTGGACGAGGCGCACTGCATCTCGCAGTGGGGCCACGAGTTCCGGCCCGACTACCTCACGCTGGGGGCGCTCCGGGAAGCGCTCCCGGACGTCCCGTTCATGGCGCTGACCGCGACCGCTACCCCGCGCGTCCGCGCCGACGTCGCCCGCCGGCTCGGGATGGACGGTCCCGAGTTGCTGGTCGCGAGCTTCAATCGCCCGAACATCGCCTACGGGGTCCGCCCGAAGCGGCGCTCACTGCCGGTCCTGATCTCGATGCTCCGGGAGCGCGAGGGGGAATCCGCCATCGTGTACTGCCTCTCCCGCCGGGAGACGGAGACGGTGGCCGCCGCCCTGCGGGACGCCGGGATCGAGGCCCTCCCCTACCACGCCGGCCTCGAACACGACGAGCGCCGCCGCACCCACGACCGGTTCACGGGCAAGGAGACGCCCGTCATCGTGGCGACGATCGCCTTCGGGATGGGGATCGACGTACCGGACATCCGGCTCATCGTCCACTACAACCTGCCGAAGTCCCTCGAGGGGTACTACCAGGAGACCGGGCGCGCCGGCCGCGACGGCGAGCCGAGCGACTGCGTCCTCTTCTACACGACGGCGGACCGCAGCACCCAGGAAGGGTTCATCCGGGAGATCGAGGACCCGGAGGAACGAGAACGCGCGTTCGCCCGGCTGCGGCGGGTGCTCGGCTACTGCCAGCTCCGCACCTGCCGCCGCCGGCATCTGCTCGACTACTTCGGGGAGCGGACGCCGGAAGGGCAGGACGGGTGCGGCAACTGTGACAACTGCGTCGATCCGGACGCCGGCGGCGCGGAGTTCGACGGCACCGAGATCGCCCAGAAGATCCTCTCCGCCGTCCACCGGACGGGGTCGCGCTTCGGCATGGCGTACGTGACCGAGGTCCTCCGCGGGTCACGGAGCCGCAAGGTGCTCCAGTTCCGCCACGACCGGCTGAGCGTCCATGGGATCGCCCGCGACGTTCCGGCCGAGGACCTGCGGGACTTCGCCGACCAGCTCGTGGACCGCGGGCTGCTCGTCCGCGCCGCGGGGGAGTACCCGACCGTCTCCATTTCCCGCGCGGGCTGGAAGTTCCTGCGCGGCCGCGAACGGATCACGCTGACCCGCCCGCGGGAGGCGGCGCCCGATCCGGAACCGGCCGGGACCGCGGCGCCGGCCTCCCCGCCCGCCGTGCCGCCTCCGGAGATGGACGCGGACCTGTTCGACGCGCTCCGGACGCTTCGGCGCGGCCTCGCCGAGCGCGGCGGCGTCCGCCCCTTCCACGTTTGCGGCGACCGGACGCTCCGGGAGATCGCGGCGTACGTGCCCCAGAGCGAGGACAGCCTGCTCCGCATCCACGGCTTCGGCCCGGCGAAGCTGGAACGCTACGGCGCGCCCATCCTCGACGCCGTTCGAGAGTACGCCGGCGGGAAGGACATTACCGACCGGACGTCGGTTCTCGGTCTGCCCGCGAAACCCCGGACTACCGGCCGCGGGAAGCGGGCGCCGACGTTGCTCGCCACCAGGGAACTCCTCGAGCAGGGCCACTCCATCGCGGAGGTCGCCGATGCCCGGTCCCTGGACGTCAAGACCGTGATCGGACACGTCGAGCGTCTGGTGCGGGACGGGGCGACGCTCGACCTCTCCCCGAGCCTGCCCCCTCCGGAACGCACCGCGCGCATCCGGGAAGCGCTGCTCGCCGCCGGCCCGGGCGCGCTCCGCCCGGTTCGCGAGCGCCTCGGGCCCGGCGCCTCCTACGAGGAGATCCGCATCGTCCGGGCGAGCCTCGGCCCCGCGGGACCCGGATAACGACCCTGGCTTGGATCCGCCGACTCCGGTATCGACCCCAGTTCGAACCAGCCGACCCGGATATTGACCCCGGCTTGCATCCGCCGACTCCGGTATCGACCCCAGTTCGAACCAGCCGACCCGGATATCGACCCCAGCCTGAGTCCGCCGACTCCGATATCGACCCCAGCTCGGACCAGCAGACCCGGATATTGACCCCAGCCTGAATCCGCCGACTCCGGTATCGACCCCAGCTCACCTCGGACGCCCGCCAACCGCCACGACGGAACGGATCATTACAGTCGTAAGTTACGCAGTAACAACGACTTGGATTGATTCTTCCGGCCCGGAATCGGTGAAAATGCGCACGCAACCCGCTGCGGGTGTGCGTCGCTTTGTCCATTCTCGACCTCCGCTCCGAGGAACCGATTTCCGAATCGGCGAGCGACAACGCCCTCGACGAGACCCCGCCGGGCCTCGACGCGATCCGCGCCTGGATCCGGAAACCGCGTCCGTGGCTCCACGGAGTGCGGCTCTGGATCCGCTGGATCCTCGCTCGGGTGGCGAAGGGCTACCGCTTCGTGAAGCGGAACGCCGGACCCGCGGCGAAGCGCCTGCGCCGGATCGCGTCCGAAGGAGAACGGGTGAGCCGGGCGGCGGCCCGGGCGGGCCACGCCGTGCGCGACATCGGCGGAGCCGTGGCGCGTGGCGCCCGCGCCCTCCGGGCGCCCGACGGAAGGCTGAGGAGAGCCGGGGCGCGGCTCGGCGAAATCGGCGGCGCGGTTCGGCGGGTCGGCGGACAGATGACGGAGGGCGGCGGCGCTGCCGCCGAACTCTTCGCCGGCGTGGGCCGCCTGACCCGCGCGCTGCGCGCGAACGAACCCGCGGGGCTCGGGCTGCTCGACCGGCCCGGGGAATCGCAGTCCGACGAACCCGGAACGCCGGAACCCGGATCCGCGAGTACCGCGACGCGTCGCCCTCGCGCCCCGCACCGGCGACCCAAGGCCGTGGAGCCCCACGACGACGAACCCGAGGCGCCGCCGACGCCCCCCCGTCCCGAGGACCAGCCTCCCGCGACCCCGGTCCCCGCGCGCGGCGCTCGCCGAACGGAGTCCCCAAGACCGGAAGTCCCCGATCAGGACCGCCTCGCCGGTCTGCCGGACATCCTCGTTCCGTGGGTCAAGGGGCTCAAGCCACGGGCCCGGCGGGACAGCCTCCGCGCTCTCATCCTCGAGATCTGTAGCCGGCGGGAATGGACCACGCCGGCCGAACTCGCGCGCTGGCTCGCCAAGGATCGGTCGAATCTCGTCAAGCGCCACCTGCGGCCGATGATCAGGGAAGGCCTGCTGGAACTTCGCTATCCCGACCGGCGGAGCAGCCCCAAGCAGGCGTACCGCGCCCGCCCACGGGCTGCAGCGAACCCGGACTCCGGTCGGGTACCGAAACCCGTTCCGTAACTCACGCTCGACGTCCACCCGAACCAAACACCGAGTCCGTGCCGCTGCTCCCGCCCCGCCACCTCGATACGGTGGCCTTCATCGAGAGCTATCGCAAAGGACAACCCGATCTCGCCACGACCGGTTTCTTCTGCCGACACCGTCCCGGCGGAGACGAGTCGCAGGCAGATCTTTTTCTGGTGGCTACCGCGGAGGCGGCCCGCGCGGATTTCGACGCCACCCTGATATTCGGCCGCCACCGTCGAACGGGACGCACCGTGTTCGCGCAGACACACGGATACGCGTCTCTCGCCGAGGGCCGCTGGCTCTCCGATCCCGCGCACAACCTGGCGGTCCTGCCAGTCAACCCGGCGCACCTCAAGCTCCTCAAGTGGCGCTTCCGCGCCTTCGTCAGTGCCGCCAGCCAGAGCATCACCAGCCGGAGCGCCGCCAGCGCGCTCCCCGTCTCCGCAATGCGGAGGCAACGTATTGGCGAGGGTGACGACGTTCTCATTCTCGGTCTGGATCCCGAGCCGGGCGGACTGCATCGCGCGCCACTGGTTCGGCGAGGAATCATCGCCCGCATCCAGGACTGCTACCACGCGCGCTCGCCGACGTTTCTGGTCGAGGCAACCACCTTTGACAGCGACAAGGGCAGCCCGGTCGTGATGAAGCCACAACGGCCCGCCACGGAGCGCTCCCGGACCGACCCCGCCGGAAAGCTGATCGGCATCGTGACGGAATTCCTGCCGAATCCGTGGGGACCGGTCCACACAACCCACGATGGCCGGCCGCTCGACGTGAGCCTGAATACGGGCCTCGTCCGGGTCACGCCGGTCGACGCTCTACAGGCCCTGCTCGACGCGGCGCGCGCCGGGCGGAGGTGAGCGGCGACGGCGTCTTCCGGGCCTCCTTTCCGTTCGCCGACTTCGATACCGCCCGATGCCCCATTCCCGGCCCTTCCTCGATACCGTCGTCCTGCTCGAAGCCTTCGGCGGGAACGGGCAGAAACGCTGGGCGGGCACGGGCTTCTTCTGTCGAGCCCGCCACTGGCATCAGGAGGGGCGGGAATTCCTGTTCCTGGTCACGAACGCTCACGTGGTGAAGCCCGACATGGAAGGCATCGTCGTTCTGTTTGCTCCGCACCAAGGAGACGGCGTGGTGCCGCACACCTTTACCGCGAGGGTCGGACGCGGCGCCTGGAGGATGCGCGGTGGTCACGACCTTGCGGCACTCCAGATACCGCCCGAGCAGTTGCAAGCGGACGCGATCCGTTACCGCAGCTTCGAACTGGACCCGGAAACGCTGACACTCGGGGAGCTACGGAAGCAGCAGATCGCGGCGGGAAGCGAAGCGCTCCTCGTCGGGTTTGGCCTCCCGCACCGCCAGGGTACCCGCCAGTACCCGGCGGTGCGGAGGGCGTCGATCTGCCGCCTTCCCAGACGGGCCGGATTCGACCGAACCGTGCGGCTGGAAGGCACGGCGCTCCCCGGAAACAGTGGTAGCCCGCTGGTCCTGAAGCCGGGACCAACTGCGGAAGCCGACTCCGACGGAGGCGTGGGCGGGAAGCTGGTCGGCGTCCTCTGCCGGGCGGGCCGGTTCCCGGCTTCGGTCCGGTCCGACGATCAGGGGCGCCCGACGGAGATTCGCGAAGGGGTGGCCGTACTGCGTGCCGTTCCGGTGGACGCGCTGCGCGACCTGATCGCAGCCGAGATCGCCTCCATCATCCTCGCCGAGACCTTCGGGCCGATGGTCCGGAGAGTGCGAGGCTGGTTCCGCCGGCGCGGGCGCGCGGACCAGATCGAGTCATGACCCGCGCGGTCCGGTCTCGCTGAGGCCCGAAGCGCCTCGATCCACGGGCGGGCGGTTCTGTATCGTCCCCGGCCATGCCAACCGCCGCCAGGACCCAGTGACGATCGCCAACCTCCACTGGATCGCCAACTACATCTGGGGGATCGCCGACGACGTGCTCCGCGACCTCTACGTGCGCGGCAAGTACCGCGACGTGATCCTGCCGATGACGGTGCTCCGCCGCCTGGACACCGTCCTCGAGGACTCGAAGCAGGCCGTGCTCGACATGAAGGCGGACCTCGATGCGCTCGGGCTCGTCGACGCCGAGGAGCAGGACGGCCCGCTGCGCCAGGCCGCCGGACAGGCGTTCTACAACACCTCGAAGTTCACCCTCCGTGATCTCCGGGCGCGCGCCAGCCAGCAGCAACTCCGGTCCGACTTCGAGGCCTATCTCGACGGCTTCTCGCCGAACGTCCAGGACATCCTCGACAACTTCGAGTTCCGCAACCAGGTCCCCCGGCTTTCGAAGGCCGACGCCCTCGGCAGCCTGATCGAGAAGCTCACCTCAACGGCGATCAACCTCGGACCCGAGCCGGCCCGGAACAGCGACGGTTCGGTCCGGCATCCCGCTCTCGACACCCACGGCATGGGCTCGATCTTCGAAGAGCTCGTCCGCCGCTTCAACGAGGAGAACAACGAGGAGGCTGGCGAGCACTGGACGCCGCGCGACGCCGTCCGCCTGATGGCGAAGCTGCTGTTCCTCCCCGCCGCCGACCGGATCGCCTCCGGCACCTACCTGCTCTACGACGGCGCCTGCGGCACCGGCGGAATGCTGACGCTCGGCGAGGAGACGCTGCGGGAGCTGGCCGCCGAGCGCGGCAAGCAGGTCTCCACCCACCTCTACGGCCAGGAGATCAACGCCGAGACCTACGCGATCTGCAAGGCCGACCTCCTGCTGAAGGGCGAAGGGGAAGCCGCCGACAACATCGTGGGCGGGCCGGAGCACTCCACCCTCTCGAACGACGCCTTCCCCTCGCTCGAGTTCGACTTCATGCTCTCGAATCCGCCCTACGGCAAGAGCTGGAAGACGGACCTCGAGCGCCTCGGCGGCAAGAAGGACATGCGCGACCCGCGCTTCGTCATCGAGCACGCGGGCGATCCCGAGTATTCGCTGGTCACCCGGTCGAGCGACGGCCAGATGCTGTTCCTCGCGAACAAGCTGGCCAAGATGAAGGACACCCCGCTCGGCAGCCGGATCGCCGAAGTCCATAACGGCAGCTCGCTCTTCACCGGCGACGCCGGCCAGGGCGAGAGCAACATCCGCCGCTGGATCATCGAGAACGACTGGCTGGAGGCCATCGTCGCGCTGCCGCTGAACCTCTTCTACAACACCGGCATCGCCACCTACGTCTGGGTGCTCACGAACCGGAAGCCCGAGCACCGCCGCGGCAAGGTGCAGTTGATCAACGCCGCGAACTGGTTCCGGCCGCTCAGGAAGAACCTCGGCAAGAAGAACTGCGAGCTCGCGGACGAGGACGTCGCCCGCATCTGCGACGTGTTCCTCGCCTTCGAGGAGACCGAGGAGAGCCGCATCCTCGAGGGCGCCGCGCTCGGCTTCTGGAAGGTGACGGTGGAGCGGCCGCTCCGCGTCGCGGGCGCCGACCCGGGCCGCGCCTACCGCCCCGCCGAGATCAAGAAGCTCGTGAAGGCAAGCGAGCGCTCGGAGAACGCGCCGCCCATCATCCGCCGGGTGCTGAAGCCGGGCGCGGAACCGGACCGGCTGCACGGCCGCTTCGCGGCGACGGTCGGGGGACGGAGCGTGGTCGTCGAATACGAGCCCGACCCGGAACTCAGGGACACCGAACGCATCCCGCTCACCGAGGACGGCGGCATCGAAGCCTTCCTGCGACGCGAGGTATTGCCCTACGCGCCGGACGCCTGGGTGGCGCCCGGCAGCGTGAAGGTCGGCTACGAGATCAGCTTCAACCGCTACTTCTACAGGCCGGAACCGATGCGGAGCCTCGCCGAGATCGGGGCCGACATCGCGGCGCTCGAGCGCGAGACGGAGGGGCTGCTCGCGGGCCTGATGGTCGCCGAGCCACGCGCCCCCTACGGCAAGCGCCGCATCTACGTGGACACGTCGGTGATCGGCGGCTGCGAGGATCCCGAGTTCCGCGATGCCTCACGCCGGTTGCTCGGCCGGGGCGTGCGGGGAGAGATCACGCTGGTCGTGTCGTCGGTTGCACTGGAGGAACTGAAGGGCGCCCCTCCGAAGGTTCAGGATGTTCTCCCGGCCCTAGCACCGGAGCACCGGGAGACTCTTGTGATCACTGACGAAATGGAACGGCTCGCGGACCGGTACATCGAGAGTGGCGCCCTCACCGAGCAGGAGCGCCAGGACGCGCGGCACATTGCGGCCGCCACCGTGGCCGGTGTGGACGTGCTCGCGAGCTGGAACTTCAAGCACATGGTGCATCACGACCGCCGCCGGCAGTATCGGGAGGTGAACCAGCGCATGGGCTATCCTGCTCTCAAGATCCAATCACCAGAGGGACTGGCCGATGACGACTGAACCTCCCGCCAAGGAATTCGACTGCATCCGCTTCGTGCGCGAAGCCCGGGCCCGGATCAACGCGGCACTCGAGGGCAAGTCCCGTGAGGAACAGATCCATTGGTTCGAAACGCGGCGGCCCCAGCACCCCGGCCTGGCTGGGTTGTTCGATGAGCGAGTGGCGCCAAAGGGCAGACGCACCCCGGCTCCTCGGGCCGATCCATGACGAACGATCGTCCCGTCGGGAAGGCGGCGGAACGGACAAACGGACCCGAACAGGAGTCGGGAGGAGCGCCGCCTGGGTACACCGCCGCCGAATGGCGGGTCTTGGGCAGCAAGCGCCGCATCTACGCGGACCTCTCGGTGATCGAAGGCTGCGAGGACGAGAAGCTTCAAGGGCCTTCGCGGCAGTTGTTCGAATACTTCCAGGGCGGATGGTCCACTCTCGTGACTTCAGGGGAGATCACCCGCGCGCTGCGATCCGCCCCGGATGCGGTCCAAGCGTGGATGCGCGGCGTGCCTGAGGCGCACATCGAAACTGTCGAGGTGTCCGACGAGGCAAAAACACTGGCCGGCGCCTATCGCGCAGCCGGAGCCTTCTCCCCGGAGCGACGCGACGACGCGCTGCACGTTGCCGTCGCGAGTGTCGCCGGCGTGGATTCGTTCGCGACCTGGTGCGGAAGGCTGGCGGAATGGCCCCGCGAGCGCGCCATCAACGAAGTGAACGAACGGCTAGGCCATCCGGAGATCAAGGTCTGGGATCCCCGGCCTCTGAGCGCATGGGAGCCACCGCCGAAGAATGGCTTCGACTGTATCCGCTTCGTGCGCGAAGCTCGCGCCCGGATCCACGAAGAGACCGAGGACATGTCCTCCGAGGAGTTCGTGCGATGGCTTCGATCCCGGCGACCCACAGATCCAAGACTGGCCGCGCTGAAGGCCCGCAAGGTTCCTCCGGAGAGCACGCGGCCGCCGGCTCCGCGAAGCAATCCATGACGACCGAGCGGCCCGCCAAAGAGTTCGACTGCGTGGCGACCATGCGGCGGATTCGCGATCAGATCAGCGCCGACATGGGTGGACTGTCCGACGAGCATTTGAGCCGGTGGCTCAGGTCGCGCCGCTACTCCCAGCCGCTCGTCCGCCGACTGGCGGGTCGCACAGCGGGACCCGCCCCGCCCGAAGAGCGGACCGCGCCGACGCCAACCGACCCGTGACGACCGAGCGTCCCCCGAGGACGGTGGCGGGCCCGCGGGAGGGTCGGGGGAGGGAGCGCCGGTCTTCAGACCGGTACCGCTCCGCGCCAGCGGAGCGTAACGGCGAGCCATCGCACCGGCCTCGGAGCGGCGGCCTCCTGCCGCGCCCGCACCGGGAGGACTGGCCGCTCCGCGCCAGCGGAGCGACACCGCAACCGCTGCCGCACCAAGACCGTGTCGGCGCAAACGGCCGGGAATCTTGAGCAGTCCTCCGGGTAGAGCCCTTCAGATCAGCACCGCCCACCGCAGGGCGGGCGAAACAGCCAACGAGGAAATAGTTGATGAGCGAGTCCCCGAGGGTCTATCTGGCCCGAGCTGGCCGACACGGTGAGGACGAAGATCTCGCCCTCGTGGAAGGCTTGGCCATTCTCGGCTTCCGTGACGTGCCGTCCCTCAATGGGGCGCACGACAAGAACGCCGTGACGAAGCTGGTCGAGGCCGCGTTTCCAGATGCAAAGCCAGGGAAGCGGGCAAACCTGTCCGGCCAACTCTCGGCATTCGTTCTCTCGATGCGCGAGGATGATTTCGTCGTCTTGCCTCGCAAGAACACTTCGCAAATCGCCATCGGCCGAGTGACGGGCCCCTATCGCCACACCACCGTCAATGGCGAACTACGCCACACGCGGCCCGTACGGTGGTCGCGCCCCGACGTGCCGCGCTCTACTTTTGGACAGGATCTTCGCTATTCCTTCGGGTCGGCGATGACCGTCTGCCGAATTCGCCGGAATGACGCGGCCCGCCGCGTGGCGGCCGTTTTCGATGGGAACCCGGACCCCGCGGTGACGGAAGACAAGAACGAGACTCCCGAGTCCACTACTGCATCCTCCAACGAGATCACGGATCTTGCGGAGCTGGCGCACGACCAGGTCGTGGCGCGGGTGGAATCACGATTCAAGGGGCACGAGATGGCCGTGCTCGTGAACGCAGTGCTCAAAGCCGAAGGGTGGGAGACCGACCTTTCACCTCCGGGTCCCGATGGCGGCGTGGACATCCTCGCGGGGCGCGGTTCTCTGGGACTGGATGCGCCACGGCTTTGCGTCCAGGTCAAATCGCAGAAAGCTCCGGCCGACGTTACGGTCTATCGCGCTCTTCAAGGCACCATGCAGACCTTCAAGGCGGAGCAGGGATTGCTCGTCTGTTGGGGTGGCTTCAACAAGGTCGTTCTGAGGGAGTCTCGGCAAAGTCATTTCATCGTCCGGCTCTGGGACGACATTGCCCTTGTCCGAGCCATATACGAGAACTACGAGCGGCTCCCTGCGGAGATCCAGGCAGAGTTACCACTCAAGCGCGTGTGGATGCTCGTTCCTGAAGATTCGACAGAGTGAACGCGCAGAATCTCCGGCCGTACCCCAACTACAGGGAATCCGGCGTCGAGTGGCTGGGGGACGTTCCTCAGCACTGGGAAGTTCGCAAGCTTCGGCACGTTCTGGAGCCGAACACTCAGAGGAACCACCCCGAACTGCCCTTGCTCTCTGTGGTCCGCGAGAGAGGCGTTGTCCTGCGCGACATCACTTCGCAAAGTGAGAATCGCAACTTCATCCCGGAGGATCTCACGAACTACAAAGTCGTTCGGAAGGGACAGTTCGCCATGAACAAGATGAAGGCGTGGCAAGGCTCCTATGGCATATCGCGATTTCACGGCATCGTCAGCCCCGCCTACTTCGTCTTCGGAATCAAGGGGATCGATCACGCTTTCTTCAACGCTGCCATCAGGTCGAAGGCATACGTCCCCTTCTTCGCACAGGCGTCCGAGGGCGTACGCATTGGGCAATGGGATCTATCGGCCCACGGAGTGCGTGAAATCGGCCTATTCGTTCCAACTCCATCCGAACAAGACACGATTGTTCGGTTTCTGGATCATGCGGATCGGCGGATTCGGCGGGCGATTCGGGCGAAGGAGAAGCTGATTGCGCGGCTGGAGGAACAGAAGCAGGCGCTCATCCACGACGCCGTGATCGGCCGGACCGACGTCCGCACCGGCCAGCCCTACCCCGCCTACAAGCCCTCCGGCGTGGACTGGCTGGGAAGGGTTCCGGAGCATTGGGACGTGATCCGGCTCAAGAACGTCACAGATATCCGAGCTAGCCCCGTTGACAAGAACAGGCGCGCGCATGAACACGCCGTACGGTTTCTGGGCACGGACATCGTCTACAACATGGACGAGATTCGGCACACCGTAAGTCTGGAGGACGCATCGGTGACTACGCAGGAGCGAAGAAGGTTCCTCCTCCGCGAGGGCGATCTGGTCCTCGCCAAGGATTCCGTGGTCCCAACACGAATCGCTGATGTCGCGATAGTTGCCGAACCGTTGCAGGATGTCGTCTGCGGCTACCACTTGGCGTTGATCCGCATCACTGCGCCAAGCATGAACGCCCGTTACCTGTTGGGGTATCTCGGCTCCTCCGCAGCAAACACTTACTTCCTTATGGAATCGCGAGGTACGACCATCATCGGGCTGGGAACAGGGGCGATCGGAAGCGTGCGAGTAACCCGGCCCACTATTCCTGAGCAGCGCGCCATCAGCGCGTTTCTCGAGGACCGAACCAAGAAGACCGATGCCTCAGTGGCGAGAATCCGACGGGAAATCGGCCTCCTCAACGAATACCGAACCCGCCTGATCGCCGACGTTGTCACCGGGAAGCTGGACGTGCGGGACGCCGCGGCCTCGCTGCCCGACGAGGAGGCGCCGACTGCGGGCGACGAAAGACACGCTGGGCTTTGAAGGTTCCCGCCCGGAACTATGCGAACGGGCATGGGGGCCTACTCGGTTTCGCTCCGCTGGTGCGGAGCGGCCAATCCTCCCGGTGGGGGCCCAGCCGGAGGCCAGCACTCCTGGCGTTGTACGATCGTTGAGGTGCGCGTGATGGCGGAGGGGCCGCGACATAACCACTGACACGTCGGAGCGGGGTCTCGAACGGCTCATCTGCCGGGCGCTCACGGGTCGCGCCTGTGAACCGGCGGGCGACGACCACATCGCGGAGCCGGAGCACGCCTACGGCGGTGTGGGGTGGAGCTGCGGCAGTCCGAGCGACTACGACCGCGAGCACTGCGTGGACCGGGTGCAGCTCGCCGCCTTTCTCGAAGCGACGCAGCCGGCCGCCGCCGCGGCGCTCCAGCTCGCGAGCGAAGACGGCCCCGCGCAGAAGAAGTTCCTCACCCGCGTTCAGAAGGAAGTGTCGAAGCGGGGCACGATCGACGTCCTCCGCCGTGGCGTCAAGCACGGCGCGTATGACCTCACCTTCTTCTACGGAACGCCGTCGGCCGACAACCCGAAAGCCCGCGAGCGTTTCGACCGGAACCGGTTCACCGTCACCCGCCAGCTTCGCTACAGCCGCGACGAGACGCGCCGGGCGCTCGACCTCGGGCTCTTCATCAACGGCCTCCCGGTCTTCACCTTCGAACTGAAGAACAACCTCACGAAACAGACGGTGGCCGACGCCGTCCACCAATACCGAAAGGACCGCAACCCTCGGGAAAGACTCTTCGAGTTCGGCCGCTGCGCCGCGCACTTCGCGGTGGACGAGGCCGCGGTGCAGTTCTGCACGGAGCTCAAGGGGAAGGCGTCCTGGTTCCTGCCGTTCAACCGCGGCTGGAACGACGGCGCGGGCAATCCTCCGAACCCGCACGGCATCCGCACCGACTACCTGTGGCGCGAAGTCCTCACCCGCAAGAGCCTCGCGAACATCCTCGAGAACTACGCCCAGGTCACGGCGCACAAGGACGAAACCACGAAAAAGAAGCGCAAGGAGCAGATCTGGCCGCGCTACCACCAGCTCGACGTCGTGCGCCGGCTGCTCGCCGACGCATCGGAACACGGCGCGGGCCGGAAGTACCTGATCCAGCACTCGGCGGGGAGCGGCAAGTCGAACTCCATCGCCTGGCTCGCCCACCAGCTCATCGGCCTCGCAAGGGACGGCGAAACGGTCTTCGACTCCATCATCGTGGTCACCGACCGGCGCATCCTCGACCGCCAGATCGCCGCCACGATCCGCCAGTTCGCCGAGATCGGCGCGACGGTGGGGCACGCGAACCGCTCCGGCGACCTGCGCGAGTTTCTCGAATCCGGCAAGAAGATCGTCATCTCGACGGTCCAGAAGTTCCCGTTCATCCTCGACGAGATCGGGAACGAACAGCGGGGGCGGCGTTTCGCGATCATCATTGACGAAGCGCACTCCAGCCAGGGCGGCAAGACGAGCGGGGCGATGTCCAGGGCGCTCTCCGAGGCTGGCCGAAAGGGCGAGGACGAAACCACCGAAGACCGGATCAACCGGATCATCGAAGCCCGCAAGCTGCTCCCGAACGCCAGCTACTTCGCCTTCACCGCCACCCCGAAGAACAAGACCCTCGAACTCTTCGGCGAGCCGGACCCGCAGCCCGACGGCGCCGTAAAACACCGCCCCTTCCACACCTACACCATGAAACAGGCGATCCAGGAGGGCTTCATCCTGGACGTGCTCTCGCAGTACACCCCGATCCACAGCTTCTACAAGCTGGCCAAGAGCGTCCCCGAGGACCCCGAGTTCGACGCCCGTAAGGCCCAGAAGAAGCTCCGCCGGTTCGTCGAGGGGCAGGAACACGCGATCCGCCTGAAGGCCGAGATCATGGTGGACCACTTTCACGACCACGTTCTGGCGCGGGGCAAGATCGGCGGTGCGGCGCGGGCGATGGTCGTCACGAACGGGATCGAACGGGCCAACCAGTACTTCACCGCGATTCGCGAATACCTGATCCAGCGCAAGAGCCCGCACCAGGCTCTCGTGGCGTTCTCCGGGGACTTCGAGTTCGGCGGAAGGACCGTCAACGAGGCGTCCGTGAACGGCTTTCCCTCGGCGAAGATCGCCGAGCGGTTCCGGGAGGACCCCTACCGGTTCCTCGTTTGCGCGGACAAGTTCCAGACCGGCTACGACGAGCCGCTGCTCCACACGATGTACGTGGACAAGACGCTCGGCGGGGTCAAGGCGGTGCAGACGCTCTCCCGGCTGAACCGCGCGCATCCGAAGAAGCACGACGTGTTCGTGCTGGATTTCCTGAACGACACGGACACGATCCGGGAGTCCTTCGCGGACTACTACCGGACGACGATCCTCGCCGACGAGACCGACCCCGACAAGCTTCACGACCTGAAGAGCAACCTCGACGGCGCGGGGGTCTATACGAAGGAACGGGTAGTCCGGGTGGTGGACCCCTATCTCGAGGGCGTCGAGCGCGACCAGCTCGACCCGATCCTCGACGAGTGCGTGGCCGCCTATCTCCGGGATCTCGACGAAGACGGACAGGTGGAGTTCAAGGGCAACGCCAAGAGCTTCGTCCGCACCTACGCGTTCCTCGCTTCCGTCCTCCCCTACGGCAACCCGGACTGGGAACGGCTCTCCATCTTCCTGAACTTCCTGATCCCGAAGCTGCCCGCCCCCAACGAGGATGACCTCGCGAAGGGCATCCTCGAGACGATCGACATGGACAGCTACCGCATCGAGAAACGGCAGATGCAGAAGATCCTGCTCCCCGACGACGACAGTGAGTTGGACCCCGTCACGCCCCAGCACGGCGGCGGTTTGCCCGAGCCCGAAATGGACCGGTTGTCCAACATCCTCAAACAGTTCAACGAACGCTTCGGCGGCATCGAGTGGCGAGACGGAGACCGCGTGCGGCGGCTCATCACCGAGACCATCCCGGCCCGCATCGCGCAGGATGCCGCGTTCCAGAACGCCGCGCGCCAGGCGGACGATCAGAATGCCCGGATCGAATTCGAAAAGGCCCTCCAGCGCGTCATCACCGGGCTCATGAAGGACGACACCGAGCTCTTCAAGCAGTTCACGCAGAACGAGGATTTCCGGCGCTGGATCACGGATCGTTCGTTCGGGCTGGCCTACGACCGGGCAACCGCCGCGTAGCGCGCCACTCGGTCGTTTCTCTGCCTTTCCGGTAGTGTTTCTGCCATATCGGCAGCAGAAATGGCATTTGTCAGGCGATTACTACAGCCGCCGGAGGCGAGTCACTTCCTGTTCGGCCCGCGGGGAACGGGCAAGTCCACGCTGCTACGGCAGGTCTTCCCCGGCGCGCTCTGGGTCGATCTGCTCCAGCCCGAAGTCCACCAGCGCTTCGCGGCGCGTCCGGAACGGCTCCGGGAACTCGTGGACGGCAGTCCCGAGGCGAAGGTCGTCGTCCTCGACGAGGTGCAGCGGGTCCCCGCCCTGCTCGATGTGGTCCACCATCTCATCGAGCGCCGGGGTCGCCGGGCGGCGCCCCGGTTCGTGCTCGCCGGTTCCTCTGCCCGCAAGCTGAAGCGCCCGGGCGTCAACCTGCTCGCCGGCCGGCTCCTGCTGGAGCGCATGCACCCGTTCATGGCGGCGGAGTTGCCATCCTTCGACCTCGCCGCCGCGTTGCGCCGGGGCATGCTGCCGGTCGTCTGGGATTCGGATACGCCCGACGCAACCCTGAACACATACGTAGCGCTCGCCATCCGCGAGGAGGTGCAGGCCGAGGGCCTGGTGCGCCGGCTGGAGGACTTCGCCCGCATCGTGGAGGTCATCTCGTTCTCGCACGGCTCCGTCCTCAACATCGCCGAGGTGGCACGCGAGGCGCACACGGGCCGGAAGACCACCGAGGCCTACCTCGCGATCTTCGAGGACCTCTACCTGGCGTTCCGCCTGCCCGTGTTCCGGAAGCGGCAGAAACGCCAGCTCGTCGCGCATCCCAAGTTCTACTGGTTCGACGTGGGGGTGTTTCGAGCCGCGCGCCCGGCGGGTCCGTTCGACCGCCCCGAGGAGATCGACGGCGGCGCCTTGGAGGGGTTGGTGGCCCAGCACCTGCGCGCCTGGATCGACTATTCGCGCCTCGACGCAAGCCTCTCCTACTGGCGCACCAAGTCGGGCAACGAGGTGGATTTCGTCGTCTACGGCGAGGATGGACTCTGGGCGTTCGAGGTGAAGAACGGCGTGACAGTCCGTGAACGCGACCTCAGGGGGCTGCGGGCGTTCCTGGAGGACTACCCGGAGGCGGTGGCGCGGCTTCTGTATCGGGGAGACGAGCGGCTGGAGATGCGCGGAATCCGCTGCGAGCCGTGCGAGGGGTACCTGGCCGGGATCCGGCCGGGAGAGCCCCTCAAGTAGCACCTTTCGGTGGCCGGTTCACGACCAGACGGAATAGACCTTCCTCAGTTCCTCGATCCAGAACGCGTCCTTGTCCGACGTGTCTCGGCCGAGTTCTCGCGCAAGCTTGAAGAACCCGGGTCCGGGTCTCTTGTCCCCATCCTTGTGAACGACCAAGACGGAGAGCATTCCGCGGCTCGTCGCGTCCTCCGCAGTAGATGTCTCGCCAAGCAGGTGGTGGAAGCGCGGATCCTGAGGTTCGAACTGACAAGCCCCAATCCGCTGCACGAGGTCCGAGTAGGAAACCGTACACCCACGCCGGGCCACTTCGATCATGGCTGTTCGTTCTTCTTCCTTTGCAGCGTTCCATGCACTCTGTGGGAATCCACACCGTAGTCTCACGAGTATCTCCCTTCGGCCCACATCACGACCACGTCGCGAACCCTCAAGCGACATGAAGCGAACCGGATACCAGGATCGCCCTCTACATTGGTGCATTACGTGTTCGAATCACGAATCCACTCCTCGGCCTGGTCCAGCGTGTACATCCCGGTCTCGACACCGTCAGGGGCTTCACTTTCGCGCGCCTTCCCTACATGGCTCAAGAGCACCGTCCTTAGTTCTCCGCGTCGCCGCTGCGATACGCGGTTCACCAGACTCTCGACGTCTTCGCTCTCCAGATGCCCACCGAAGACGCTACAAGGATAATCAGTTTCCCTTCCGACGTAACCACGGACCCTATCTTCACCCTCTTGGTTCGAGTCTTCGCTGTGGCCACCGTGCATCATCGTCTGTTCGAAATTGGCACCTTGCATTCCTGCCCGAAACAAATTGACGCCCTGCATCTGAGCCCGTTCGAAGTCGGTCCCTTGCATCTCTGCCTCACTAAAGTCGGCTCCCTGCAACTTCGAATTGACGAATACAGCAAGCTGAAGCCCAGTGAGGGAAAAGTTGGACAAACGCAGATCAGAATCAGAAAAGTTGGCTTCTTGCATATCTGCTCCCGTGAAGTCGGCCCCAGGTGCGGTTACATCCGAGAAGTCAGCGCGTTGCGCTCTTGCAAAGAACAGGTATGCGGACCGAAGATTCGCGCCAAGAAACCACGCTCGCCGCAAACGTGTCTCGTCGAGTACGGCGTGGCTCAGATTAGTGGAGATCAAGAGCGCACCCTTCAGTGACGCCTCTGTGAGATCGGCAGACTCCAAGACCGCACCCGTTAGGTCGCAGCGTGATAGTCGTGCACCCTTGAGCCGCGCACCGCGAAGCCACGTGTCCTGGAGATCCGCTCGAAGCTTGGAAAACAGGCCATGCTCTCGAACGAACAGGAGAGTAAGCAGACTCTGAACCTCCTCTGATGGTTTCGTGCGGTGCTTCTCTCGATACTTCTTTGTACTAGTTGTTCTTCGTATGTGCGCGCAGAGTATCTCGAACACGGGCTCACGCAGGTATGCGGTGTCACGCGCGAGATCTAGCAGTTCGTATGCGCCGCCTAGCCGGACCGACTCAGAAGTATGCCCCAGATGATCGATCGCGCTGCGGAGACGTTCCTGTCTCTGTCCTGTCTCTGTATGTTCATTCGCCTTTACTTGTGCTCTCGAAGTGTCCTCTAGAGCCTTGGCCCTCTTGTATGACATCAACGCCTGTAGAGCGACGAGAATGCCTCCCATTCCGACGGCAATAAACGTCAAGGCTTGGTTCTTGCTATCTACGTCCAACCGACTCCGAACAACGTCTGCAGCATCATCCGATACAAGCACCGCGAGGAATGTGATGACCAAGACGACAAGTGCAACAATCAAGATACGCTGCAGTCCTGTGGAGGTCCACAAGGACGGCAACCGGTACCAAGCCACGCTCAGTGGGTGCATTCTTGAATCATGCGGTGGCGATCTTCGTGACTCGGGTCGCCGCAACGGGGCGCTGACGCAAACCGAGCAGTCGTGATTTGAAGCGAATGCAACGGATTACCTCTGCGACGGAGAGCCAGCGTAACACTTGGCCCATCCGATTGGGCTTGGCACTATCAAGAAAACGTGTCGCTGTGTTAGGGATAGCGTCCCGACGCAGCGACCGTTAGCGCTTTAACAGCACAGTCCGAGCTGTGCCTTGGGGGGAGGCCTCCTTACGGGAGCTCGCCGTTGAGCTCCATGTACACGCGGCGGAGCGCCATCCCCCGCTGGCTCTCCCGGAGCGACCAGGTCTCGAGGTCGCCGAAGTCCGCTTCGGCGTCGGCGTCGTCGGGGCTGAGCCCCAGCTCGTGGAGGCGCGTGGACTCCGCGATCACCGTCTCGAGCGCCTCGATCGCTATCTGGAGCTCCTCCGCGAGCACCTCCGGGTTGTCCACGAAGCCGTGTCCGGGGATGTTCACCCGGGCGTTCATTTCCTGGGCCCGCCGGAGCATCGCGACCCACTCGGTCGGGAACGCCGACCGCATCGCCGGGTACACCCGGTGGAGGTAGGCCTCGGTGAGGAAGAGCACGCCTTCCTCCGGCAGGTGGACCACCAGGTCGCCGCCGGTATGGGCGCGGCCGAGGAACAGGATCTCGATGGCCCGGCCGCCGAGCGTCAGGTCCATCCGGTCGGAGATCACCGTTTCCGGCATCGGGATCTCGGGGATCCGCTCGTGCATCCGCTCCATGGCCGCCACCGAGTTCTCGTGGACGATGTACTCGACGCCCTCCGGGAAGGCGCCGTTCCCCGCGGTGTGGTCGCCGTGGTCGGAGCAGACGACGACGTGGGTGATCGGCTGGTCGGTGACCTTGCCGATCTCCTCGACCATCCGGGCGGTCTCCTCGAAGTTGCCCTGCCCGTCGGCGACCAGCACGCCCTCATCGGTGACCACGAACATGCTCACCGTGGTGAAGAGTTCCTCGCCGGCGGCGCGGAGTTGTTCGTAGGAATACACGCCGGGCGCGAGCTCCTGGGTGCGGGGAAAGTCGGCCTCGGTGAGGCCGCGCTTGAAGGGGTCCGCGGTGCGGACCGGAACCTCGATCTCCGGTTCGGGTTCCGGCGCGGGCGCCGGTTCCGGGGCGCCGCAGGCGAACAGGCCCGCCACGCAAAGCGAAATCTTCAGCGAATCACGAAACACAACCGGCCTCCCTCGCTCCGCGAGACGGACGGTGCGTCGCGGAGCAAGCCGATCGTACCGGCTCCATCCGGGGCATTGGAGTCCTTCCCGCCGCCCGCCTGCGGCGGGCTGTGCCGGCTGGAAGCCGGCGTTCCAAGCCGGCGCGCCACAGGGCATCGGGGTGCCTGTAGGAACATAGGTAGCGCTACAAGGGGGAGTTCAACGTGAAACACACGCTGCGGACCGCGGTTCTCACGCTCGCAGTATCGGTCGCGAGAGTGACCGGGGCGCCGGCGATCACGACGGGCCGGGCGCGGGCTCGGGGGCCCCGTCCAACGGCCAACATTGCATAGTGCACGAAAACACCACGTCTCGCACCAGGCCGCGGTCCGGATTCGTGGGACGGATCGCCCACTTCTGGCCGGTCCGCATCGTGCTCTACGGGGCGAGCATCACCGGAACGATGCTGCTCGTGAACCGGGCCACCCGCGGGCTCGCCGGCCTTCTTGGAGACTGGTGGCCGGCAACCGCTGCCCGCGTGGTGCTGCTGATCCTCGCGGTCCACTTCGCGTACCGCATCATGACCCGCCTCCTCGAGGATCGGGCCCCGGCCGAACTCTCCCGGCGGGGCGCCCACCGCGAGACGGCCGCGGGAGCGGTGTTCGGAGCCGGCTGCCTGACGATCACCGTGGCGGTGGTGTTCGCGCTCGGCTTCTACCGGGTCGAAGGCGTGGGCGAGTGGCCCGTCCTGCTGACCGCGTTCGGCGTGGCCGCGACGTCCAGCTATCTCGAGGAGATCCTGTTCCGCGGGGTGCTCTTCCGGGTCGTGGAGGAGGCGCTCGGCACCTGGTTCGCGTTCGGGATCTCGATTGCCTTCTTCGGCGCCGCGCACCTGAGCAACCCGAACGCGACGCTCTACGGGGCCGCGGTCATCGGGATCGAGGCGGGGCTGTTGCTCGGCGCCGCCTACGTGGTGACGCGGCGGCTCTGGTTCGCCATCGGGATCCATTTCGGCTGGAACTTCATGCAGGCGGGGGTCTTCGGACCCCACGTCTCCGGCGTGCCCGTGGACAGCCTGTTGCAGGCGGAACTGACCGGGCCCGCCCTGGTGTCCGGCGGGGACCTCGGCGTGGAGGGTTCGGTGTTCGCGCTCCTGGTCTGCCTCGCCCTGAGCGCGCTCTTCCTGATGCAGGCCCGGCGGCAGGGGCGGTTCGTCCCCCCGTTCTGGCGGCGGTCGATCACCTGACGCGGAGGCGCGGCGGATGCCCGAAGAAGGCGGCAAGGACGCGAAAAAACTGGTCTTCACGTTCGAAGTGAGCGTTTCGGACCAGGGCGAGGATGGGTGGGAAGCGCGGTGTGAGGACGGCGACCTCCACATCACCGGCGTCGAGAGTCAGCGGCTCCTCGTCGAGAAAGTGAAGGAGCACTTCCTGAAGATCGGGGACGCAATGGGACCGGTGGGTGATCGGGTCCTGTTCAACCTGCTGCTGGACTGTGCCGATCCCGACGCCGCCGCACCGGGGGAATCACGGCAGGACCGGCAACCCGAAGCCGAAGGACCGAAGTCGAAAGGGGCAACCCTGCAAGCCCGATTCGACGGATTCGAGGGCGACGTCGAAGACCTGAGATCCAGAATCGACGACCTTGAGGACGAGGTCGAAGACCTCCAGTCCAGAATCGACGGCCTGGAAACGGCGCTGCACTAGCGCGGACGTCCGAGCGCCCCCGCCTCGCGTAAGATGCGGGGTTCCCCCGACCGGGGAGGAGGGACCGTCATGCGGCTTCCGTTGTTTCGTCTGTTGATCGTTCCGGC
Organism: Acidobacteriota bacterium; assembly: GCA_022828085.1. Classification (GTDB taxonomy): domain Bacteria; phylum Acidobacteriota; class Vicinamibacteria; order Marinacidobacterales; family Marinacidobacteraceae; genus Marinacidobacterium. The sequence continues at coordinate 21,487 of JAJEIY010000073.1, read as the reverse complement.
CGTCGCCCTGGCCGCCTTCGCCGCCGCGCAGGACGGCTACCAGATGCCGCCCGACAACATCGTGCGGATCGCGGAGGCCCCCCCGACGCCCGGGATCTCGGTGTCCCCCGACAAGGCCCACGTCGTCCTGACGCACCGCGAGAGCCTCATCCCGCTCGCCGAGCTGTCCCGGACCGAACTGCGGATCGCCGGCCTCCGGATCGACCCGGCCGCCAACGCCATGAGCCGCCGCCGGATGTTCCGGCGCCTCACCCTCGAGGCGCTCGACGGCGGCGCCGAAACGGCGATCACCGGCCTCCCGGATCCCCTCCGCGGCGACCACCTGAGCTGGGCGCCGGACGGCTCCCGCTTCGCGTTCACCCATACGGGGGACGACGGCGTGGAACTGTGGACGGTGGATGCCGGCAGCGGCGCGGCGACCCGCGTCACCTCCGGGGTGAACGCGATCTTCCGGAACACCCCGTTCCACTGGCTCAGCGACAGCGCCCATCTTGCGGTGCGGATCGTGGACGCGGACCGCGGCATGCCGCCGGAGGCCCCGGCGGTTCCCGAGACGCCGGTGATCCAGGAGACCACCGGGCGGGTGGCGCCGGCGCGGACCTACCAGGACCTGCTGACCAGCCCGCACGACAACGCACTCTTCAGCTACTACGGCGCCGCCCGCGCGGTCATCGTGGATCTCTCCGGCGGAACCACCGAGATCGCCGGCCCGGGGATCATCGACCGCTTCGCGCCGTCGCCGGACGCGAACTACCTGCTCGTCAGCACGGTCCACGAGCCGTTCTCCTGGCTGGTGCCGTATTCGCGGTTCCCGCACCGGATCGAGATCCGGGACCGCAGCGGCGCGGTCGTCCGCGAGGTCGCCGACCTGCCCCTCCACGAGGAGATCCCGATCGGCCGTGACTCGGCGCCCACCGGACCCCGGTCCGTGGGCTGGCGGGGCGACCACGACGCCAGCCTGGTTTGGACCGAGGCCCGCGACGGCGGCGACCCGCACGCCGAGGCCTCGGTGCGCGACGTACTGGTGCAGCTCTCCGCCCCCTTCGAGGGCGATCCCGAGGTGCTGCTCCAGGTACCGCTGCGCATGATGGGAGCGACCTTCGGCGGCGGCCGCGGGGTCGCGATCACCCGCTGGTGGATCACCCGCGCCGAGCAGATCTGGAGCATTCCGACCGCCGGAGACGGCGAACCCACACTGGCCTTCGACACATCCTACGAGGACCGCTACGCCGCGCCGGGAATGCCGCTGACCACCCGGAACGAGCGGGGAGCGCGGGTGCTGCTCACCTCGGCGGACGGCTCGAAGGCGTACCTGACCGCGGAGGGCGCGTCGCCGGAGGGCAACCGGCCCTTCGTGGACGAGTGGAACCTCGAGACCGGCGAGACCCGCCGCCTCTTCCAGTCGGACGCCGGCTCCTACGAGACGCCGCTGGCGCTCCTCGATCCGGAGGCTGGGCTGCTCCTCACCCGGAAGGAGACCCGGACGACGCCCCCCAACTACTACGTCCGCGACCTCGGGAGCGGCGGCGAGGCGAGCGCCATCACCGATATCGCCCACCCCTATCCCGGTCTTCAGGGCGCGGGCCGCGAACTCATTCGCTACCAGCGGAACGACGGCGTCGAGCTGAACGCGCTGCTCCACACCCCGCCGGGTTACGACCGGGCCCGCGACGGACGCCTGCCGCTGATCGTGTGGGCCTACCCCCGCGAATACAAGAGCGCCGCGGCCGCCGCGCAGGTCCGGGATTCACCGCAGCGCTTCAGCTTCGTCAGTTGGGGCTCGGCGCTCTACTGGCTGACCCAGGGATACGCGGTCATGGAGAACGCCACCATCCCGATCATCGGCGAGGGCGACAGGGAGCCGAACGACAGCTACGTCGAGCAGCTCGTCGCGAGCGCCCGGGCAGCGGTGGACGAGGCGGTCCGGCGCGGAGTCGCCGACCCGGAGCGGACGGCGATCGCCGGGCACTCCTACGGCGCGTTCATGACGGCGAACCTGCTGGCGCACTCGGACATCTTCCGGGCGGGGATCGCCCGGAGCGGCGCTTTCAACCGCAGCCTCACCCCCTTCGGGTTCCAGAGCGAGCCGCGGACCTTCTGGGAGGCGCCGGAGATCTACTTCCGGATGTCCCCGTTCATGCACGCCGACCAGGTCAACGAGCCGATCCTGCTCATCCACGGCATCGTGGACAACAACTCGGGCACCTTCCCGGTGCAGAGCCGCCGCTTCTACCACGCGCTGAAGGGCCACGGAGCGATCGCCCGCCTCGTGATGCTGCCCCACGAGAGCCACGGCTACGTGGCCCGTGAGTCGGTGATGCACACCCTCTGGGAGCAGCACCAGTGGCTGGAGCGGCACGTGAAGCAGGCCGCGCCGCGGATGGAGACGACCCAGGAGATGCTCCGCCGGTAGCGCGACGCCGAAAACGCTCCGCCGCCAGAGGAAGGGAGCGCCGCCAGTCTTCCCGGTGGGGGCCTCGGACCAGCCCTTCGAACCCACCGTGGCAGGTTCCGCGGCCGCCCCGACCGCGAAGTCGTCGGCCGCGTTCGACGGGGACGCGCCGTGCGGGCTGCTCCCGGTACGCTGATTGCGCTCCCGGTCCACGACACCGAATCGGCCGTGTCTCTTGCGACCTCCGCAGGCCGCGGCCCTGACCGGCCGGGACTCTCCCGGGAGAACGCAATGAAGAACCCACGAAACCTGTCCCCGGCGGCCCGCGAGCCGGCGCCGCCCGCGATGCTGACGCTGACGCTCGCCGCGGCGCTTCTCGGCGGCGCGAGCGTGGCGGCGGCGCAGCCACCACGCGATCCGGGGAGCCCGGCGGACGGCGCGGACCCCGCCGCCTGCTCCACCGGACCGGCGGACGGCTGCGAGCCTGCGACCCCCTCCCTGCTCCGCGGCTTCTACGTGAGCGTCGGCGGAGGAGGCTCCTATCTCTTCAACGACGAGCGGCTCGGCCTCGACGGACTCGGGTCCGTCGGCGCCGCGGTGGGGTTTTCGCGTGGGCCACTACGTCTCGAGATCGAGTTCCTCGCACGAGGGGCCGAGGACGACGCCTACGACGACCACGGTACGGAGATCGGAGATTTCCGCGGCCGCGGCTTCCCGAAGTTCCCCGGCGCGTGGGCCTTTGGCGAAGAACAGGCCGAACTGGAAACCGGCCAACTCTTCGTCAACTTCTACTACGACTTCCACAACGGTTCGCGGTTCACGCCCTGGATCGGGGCCGGCGGCGGTTGGGCCACCGCCGAGGCGGAATACGCGGCGGTAAGCGGCGCGTGGCTGCCTGGATCCAGCGACACTCCCGGGAGGAGCGGGCGCGGGAGGCGCGAATTCCCACCGGCCGGCGGTTTCGGCGCCCCGGCGTTTCGCGTCTCGGATACGGTGCCGGGAATGCAGCTCCTGGCCGGCCTGGACATCGCACTCGGAAACCGGTTCTCGATCGAGGCGCGGACCCGCTGGAGTCACTTCGGGCAGGTGCGCGGGGACGGCGCGTACGAGGACCACGGGGAAACCTGGATCTCCTCGCGAAACCCCGTCGAAGGCGGCCCCTTTTCCGGCCGGGCTTTTCCGGTGTCGGCCCCACCGCTCGATCTGTCGTCCGTGGGGGCGACGCTCTCCGTCAGGTACCGCTTCTGACGGACGCGGACGCGGGGGCGAATCGCTCCTGCACCCCTTCCGGGAACCGCGCCAGCGGCGGGACAACCAGACCGGGGATGGAGCGCCGCGGGCTGCTACCGACGGTCCCCGCCGGAACCCAAGCGCGGCGGCCCCACAGGGCGCCCCGGCGCTACCACCCCCGGCAGCCGTCCTCGCCCGGGAAGAGTTCGCGGGCGAAGAGGAAGATCCGCTCGTCCTCCCAGACCCAGCGGGTCGCATGGTTCGCGTTCCCGAAGAGTTCCAGCAGTCGGGAGGCCGTCGCGCCCTCGAAGACATGGCACGGGAAGGCCCCGTCCGCAGTGCGCGCGGGCGGTTCCGGGAGAGGCCAGAGGAGGTCGTTTCGGTCCTCGGGGTCGGGCGGCGGGACGTCGAAGCCCACGATCACCTGCACGCGGTCGCCCCGGTAGGCGCCCGCCGTCGCCGCGGCGGTCTCGAACCTGTCCGCCAGCGCCTTCAGGCTGGCCACGCGGGGATCGCGGTGCGCGCCGGCGAAAAGCCCTTCCACCCAGATGGCGTGGGCGTTCCCGGCGGTGTCGTTGAAGCGGAACTCGGTCAAGGGCGCATCCGCGAGCATCCCCGTGGGCTCGAGGATCGTCAGGTCGTCCACCTCGGGCAGCGTCGAGGCGGCGAGGTCCTCGAGCGCCGCCGCGAAAACCGCTTCGTCCAGCGTGGTGGCCAGCAGGTTCGGGAGCAGGCGGTAGGGCCAGATCTCCGGCGTCGGCCCCTCCACGTACAGGTCTCCACCGGCGGTGAGCCAGTAGAGCGGGGGCCGGCCGAGGGTGAACTCGATGCCCAGGGGAGGGCCGAGGTGGAGCCAGACCTCGAGGATCACCGCCGCCGGATCGTCCGGCAACTGGAGGCCGGATGGCGGGGGCGGAGGGGGAGTGGGCGGGGGGAGCGGGGCTGTGGGCGCGTCGGAACCGCCGTCGCACCCGGCGACCGCCAGGGACCCGGCCAAAGCCGCCACGGGAAGCCAACCAGCGAGAACGTGTCGGCGACCGGTCACGCGGTCAGTCTAACGAGCGGTGCGGGCGATGCGCCGCTTGCTTCCCTGCCTGTCCGGTGACGCTTCTCGTGGGATGGAACCTTCCGTTCAGCCGGCGTTGCCGCGGGTTCGCTAAGGTGCGCACCATGACCATGAACCGCCGGCTCTTCCTCGGAACCTCCGCGCGGGCGGGGCTCGTCCTGCCCTTCGCCCGCGCGCTCCCCGTCCTCGGACAGGAAGCGGTCTTCGCCCACGGGGTGGCAAGCGGGGATCCGCTGGCCGACCGGGTGCTGCTCTGGACCCGGGTCTCGGGGTCGTCGGACGACCGCGTCGCGGTCTCGTGGCAGGTAGCGCGGGATCCGGGGATGCAGGAAGTCGTCGCCGAGGGCGAAGGAGCCACCGGGCCCGGGCGCGACTACACGTTCAAGGTCACGGCTCCCGGACTGAAGCCGGGAACCACCTACCACTACCGGTTCGGAGCGCTCGGGGAGCGCTCCCCGGTCGGCCGGACGAAGACCCTGCCCCGGAACACCGACCACGTCCGGCTCGCCTTCGTCTCCTGTTCCAACCTGCCCTTCGGCTACTTCAACGTCTACCGGCGGATCGCCGAGCGGGACGACCTGAACGCGGTGCTCCACCTCGGCGACTACCTCTACGAGTATCCGAACCGTGGCTACGGGGACGGCACCCGCTTCGGGCGCGCGCCGCGGCCGGACAAGGAGATCACCACCCTCTCCGACTACCGGACCCGCCATGCGCAGTACCGGTCCGACCCCGACCTCCAGGAAGTCCACCGCCTCCACCCCTTCGTGTGCGTCTGGGACGACCACGAGATCACCAACAACGCCTACACCGACGGGGCGCAGAACCACCAGATCGAGGACGAGGAGGGCGACTGGTTCGTCCGCCGCACGGCGGCGGTGAAGGCGTACTTCGAGTGGATGCCGATCCGGGAGCCCGAGCCCTGGCCGAGCCAGCGCACCTACCGGACCTTCCGCTTCGGGAAGCTCCTCGACCTCATCATGCTGGACACCCGGCTGATCGGGCGCTCGCGGCAGGCCGAGTGGGGCGACGTGGAGGGAATGCGGCACCCCGACCGGACCCTCCTCGGCGACCGCCAGGAGCGCTGGCTCTACGGCGAACTCGCGGCCGCCAAGGCGGCGGGAATGCGGTGGCCAGTGCTCGGGCAGCAGGTGATGATGGGGCCGATGCTGGACGCCGACGGGAACCCCCAGAACCCGGACCAGTGGGACGGCTACGAGGCGAGCCGCAACCGGCTCTTCGAGTTCCTCGAGAGCGAGCGGATCGGGAACCTGGTGGTGCTCACCGGCGACGTGCACCAGTCGTGGGGGATGGACGTGCCCCGGAATCCGCTCGCCGGGTACGACCCGGACACCGGCGCCGGCTCGTACGGAGTGGACTTCGTGACCACCGCGGTGTCCTCGCCCAGCTCGAAGCTGCGCCGGCTCGGGACCGAGGAGGCCATCGCCGCCGAGGTGGCGGAGGAACTCGCCGCCAACCCGCACAAGAAGTTCGGGGAGGCGTTCCACCGCGGCTACTGCGTCCTCGACCTCAAGCCCGACCGCATCCAGAACGACTGGTTCTTCGTGCCGACGGTCGAGGAGAAGACCGACGAGCAGCGCTGGGCGGCGGGGATTCGGGTCGCGTCGGGCACCCAGCACGGGGTGCGGACGGACGGCCCGGCGTAGGCAAAGGGCCGGACAGAGCCTCGTTGCCCGACTCACGGCAGTTCTCCACGCTGCGGACGACGCTGCTCCTGAGGAGCTGACGACCCCGCGCGAGCCGCGTGAAGTAGCTCACGTACGGCTCAGGGCTGCTTCCCCGCCGCCTCCGCGACCGTCAGATCCGGAGCCATGAGGGAAACGCCGCGGGCCGCTACGGACCATGTGCCGGCTGAAGCCAGCCCGGTTGCTGTGAAAATGCAGCCGTGCCGGTTGGCCAGCAGTCGTGACGGCGCCGCCTCGGAGCGCCGGCCTCCGGCCGGCATCGCGCGGGAGCGCGAAACCCGCGCTGATGGCGCTCCTCCTCCTGAAGGTGGGGCCCACGTCCGGCTCGTTTCAGGCGGCGCGCAGCCGTCCCCGATTGGGATCACGCCACTGGAATCAGCTGTGGCGTGCGTTTCGCGGCCTGCGGCCGCGATGCCGGCCGGAGGCCGGCGCTCCGAACTCAAGCCGTTCCCGCCGTTTTCATGCCCGGCGAGGTGTGCAGGAGGACCGATCATGACGGTTGCTCCCGGTGGGGGTTCCAAGCCGGCCCGCCACTCCGGCCGGCGGTCCCCTACTCCGCCCGCCGCACGCTGACGATCGGGACCGGGTCGTTCAGGATCTGGCCCTGGACGACTTCGCTGGCGGCCGGGGCGTCGGTCGGCAGCCGGTGGATCGCGTCCAGAACCTCCATGCCCCGGACCACGCGCCCGAAGGTCGCGTAGCCGAAGCCGTCCCGGGTGGGATCGCCGGCGCCGGTGTCGAGCACGAAGTTGTCCCCGACGTTGAAGAAGATCTCGGTGTTCGCGGTGCCGGGCTCGTTCCGGGCGTAGGCGAGCGTCCCGCGTTCGTTGCGGATCCCGGTGTCCTGCGTAAGCTCGTGGGGGACGGGCGGGAACGGCGGCTCCGCCTCCGCCTCGCCGCCGTCCCGGACCAGCATCGGCAGGCTGCGCATCCCGCCCTGCACGACGTTGTGCGCATCCCCGTTCGCGGTGTGGGTGGCGCGGTAGAACGTCGCCGCGCCGTCGTAGTGGCCGCCGTCCACGTAGCGGAGGAAGTGCGCGGCCGAGAGCGGCGCGCGTTCGGGATAGAGCTCTACCTCGATCTCGCCGAGCGTGGTCTCGATGACCACGTTCACGGTCGCTTCGGCCCCCGCGGCGGGCGGCGCCTCCGCCGGTTCCTCGGGGGCGTTCGCGCCGCACCCGGCGAGGAAAGCAACAAGCAGGACAACGGGGAACACGGTGGTCTTCGACATGGCGGACTCCGGAGAGGGGCTCCGGAACGGAGAATACCGGGCGCCGTCCGACGCGGGCGGACGCGAGAACGCATTGAACAGACCCCCCGTGCTCGCTTGCGGCATCGTCCTGACCGCCCTCTGCTTCGCATCCCCGGCGGCAGGACAGGACCGTGAGGCCCGGGCCGTCCGCATCGACACCCCGCCCCGCGTGGACGGCGTGCTCGACGAGCCGTTCTGGGACGCGATCCCGCCCGTGACCGGTTTCAGGCAGCGCGACCCGGTGGACGGCGCGCCCGCGAGCGAACAGACGGAAGTGCGGATCGCCTACGACCGGGACAACCTCTACTTCGGGTTCAAGCTGTTCGATTCGGAGCCCGACCGCATCCTGCGCAACATCCTCGACCGCGGCGGCCGGATCAGCAAGGACGACCGGATCGTCATCGCCCTCGACACCTACCTCGACCGCCGGAACGGCTACATCTTCGAGATCGGCTCGCTCGGCACCCAGGACGACGCGCTGTTCACCGACGAACGCCTCGAACGCCCCGACTGGAACTGGGACGGGGTGTTCACCACGGAAACCACCGTCAACGCCGAGGGCTGGGTGCTGGAGATGGCCATCCCCTTCACCACCATCCGCTTCGCCGACGTGGCGGAGCCGGTGATGGGGATCGCCATCCAGCGCTCCATCCGGCGGAAGAACGAGAACGTTTTCTGGCCCCACATCGGCCAGGACTTCGTGGGCGGGATCGCCCAGGCGTCCCGGTACGCGACGCTGACCGGGCTCCGGGACGTCCGGCGCGGCCACCGGCTCGAAGTCAAGCCCTACGCGTCGCTCGGCGGCCAGCAGCTCGCCGGCGAGCGCAACCTCGAGCGCCAGTCGAAGGCCGGTCTCGATCTCAAGTACGGACTGACGTCCAACCTCACGCTCGATCTCACCTGGAACACCGACTTCGCCCAGGTCGAGACCGACAACGTCCAGATCAACCTCACCCGGTTCGACCTGTTCTTCCCGGAGAAGCGGGAGTTCTTCCTCGAGCGGGCCGGCCTCTTCGAATTCGGAACGTCCCGGGAGACGGAGGTCTTCTTCAGCCGCCGGGTGGGCCTCGACGGCGACATCCAGGGGGGCGCCCGGGTCACCGGCCAGGCGGGTCCGATCTCCATCGGGGCGCTCGCGCTGAGAACCGGCGGGACGCCGGCGGCCTCCGACTCCGCCACCGGCGGCAGCGGAGCCCCGGCGGCCTGGAACTCCGTCCTGCGCCTGCAGGCCAACCTTCGGGAGCGGACGACCGCCGGGGTGATCGCGACCAGCCTCGACCGCACCGGCGGGCGCTCGAACCGGGTGGCCGGAGCCGACTTCCACACGAGGTTCTGGAGCAGCTCGTCCTTCCGGGTCTGGGGAGCGCGACTCCGGGATTCGGTGACGGGCGGAACGGGCCCCGGCAGGCAGGCCGCGCGCGCCGAGCTGGATGTGGAGAACGACCGCTACGCCCTGTCCGTGGACCGCGTCCACGTCGGCAAGGACTTCGATCCCGCGCTCGGTTTCGTCCGCCGCCGCGACATGGACGAGTGGCAGCTCTGGGGCGGGTTCCGGCCCCGCTTCGAGCAGAGCGGCTGGGCGCGGCGGTTCTCGGTCTGGGGAGGCGGCGTCCGCACCCTCGGGACCGGCGGCGAACTCCAGTCGGAACGGCTCTCCTCGAACGCGGACTTCCTGTTCGAGTCGGGCGAACGGGTCTCGCTCGTGGTGGACGATCGTTTCGAGCGCCTCCACAGCCCGGCTTCCATCAGCGGCCGCACCCTCCCGCCCGGGGACTACGACTTCCGTTTCTGGGAGGTTTTCGCGAGCACCAACGAGGCCCGGATGTTCTCCGTTTCGCTCGAAGGGTCCCGGGGCGATTTCTGGAGCGGCCGCCGCACCCGCTACGGCGGCCGCGGGGTCGTCAAGACCGGGCCGCACCTCACCGTCGGCCTCCGGCTCGCCCGGAACGACGTTTCCCTGCCGGTGGCCGACGGCGACTTCACGACCACGCTGGTCGCGGTGGATCTCGTGGGCGCGGTCAGCCGCAAGCTCTTCGCCGCGGCCCTCGTGCAGTGGGACAGCCTGTCCAGGGAACTCCAGGCGAACGTCCGGATCGACTGGATCCACACGCCCGGCAGCGACCTCTTCCTCGTCCTCGACACCGGCTACATCACCGACGACACGCTGGACCCGCGATTCGACCCCTGGACCCGGCGGACCGCGGTCGCCAAGCTGACCTGGCTGAAGGCGTTCTGACCCCCGGCCGGCAGTCGGCGGGCACCCGGCGTCAGGGCACGGACCGCCTCACGGCCAGAGTGAATCCTCGGCGAGTTCCCGGCTGAACCGCAGGGCCGGCCAGATCTCGATCCCGTCTTCCGTGCGGAAGGAGTTGCGACCGCCGTAAACCAGCACCCGGCGGGCGAGGCCGGGCAGCTCCCCGACGGCCCGGAGGCCCCGGAGCATTCCGGCGTGATAGCGCGAGCCGGCCTTGGCCTCGATGGCAAGGAATTCCCGATTGCGGCGGAGGAGGAAGTCCGCTTCCACATTCGACTCGGCCGGCGCCCAGTAGCGGACCTCGTCGAAGAGTTCCCTTTCCTGGGCGTACGCGTTGAGCAGCCCGAGGACCCAACCTTCGAAGAGCGCGCCGCGCTCTTCCGGAGCGAGTGGCCCGCGGATGCCCTTCGCCGCCCGAACGAGCCCGGGATCGGTCCAGTACAGCTTCGGGCGACGCCGCTCGCGGACGCGCAGCTTCGCCTCGAACGCCGGCAGCCGCGAAGCGAGGAGCGTGTCCTCGAGGACTTCGAGGTAACCAGCGACGGTGTTCCGGGCCACGCCGGCGTCGCGGGCGATTCCGGACACGCTCAACGTCTGCCCGTGGAGGAGGGCGGCGACGGGCAGGAAACGGACGAACCCGCCCAGGTTGCGAACCGCTGCTTCAGCGCGGATCTCTTCTCGCAGATACAGCGTCACGTAGTCGCCCAGGGTCTGTCCGGGATCCTCCGAGGCGAGCACCAGCGGCAGGGATCCGATGCGCAGGGTCCGTTCCAGCTCGAAATCGGCCCCCATTTCTTCGGGCACCAGCGGGAACATCTGCTTTCGGGTGGCCCGCCCGGCCAGCAGGTTGGTGCCCGCCGCCCGTAGCTTGCGGGCGCTGGACCCCAGCAGGGCGAACCGGCGCCCGCGCTCCTCGATCAGACGGTGCACCTCGTTGAGCAGGGCGGGAGCCCGCTGGACTTCGTCCACCACGATCCACCGCCCCTCCGGAACGCCCGCGACCATCTCGGCAAAGCGCCCCGGCCGTCCGATCAGGTCGTGGAACAGGGCCTCGTCGAGCAGATCGAAGCGCGTCGCCTCGGGAATCGCGGAACGCGCCCAGGTGCTCTTGCCGACTCCGCGCACGCCGAACAGGAAGAAGCTGCGGCGAGGCCGGGTGGTCAGGCGCTTGTATAGCATGACAGTAGTTTGCGGCGTATTTTGCCATAGTCATGTCCGTTCGGTGTCGCCAGGCGCCGGGGGGAGCTGCCTTTTCCGGGCGGGGTTGCGACGTGCGCGGTGCGGAGCACCGCGGTGCCGGTCTGGAGACCGGCGTTCCAAGCCGTTTCGCCATCATGACCGGCGGGGAACGCCGCCCGTTGACGCGCACGCCGCCCCCGCCTATCGTCGCGTCGCTCCCGCCGACCCCGGAGCGAATCGAGGAACCCGACGTGAAGAAGTACCTGGTGCTCTACCACATGCCCATGTCGTTCATGGAGATGGCGAAAAACGCCGATCCGGCGGAGATGCGGGCCGGGATGGAGGCGTGGATGGCCTGGTTCGGCCGCTGCGGCGACCAGCTCGTGGACATGGGGACGCCACTCGCGGGAGGGCGCCGGCTGACCGCGGCGGGGAACTCCCCGAGCACCCGGAACGTCGTGTGTTATTCGATCGTGCAGGCGGAGAACATGGAAGCGGCCGAGGCGCTGCTGGCCGACCACCCGCACCTCGCCTGGTCCCCGGACTGCGAGATCGAGCTGCACGAGATGACCGGGGGGTCCGGCTGATCCAGCGGTCCGTCATCCGGAGCGTCGCGGCAGCCCTGCTGCTCGGCGGCTTCGTGATCGGAACGCCCGCGCCAGCCCAGGACCGCACCGCGCGGGCGATCCGCATCGATACCCCGCCACGCATCGACGGGGTGCTCGACGAGCCCTTCTGGGCGGACATCCCGCCCGTAACGGGCTTCAAGCAGCGCGATCCGGTGGACGGCGCGCCCGCCAGCGAACGGACCGAGGTGCGGATCGCCTACGACGAGGACGCCCTCTACTTCGGCTTCATGTTCTTCGATTCGGAACCGGACCGGATCCGGCGGGACGTCCTGCACCGGGGCGGGCGGATCGACAAGGACGACCGCGTGATCATCGGGCTCGACACCTACTTCGACCGCCGGAACGGGTACATCTTCGAGGTCGGCGCACCCGGCACCCAGGACGACGCCCTCTTCGCCGACGAGAGCCTCGACCGGCCGGACTGGAACTGGGACGGCGTCTTCACGACCGAGACCACGGTGAACGAGGACGGCTGGGTGCTCGAGATGGAGATCCCGTTCACCACGATCCGCTTCGCGGACGTGGAGGAGCCGCTCATGGGGATCGCCTTCCAGCGCTCCATCCGGCGGAAGAACGAGACCGTCATCTGGCCGCACATCGGCCAGGAGTACCGGGGCAACATCGCCCAGTCTTCGCAGTACGCGACCCTGACCGGGCTGAAGGACGTCCGCCGGGGCCACCGTCTCGAGGTGAAGCCCTATGCCAACCTCGGCGCGCAGGCGTTGAACGGCCAGGTCGGCTTCGAACGCGAGTCGAAGGCCGGCCTCGACCTGAAGTACGGGCTCACCTCGAACCTGACGCTCGACCTCACCTGGAACACCGACTTCGCCCAGGTGGAGACGGACAACGTCCAGATCAACCTGACCCGTTTCGACCTCTTCTTCCCGGAGAAGCGCGAGTTCTTCCTCGAACGGGCCGGCCTCTTCGAGTTCGGAACGACCCAGGAGACGGAAGTGTTCTTCAGCCGCCGGATCGGGCTCGAGGACGACATCCTCGGCGGGGGCAGGCTCACGGGACAGGCCGGACCCATCTCGGTCGGGGCGCTGGCGCTCCGGACCGAGAGCCGCGTTCCCGACGTGGACGCCGGCGCCTGGAACTCGGTGGTGCGGCTCCAGGCGAACCTCCGCGAACGCACCACGATGGGGGTGATCGGCACCAGCCTCGACGCCGGGGGATCCAGCAGCCGCACCGCCGGGGCCGACTTCGTCACCCGGTTCTGGAGCAGCTCCCAGTTCCGGATGTGGGGCGCGCGGGTCTGGGACTCGGAGGACGGCGGAGCGGAGGAAGGCAACGCGGCCGCCCGGGCCGAACTGGAACTGCAGAACGAACGCTACGGCCTGCGGGTCCAGCGCACCCACGTCGGCAAGGCATTCGACCCGGCGCTCGGCTTCGTCCGCCGGCGCGACCAGGACCAGTGGAACGTCCGGACCGCCCTCACGCCCCGTTTCGAGGCGAGCGACTGGGCGCGAAGCTCCTGGATCCAGTTGAACGGGGAGCGGATTCTCGGCACGGACGGCGAACTGCAATCGCGCCGGGCGGGATCCAGCTTGGGATTCGTGTTCGAGTCGGGAGAGACCGTCGCGTTCGACTGGACCAGCCGGTTCGAACGGCTGCACGGCCCGGCCTCGATCAGCGGGCGGTTGCTCAGCCCGGGGGACTATCGGTTCACCTCCTTCGCGCTGGGCGCCCGGACCAACGACAGCCGGGTGCTCTCGGGCACCGTCTTCGGGTCCACCGGGAGCTTCTGGGGCGGGGACCGGAGCGAGGTCCGGGGCGGGATCAGCCTCAAGACCGGGCCGCACCTCACCATCGGCGGCGAGGTCTCGCGCAACGAGATCTCGCTGCCGGTGGCGGACGGGGACTTCGCCACCACCCTGATCGGGCTGAACATCGAGGGCGCCGTCAGCCGCAAACTCTTCGCCGGCGCCCTCATCCAGTGGGACAACCTCTCGAAGGAGCTCCAGGCGAACATCCGCGTGGACTGGATCCACACCCCGGGAAGCGACCTGTTCCTGGTGCTCGACACCGGCTACATCACCGACGACACCCTCGACCCGCGGCTCGACCCCTGGACCCGACGGACCGCGGTCGCCAAGCTCACCTGGCTGAAGGCGTTCTGAGCGTGCTGCTGGCGGGAACGAGGCCCAATGGAATTACAATGTGCTTATGGCCGTCCTCGCCAAGATCGTCCGCATCGGGAACTCTCGGGGAATCCGCATTCCCAAGGCGTTGCTCGACGAGGCTGGCCTGATCGATGAGATCGAGCTCCGCGCGGAACCGGGAAGGCTGACGGCGAGCGCGGTCCGATCTCCGCGCGCCGGCTGGGCGGAGGCCGCCCGCCAGGCCCACGCTGCGGGAGACGACCAGCTGCTTGATCCGCCGTCTCGGAACGACTTCGACGAGCACGACTGGCATTGGTAGGACGGGACGCCCTGGTCCGCGGTGACGTGTACCTGGTGGGGCTTGACCCGACCACCGGCAGTGAGATCCAGAAAACCCGACCCTGCCTGATCGTCTCCCCGGATGAACTCGCCGGGTACCTGAGAACCACCATCATCGTCCCGATGACAACCGGCGGCCGCGCTTATCCGTGGCGAGTTCCGTGTCACTTTGCCGGCCGGTCCGGGTTCGTCGCTCTCGACCAGATTCGCACCGTGGACGTCAGCCGCCTGATCCGGAGACTGGGAAAGCTGCCCGACGAGACGATGACCGAGGTCCTCCACATCCTTCAGGAGATGTTCGCGGACTGAACTCGGGAACCGGCCCGGCGAGACGACCGCTACGAATGCGCCATGACGTACTCTTCGCGCCCCAAGGAATCAACCGCCATGAAGAATCCCGTCCGCCTCCTCACGCTCTCGCTTCTGGGCCTCGCATTGGTTGGCGCCCCCGCCGCCGGCGAGGGCGACGTCGCCGACGTCGCCTCGCTGCGGAACACCTTCGAGACCGCGGTCGCGGCGCTCAACGGCGGGGACCTCGACGGCTTCCTGGACACCGTTCACGAAGAGGCGCTCTCCTTCTACGCCTGCGGTCCCACCTCGGGAAAGCAGGGCCGGGAAGCCTGCGCGATCGACTGGAACCTGTTCTTCAACAACACCACCGGGGCCGAGTTCCGGACCAGCCGGGAGCAGTACCGGGTGATCGGCGGCACCGGGATCGCCTACGGCGAATACGCGCTCTCGGTCCTCTACGACGGCAAGGAGCGGATGACCGTCCACGAGGGCCGCTACACGATGACCTATATCCACGTGGACGGCCGCTGGCAGATCATCATGCAGCACAACACGCCGGCCGGTGACGATCCGCAGCCGGTGCGGAGCATGCGTCCGCCGGGCCGTTAGGAGTCCCCACCGGGAGAACTCCCATGCGCGGGTGCTCCCGCGCACCCCGCCGGGCATGAAAATGGCGAAACGAAGCCGGCGGCGCCCTCACGGCGCTTGACCGACCCACCGGACTGCATTTTCACAGCAAACTCCCGGCGCCGTTGCGCCCCGTCGCGGGGACCCGAAACAACGACGGCGAAGCAGAGGTAGCGCGCGCAGTCGTCGCCGCGCCATTCCCTTTGGCGAGGGCGCCATGCGGCGAAATGAAGCCCTGGAGTTTCGCCCGCTGCGCGGGCGATGCCGGTCTGAAGACCGGCGCACCGCGCTTCGTTGCTCCCCCTCACGGTCGCATCGGTGCGGCCTGGGGATCGATCGCCGCCGCCACTTCCGTCAGGAAGTCGGCGGCGCGCGCCGGGCCCAGCCCCTCGAGGTAGGCCTCGAGCTGGTCCCGGCTCCAACCGGAGTCCGGGGCGTGGTCCGCGACCATCTCCGCGGCCAGCCCGATGAGCGGCGCGCCCCCGGCGTGGGCGCCGTCGGCAACCCGGTAGGCGCGCTCGAAGCCTTCGACAAACGGCTGGGAGGGCGAGAGCGCCTGGATCTCGTCGCTGAGACGGCGCAGTTCCGGCGCCAGTTCATCGGCCTCCGGATTCGCGCGCAGGCTCCGGACGACCGACTCGAAGACATCTCCGAACCGCGCGCGGGGCTTCATTTCCCTATTGTCGCTTGAGCGAAGGGGTGAAGCACGCTGTCGGGGACACCCGTGCGCTATCGTCGCCGCCGTCAGCGCGAGACGGCCAAGGAGGTGGTGGTGCCGGACGACGCAACCTACGTCGAGTTCGAGGGGGTCTCGAAGACCTACGACGGGGTCACCCCGGTCGTGGACGGGCTCGATCTCCAGGTCCACAAGGGCGAGTTCCTGACGCTGCTCGGCCCCTCGGGGTCCGGCAAGACCACCTGCCTGATGATGCTGGCCGGTTTCGAAGCGCCCACCGCCGGCGCCATCCGGATCCGGGGCCGCCCCATCGGCGACCTGCCGCCCCGGAAGCGGGGCATCGGGATGGTGTTCCAGAACTACGCGCTCTTCCCGCACCTGACGGTGGGGCAGAACCTCTCGTTTCCCCTGGAGGTGCGCAGGGTGGACCCGGAAGACACCCGGAAGCGGGTGGCGCGGGCCCTCGGCCTGGTCCGTCTCGAGGGCTACGAGAACCGCAAGACCACGCAGCTCTCGGGCGGCCAGCAGCAGCGGGTCGCCATCGCCCGCGCCCTCGTCTTCGAGCCGGACCTCGTCCTCATGGACGAGCCCCTCGGCGCGCTCGACCGCCGCCTCCGCGAGGAGATGCAGTACGAGATCCGGCGCATCCAGCGCACCCTGGGGATCACCTGCATCTACGTCACCCACGACCAGCAGGAGGCGATGGTGCTCTCCGACCGGGTCGCCGTGTTCCACGACGGCCGGCTGCAGCAGATCGCCACCCCGGAGGGTCTCTACGAAGAACCGATGCGGAACTTCGTGGCCCGCTTCATCGGTGAGAACAACCGCCTCTCCGGACGGATCGAGAACATCGACGGCGCCGTCTGCGACGTGCGGGTCGGGGACACCGTGATCCGGGCCCTGCGGGTGGTGCCGGGGGAGGTCGGGGACCTGACGACGCTTTCCATCCGGCCGGAGCGGGTCGGGCTGGCGCCCGAACCGGGCCTCTTCGCCAACGAGTTCGAAGCCCGCGTCGAGGACCTGACCTTCCTCGGCGACCACCTGCGGGTGGTGGTGAGTGTGCTCGGGGCGGACGACTTCATCGTGAAGATCCCGAACGTCGTGGGCCACGGCGCCGTGATCCCCGGAGACCGGGTCCGCATCGGCTGGACCCCCACCGACTGCCGGGCGCTCGACCACAAGCCCGAGTCCACCGAACCGTGAGAGAGCCGGGCCGCACCCGGCGCGCGCCGAGAGCACTCGCCGCGCTGGGCCTCGCGGCGGGAATCGCCTGCGCCGGCGATCCCCCGGACGGCTCGCTGACCGCCGTCTCCTGGGGCGGCTCCTTCGCCCGGGCGGTGAACAAGGCCTTCTACGAACCCTTCGAGGCGGCGACCGGGGTGGTGATCGGGCGGGAGGACTACAACGGCGGACTCGCCCAGATCCGGACCCAGGTGGACATCGGGAACGTCCACTGGGACGTCCTCTCGCTCGAGATCTTCGACACGATCCGGGGCTGCGACGAGGGACTTCTCGAACGGA
The DNA here is from genome assembly GCA_022828085.1 of Acidobacteriota bacterium. Lineage (GTDB taxonomy): Bacteria > Acidobacteriota > Vicinamibacteria > Marinacidobacterales > Marinacidobacteraceae > Marinacidobacterium. Next base: position 4,223 of record JAJEIY010000073.1, on the reverse strand, counting down.
TCCCCAAGGACATCCTCGCGCCCAGCCTGGACGGCGCCCCGCCGGAGGACGACTTCTCGCCCGGAACCCTGACCGAATGCGGAGTAGGCCACACCTTCTACTCCACCATCTACGCCTATCACCCCGATCGCTTTCCCGGGGAGAAGCCGGCCACGATTGCCGATTTCTTCGATCTCGAACGCTTTCCCGGCCGCCGGGGCATGCGTCGCAGCCCGCTCGTGAACCTCGAGTTCGCGCTCCTCGCGGACGGCGTCCCGCCCGGGGAGGTGTACGCCGCCCTGGACACCCAGGAGGGACTGCGCCGCGCTTTCCGCAAGCTGGACACCATCCGGGACCAGGTCGTCTGGTGGGAAGCCGGCGCCCAGCCGCCGCAGATGCTCGCCGACGCCGAGGTCGTGATGTCCACCGCCTACAACGGCCGCATCTTCAACGCCCAGGCCCTCGAGAACCAGCCCTTCGTCATCGTCTGGGACGGACAGGTGCTGGACTGGGGCCAGATGGCGATCGTCGCCGGCTCCCCGAACCTCGATACGGCGCTCGAGTACATCCGGTTCATGACCTCGCCGGAGTCACTGGCCCGGCTCACCGGCTACATCGCCTACGCGCCGGTGCGCCGGTCGGCGCTGCCGCTCGTCTCCACCCACGTCGAGACCGGCGCCGACATGCGGCCGCATCTGCCCACGAGTCCCGAGAATCTCCGGAACACGCTGCGCAGCAACGGCGCGTGGTGGACCGAACACCTCGACGAGATGAACGAGCGGTTCAGCGCCTGGCTGGCGAGGTCATGAAGCGCGCCGTCTCCTTCGCCGCGCTCGCGTTGGCCGCGGCCTGCGGACCGGGAGACGGACCGGGCTCACTGACCGTGGTCTCCTGGGGCGGGGCCTACGCGCGGGCGGTCACCAAGGCTCACTACGAACCGTTCGAGGCCGAGACCGGGCTGACCCTGGCCCGGGAGGACTACAACGGCGGCCTCGCCGAGATCCGCACCCAGGTGGACACGGGGAACGTGCACTGGGACATCGTGGATCTCGAGATGTTCGATGCGACGCGGGGGTGCGACGAGGGGCTCCTGGAGCTGATTCCGGACGACCTGCTCGGGCCCGGCGCCGACGGTTCCCCGGCCGCGGAGGACTTCTGGCCGGAAGCGAACGGCGACTGCGGGGTGGGGAACGTCTTCTATTCCACGGTGGTCGCCTACCACCCCGCCCGCTTCCCCCGTGAGAAGCCGGCGGTGCTCGGCGACTTCTTCGATCTGGAGCGCTTTCCCGGCCGGCGCGGGATGCGCCGCAGCCCGCTCGTCAATCTGGAGTTCGCCCTCATGGCCGACGGGGTGGCGACGGACGAGGTATACGCCGTCCTCGACACCGAAGCGGGGATGGAACGGGCCTTCGGGAAGCTGGAGACGATCCGGGAGCAGGTCGTCTGGTGGGAAGCCGGCGCGCAGCCGCCGCAGATGCTCGCCGACGCCGAGGTGGCGATGTCCACCGCCTACAACGGACGGATCTTCAACGCCCAGGTCCTCGAGGACCAGCCGTTCGTCATCGTCTGGGACGGGCAGGTGCTCGACATCGGGCAGACCGGCATCGTGGCCGGGACGCCGCACCTGAAGGAAGCCCTCGAGTTCCTCCGCTTCTCGTCCTCGCCGGAAGCCATGGCGCGGCTCAGCGGGGAAATCGCGTACAGCCCCACCCGGCGCTCGGCGCTGCCCCTGGTCGCGAACCACCGTGAGACCGGCGTTCCCATGCTCCCGCACCTGCCCACCAGCCCGCAGAACCTCGGGAGGGTGCTGACGAGCAACACGCTCTGGTGGAGCGACCACCTCGACGAAGTGAACGAGCGCTTCAGCGCCTGGCTCGCGCGATGACGGAGCGACCGGCGGTCGGCCCGCCGGCCCGGACCCGGCTCCGCGCGGCCGGACTCACTCTGCCGCTCGTGGCCTTCGTCGGCTTCTCGTTCCTCTTCCCGCTGGGGACGATGCTCTCCCGGAGCGTCTACGACCCCCTCGTCGCCGACGCGCTCCCGGAAACCCTCGCCCTCCTCGAGGAGTGGGACGGGGAGACCCTGCCCGGAGAACCGGTCTTCGCGGCCGCCGCGCGGGAACTCGAGACGGCGCTCGAGGGCCGCCTCGCCGGCCGGCTCGGCGGGCGGGTGAACCGGGTTGCGAGCGGGATGCGCAGCGTGATCGTGCGCGGGGCCCGGGCGGCGGCGGAGGCCCCGGCGGCGACCGCCCGGGAAACCCTGATGGTCGGGGATCCCGCCTGGGGCGAGCCGGCCACCTGGCGGGCGATCCGGACCGCCGGCGAACGCTTCACCGTGCGCCACTACCTGCGGGCGCTCGACCTCGACCGCGACGCCGGCGGGTCCATCGTCCGCCAGCCCGAGGAACTCCGGATCTACGTCCCGTTGCTGCTCCGGACGCTCATGGTCAGCGGGGCGGTCACCCTGCTCTGCCTGCTGCTCGGGTATCCGATCGCCCACCTGATCGCGAACGCGCCGCCGCGCCGCGCCCGCTGGCTGATCCTGCTGGTGCTGGTCCCCTTCTGGACCTCGCTGCTGGTGCGGACCACCGCCTGGATCGTGCTGCTCCAGACCCACGGGGTGGTCAACAGCCTGCTGGTCGCCCTCGGGATCGTCGCCGACGACGGGCGGATCGCGATGATCTACAACATGACCGGCACGCTGGTCGCGATGACCCACGTGCTGCTGCCGTTCATGGTGCTGCCGCTCTACTCGGTGATGCGGACGATCCCGTCACACTTCATGCGGGCCGCTTCGTCGCTGGGCGCGAACCGCCGCCAGTCGTTCTTCCGCGTCTACTGGCCGCTCACGCTGCCGGGAACGGCGGCGGGCTCGCTGCTCGTGTTCATCCTGGCGATCGGCTACTACATCACCCCGGCCCTGGTCGGCGGGTCGAGCGGACAGCTCTTCTCCAACATGATCGCCTTCCACATGCAGACCTCCCTCAACTGGGGGCTCGCCGCGGCGCTCGGCGGAATCCTGTTCGTGGTGGTGGGCGCGCTCTACGTGGTCTACGACCGGCTCGTCGGGGCGTCGAGCCTGAAGCTCGGGTAGCGGGCGATGTTCGGTCTGCGGGACGGCGCCGTTTCGAGGGCCCTGTACCTGGCCTTCTGCGCCTTCGTTTTCGTCTTCCTGGTGGCGCCGATCCTGGTGATCGTCCCCCTCAGCTTCAACGCCGAGCCCTACTTCACCTTCACCGAGGGGATGCTGCGCCTCGATCCCGACGCCTGGTCGCTCCGCTGGTACGAGGCGCTGGTGGACGACGCCCGCTGGTCGCGGGCGCTCCTGAACAGCCTGGGGATCGGAGTCGCCGCCGCCCTCCTCGCGACGGTGCTCGGCACGGTGGCGGCGCTCGGCCTCTCGAGCCCCGCGATGCCGCTCCGGCGGCTGGTCACCGGGATCCTGATCTCGCCGATGGTGATCCCGGTGATCATCGCGGCGGCGGGGATGTTCTTCTTCTACTCGGACCTCCGCCTCACCCAGTCGCACTTCGGGCTGATTCTCGCCCACGCGGCGCTCGGCACCCCGTTCGTGGTGATCACTGTCACCGCCACCCTGTCGGGGTTCGACCGCAACCTGGTCCGCGCCTCCGAGAGCCTGGGCGCCGGGCCGCTCACCACCTTCCGCCGGGTGCAGCTCCCCCTGATCACGCCCGGGGTGCTCTCCGGCGCGCTCTTCGCCTTCGCCGCCTCGTTCGACGAGGTGGTCATCGTCCTCTTCATGGGCGGGTTGAACCAGCGCACCATCCCCCGGCAGATGTGGTCGGGGATCCGCGAGGAGATCAGCCCCACCATCCTGGCGGCGGCGACCTTCCTGATCGCCTTCGCGCTGCTCTTCCTGTTCGCGGTCGAGCGCCTCCGCAGCCGGACCCGGTAGGGAGCGCCGCCGGTCAGAACCGGACCGGTCTCCACCCAGGCACCGTGGCGCAGACGGCTTGGAACGCCGGTCTCCGACCGGCACGCGGCCTGCAGGGCCGCAGGCGACGCGTCGCTGTTTGCTCCCACGGGGCGCCGGGACAGGCAGGTCCCTTTGTTCCGGTCGGCTCCGAAGGAGAGGACCATCGCTGTAGGAGACAGGCGTAGATTCGGTTTTGGGAGACACCCAGTTTTACGCACCAAGATGTCCGTGACGAGGGGGATCAGGGGAAGCGAGAACCATTCGTGCGCCGGAGGTCGGGCGCATGAAGTTGACGAGGGAAGAGGTTC